>NZ_BAAAQK010000006.1:0-126038 GCF_039531635.1 Pseudonocardia ailaonensis | reverse complement strand
GCACGGCGGCGGCGTCGGGAACCTCGCAGAGGAGCAGGGCGTGGTGGTAGACGGGCGCGGTGGCGGCGACCAGGACCGCCTGCGCGTCGACGCCCGGCGGGGCCTCGCCGCGCGCGGCGGCCCGCTCCACCACGGTCCGGCACCGGTCGTAGCGGCCGGAGAGGAAGCGGCGCAGAGCGTCCGCGGCGACGGGTGAGCGGAACGAGGCCCCGATGACGGCGGCGGTCACCGACCGCGGCTCGGCCAGGGCGGCGCGGACCTCCTCCGCCAGGGCGACGAGGTCCTCGACGAGCGACCCGGTGTCCGGTGGGGTCCAGCCGTCGGCCGCCGAGTCGTCGAGGGCCGCGGCGAGCAGGCCGCCGACGTCCCCCCATCGGCGGTGCAGGGTCGCGCGGTGCACCCCGGCCCGCGCCGCGATCCCGTCCACGGTCAGCGCGTCGAACCCGTGCTCCGTCAGCTCGTCGAGGGTGGCCGCGAGCACCGCTGCCCGCACCCGGGCCGTCCGCCCTCCTGGTCGCGCGGCCCCCGGGGTGCTCACGGCGCGTCCGCCACGATCCGCGGCGACCGTCCACCCGCGACGGTCCAGCGGCGGGTGGTGCCGAGGTCGGCGAGCAGGGGTTCGTCGTGGCTCACCACCAGCAGCGCCCCGCGGAAGCCGGTGAGCGCGTCGACCAGGGCCGCCACCGAGTCCAGGTCCAGGTCGTTGGTCGGCTCGTCGAGCAGGAGCAGGCGGGGTGCGGGGTCCGCCAGCAGGATCCGGGCCAGGTGGACCCGGAACCGCTCCCCGCCCGACAACGTCCCGACCGGCCGGGTCGCGTCGTCGCCGGTGATCAGGAAGCGCGCCAGGCCCGCGCGGGCCGCCTGCCATTCGCCGCCGACCGTCTCCAGCGCGGAGCGGTCCGGTGAGGCGAAGCCCCGCCGCTGCCCCAGGTACCCGACGGGCACGGTCGCGGCCCGGGCGATCACGTCCAGCAGGGTCGTCTTGCCGGCCCCGTTCGGCCCGGTCACCGCGATCCGCTCCGGCCCCCGCACCAGCGTGGTCCCGTGCCGCACGACCTCGCGGCCGGACGGCACCTCGGTGGCGGGCAGGTCGATCCGGATCCGGTCGTCCTCCCGCACCCGGTCCTCGGCGCGGTCGAGCGCGGCCCGGGCGTCGGCGAGCCGGTCCCGGTGCAGGGCCTTGTAGCTGCCCGCGGTCACCTGGGCCCGGCGCCGCAGCTCGTTCATGATCACCTTCGGGCGCCGTTTCGTGGCCGAGTCGTGGGCCGCGTACCGCCGCCGCCGGGCCAGCACGATCTGGGCGTCGGCCCACTCCCGCTCCTGGCGGCGCAGGTGCTCGCCCGCCGCCCGGACGTCGCCGCGCGCGACCTCCTGCTCGGCCTCGACCACGCGCACGAACTCCGACCACGGCCCGCCGACGGTCCGCGCCCGCCCGTCCCGGATCTCGGTCGTCCGGTCCATCCGGTCGAGCAGCGCGCGATCGTGCCCGGCGACGACGAGCACCCCGGGCCAGGTGTCGATCGCCTCGTGGAGTCGTTGCCGCGCAACGGAGTCGAGGTTGTTGCTGGGCTCGTCGAGCAGTGTGACGGGCGGGGGATCGACGAGCAGCCCGGCCAGCGCGGTGAGCGTCGCCTCGCCGCCGGACAGGCCGTCGAGCCGGCGGTCGAGATCCACCGGCAGACCCAGCGCGTCGAGCCGGGCGCGGGCGCGGTCCTCGACGTCCCAGTCCTCGCCCAGCACGGTCCAGTCCGCGTCGGTCGCGGTGCCCCGTTCGACCGCGGCCAGCGCCCGCCGCCGGTCCGCGATCCCGAGCAGGTCGGACACGGTGTCCCCGGTGTGCAGCGCGAGATTCTGTCGGAGGAGGGCGGGTCGCCCGGTCGTGGTGAGCGTGCCCGAGTCCGGCCGCAGCTCCCGGGCGACCAGGCGCAGCAGCGTGCTCTTGCCCGCACCGTTGGCGCCGACCAGTCCGGTCCGCCCGACGCCGAAGCCCGCGTCGAGATCCCGGAACGCGACCGTCCCGTCGGGCCAGGTGAAGGAGACGCCCTGCAGGACGGCGGCGGGGCTGGTGAGCGTGGATGACATGGGGACCTCCGCTGAGAGGGGGAATGGGACACGGGTTCTCAGCGGTGGATCAGCACGAGCGCGACGGTACTCTAACGCGACAGTAGTCGCAATAGTCAGGCGACGACCTTGCCGGGATTGAGGATCCCGTGCGGGTCGAGGGCCCTCCGCAGGGCGCGGTGCATCTCGGTGACCACGGGATCGAGCTCGGCTTCGAGGCCATCGCGTTTGAGCAGGCCCACGCCGTGCTCGCCCGTGACGGGCCCGCCGAGGTCCAGCGCGGCCGTCATGATCTCGGCGAACGCGCGCTGCGCCCGCTCCCGGGCCGCGTCGTCGCCGGGCGGCGTGATCAGCAGCGGGTGCAAGTTCCCGTCGCCGGCGTGGGCGATCGTGGCGACGAGGACGTCGTGGCGGCGGCCGATCTCCTCCACCCGCGCGAGCATCGCGGGGACCGCGCCGACCGGGACGCACACGTCCTCGGTGAGTACGGGGCCCAGCCGCTCCAGGGCGGGATAGGCGAGCCGGCGGGCGCTGAACAGCGCGTCCGCATCCTGCGGGTCGTCGGACCGGGCCGCCCAGCTCGCGCCGGCCGACTCGAAGGCGGCGAGCACCGCGTCCGCCTCGGCCTCGCCGGCCGAGCCGGGGGCGTCGACGCGGGCGAGCAGGATCGCGACGGCGTCCGCCCGCAGCCCCATGTTCTTCCACTCGTCGACGGCGGCGAGGCAGTGCTGGTCGAGCAGCTCGAGCGCGGACGGGACCACGCCGGTCGCCGCGACGGCCGCGACGGCCTCGCCCGCCGCCACCAGCGACCCGAAGTACCCGACGACCGTGTGCTCGGCCGGGCGGGCCGGGCGCAGCCGCACGGTGACCTCCGTGACGATGCCCAGCGTGCCCTCGGACCCGACCAGCAGCCCGGCCAGGTCGTAGCCCGCGACCCCCTTCGCGGTGCGGCGTCCGACCCGCACCAGCTCGCCGGTGCCGGTGACGACCTGCAGCTCCAGCACGTAGTCCCGGGTCACGCCGTACTTCACGCAGCACACGCCGCCCGCGTTGGTGGCCACGTTGCCGCCGATCGTCGACCACGGCGAGCTGGCCGGGTCCGGCGGGTACCAGAGGCCCTGTCCGGCGACGGCGGCACGCAGGTCGTCGTTGACGACGCCCGGCTGCACCACGGCGTAGCGCTCGAGGGTGTTCACCTCGACGATCGCGTCCATCCGCTCGAAGCTGACGACCACGCACCCCTCGACGGCGTTGGCGCCGCCCGAGAGCCCCGTGCCGGCGCCGCGGGCCACGACGGGCGCGCCGTGCTCCAGGCACACCCGCACGACGTCGCGGACCTGCTCGGCGCTGGTCGGCCGCACCACGGCGGCGGGGAGGGCGGACGGGGCCCATTCGGCCTCGTCGTGGCGGTAGGCCTCGCGCGACTCGGGCGCGGTGAGCACCGTGCCCTCGGGGAGGGCGAGCACCAGGTCGGCCCGCAGCGCGTCGGCACGCGTGAGTGCCAGCGTCATCGGACGGACTTGATCGGCAGCACGGCGATCGCGCCGACGATCACGAAGACGATGCCGGACACGAACACCACCGGGTAGCCGCCGGTGAGGCCGACGAGGGCCGCGGCGATCGACGGGCTCAGCGCCTGCGGCAGCGTGGTGGCCAGGCCGAGGACGGCGAGGTCGCGGCCCGCGGTGCTCCGCGCGCCGGCCGCCTTCGCGGGCAGCACCTCGGTCATGAGGGCGAGGTCGATGGAGATGTAGGTGCCGAAGCCGAGGCCGAGCAGGAGGCTGTAGATCATCACGCCGGTGACGGTGGGCACGAACAGCGGCACTGCCAGCGCGACGGCCATCACGGCCGACGACCACACGATGAAGGGCTTGCGGCGGCCGACCTTGTCCGACAGCCAGCCGCTGGCCAGCGCCGAGAGCAGCACGCCGACGAGCAGCACCACGCCGATCTGCGCGGCGACGGCGGTCGACTCGGTGTCGGACAGGCCGACGTAGTCGCGCAGGATGTAGAGGCCGTAGGTCTGGGCGCCGTAGAAGCCGATCACCATCAGGAACCGGGACGCGAAGGCCCAGGCGAAGTCGGGGTGGCGGCGCGGGGAGACCCAGAAGCCCTTGAGGAAGGCCTTGAGGGAGAAGGGGACCCGCTCGACGGCGGGAGCAGATCCGAGGCTCGGGGCGTCGCGGTTGACCAGCACGAACGAACCCACGACGACGACCATCAGCAGCGCCAGCACCAGGTAGGGGAGTGCGCCCTGCGCGGCGAAGGTGCCCGCGACGATCGCGCCGACCGCGTTGCCGATCGTGATGCCGAGGCCGACCATGCCGGACACGCCGCCCCGCTTGGCCGGCGGGAACCGGTCGGGGACGAGCGCGGTGGCGGCGGCCTGTAGTGCGTTCACGCCGAGCTGCACGGCGAGCCAGACGAGCGCGACGGTCACGACCGAGCCCGCCATCGGCAGCCCGATCATGAAGCCGGCGGCGGCGAGCCCGCCGCCCACCATCCACGGCGTGCGGCGGCCGAAGCGCGACCGCGTCGCGTCGGACAGGGCACCGGCGATGGGCTGGGCGAAGACGTTCGCCAGGAACCCGACGGTGGAGACGATCGCCAGGTTGCCGACCTTGGCGGCCTCGTCGAGGCGCGAGATGAGGTCGGGAATCAGGATGCCGAGGCCACCCGAGTTGATGGCGAGGATCGCCACGTAGACCATCAGCAGCCCGAACGAGAGCCGGCGCAGGCCCGACGGCCGCACCTCTCCTTCGTCGACGACCGTGGGTGAGGGGATCGCTCGCGTCATGGTGGAACTCCTGGTGGGTGAGCCGGCGGCGGTGCCGCTCCGTGGGATCGCACCAGGGTCGGGCCCGGGCACCCGCCGCGACAATGTACGGAATCTCTGCCGTCGGGACGTTTCGGTGGAAGGATCCTCCACATGACGGACTGGGTGCACCTACTCGCCGGGCAGGCGTCGGTCGAGGTGGTGGAGGCGCACCGGCGCGCGCTCGTCGCCGCGGGGACCGCTCCCGAGCAGGCGGACGCGCAGGCCCGCGCGGCGCTGGAGGTGGTCGCGCTGCTGGCCCAGCGCCGCCAGCGGGCGGTCGAGCTCGCCGCCCTCAACGACGTGGCGGAACGCCTCGCCGTCGTCCGGGATCCGGAGGACCTGCTGCGCGAGGTCGTCGCGCAGGCGCGCCGGCTGCTCGGCGTCGACCTCACCTACCTGGCCCTGACGGAGGAGGACCGGGCGATGCGCATCCAGGTCGCCGACGGGGCGCGCAGCCCGCGGCTCGTCGGTGTGCGGCTGCCCGCGGGCGGCGGCCTGATCGGCCGGGTCGTCGACTCGGGCGAGGCGATGTGGACCCGCGACTACCGCGCCGAGACCCGGATCGAGCACGAGGAGACGGCCGACCGGGCGGCGTCCGCGGAGGGGCTGCGCGGGCTGCTCGGCGTCCCGCTCGCCGTCCGCGGCCGGGTGCTCGGGGCGCTGCTGGCGGCCAAGCGCCAGGAGCGCGCGTTCGACGACGACGAGGTGCGGCTGCTGCAGGGCCTGGCCGCCCACGCCGCCGTCGCCATCGACAACGCGCGGTCGCGGCAGCGGCTCGCCGAGTCGGAGGCGGCGCTGCAGCGCACCCTGGCCCTCGACGCGGAGCTGACCGCGGCGGTCCTCGAGGGCGGCGACCTCGACTCGCTGCTGGAACGGGTCCGGGCGATGTCGCCGGCGCCGCTGGAGTGGCTCGACGCGGACGCCGCGCGGCTCCCGCGGGCGGGCACGGTGCGGCCGGTCGTGGCCGCGGGCGCGCTCCTCGGGGCCCTCGCCGTCGACGATCCCGAGCCGGATCCCGCGGTCGTGCACCTGATGGAGCGGGCCGTGCCGGTCCTGGCACTGACGCTGACCGGGCGGCGGGCCGCGGAGCGCGCCGACCGCCTCGGCCGGGACATCGCGACCGTCGACCTGCTGACCCGGGCCGAGCCCGATCCCGCGGCGGAGCGGCGCCGGCTGCGCGGAGCCGGCCTCGACCCGCGCCGCGAACACCTCGTGGTGGTCGCGGACGGCGATCCCGAGGCGGCGCGCCGGTGGGCCGCCGGGCTGCCGGGCGATCCTGGTGCGGCGGCCGCGCTGCGGGGCCGGCTCGTGCTCGTGCGGCCGGGCCGGATCGAGGACCTGCGGCGCGCCTGGACCCGTCCGGGAGCGCCGACCGCCGGCGTGGCGGGCCCGGTCCCCACCGCGGAGCTGCGCGGCGCGTACGCCGACGCGCGCCGCACCGCCCGGGCGCTGACCGCCCTGGGGCGCGAGGGCGAGCTGGCCCGCTCCGCGGATCTCGGGGTGTTCGCCGTGCTGCTGAGCCACACCGGGCGCCGGGAGCTCGCCGACCAGGTGCAGCGCGAGCTCGGCCCGGTGCTGGCGGAGGAGCGGGCGCGCGAGGTCCCGCTGGTCGACACCCTGCGCACCTACCTCGAGCACGGCCGCCGGCCGACCCCGACCGCGGCCGCCCTCGCGATCCACGTCAACACCCTCTACCAACGGCTCGCGACGCTCGACCGGCTGCTCGGCGAGGGCTGGCGGGCACGGGCCTTCGACCTGCAGGTCCTCCTCGTGCTGCACGCGGCATCGGGACGGCTCGGCGACTGACGCGGTGGTCCGCACCACGGGCCGGTTGAGCGGGCGCCACTCGGGGAACACCACGGCGTCGGGTCACGTAGGCGAGGAGTTCACCGTGGGAATCATCATCGGGCTGCTGGTGCTGTGGGTCATCCTGGCCATCGTCGGGTTCGTCGTGAAGTCGTTGCTGTGGCTGGCGATCGCCGCGATCGTCCTGTTCGTGGTGACCGGCGTCGTCGGGGCGATCCGGCGGCGGGCCGCGGCGCGCTGACGCCGGGCCGGCGCACGCGGCGGGGGCAGCCGCCGCGTGGCCGGGGCCGATCACCGCGGCTAGGCTTCGGCCGGTCCCCCCGCCGTGACGGACCACGAAGTGGGAGTCCGATGTCCGCAGTTCCCGACGAGCCGGGAGACCCGTTCGCGGGCGGCGGCGACGTGGGCGCGGCGATGGCGGAGCGGGACTGGGCCTCGACGGCCGTGGGCCCGCCGGACACCTGGCCCGCGGCCCTGCGCAGCGTCGTGCGGATCATGCTCGGCTCGCGCTTCCCGATGTGGATGGGCTGGGGCCCCGAGCTCACGGTCCTCTACAACGACGCCTACCGGCGGGACACGTTGCGCGCCAAGCATCCCGGGGCGCTCGGACGGCCGGCGCGCGAGGTGTGGGCCGAGGTCTGGTCGGACGTCGAGTCGCGGATCATGTCCGTGCTGGAGACGGGCGAGGCCACCTGGGACGAGGACCTGCTGCTGTTCCTCGAACGCAGCGGCTACCGCGAGGAGACCTACCACACCTTCTCCTACAGCCCGCTGGTCGACGACGCGGGCGCGGTCGCGGGCTTCCTGTGCGTGGTCACCGAGAACACCGAGCGGGTCTTGTCCGAGCGGCGGATGACCACGCTGCGGGCCCTCTCGACGGCGCTGACCGCGACCCGCTCCGAGGAGGAGGTCCTCGCGGCGGTCCGGGACAACCTCGGGCGCAACACCCGCGACCTCCCCTTCAGCGCGGTCTACCTCGCCGAGGGCGGCGCCGCGCGGCTGGCCTGCGCCGCCGGCGTCGACCCCGGCTCGCCCGCCGCCCCCGAGGTCGTCGGGCCGGGACACCCCTGGACCCGGCCCGGGGTCGTCGACGACCTGCCGCCCGGGCTGCCCACCGGGCCCTGGGACCGGCCGCCGCAGCAGGCGGTCGTGCTGCCCCTGGGCGGCGCGCCCGACGGGTACCTGGTCGCCGGGCTGAACCCCTACCGGGCCCTCGACGACGGCTACCGCGGCTTCGTCGAGCTCCTGGCGGCGCAGACCGCGTCGGGCCTGCTGAACGTGCGCGCCTACGAGGCCGAGCGGACCCGCGCGGAGGCGCTCGCCGCGCTGGACCGGGCGAAGACGGACTTCTTCTCCAACGTCTCGCACGAGTTCCGCACCCCGCTGACGCTGATCATGGGCCCGGTCGAGGACCTGCGGCGGGCGGCCGATCCCGGCCCGGTCGACGCGACGCGGCTGCGCACCGAGCTGGACGTGGTGCACCGCAACGGGTTGCGGCTGGGCAAGCTGGTGAACAGCCTGCTCGACTACTCGCGGCTGCAGGCGGGCCGGATCGACGCCCGGTTCGCGCCGGTCGACCTCGCGCGGCTCACGGTCGAGCTCGCCGGGGCCTTCCACTCCGCCGTCGACCACGCCGGGCTCGGGTTCGTCGTCGACTGTCCGCCGCTGTCCGCGCCGGTGCACGTGGACCGCGACAGCTGGGAGAAGATCGTCCTCAACCTGCTGTCCAACGCCCTGAAGTTCACCTTCGACGGCACCATCCGGGTGGAGCTCCGCGAGGTCGCGGGCGGGGCCCGGCTCACCGTGGCGGACACCGGCGTCGGGATCGCCGAGGCCGAGATGCCGCGGCTGTTCGAGCGCTTCCACCGGGTGACGGGGGTGCGGTCGCGGTCGTCGGAGGGCAGCGGCATCGGGCTCGCGATGGTCCGCGAGCTGGTCGGCCTGCACGGCGGCACGATCTCCGCGCGGAGCACGCCGGACGTCGGCACCACCTTCACGGTGGACGTGCCGTTCGGCAGCGCCCACCTGCCGCCCGAGCAGGTCTCGGCGGGGCCGGCCGCACCCGAGGACGCCGCCCCGCGGCTGGCGGAGCCGTTCGTCGCGGAGTCGCTGCGCTGGCTCCCCGCGCCCCTGGCCGAGACCGTCCACGGCCGGGGCACCGCCCGCATCCTGGTCGCGGACGACAACGCCGACATGCGCGACTACCTGCGCCGGCTGCTGGCCGACCGGCACACCGTCGAGGTGGTGCCGGACGGGCGGGCCGCGCTCGCGTCCGCGCTGGCCGATCCGCCGGACATCCTGGTGTCCGACGTGATGATGCCCGGCCTCGACGGCCTGGCGCTGCTGGGCCGGCTCCGGGCCGATCCGCGGACCGTCCGGGTGCCGGTGCTGCTGCTCTCCGCCCGCGCCGGCCAGGAGGCCGCGATCGAGGGCCTGGCCGCCGGCGCGGACGACTACCTCGTCAAGCCGTTCGCCGCGCCGGAGCTGCTGGCCCGGGTGGACGGGACGCTGCGGCTGAGCCGGGCCCGGACCGAGGCCGAGCGGCGCTTCCGCACGCTCGCCGACGCGACCCCCGCGCTCATCTGGGTGGACGGGCCCGACGGCGACCGCACCTTCGTCAACCAGGCGTGGAGCGACTACACGGGGCTGCGGGAACCGGAGACCTGGCGGGCGCTGGTCCACTCCGAGGACATCGACCGGTACGACACGCGCCGCGCCACCGCGACCCGGGACGGCGTGGGCTTCGAGGTCGAGTACCGGCTCCGCGGCGCCGACGGGCGGTACCGGTGGGTGCTCGACCGCGGGGTGCCGGTCGGCACCGGGTACGTCGGTGGCTGCCTCGATATCGACGCCCGGTTCCGCGAGGAGGAGCGGCAGCGGCTCGTCGGGCAGGTCGGCGCGGCCATGGACCAGGTGCCGACGGTCGGCGAGCGCCGCGAGGTCCTCGTCCGTGCCCTGGTCGACGAGGGGCTGGCCGACATCGCCGGGATCGCCGTGACCACCGGGGAGCCCCGCGCGGGCAACGTCGCGGCCACCCGCGACGAGGAGACGCGGGAGCTGCTCGCCCGGATCGAGGTGGACCCGCACTGGTTCGCCGACATCGCGGCCGGCGGGCGGGCGCTGGTCGTCCCGGCGGACGGCGGGTACCTCGCGGGCCAGCCGGAGCTGCGGGAGCTGCTCGACCTGCGCAGCATCGCCCTCGTCCCGCTGGCGGCGCGCGGGCGGGTCGCGGGCGTCCTGGTCGCGGCCCGGACCGCGCCGTCGGTCCCCCAGGACGACGACGATCTCGCCCTGCTCGACGAGATCGGCCGCCGGGCCGCCGTCGCCCTGGACAACGCGCAGCTCTTCGCCAGCGAACGGGCCACCAGCGCGCGGCTCGCGCTCCTGCAGCAGGCCACGGCCGCGCTGTCGGCGGCGCCGACCCCGGCGCGGGTCGCGGAGGTCGCCACCGAGCAGTTCCAGCAGCTCACCGGGGCCGCCGCCGTCGGGGTGTGGGAGCTGCGCGCCGACGGCGTCCTCGAGGCGCTGGCGCTGCGCGGCTGGGACCCGCGGGTCGAGCGCGACTGGACCACCCTGCCCACGGACTCGGCGGACCCGACGGCGGAGGCCGTCCGCAGCCGGCTGCCGATGTGGGTCGAGTCCGACGACGACTGGCGCACCCGCTACCCGCAGATCTACGAGCTCGTGCGGCGCGAGTACGGCTACGCCTCGGTGTCCTCGGTGCCGCTGCTGGTCGCGGGCCGCTGCATCGGCGTCGTGTCGATCGCGTTCGTCGAGGACCGGGTGCTGACCGGCGCCGAGCGGACCGCGGTGCTGTCGCTGGCCGAGCAGGGTGCGGAGGCGTTGCGCCGCGCGGAGCTGCTCGCCGCCGAGAGCGACGCCCGGCGGGCGGCCGAGAAGTTCAGCGTCGTCGTGGCCGCGCTGTCCCGGGCGGTCACGACCGACGAGGTGGGCCGGGTGATGCTCGACCACGCCGCGGAGCTCGGGGCCGAGGAGGCCGCCGTCGTCCTGGTGCGCGACGGTCACCTGGAGGTCCTCGCCGCGGCGCCGCCCGTCGAGGTGCAGCGGGTCTCGCTCGACGCCCGGCACCCGCTTGCGCACGCCTCGGTCACCGGGCAGCCGGTCTGGGTGGGGGAGCGCTCCGAGCAGGCCTGGCGGGAGCGGCGGCTGCGGGCCGGGCAGGTCGACCTGCCGGACCAGGTCGCCGTCCCGCTCGTGCTCGCCGGCACCACCCTGGGCGCCCTCGGGCTGCGGTTCCCCGCCGGCGCCGCACCGCTGTCCGACCAGGCCCGGGCCGCCCTGCTCACGGTCACCGCGCAGTGCGCGCAGGCCCTCGACCGCGCCCGGCTGCACGAGGTCGAGCACGAGATCGCCGCGGTCCTGCAGCGCAGCCTGCTCCCGCGCGAGGTCGTGCCGCTCGACGGGCTCGCCGTGGCCGCGCGCTACCGCCCCGGGGCGGCCGGGGTCCAGGCGGGCGGCGACTGGTACGACCTGTTCCCCGTCGAGATGCCGGGTGGCCGGGAGGGCATCGCGCTGGCCGTCGGGGACGTCGTCGGGCAGGGGGCCGCGGCCGCCGCCGTGATGGGGCAGCTCCGGGTGGCGCTCTCCGGCGCGCTACGCGAGGGGAGGGCTCCGGCCGAGGCCCTCGAGACGCTCGACGGGTACGTCGGCTGGATCCCGGGCGCGACCGCGTCGACCGCCGCCTGCCTGATCCTCGACCGGGAGACCCGCGTCCTGCGCTGGGCCCGCGCCGGGCACCTCCCGCCCCTGCTGGTCGACGGCACCGGCGCGGGCTTCCTCGACGGCGGGCACGGTGCCGTGCTCGGCATGAAGGGCAGGGGGCCCTACAGCGAGGGATCCATCGTCGTGCGGCCCGGCGCGACCCTGCTCCTCTACACGGACGGGCTGGTGGAGCGGCGCGGCGAGCTGATCGACACCGGCCTGGAACGGCTGCGCAGCGCCGCCGCGGAGCTCGCCGACGCCCCGCCCGAGCAGCTCGTCGACGGGCTGCTCGACCGCCTCGGCGAGGCGGACGTGCATCCGGACGACATCGCCGTCGTCGCCGTCCGGCTGTTGCCGGGGCCGCTGGAGCTGCGGGTGCCGGCCCAGGCCGGGGAGCTGCGCGGACTGCGCGGGCGGGTGGCGGAGTGGGCGCGGCTGGCCGCGCTCGATCCGCTGTTCGTCGCCGACCTGCAGCTCGCCCTCGGCGAGGCGGCCGCGAACGTCGTCGACCACGCCTACCCGCCCGGCACCGCCGGGACCTACGACCTGCGCGCCGCCCTCCGGCCCGACGGCGGCGTGCACGTCCTGGTGGAGGACCACGGGACCTGGCGGCCCGCGCCCGAGGACAAGGGCTTCCGCGGCCGTGGTCTCGACCTCATCCGCACCCTGGGCCGGGAGGTGGCGCTCCGCCCGGGCGCTGCGGGGACCGTGGTGGAGTTCGTGGTGTACCCGCCCGATCCCGCCCCCGTGCCGCCGCCCGGGCCGCCCGCGGACCCGAGCCCCGCGGTCGTCCGCGAGGAGGGCCGGGCCGAGATCCGCGGCGAGATCGACCTGGCGGCGGTCGCGCAGCTGCGCCCCGAGCTCCTCGCGCTGGTCGCGGCCGTCGCGCCGGGCGAGGAGGTCCGGCTCGGCCTCGACGGCGTGACGTACCTGGCCAGCGCCGGCGTCGGCATGCTGGTGGACCTGGTGCGACGGGCGGCGGACCGCTCGGTCCGGCTCGCGCTCGCCGCGAGCCCCGGCACCCCCGCGGCCCGGGTCCTCGACCTGGCCGGGATCGGTCCCGGCGGGTTGCCGCAGTCATGATCTCCGGCGCGCTACCGTCCGGAGGTGCCCCGGACCGTCGACCGTCGCTCGTTGCTGCTGGCCCTCGGTGCCGCGGCGGTCCTGGCCGGGTGCGGCGCCCCGCCGGAACCGGCGGGTGAGACGCCCGCCCCGAGCCCCACCCCGGAGCCTGCCCCGACGGCGACGCCGGCTCCGACCCTGCCGCCCGTTCCCGGCCCCCGGCCCGGCCCGAACCAGGTGATCAGCCACGGGCCCGCGCCGAGCGGCCCGGCGGACCGCCGCATCGCCCTGACCGTCGACGACGGGACCGCGCCGGACGTCGTCGCCGGGTACGTCGCCTTCGCGGAGCGCAGCGGCGTCCACCTGACGTTCAGCCCCAACGGGTCCTACAACCGGGCCTGGGCACCGCACGCGCCGGTGCTCCGCCCGCTGGTCGCGGCCGGGCAGGTGCAGATCATCAACCACACCTTCACCCACCGGGACCTGCGGAAGATCGGCGACAAGGACCGGCGCGACGAGCTGGAGCGCAACGACGAGTGGGTGGTCCGGACCTTCGGCGCCACCACCCGTCCCTACTACCGCCCGCCCTTCGGCTTCCACACCCCCGAGATCGACGGGCTGGCCGGCGAGCTCGGCTACACCCGCACGGTCCTGTGGGACGGCTCCTTCTCCGACTCCCAGACCATCACGCCCGAGTTCCTCATGGAGCAGGCCCGCAAGTACCTCCAGCCGGGCGTGATCAACCTCGGGCACGCCAACCACCCGACGATCCTGGGCCTGTTCGACCAGCTCACGGACCTGATCCGGGAACGCACGCTCACCCCCGTCACCCTGGACGAGATGTTCGGGACGAGCCGGGCCACCGGGTAGCCGGGTCAGAGGGAGGCGAGCGCGGCGGCGGCCTCCCGGCGGGACGTGACGCCCAGCTTCTGCAGCGTCGCGGACACGTGGTGGTCCACGGTCCGCACGGACAGCACGAGCCGGGCGGCGATCTCGGCGTTCGTCGCGCCCGAGGCCACCAGCTGCAGGATCTCCAGCTGCCGGTCGGTGAGCCCGGCGGGATTGGCCCGGGTCGCGGGCTTCGGGCCGCGGGGCACGACGGCGACGCCGAGATCGCGCAGCCGGCGGCGGACCAGGGCCGCGGCGGGACGGGCGCCCAGGTCGTCGAGCAGGGTCAGGGACCGCAGCAGGGGTTCGGGCCGGCCCGAGTCGGCCAGCTCCAGGGCCTGCTCGTAGGGATCGCCGAGGCGTTCCCACGCGGCCGCCGCGGCGGCCCAGTCGCCCCGGATCCCGGCGGCCCACTCCTCGGGACAGCCGTCGACCACCTCGGCGGGCCCGCCGAGGCGACGCACCCAGCGCTCGACCTCGCCCCGCTGCCACTCCGCGCCGCGGCCGGCGGTCCGCTCGCGCAGCAGCGCGACAGAGTCCGCCGGGGCCGGCTCACCGCGCAGCCAGGTACGTTCGAGGCGGGCCAGGTGGGCCGGGACCAGCTCGTAGCGCCCGTCGACCCGGCGCGCGAGGTCGAGACACCGCTCGAGGACGGGGCCGGCGTCCTCGGTGTCGCGGCGGACCAGCAGCCGGGCGAGGGGGATCAGGCTGTAGCGCAGGGCCCCGGACTCGCTGCCGGGCTCCCCGGTCATCGAGCGCAACCCCGCCTCGGCGGTGTCCCAGCCGCCGCCGAGCGCCTCGGCGCGGAACCGGTAGGCGGTGAGGAGGTCCCGGTAGAGGCCCAGGTCCCGGGGCTCGGCGTACGGCAGGGCGGCCGCCAGGGTGTCCCGGACCTCCGCGAACCGGCCGCTGTGCCAGAGGTCCTGCACGAGGGTCACGTACCCCATGATCGCGAAGACGTGCTCGCCGGCGGCCGTGGCGGCGTCGATCGCGGCCCGGAGCCGCGCCAGGCCCGCGGCGGGGTCGCCGAGGCGCGCGATCGCGCTCCCGGCGCCGATCTCGCCGAGGATCCGCAGGCCGTCGATCCCGAGCCGGCGCGCGATCGCGGCGCCCGCCGTGCCCGCCTCCCCGGCCCCCTGCTCGTGGTCGACGGTGGTGCGCAGCAGGGCGAGGTAGCCGAGGGCGAAGGCGTGCTGCGGGGTGTCGCCCGCGGGGGCGAGCAGCGAGACCGCCCGGGCCGCCGTCGCCAGCGAGTCGTGCGGGCGGGTGTGGGCCCACTGGATCGGCGCCAGGATGATCACCGCCTCGCCGAGGGCCTGCGGATCGCCGAGCCGCTCCCGGATCCGCACGGCGGCCCGGGCGGTCTCGAGCGCCTCGCCCATCCGGTCCAGGGTGAACAGCGCGGCAGCGCGGGCCTGGAGGACGGCCGCCTCCGTCGCGTCGTCGAGCAGGGCACGGCGGGCCAGCACCTCGGCGTAGAGCTCCGCCTCCTGGGCGTGGGCACCCGCCCGGTTGGCGACGGACGCGGCGACCGGCGCGAACGTGATCACGGCGCCGTCGTCCCCGGCCCCGACGGCGTGGTGCACCGCGCGGGTCAGGTCGGCGTCGGGGGAGTCGAGCAGCGCCTCCAGGATCCGGGCGTGATGGCGCATCGCGAGGCTCGCGGGCAGCGAGTCCGCCACCGCGCGCCGGGCGAGCTCGTGCCGGAAGGCCACCGCGTCCGGGCGCACCTCCAGCACGCCCAGCTGCTCCGCCGGGACCAGCACCTCGAGGTCCAGCACGGCGCGGGCCAGGGACAGCTCGACCCGGCCGGGCACCACGGAGAGCATCTCCAGCGCGCCCCGGGTCTCCGCGGGCAGCCGGCGGATCCGCGCGAGCACCGTGTCGACGACGGTGGCGGGCACCGCGTCGTCGCCCACGGCCAGGACCTCGGTGACGAAGAACGGGTTGCCGCCCGTCGAGCGGTAGAGGGAGGCGGACGTGGCGGTGGTCCCGCCGGCCAGCCGGGCCACGGCGCCCCGGGACAGCCGCCGCAACGGGAGCCGGCGGGCGCCGCCCAGGCCGCCGAGCACCCGTCGCAACGAGGTGCCGACCTCCTCGTCCCGATAGGTGAGCACGAGCAGCGCGGGCACGTCCTCGATCCGCCGCCCGACGTAGCGGAGCACGTCGAGGGTGGCGTCGTCCGCCCAGTGCACGTCCTCCAGGACGACCAGGGTCGGGGCCGAGGCGAGCTCGTTCAGGACCGCGGTGAGGACGGCGTCGCGGTCGCCGTCGGCGAGCGCCTCGGCCAGCGCGGGCCCGGCGGCGCGCGCGGCGTCGCGCAGCGGACCGAGGGTGCGCGGGGTGAGGAGGTCGTCGCAGGCGCCGGACAGGGTCCGGACACGTCCGGCCGCGTGCCGCAGGAACGCGCGGACCAGGCTCGTCTTGCCGATGCCCGCCTCCCCGGTCACGAGGACGACCGATCCCGTCCCGGTGCCGGCCCGGGCCAGGGCCTCGCGCAGCTCGGTGGCCTCGGTCTCGCGTTCGAGCAGGACGGTCATCGGGGCTCCTCCCGGTCGGCACCGACGCTAGGGGAACCCGGACGAGCCGCCCAAGGCTCGCGACTGCCCACATCGCGGGCGGGCATGCCCAGATCTGCCTACAGCGCCCCCGCCTGGCGGAGCCTGCCGAGCTCGTCGGCCACCATGACGATGTCGCTGACCCGGCCGGCCGCGTCGAGGGTCAGCACGTCGATCACGGTGGCGGTGATCCGCCTCCCGGTCGGGGCGAGCACCCCGACGGCCGACGTCCAGGGGCCCGTGTGGTCCGCGGTCAGCCGGAAGGCGACGGCCAGCTTCCCGGGCGCCGCGACCACCTCCAGGACCTCCCGCTCGTGCCCGGTGAACGCGGCGTGCAGCTCCCGGGCCCGATCGACCATGTCGGCGAGGCGCAGGGCGGTCCCGTTGACGCGGACCGGATCGGTGTAGACGGCGGCGAAGTCGGCCTCGGGATCGGCGCGGGTGTCCGGCGGGACGTCCCAGAGGGCGAGCAGGTTCTCGACGGTGGTGGTCATACCGCAATCGTGCGGCCGTCGACGGCACCGGCGGATCGGTGACAGATGCCCAGTTCGGACGATCCGCCCGCCCCCGTCCGCTGTCACGATCGGGGCATGGAGCTGCTCGAACGCGAGCGTGAGCTGGCGGACCTGGACGCCGCGCTCGACGCCGCGGCGACCGGGGCGGGCGAGGTCGTGCTCGTCCACGGTGAGGCGGGGATCGGCAAGACGAGCCTGGTCCGCGCGTTCCGCCGCCGGGTCGCCGGCCGGGCGCGGCTGCACCTCGGGGCCTGCGACGACCTGCTCTCGCCGCGCACCCTCGGTCCGCTGCGCGACGCCGCGCCGCGCGGCGGCCCCCTCGCGGCCGCGCTGGCCGGCACCGACCGGGACGCGGTCTACGACGCCGTGCTGGACCTGCTGGCCGAACCGTCCGTGCTGGTCGTGGAGGACGTGCACTGGGCGGACGACGCCACCCTCGACGTGCTGCGCCACGTCGGGCGCCGGGTCGCGGACCTGCCCGCACTCGTCGTCCTCACCTACCGGGACGACGAGCTGGGCCCGGACCATCCGCTGCGCCCGGTGCTCGGTGCCCTGCCCGCGGTCCGCCGGCTCGCCCCGTCCGCGCTGTCGCGCGAGGCCGTCGCGCGGCTGGCCGGCGGCACCACCGCCACGTCGGCAGGCCTCTACCGGCTCACCGGCGGCAATCCCTTCTTCGTCACCGAAGCCGTCGCCGCCGGGGCCGAGGCCGTGCCGGCCACCGTGGTCGACGCCGTGCTGGCCCGCGCCCGGGCCCTCCCGGTGCCGGCGCGCGAGGCGCTCGAGCAGCTCGCCGTCGTCCCGTCCGGGGTGGACCTGGCGCTGGCCCGCGCGCTGCTCGGGGACCTGTCCGTGCTCGCCGACGCCGAACGCGCCGGGATGATCGAGATCCATCCGCGGGCCGTCGCCTTCCGCCACGAGCTCGCCCGCCGCGCCGTCGACGGCGCATTGCCGGTGGCCCGCCGGATGGGGCTGCACGCCGCCGTCCTCGCCGCCCTGCTGACGGACGACGAGCCCGACCTGGCCCGCGTCGTCCACCACGCGGCCGGTGCCGGTGACGACGCCGCCCTGGCCCGGCACGCCCCGACCGCCGCGAAGGCCGCGGCCGCCGCCGGTTCGCACCGCCAGGCCCTCGCGCTCTTCCGGGAGGCCCTGCGCACCGTGCCCACCGCCGAGGAGCGGGCGGAGCTGCAGGAACACCTGGCCTGGACCCACTTCCACAGCAACGACCGGCCCGGCGCGACGGCCGCCGGCGCGGAGGCCGTGCGGCTGCGCGAGGAGCTGGGCGATCCGGTCCGGCTGGGGCAGGCGCTGAGCACGCTGGCCCTGCAGCTGTGGGCCGCGCTCGCGATCGACGAGGCGCTCGTCTCGGCGGACCGGGCGGTGGAGGCCCTGCGCGGCGCCGCGGATCCCGAGCCGTTGGCCTACGCCCTGAACTGCCGCGGCGTGGTCCTGGTGAACCTCGACCGGGAGGCCGAGGGGCTCGCCGACGTCGAGGTGGCCATGGAGCTCGGCGTCGAGTCGCTGCGCCCGCTCGCGCTGATCTACCGGGGCCGGGCGCGCTGGCAGCTCGGTGACCCGGCTGGCCGCGAGGACATCGACGCGGCGATCGCGCTGGCCGAGCGGCTCGGCCGGTCCGACGACATCATGACCGGCTACCTCAACCTCGCCTCGCTGTTCTCCCGGTACGCCCGGTACGAGGAGCTCCGTGAGGTCGTCGCCCGGATGAGGGCGTACGTCGACGCCACCGAGTACACCACCCACGCGCGGGTGGTCGAGTCCTTCGAGTCGAGGCTCAAGGCCCAGGAGGGGCGCTGGGCGGAGGCGGACGCCGAGCTGCGCTGGGGTCTCGACGGCCAGGAGGGCGGCGGGATGGTCGGCCGGCACGCGCTGCCGACGCTCGCCCGGCTGGCGGTGCGCCGCGGCAGCGAGGAGGCCGTCGACCTGCTGGCCACGGCGTGGACGAACGCCGAGGAGTCCCGCGCGCTCCCGCCCCAGGTCGAGGTCGCGGCGGCCGAGGCCGAGCAGGCCTGGCTGACCGGGAACCCCGACCTGGCGGCGCACGCCCGGGCGCTGCTGCCCCGGACCGTGGGCCCGGGGCGGGAGCGGGAACGCGGCGAGCTGGCCCGCTGGTTGCACCGCCTCGGTGAGCCGGTGGAGGACTTCCCGGGCTGCCCGGAGGAGTTCGCCGCGGGTCTGCGCGGGGACCACCTGGGGGCCGCGGCGGCGTGGGAGCGGATCGGCGCTCCCTACGAACGGGCCTGCGAGCTGGTGGACTCCCAGGACCCGGCCGCGATGCTCGACGGACTCGTGATCCTCGACGAGCTGGGGGCCCGCCCCGCCGCCGCGCTCACCCGGGCGCGGCTGCGGGAGCGGGGGGTCGAACGGGTGCCGCGGGGGCCGCAGCAGACCACCCGGGCCAACCCGGCTGGGCTGACCGGGCGACAGCTGGAGATCCTGCAGCTGGTGGCCTCGGGTGCGACGAACGCGGACATCGCCGCCCGGCTCGTGCTGTCCGTGCGGACCGTGGACCATCACGTGTCCGCGGTGCTGCAGAAGCTGGGTGTGGCGTCGAGGCGGGACGCGGCGGCGGCCCTGGCCGAGCTGGAATCGGCCTGACCCCGGACTCAGGTGGGTAGCAGCCCGGCGGCGAGGACGACGAGCAGCGCGGCCGCCATCGGCGCGGCCAGGTTGCGGAAGCGCCGGGCCACGAGCCCGGCGGCCAGCAGGGCGAGCACCGCGGCCACACTCGGCGCGTGGGCGACCGCGCCGACGGTCAGCGCGGCCAGCACCGCCGGCCCGACGTGCGGCAGGGCCTCCCGCACCCGCGCCGGCAGGCGCTCGGCGGGCACGACGGCGAGCAGCACCACGCGGAGCAGGTAGGTGGCGACCGCCCCGCCGAACAGCCCCAGGACGGCGGCGCTCACGACGTCCTCCCGACCACGGTGGCGGCCACGATCCCCGCCACGGCCCCGACGATCGTCCCGACGCCCGCCGGCAGGGGTGCCGCCGCGGCGGCACCGATCCCACCGACCACGGCGGCGACCCGGCCGGTGCGCCGCGTGAGGTGCGGCACCAGCAGCCCGACCAGCACGGCCGGGGCCGCGATGCCCAGCGGCAGCCAGGCCGGCAGCACCGGCCCCGCCACCAGACCGACGACGTGCCCGGCCAGCCAGCCGAGACCCAACGTCGTGCCGAGCGTGAGCCAGTACCGCCGGAAGGCGGCGGGGTCCCCGGCGGGCCGGGCCGACGCGAGCGCGTAGGTCTGGTCGATCAGCGTGACCGCCCCGGCCCAGCGGAACCAGCGGGGCTGGTCGGCGAACCGGGGCGCGAGGGCTGCCCCGTAGAGCAGCAGCCGCGCGTTGATCGCGACGACGGCGGCGATCACCGCCGGGGGACCCGCACCGGCGACGATCATCTGCAGCGCCGCGAGGTGCGCGGTGCCGCCGTAGTACACCGCCGCGGAGCCCAGGCCGGCGGCCACCCCGACCGGGTGGGTGCTGATCGTCAGGCCGATGAGCAGCCCGAAGGGCGTGATGCCGAGCAGCACCGGCGCCATCTCGCGCACGGCGTCCCGGTCGATCCGGCGGTGCGGGCGGGGGATCAGGGTGCTGCTCATGCCGCGTCCCCGCCCGGGACGAGGCGGGCCGGGACGGCGGCCGGCGCGCGGCGGGTCCGGCGACGGGCGGTCCGCCCCGTCCGCCCTGTCCGCCCTGTCCGCCCTGTCCGCTCGGTGGGCTCCGTGCGGGCGAGCCTGCGGATCCGGGCGTCCGCCAGCAGGTCGGCGCGGTGCTGGTCGACGTGGGTGTCGAGGAACATGGCGCGGTCTCCGTCCGAGGTGGCGAGGGTCGAGGTGGCGAGGGTCGAGGTGGCGAGGGGCAGGGGTGCGAGGCTCGGTGGGGCGGGGTTCAGGGGCGCCGCGACGCGGGTCTCCGGGCCGGCTGCGTTCGTGGTGTGCCGGGGCAGGAGCTGGGCGAACAGCCGCAGCATCGGCAGGTTCTCGGACTGGATGTCGGCGACGACCTCGGTGATCCCGGCCCGTCCGCCCTCCGCCAGGACCGCGCGGAGCAGGCGCCGGCCCACCCCGCGGCGCTGCCAGGCGTCGACGACCTCCACGGCCAGCTCGGCCCGTGTCCCGCGGCCGTGTGGTCCGGCGGTGCCGGTCGCGACGAGCCGGGCGATGCCGAGGGGCTCGGATCCCGCGAACGCGGCGACGGCGACGTGCCGGCGGCCGTCGACGGCGGCGAGGGCGGCGCGGGTGGACGCGGTCATGCCCGGTGCGCCGGAGTGGAAGCGGCGGAAGCGGCTGGCCGGGGACAGCCCGGCGAAGACCGCGTCGAGCACGTCGGCGTCGTCGGGGCCGAGCGGCCGGACCCGGACGGCGCCGGTGACGGTCGGGGTGCGGGACGGGCGGGGCGACGGGCGGGGCGACGGGCGGGGGGACGGGCGGGGGGACGGGCGGGGGGACATGGTGTGGCTCCTGTGTTCTCCATCGGAAAGGGCGGCGGGGTCCGGTCGTCCGGACCGCACGGAGCGTCCGGCCGGACGGGGTCCCTACTCATCGGCGGGCACCACCCATGTCGGCCGGCTGCCCATGCCCACGCGGCGCCGCCTGGGTAGGCAGGTCCCCGACATGGGTGGCCGTCGCCGATGGGCGGGGCCACCGGCCCGGCGCAGGGTGGCTCCCGTCAGAACGACCACCCGAGGAGAACCCGATGACCAGCACCGAGACCGTCCGCAACGGCGTCGACACCGCGACCATGTTCGCGACGCTCGACGCCATCAAGGCCCAGCCCGAGATCGCGCAGTTCCGGTTCCGCGCCCGCAACACCTGGATGGGCGGCGCGCACAACCGCTCGGCGATCAAGGGCTTCTACGCCGCGTGCGCCGAGGACTCCTCGCGCACCGCCGGCTGGACCCTCGACGCCGGGGAGCCCGCGATCCTGCTGGGTGCCGACGAGGGCCCGAACCCCGCCGAGTACCTGCTGCACGCCCTCGCCGCGTGCGTGACGACCTCGCTCGTCTACTCTGCCGCCGCCCGCGGCGTCCGGCTCACCTCGGTGACCTCCGAGCTCGAGGGCGATCTCGACGTGCAGGGCGCCATGGGTGTCAACACCGAGGACTTCCGCAACGGGTTCTCCCGGATCCGGATGACCGTCACGATCTCCGGCGACGCCCCGGCCGAGAAGCTGCGCCAGGTCGTCGAGCGCGGCCGCGACCGGTCCGTGGTCTTCGACTCGATCTCGAACGGCGTGCCGATCGACCTGTCCGTCGTGACCGTCTGAGTCCCCGCCCGGGCTGCAGGTGGCCGGGCGTGGACCGCCCGCCCGGCCACCTGTCCGGGTCCGTCCCGAGAGGTCCGCCATGGACACGTACGACGCGATCGTGGTCGGCGCCCGCTGCGCCGGCTCCGCCACCGCGATGCTGCTCGCCCGCGCCGGCCTCGACGTGCTGCTCGTCGACCGCGCGGACCCGACCCGCGACACCCTCTCCACCCACGCGCTGATGCGCGGCGGCGTGCTGCAGCTGCAGCGGTGGGGGCTGCTCGACGCGATCCGCGCGGCCGGCACCCCGCCGATCCACCGGACCACGTTCCGCTACGGCGCCTCCTACGACCCGGACGTCGAGATCGTCGAGATGCGCGAGCCCCTCTACGCGCCGCGCCGCACGGTCCTGGACACCGTGCTGCTCGACGCCGCCCGCCGCGCCGGCGCCACCGTCCGGATCGGCGTCGACGTCACCGACCTGCTCCGCAGCGGGAACCGGGTGACCGGCATCGACGCGCGCGTCCGCGGCGGCGGGCCCCTGCGGGCGTCCGCGCCGCTGACCGTCGGTGCCGACGGCGTGCGCTCGGCGGTCGCGCGGCTCGCCGGCGCCCGGACCGTGCGCCGGGGCCGCGCCGCGGGGGCGATCGTGTACGGCTACTTCGCCGTGCCCGCCACCGGCTCCGGCTACGAGTGGAGCTACGTGCCGGGCGCGAGCGCCGGGGTCATCCCGACCAACGACGGCCTGGCCTGCGTGTGGGCGGGCGTGCCCGCCGCGTCGTTCCACCGTGACACCGAGGCGCTGTTCGGCGGCGTACTCGATCGCGTCGGGGTGCGCGTGGGCCCGCAGCGGGAGCGCCTGCGCGGCTTCCCCGGTGTCCCGGCCGTCCTGCGCGAGACGCGCGGGCCCGGCTGGGCGCTGGTGGGCGACGCAGGGTTCTTCAAGGACCCGCTGACCGCCCACGGCATCACCGACGCCCTGCGGGACGCCGAGCTCCTCGCCCGGTCCGTGGTGTCCGGGGAGGACCGCAGCGGTGCCCGGGACCGCCTGTCCCGCATGCTGTTCTCGGTCGCCGAGGAGATCGCGGGCTACCGCTGGGACCTCCCGGAGCTGCGCGCGCTGCTGCTCGCCGAGAGCGCGGTGATGCGGGCCGAGGTGAGCCTGCTGCGGGGGCTCGACGCCCCGGCAGCGGTGGCGGCATGACCCGGGAGGCGCCGGCGGTCGCGGCGGATCGCGACCGCCTGCTGCTCGTCCTGGCCGAGCTCGCGTCCTACGGCGTGGCCGCCGGGGAAGGGCTCCCCGGCTCCCCGGACCGGGCCCGCGAGGAGCTGCTGGTGAGGCTGTGGACCCGGGCCCCGGGAGCGCTCGGCTCCTACGCGTTCTGGACGCGGGCCGACGAGGCGAGCTTCGATCCGGCGGGTGGCCTGCGGGCCGCCCTGCCGCTGTTCGTGAGCGGGGACGCGGTGGGAGCGGCGGAGTTCGTCCTGCACCGCAACGGTTTCGGCGTGCTCCCGGGCGACGGCTGCCTGCTCGTCGTCCGGCCCTGAAACCCTCGGCCGCACCGCGGGATCCCGCGGTGCGGCCCTTCGCCGTGCCCGGACCCGGCACGGGAAGGGCCCCGGGGGCGAACCCCGGGGCCCCTCGGTCCTGCCCTGATCAGGCCGCGAGCAGCTGGTGCTGCGAGGCGATCACGCCGGCGAGGTACTCGGCGTCCCTGCCCACCCCGTCCAGCGAGGCCGACGACCGCCGGTACAGCCAGCGAAGGCCCAGCAGGTAGAGCCCGGCCGCCGGGGTCACGCCCCGCCGGTGCACGATCTCGCCGTCGAGTCCCCGCACCGGTGCCTCGATCCAGTCGTGGTCGCGGCCGAACCCGGTGGCCCACACGACCGTCCGCACCGGGGCCGCCGGTGACTCCGGGACCACGGGCGGCGCGGGCGCGGGCTCGGCCGGCACGTCCATGCCGGTCCGGGCCACGTACTCGTCGACCGCCGCGCGGAAGTGGTCGGCGTTCGCGGCGGCGGTGGCCACGGTGGCGGCGAGGTCGTCGGCGAAGCGCGGGAGATCCCCGTCGAACCCGAGGAGCCGGCCGTGCGCGCGCACCCCCGCCGCCACCAGCCGCGGCACGTCGAGGTCCCGGGTGCCGCCGGCCAGCACCGCGTTCGGCATCCCGACGGGCGGTCCGGGCAGGGTGTCGACGGTGCGGTCGTGCATGCCGAGCAGGTCCATCCAGTCGTAGGCGTCGTGCCCGCGGTAGCGCCGCGGCAGCGCCTTGTGCCGGCCCACGGCGAGGTGCACCTCCCGGCCGGCCCCGGCGAGCTCCAGCGCGATCTGCTGGCCCGAGGGCCCGGCGCCCACGACGAGCACCGCACCCTCGGGCACCTGCGCGGGATTGCGGTAGTCCGCGGTGTGCAGCGCGTGCGTCCCCGGGGGCAGGGGTAGCGCCGGGACCCGCGGGCGCGCCAGGTCCCCGGTGGCCACGACGACCGTCCCGGCGGTGATCGGGCCGCGGTTCGTCGTGAGCCGCCAGCCCCCGGCGACCCGGTGGAGCTGCCGGACCTCCACGCCCGTGCGCACCGGCGCGCCGAACGAGCGCGCGTAGTCCCGCAGGTAGCCGCGCACCTCGGCGCCCGTCATGAAGCCGCCCGGATCCGGCCCGGCGTACCCCCACCCGGGCAGGCGGGTCTGCCAGTTGGGACTCAGCAGCGTGAACGAGTCCCAGCGCCGGCTCGACCAGGCGTCGGCGATGTCCGCGCGTTCCAGCACGACGTGCTCGAGCCCGCGGTCGGTGAGGCAGCGGCTCATCGCGAGGCCGGCCTGCCCGGCGCCGACGACGACCGTCCCGAACGTCTCCATCATGTTTCCTCCCAGGGGTTTCTGTGTCGGAACCGACGCTAGGAACCGCGGGGCGCGCCGCCATCGGTGACCGCTGCCCAACTCGGGCGCCGCCCGAGATGGGCAACCGCTACCGATGCCCGGCCCGCCGCCGCGCTCGTAGCGTCCCGGGTCATGGACACCAACCCCCTGCGAACGGCCCCGCGGGTCGGGGCGGCCGCGAGCCGCTCCCGGCTCGTGACCCGGCGCGACATCGCGCTGTTCACCGAGATCTCGGGGGACCGCAATCCGCTGCACTACGACGAGGGCCTGGCCGCCGCGAGCCGGTTCGGCGGCATCGTGGTCCAGGGCGGGGTGACGACGGCGGTGCTCAACGCCGTCGTGGCGGAGGACCTGCCGGGCCCCGGCTCGGTGTTCCTCCAGCTCGACCTGCGGTTCCTCGCGCCCGTCCGGCCCGGGGACGTCATCACGGGCACGGTGGAGGTCACCTCGGCGAGGGAGGACAAACCGGTCACCGGGCTCGACGTCCGCGTGACCCGCGACGACGGTGTGGTCGCGGTGGCCGGCACCGCGGTCTGCTGGACCGAGCCGCTCCGGTAGACCCCGGAAACGCCGGCGGGACCCACCCCGAGGGATGGGTCCCGCCGTGTCGAGGCCCCGTTCGGGCCTCAGTGTTGCCTCAGTGCTGCCTCGTCGTCAGATGACGCGGACGCCGGTGGCCTGCGGGCCCTTCTTGCCCTGGCCCACCTCGAACTCCACCCGCTGGCCCTCGTCCAGGCTGCGGAAGCCGGTGCTGTCGATCTCCGAGTAGTGGACGAAGACGTCGGCGCCGCCACCGTCCTGCTCGATGAAGCCGAAGCCCTTCTCGCCGTTGAACCACTTCACGGTGCCCTGTGCCATGTCACTGCTCCTCGCAGGTCCTGAGCTCCCGCACTGTGCGGGGGCCCGGTCGACCCCGGATGGTGCGTCCGCCGACTCTGTGCCGGCGGGCCATCACCATCGCTTGCGGTTTCCGCGACCGTGAATGACACGAACCTCGAAAATCGACGACCGAGTGGAGACTAGTGCGTGACGTTCCGGCGGGCCACGGCGCGTCGGTCGGAAGTGCCCGATCGGGCCCGACGGGGGCCTGCACCCGCCTCCGCCCGGCCTCGCGAGAAGCCGGACCAGGCACGGGGCCGGGGGCGCCGTACCTGCGCCGACACGCCGCTGCGGGCCGCGCGGTCGCCGCCGGACGGTGCTGCGGCGCAGACTGCGGACATGAGTACCGATCCCGCCCCGGGCCTCGTCCCGCGCCCGCGCGAGGTGTACGGCGCCTACCAGGACGAGCTGGACCCGCGGGAGCGCGCGGTGCTGTGGTCCTCTGGCTGGGCTTCACCGCGACCTTCGCCGCCGTCCGCGCGATCACCTACAGCATCCGGCGCGGCATCGGGCCGTTCGGCAACCTCTCCGTCGGCGGCCGGCACCTGCACCACTACATGTGGGGCATCGGGCTGCTCGCCGGGGTCGGGGCGGTCGCCGTCCGCGGCGACGGCCGCACCGGAAGTCATCCGGCGGTGGCGACGGCCTACGGCACCGGCCTGGCGCTGATCGTCGACGAGTTCGCCCTGCTGCTCGATCTGAAGGACGTCTACTGGGCGAAGGAGGGCCGGGTCTCCGTCGACCTCGGCGTCGGTGTGGTCGCGGCGGGCGGCACCGGGATCAGCGCCATCCCGATCCTCCGCCGCCTGCGTCGCAACCGCCGCCGGGCCTGACCCCACCGGTTCGGTCGGTGGTGACCGCTACCGGGAGCCGCGCCCGCCGACGCCTCGCGCGCCGTCCGCCGACCTCCCGGATCCTCCGGTCCCGATGATCACCTGCGGAGCGGTTCGGTGGAGGACGGGCGCTCCCCGGCAGGGTCAGCGGGGCGGGCGGACCCGCCGCCCCCGCAACCCTTCACCCCCACCGGCCCAGTCGAGCGCCGCCAGCGCCGCGGCGCGCAGGCGTTCGGTCGCGTCCTCACCGAGGTGCGCGGTCAGCTCCGCGGTGATCTCGGCCCGGATGCTCCGGCTGCGGGAGACCAGGTCCTCGCCGCGGGGGCTCAGCCCGAGCAGGCGCACCCGGGCGTCCGCGGGATGGGGCGTGCGCTCCAGGTACCCGAGCCCGACGAGCTCCGCGGCCGCCTTGGACACGGCCTGCTGGGTCACCTCCATCCGCTCGGCGATCTCGCCGACCGGCCGCGGCCCGTCCACGAGGTGCTGGATCAGGAACCCGTGGGACACCCGGGCGTCGCCGAACCCGGCGGCGGCCAGTCGTCGCACGACCTCCTCGTTGAGGGCGAGTCCCGCGAGGTGCACGGCGGTCACGATGTCCACGTCCATTCCACAATCATAGTTGTGCAACTCTGGTTGTGCATCTACCGTGAGGGGCATGTCGCAGACTTCCTCTCCCGATCCGGCCGCCTTCCTCGCGATCGCCCACCGGGTCGTCTGGTGCACCCTGTCCACCGTCGACGGGGCGGGCCGGCCGCGCTCGCGTCTCGTCCACCCGGTGTGGACGCAGGAGCCGGACGGCACCCTGACCGGCCGGGTCAGCTCGCGCCGGGGCTCGCCGAAGGCCCGGCACCTGGGCCGGACCCCGTACGCGTCCTGCTCCTACTGGGACTCCCGCCACGACGTGGCGGTGGCCGAGTGTCATGCCGAGTGGGATCCCGAGCCCGCGCGCTCCTGGCACCTGTTCGCCGAGCCCGCCCCGCCGCTGGGCTTCGATCCGGCCGCGATGTTCGCCGGCGGCCTGGAGTCCCCGGACGCCGGGATCGTCGTGCTCCGGCCCTGGCGGCTGCGGTGGGGCCTGGCCGCCGACCTCGCGGCCGGCGGTAGGCCAATCGTGTGGACCGCACACGGCGCCGCACACAGCGCCGCACACAGCACCGCGACCCCGTGACCGGTGGGTCACGGGGTCGCGGAGGGAAGTGTCACCGGCCGGCGGTGGTGAGCTCCTTCGACGAGGTGCGGGCGCCCAGCGCGCGGGCCCGGTGCCAGATCAGCTCGGCCTGGAAGGCCACCATCACGGCGATCATGATCAGGACCTCGCCGAACCCGCCGTCGTCGCTGATGTGGGCGAAGTAGGCGTAGGTGCCCAGGCCGAACTTGGCGAGCACCAGGGCCAGGAACAGGCCGACGGTCAGCGCGGTGCCCTGCGAGTACACGCGGTGGCCCTCGTCGGTGTCCTCCGCCCAGATCCGGGTGAGACGCCCACGGGCCAGGCCGACCACGATGCTCAGCACCAGCCCCGCGGCCAGCAGGCCCCATTCAGCGGCGGTGTCGGGGCGGGAGAAGCCGCCCACGGCGAGGCCGACGACCGCGTAGATGATCGCCATCTTGTAGCGGCTGCCGCCGACGACCTCGTGGCGCTGGGTCTGGCGGTAGATGGCGTAGCCGACCATCGCGACCAGGATGACGATCTCGAGCGGGGACATCTCGTGCTCCTTTCCGGCGGCCGGCTCGGCGTCGGCCCGATGAAGGAAGCGTGCGCCCGGACGGGCACCGGAACATCCGCCATCTCGCAGAGATCCCGCCCGGAGACGGAGGTGCTACCGCAGGCCGGCCCGCTTCCGGGCGGCGGGCAGCAGGCCCTCGAGCCGCTCGGCCTCCGCCTGCTCCCGGGCGTACAGGATCCCGAAGGTGTAGCCGTTGCCGCCCTCCTGGTGGGCGATCGCGGCCAGCTCGCGCAGGACCGGCCGCGCGGTGACGGTGTCGTGGTGGTCGCCGAGCAGACCGGCCAGCGCCTTGACCCGCCTGCGCCGCCGGGCCACCTTCCCGCCGCCGTCGGGCTCGACGACCTCGAGCACGTAGCGGAGCCGCTTCGCGGCCTTGCGCGCCTCGTGCAGGGCCTCGTCGCGGTCCGTGTCGGTGGCCAGGGCGGCCTCGAGGCGGTCGGCGGTCCGCTTGTGCGCCTTGCGGACCCCACGCTCCAGTGCGCGCTTCGGCTTCGCGCCGGTGAGGGGTGGCTCGGCGAGCAGGGCGTCGAGGCGGCCCTGCAGCGCCAGGTAGCGGCGGCTCTTGAGGGCGGCGAGGGCGCGCTCGCGGCCCTGCTGCTGCTCGCGGGCGAAGCGGCGGGCGATCTCCTGCGCCACCGGCCCGAGGACATCCTCGGGGGGCAGGGTGTGGACGGCCGCGTCGAACCGGGCGGCGGTGACCTCCGCGTCCCGGGCGGGGCCGAGCTCGCCCCCGAGCCAGCGCAGGTCCTCGACGAGCTGCGCGGTCGCCTCGCGGTCGAGGACGCCGCGGAAGCCCTGCATCGCGCTGCGCAGCCGCCGCGAGGTCGTGCGCATCGTGTGCACGGCGTCGGGGGCGTCGAGCCGGACGAGCGGATCGTGGGCGCGCAGGATCTCGGTCTGCTCGGCGAGGTAGCCGACGACGGCGCCCGCCTTCCTGCGCGTCGGCGCGGCCGGCAGCCGGTCGCCCAGCACCCGGCTCAGCTTCGACGGCGCGGGCGAGCGGCGGACCCCGGCCCGGCGGAGGGTGCGCCCCAGGGTGTCGAGGAGCCCGGCGTCGCCGTCGCCGGTCAGCTCGATCTCCAGCTCGCGCCAGGACACCTCGGCCGCCGCGGGGTTCAGCGGGAACCCCTGCACCCGGTCCTCCGCGAGCTCCGCCAGCTCGGCCCCGGTCTCGTCGGCCAGGGTCCAGCGGCGCCGGCGGGTGACGAGCTTGGCGACCGGATCGAGGCGCTGCCCGCGGCTGAACACGCGGGCCAGGGCGGTGAGCTCGGCCGGCGGGCGCACACCGCGACCGGCCGGGCGCCGGATCTCCTGCCGGGAGTCGGCATCGATCGGCAGCTTCAGGTGCCACCCGGCGTCGTCGCCCCCGATCCGCCGCCGCAGCGTCACACCGGCGCGGGCGAGCCGCAGGTCGGCGGTGTCGTAGTAGGTCGCGTCGAGCTCGACCTCGTCCCGTGGCCGTGCCTCGATGCCCAGGATCGTCGAGGGATCGGACAGCTCGAGGTCCTCGGGGACCTCGAACTTCCGCTCGGTCTCCGTCGTGCCGTTCGCCGCCGTGCCCATGAGCAACCGCCTACCCGTCCTGACCGGAACGGAAACGGTGTCACCCGCCCGCCGATCACGCAATGCGGCGGGCCCGCGCGGGACGCCGCCGGAGCGGTCACCGGAGGTTCGTCGGCAGGGCGATGATGCGGGTCCGGGCCGAGGCCCAGGTCCCGGCGAGTCCGCGACCGGCAGGTCAGGACACCGCGGGCCCGGTGGTGCCCCGCTCGACCAGGTGCGGGGTGAGCAGCAGATCGCGGGGCGGGCCGTCCGGGTCCTCCCCGTCGAGCCGCGCGACCAGGGCCTCCACGGCAAGGCGAGCCATCTCCCGGGCGTCCTGCGCGATCGTCGTCAGGTCGACGTGGGTCAGGCGGGCCAGCCGCGAGTCGTCGTAGCCGA
This sequence comes from Pseudonocardia ailaonensis, assembly GCF_039531635.1. Lineage (NCBI taxonomy): Bacteria > Bacillati > Actinomycetota > Actinomycetes > Pseudonocardiales > Pseudonocardiaceae > Pseudonocardia > Pseudonocardia ailaonensis. The sequence continues at coordinate 96,095 of NZ_BAAAQK010000006.1, read as the reverse complement.
CGATCGACAGCTCACCGGGCACCTCCACCCCGGCGCGCCGCAGCGTGTCCAGGACACCGACGGCGCAGCGGTCGTTGCCGGCGAACACCGCGGTGACCCCGTCGCGGCTGTGCAGCAGCTCCCGCGCGGCCCGGACACCGGACTCCTCGGTCTGGTCCCCGCGGACCACGTCGGGTTCGAGGCCGTGCCGCCGCATGGCCGCCCGGTAGCCGCGCCTGCGCTCCGCGGCACCGGGATGGGTGCCGCCGTCGACGTGCCGGATCCGTCTGTGGCCCAACGACACCAGCAGGTCCACCGCCGCTGCCGCCCCCCGCGTGTCCGCGACCCGCACGCCGTCGACGCCCTCGCCGCGATGCGCCACGACGATGACGGGCAGTCGCGCACCGAGCGCCTGCAGGTCCGCGGGCGCGGCCGTGGCGCTGATCAGCATCAGCCCCTCGCACCGCGAGCGGACCAGCGCCTCGACCACGCGCTGCTCGGAGTGGCTGGGCACCCGCGCGCCGAGCACGACCTCGTAGCCCCGCTGCTCGGCGGCGGGATAGACGGCCTCCAGGAGGTCGGCGTGGAAGGGGTCGCCGGCGTCGAACACCACGCCGAGCATGCGGGACCGGTGCTCGCGCAGCCGCTTCGCCGCCGGATCGGGCCGGTAGTCCAGCTCGGCGGCGGCCCGGAGCACGGCGTCCCGGGACGCGGCGCCGGGACCGGGCGCACCGCGGATCACCAAGGAGGCCAACGACTTGGAGACGCCGGCCCGCGCCGCGACCTCGACGAGCGTGGCGCGCCGCGCGCCGGTACGCCCGGCGGGGTCGTCGGTGGGGAGCACAGCCGGATCGTAGCGCGGGTTGGACCGTTCCAAGAAGACCCTTGACGGGGCGGCTCGGCCGCCCGCACACTCCACCGCGGTGCTTGGACCGTTCCAAGCGAGCGGCGTCGGCGAAGGAGCAGGCATGGTGCGGCTGGGTGTGATCGGGTGCGGCCGGATCGGCAGGGTGCACGCGGACGCGGTGGCGGTGCATCCGCGCGCCGAGCTCGCGGTGGTCTACGACCCGATCGAGCAGTCGGCCCGCGAGGTCGGCGAGGGCTTCGGCACCCGCTGGGTCACTGACGTCGACGCGGTCCTCGCCGACCCGGCGATCGACGCGGTCGTGGTCGCCTCCCCGACGCCCACCCACGTCGACCTGCTGACGCGTGCGGTGCGCGCCGGCAAGGCGGTGCTCTGCGAGAAGCCGATCGACCTCGACCTCGCCCGGGTCGACGAGTGCCGCGCCGAGCTCGGCGCGGCCGCCGACGGGGTGATGGTCGGCTTCAACCGCCGCTTCGACCCGACGTTCCGGGACATCCGCGACCGCGTGGCGGCGGGCGAGATCGGCGGGCTGGAGCAGCTCGTGATCATCAGCCGGGACCCGTCGCCGCCGCCCGCCGCCTACGTGGCGACGTCCGGCGGCCTGTTCCGCGACATGACGATCCACGACTTCGACATGGCCCGGTTCTTCCTGGGCGAGGTCGTCGAGGTCACGGCCACCGGCTCGAACCTGGTCTCGCCGGAGATCGCCGCCGCGGGCGACATCGACGGCGCCGTGGTGGTGCTGCGCGGCGCGAGCGGCGCGCTGGCCACCGTCACCAACTCGCGGCGCTGCGCCTTCGGCTACGACCAGCGCCTGGAGGCGTTCGGCGAGCTCGGCATGCTCACCGCGGCGAACCAGCTGCCCACCAGCGCCCGCTTCTCGGGTGCCACCGCGACCGAGGTCGCCCCGCCGTACCACCACTTCTTCCTCGACCGGTACACGCCGGCCTACCGCGCCGAGATGGACCACTTCGTCGCCTCGATCGAGACCGGCACGCGGCCCTCGCCCGGTTTCGCCGACGGCCGCGCCGCCCTCGCGCTCGCCGACGCCGCGGTCGAGAGCCTGCGCACCGGCGCGACGGTGAAGGTCGGCTCGTGACCGTCCGCTGGGGGATGGTGTCGACCTCGGCGATCGGCCGGGTCGTCGCGACCGCCCTCGCCGGGTCCACGGAGGCCTCGCTGGTCGCCGTCGCGGGCCGCGACGGCGGCAAGGCCGCCGCCTACGCGGCGGAGCTGGGTCTGCCGCACAGCTTCGGCAGCTACGACGAGCTGCTCGCGTCCGACGAGATCGACGCCGTCTACGTGCCCCTGCCCATCGCACTGCACTCGGAGTGGGTGGTCAAGGCGCTGCGGGCGGGCAAGCACGTGCTGTGCGAGAAGCCCTTCGCGCCCACCGCCGCCGAGGTCGTCGCCTGTTTCGACGCCGCCGAGGCCGCGGACCGGCTGTGCATCGAGGGCCTGATGTGGCGCCAGCACCCGCAGACCCGGCTCGCGCAGCGGCTGGTCGCCGACGGCGCGATCGGCTCCGTCGCGCTCGTGCGGGCCACCCTCGCCGTGAGCGTCGACCCGGGCGACATCCGCCGCACCGGCGCGCTCGGCGGCGGCGCGGTGCTCGACCTGGGCTGCTACTGCGTCAGCGCCGTCCGGCTGTTCGGCGGCGAGCCCGTGTCGGTCTCCGCGGCGCAGGTCGTCGACACCGCCCCGGGTGCCGACGGCGGGGACCTCCGCCTGGCGGCCACCCTCACCCTGCCGGGTGGCGCCCTCGGCCAGTTCGACGTCGCGCTGGACCACCCGCGCCGCGACGAGCTGGAGATCGTCGGGACCGGCGGGAAGATCGTCGTGACGGACCCGTGGCTGTGCCGGCGCGGCCACCTGGAGCTGCACCGCGACGGTGCCGTGGAACACCTCACGGTCGACGCCCCCGGCCTGACCGAGCCCGGCGACGACAACGACGACGCCTACCGGATCGAGTTCGAGAACGCGTCCCTGGCGATCTCCTCTCGCGCCACCCCGCTGTTCGGCCGCGCCGACGCGATCGCCCAGGCGACCGCACTCGAGGCGGTCCGCACCGCGGCCGTCACCGGGACCCCCGTCCACCTCCGAGGGCCGCGGTGACGCTTCGCGTCGGCATCGTCGGCTGCGGCAACGTCGCGCTGAACTTCCACGTCCCCGCCTACCGGGCCCTGCCGGGGCGGTTCGCGATCGTCGGGCTCGCCGATCCCACGCCGGAGCGCCTGGAGCTCGGCCGGGAGGCCGCGGGACTCGCCGCGGACCAGGTCCATCCCGACGCGGCGGCGCTGCTGGCCCGCGACGACGTCGACGTGATCGACGTCTGCACCCCGCAGCACCTGCACCGCGATCTCGTGGTGGCCGCGGCCGCCGCGGGCAAGCACGTGCTGTGCGAGAAGCCGATCGCGGCCCGGCCGGCGGACGCCGCGGCCATGGTCGAGGCGGCCCGGCAGGCCGGGATCGTGCTCGGGGTGATGCACAACTACCTCTTCTTCCCGGAGGTCGTCGCGCTGAAGGCGGTGATCGGGTCCGGCGAGCTCGGCGAAGTCCGCACCGTCAGCGTGACGATGCTCGGCGTCGTCGACTCGCCGGGGGCCGCGGGCTACCGGCCGCAGTGGCGCCACGAGCCCGCCGCCGCGGGCGGGGGCGTGCTGATGGACATGCTGCACGGGGTCTACCTGGCCGAACACCTGCTCGGCACGCCGATCGCGCGAGTATCGGCCTATGTGGACAGTGCGGTCGACGGCGGCGCGGTCGAGGGCCTGGCGCTCTGCCGGCTCGAGGCCGGCCGCCGGGTCGGGCTGGTCGACATCGGCTGGGGCGAGGGCCAGGGCGGCATCGCCGTCCACGGCACGGCGGGACGCGCGGTGGCCCACTACCGCGCCGACGGCACCCTGCCGTGGGCCCCCTTCGAACGGCTCGAGATCAGCACCGCCGAGGGCACCCGCAGGGCCGATCTGCCTGCGGGACAAGAGCTCGGACCGCTCATCGCCGACGCGATGCGGGACACCGTCGCCGACCTCGCGGACGCGATCGAGAAGGAAGGCCCCCCGGCCGCCGACGGTGCCGCCGCGCTGCGCACCCTCGAGACCGTCGTCGCCGCCTACGCCTCCGCCGCCCTGGGGCGCACCGTGCCCCTCCCGCTCGACGGACCGCTCCACCGGGCCGGAGTCCTCGGCCTGCAGGAGCTCGACCTCCCCACCTCCCTCGTCCGCGAACGCGGACTCTTCGGTCTCTTCCCCACCCCGCCGGCTCCGCCGGCTGCCGACCGCTCGGCCCTACCCACCCCGCCGGCTCCGCCGGCTGCCGACCGCTCGGCCCTACCCACCCTGCCGGCTCCGCCGGCTGCCGACCGCTCGGCCCTACCCACCCTGCCGGCTCCGCCGGCTGCCGACCCCCGTCTCGGAGCCCTCTGATGCAGATCGGTCTGCTCACCGACAGCCTGTCCACCCTCACCCGCGCCGAGGCGCTCGACACGGCCGCCGAGCTGGGCGTCGAGACCGTCGAGATCGGACTCGGCGGACCCCACGGCGGCTGGTCGCCCGCCCCGCACGCGGACGTCGAGGAGCTCCTGGGCAGCGCCGCCGCCCGCGCCGCGCTCCAGAAGGACGTCGCCGACCGCGGCCTTCGGCTCGAGGCGTTCAACGCCTCGGGCAACCCGCTGCACCCCGTCGAGGGCCCGGCCGACGACCGGGTCCTGCGCGGCGCCCTGCAGCTCGCCGAGGAGTTCGGCGTCGACACCGTGGTCACCATGTCCGGGCTGCCGGCCAAGCCCGGCGACACCTTCCCGGCCTGGATCACCACGGTCTGGCCGGAGGAGAACCTGCGGCTCCTGGAGCAGCAGTGGAGCATCGCGGTCGACCACTGGGGCGGCCTCGCGGAGGAGGCCCGCCGCCGCGGCGTGCGGATCGCCGTCGAGATGCACGCCAACCAGCTCGTCTACAGCGTCCCCGGGCTGCTGAGGCTCCGCGCGGCCGTGGGCGAGGTCGTCGGCGTCAACCTCGACCCGAGCCACCTGTGGTGGATGGGCGCCGACCCGCTCGCGGCGACCGACGCCCTGGCCGGCGCGATCCACCACGTGCACGCCAAGGACACCCGCATCGAGGCCCGCGCCGCCGTCGCCTCCCGCCTCGAGACGATCCCCAACCCGCGCACCGACGAGCGGGCCTGGAACTACGTCGCGGTCGGCACCGGCCACGACACGGAGTTCTGGGCGGGGTTCGCCGCCGCCCTGCGCGCCGCCGGCTACGACGGCCCGCTCTCCATCGAGAACGAGGACTACACGCTGGGCCAGCGCGAGTCCGTCGCGATCGCCGTCGAGACCCTGCGGGAGTCGCTCACGGTCCGGGCCTAGAAGCCCTCCACGATCGTGAGCTCGTTGCGCCCGGCGCCGCCGCGGCGGAAGGCGGCGGCCTCGACGTAGGCGGGGGACTCGAAGCAGCGCACCGCATCGTCCATCGACGGGAACTCGACGACCACGAAGCGTTCGAACTCCTCCGGGCCCTCCAGGGTCCGGTACGCGCCGCCGCGGGCGAGGATGCGGCCGCCGTGCTCGGCGAGGATCGCGGGCACCCGCTCGGCGTAGCGGCCGTACTGCTCGGGATCGAGGACGGCGGCGCGGGCGATCCAGTAGGCGGTCACGACGGGAGTGCTCCGTTCACGGCGGGCATGACCTTCTCGGCCATCAGCTCCAGCGACCGCCGGGCCAGCCGTTCGTCCACCCAGTCCATGCCGGCGTACACCAGCTCGCCGAAGTCCCCGACCTCCTCGCGGAAGGTGAGGATCCGCTCGGCCACCTCGTCCGGCGTCCCGGCGATGACGAGCTCGTCGACGGCCCCGTCGAGGGTCACGGCCTCGTCGGGCATCGAGCGGTCCGTCTTGAACAGCTCCATCCGCCCCAGCGGCCGCATCTTGTCCATCATCTGCGCGTAGTAGGCGCGGTACGGGCTGGCCGGGTTGCGCAGCGCGTACTCGACGGCGTCCTCGTGGGTGTCGGCGACGAAGATCGTCCTGGCGATCCGCCAGTCCGCCGGATCGGCCCGCAGTCCGGATTCCTCCTGTCCCGCAGCGTACTTGGGCCAGTGCGTGGCGACCCACTGCGGGAGCAGGAAGTTGCCCGACAGCATGTGGACGTCCCGGCGGCCCAGCACCGTGGCCGTGTTCGAGTAGGGCGCGAGGACGGTGCCGACCATCTCCGGGCGGGGCGACTGCAGCGGCTTCGGCAGGTAGCCGATGTTCAGATCCGGGTTCATGGTGCGGCGGGTGGACACCGGGAACCGCGCGCCGGGCAGGTCGTAGGGGGCCTCGCCGGCCCAGATCCCGGTGATCACGTCCATGGCCTCGGCGAAGATCGCCGCGCGGTCCTCGCCGAGGATGCCCAGCGCCTCGGCGTCCGTCTGCAGCGCGCCGGGGCTGACGCCGAGGATGAACCGGCCGCCGGCGAGGTGGTCGAACATCGCGGCCTGCGCGGCCACGACCACCGGATGCTGGTGGGACAGGTTGCTGGTGCCGGTGGCGAGCTTGATCCGGCTGGTGTCGGAGATCAGCGTGGCCAGGAAGACCATGCTGCTGGTGATCGTCTCCATCCGGTCCGTGAGGTGCTCGCCGATGAAGGCGTCGTGGAAGCCGAGGCGGTCGGCGAGGATCACCGCGGCCCGGTCCTCGGCCAGGGTCTCCTGCCAGGGGCGGTCGGCCGGGTGCATCGGCATCGAGAAGTACCCGAGTCTCATCGGACCATCCCACAAGGCCCGGGCGGTGCGGCGCACTGGCCGAACCCGTGAGTTCCCGGGCCCGTGCCTCACCGGAACCGTCAGCCGCGGGTGAGGGGGAGCAGGCGCAGGGCCACCTGGATCTCGGTGCGGCGCTCGGTGACGGGACGGCCGAGCAGTTCCTCGGCGCGGCGCAGCCGGTTGCGGACGGTGTGTTCGTGCAGGCCCAGGGCCTTCGCGGTGCCGACGTGGCTGCCGGTCGCGAACCACGTCCGCAGGGTCTCGCGCAGCCGCTCGCCCTCGGGGCCGTCGTCGGCGAGCCCGCGGAGCTCGTCGGCCACGAACCGGGCGGCCCGGTCCGGCTTCCCGGGGTCACCGCCGCCGAGCAGGGCCTCGAGGCGGACGTCCGCGATCGTCACCACGCCCGGGGTGCCCAGCCGGGCGCGCACCCGCTCCACCTGCTCGGCCTCGGCGAACGTGGCGCGGAAGCCGGCGAGACCCGGTGCGGGAGAACCGACGGAGGCGGTGGTGCCGTCGAGCGCCTCGGCCAGGTCCTCGGTGTCGGCCCAGGTCGGGCGGCCGAACCACAGGACCGTCCGATGCTCGTCGAGGCGGTACCGCAGCTGCTGCGCCGCGACGGGGGAGCCCAGGGTGTCGCCGCCGGTCAGGAGCACCGCGACGTGGGTGGCGCCGACGTCGTAGCCCAGTGTGAGCCGCAGGTCCCGGTCGGGCGGGGGCGCGGCCGGATCCGCCAGCAGCTGCCGGACGATCCCGTGCCGCAGGTGCTCCCGGGAGTCGCGGAGGGCCTCGTCGACGCGGGCGTAGGCGCGGGCGACCGTGCGCATCGCCCGGTCCTGGTAGGCGAAGACCATCCGGGTGGAGTCGCGCAGGGCGGTGCTCAGGTCGTCCCCGGGGCCCGCGCCCGCCGTGAGGTGCTCGGCCCAGCGCTCCCAGATCGCGAGGAAACCGACGCGGTAGGAGTGCTGCAGCGCAGTCTGCGGGAGCCGCAGCTCGGCCTGGGCACGGGCGAACTCGGTGGGGCGCTTCAGGTCGGGGAGGCCGGGTGGGATCCGGCCGGCGAGCAGGTCGCGCAGGGTGGTGACGTTCTCCTCGACGCTGGCCCGCAGCATCCCGGCGAACCCGTCGTCACCGATCCGTTCGGGCCAGACGGCGGCCAGGTCGGCGGCGACGACGGCCTCGGTGGTCGCCGCGACGTCGAACCCGGCCGCGAGCTCCCGCACCCAGGGGGCGAGATCGTCGGCCATCCAGGGAACCTAACCGTTCAGAAGGTCCAGCGGGTGGCGCCGCCGGGCTCGACGGTGCCCAGCGCGGTCGCGCTCGTGGCGTCGATCCGGTAGATCGCCCACGGCGGCGTCCCGGCCGACGGCGCGCTGAACTCCGCGGTCAGCGCGGTGCCGCTGTCGTCGACCCGGCAGGGCCAGCCGCCCTCGGCCCAGGCCGCGGCCAGGCGGGCGACGGTCTCGGGATCCGTGACGTGCACGGCGCTCCCGTTGACCGTCAGGTCGAAGTCGTGGGTGGCCAGGCTCAGCGCGCAGCGCGGGTCGCGGGCGAGGTTGCGGCCCTTGCGGGTGGTCTCGCCGGTCTCGAACCAGAACGCGCCGTCCACCCAGAGCGCGCCGAGGGCGGTGACGTGTGGGCTGCCGTCGGCGTTGAGGGTGGTGAGCCAGCAGGTGTGCCGGTCCGGCCCGCCCTGGCCCGGGGCCTGGGCGAACCCGGCCTCGAGGCCGGCGCCCACGGCCGCCCAGTCCATGGCCGGCAGGTCGTACAGGGTCGCGAGGTTGACGGTGTCCATGGAGGGTGGACCGCCCGGCGGCGCGGAACTCATCGGGCTCCCGTCCCGGGTAACGGAGTTGGAGCGGAAATGGAGCGACCTCGGGGAGCCTGTGCGGGAGGCGAGCGAGGAGGACGACGTGGGCGTGTACATCGAGGACCTGGTGGCGGCGCTGGAGGCGGCCGGGGACCGGTCCGTGACCCGCACGGAGCTGCGCGACACGACCGGCACGGAGCTGCGCGACACGAGTGGCACGGAGCTGCGCGACACCAGTGGCACGGCGCTGCTCGGCGCGGTCCGCCGCTACGCCCGGGTGCTCGACGGCCTGGGGGTGGGCCGCGGGGATCTCGTCGCCCTGATCGCGCCGAACGCCCCCGAGGCGCTGGCCGTGCGGTACGCGGCGCACGTGATCGGGGCGGCGGCGGTGTACCTGTCCGTGCCACCGGATCCCGAGCGCCGGGCGCGCACGATCGCGCAGTTCGACCCGGCGTTGCTGGTGCTGTTCCCGCAGACGGCGCACCTGCTGCCGCCCGGCGTCACCGTGCCGCTCGCCGCTGTCGGAGAGGTCGAGGGCGTGGACCTGCGGCTGGACCTGCGGGCCGCCGAGGAGTCCGACGCCCCGCTGGAGGTCCGGGCCCGGCCGGAGGACCTCGCCGTCGTGATCTCCTCGGGTGGGACGACCGGCGTGCCGAAGGGCAGCCGGCGCGACTTCGCCGCCTACACCGCCTGCCTGCCGGTCGTGCGGGATCCGGGGCGTCGCCAGCTCGCCAACGGCAAGCTCGCCTACCTCACCCAGATCCTGGTCGACCAGACGATCATGGGTGGCGGCCTGGTCGTGTTCGCGGACCGCTACGAGCCGCTCGCGACCCTGGAGACGGTCGAGCGGGAGCGGATCACCCACCTGTTCCTGGTGGAGCCGCAGCTCTTCGGGTTGATGGACCACCCCGCCGTCGCCTCGCACGATCTCTCCTCGCTCAGGGCGCTCACGCACATCGGGGCCATGGCCGCGCCGGTGCTGCGCGAGCGGGCGCGCGCGAAGATCGGCCCCGTCGTCATGCACACGTACGGCGCCAGCGAGATCGGGATCGTCAGCGCGCTGACGCCGGCCGAGCACGACCGGCCCTCCCGGTTCTGGTGCGCGGGGCACATCGCGCCCGGTGTCGAGGTGCGGTTCCGGCGGGCCGACGGCACCCTCGACCCGCGGGCCGGCGCGATCGAGGTGCGCTCGCCCGCGATGGCGCAGGGCTACCGGCACCGCCCGGTGGAGGAGGCCGAGCACTTCGTCGACGGCTGGTACCGCACCGGCGACCTGGGCGAGCTCGACGCGGAGGACATGCTCTGCTTCGTCGGCCGCGAGTCGGACGTCGACGCCTTCCGGGAGGTCAGCCCGGTCGCGATCCAGGACACGCTGTGTCGCCGGGCCTCCGTGCGCTACGCGGTGATGGTGGCGGGGGAGCACCCGGTCGCCGCCGTCGAGGCATGGCCGGACGGGAAGGTCGACGTCGACGACTGCCGGGCCGCGGTCGCCGAGGCGTACGGCACCGAGCTGGCCGAGGCCCTGCGCTTCCTCCCCGTCGACACGATGCCGCTCACGGAGCAGGGCAAACCCAACCGCCCCGCCCTCCGAGCCGCGGCAGGTACCTGACGCTGTGAATGGCGGCCGGGGGACGGCAGCCGGCGGAGCCGGTGGGGTGGGTGAGCGGAGTCGCTATAGCGACTATTGCCCCTCACGAGGGTCGGGTGGGGGGTGAACCCTACCCGGGTTCGGGGGTGGAGCCCTGCCGGTCGGCGGGTGCACACGATCGTTTGCCGGGGCTCTGAGCAGCAGAGTTGTCCTCGTCAGCAGGAACGGACGAGGAGCCCCCGATGTCGAACACCACCACCGCCACCACCGGCCGGTTCCCGATGGTGCGCGAGGCCCGCCGCTTCCTCACCCACCTCCGCACCCAGCGCACCATCACCCCCACCACCGGCACCCTGCGCCCGGCCGTCTCGGCCCACGCCGAGGGCCTCAACGTCCTCATCGTCACCTCGGAGGCCCCGCCGATCGTGTCCGGGATCTCCCGCTGCGTCGACCGCCTCACCACCGGGCTCCGCGGCCGCGGACACCGCGTCGACGTCCTGTCCTCGGTGCAGATCCCCCGGCTGTCCTTCGGCGAGTACCGCTTCTCGGCGATGCTGGCCTACTGGCGCCACATCTCGGCCATGACCCGCGACTACGACGTCATCAACCTCCACGGCCCGGTCCCCACCATGTCCGACGTCTTCCTCCTCCTCGCCGGCGCCCGCCGCGGCACCCCGGTCGTCTACACCCACCACTCCGCCCTCGCCGTCCGCGGCGCCGAGACCCTCTCCGGCGTCTACAACCGCCTCCACCGCATCCTCTCCGGCCGCGCCGACATGACCCTGACCACCTCGCAGTTCTACGCCGACAGCGAGTCCCGCGGCTCGGGCCGGCCGCCGGTGAAGGTCATCGAGTGGGGCACCGACCTCCGCCCCCTCGCGGAGAAGAAGACCGACGGCCCGCTGCGGGTGCTGTTCGTCGGGCAGATGCGCCCCTACAAGGGCCTCGAGTGGCTCATCCCCGCCGTCGCCGGCCAGGACGGCATGGAGCTGACCCTGATCGGGGACGGCCCGCACCGCGCCGACTACCAGCGCCTCGCCGCCGGCGCCACGAACATTCGCTTCGCCGGCCGGGTTTCCGATGAGGAGCTCGCCGCCGCCTACGACCAGGCCGACGTGGTCACCCTCCCGTCCGTGACGCAGGCCGAGGCGTTCGGCCTGGTCGTGCTGGAGGGCATGATGGCCGGTGCTGTCCCGGTCGTGTCCGACCTGCCCGGTGTCCGCGACCTGGCCGCCGGCCCCGGCACGATCGTCCCGGCCCGCGACGTCGACACCCTCCGGGCGGCGCTGCGGGAGCTGGCTGATGACCGCGAGCTGCTGGCCACCCGTTCCGCCCAGGCCCGGGCCAAGGCCGAGACCCTGACCTGGGACTCCTGCGTGGCCCGCTACGAGGACGCCCTGTTCACCGCGATCGAGGCCCGCGGCACGGTTGCCCCGGTCACCGCCCCGGCCATGGCCCTCGCCGCCTGAAGAGCCGCCTGACGGACCCGGCCCGGACGCCCCACGGGGGCGCCCGGGCCGGCGTGCGTCCCCCGGCGAACCGCTCGCACACCGTCCCGGTCCTCCGCACACGTGGTCCTGCAGGTGTGCGAGGGCCCGGAGTGGTGTGCGAGCGGGCGGAACGGGCGCGGGTCAGACGACCTCGTTCAGCTTTCCGGTCGCTACGTCGAAGACGAAGCCGCGCACCGAGTCCTTGTTCGGGACGAAGGGGTTCGCCTTGATCCGCCCGATCGACTGGCGGACGTCCTCGTCGAGATCGGGGAAGGCCTCGGCGGACCACTGGGGCTTGATGCCGGTGTCGTCCTGGATGGACTTCTTGAAGCCGTCGTCGGTGAAGGTGAGCATCCCGCAGTCCGTGTGGTGGATGAGGATGATCTCCTGCGTGCCGAGCAGACGCTGGCTGATCGCGAGCGAGCGGATCTCGTCGTCGGTGACCACGCCGCCGGCGTTGCGGATGACGTGGGCCTCGCCCTCGTTGAGGCCGAGGATGCGGTAGACGTCGAGCCGGGCGTCCATGCAGGCCACGACGGCAAGGTGCTTGGCGGGCGGGAGGGGGAGCGGGCCGGAGAAGCTCTCGGCGTAGCGGGCGTTGTTGGCGAGCAGGTCGTCCGTGACGGACATGGCTGTGTCTCCTGGTGTCGTTCCGATGGGATCGGGAACGGCCGCGCAGACGCGCAGGAAGGACCGCGGCTACTGCGCGGCCGGGAGACAGAACTCGTCGAACTCGCACACGCGGCGGCTCGGCCAGAAGAACTGGAGCCGCATGCGCAACATGGCATCAGTCAACCGCACCCGGACGGCCCCGTCGAGAGGGGCCGCCCGGGTGGGCTGCTCACTTCGGGAGGGGAAGTCCCTTCGTCTCCGGGCCCGCTATCAGCGAGAACACGATGCCGAGGACGTAGATGGAGCCGATGACCAGGGCCGCGGTGGCGATCCCGCCCAGGCCGCCGACGATCGCGCCGGACAGCAGGGCGCCGGCGGCGGCGAAGATCCGGCTGGCGTTGAACACGACGGTGATCGCGCTGCCCCGCAGGTGCGTGGGGAAGAGCTCGCCCGGGTAGGTGGCCATCCAGCCCATCTGCCCGAGGGTGAAGAACCCGTTGACGGCCACGACGAGGGTGAGCAGGCCGAGCGAGCCCCAGTGGAACCCGAACAGCACCCAGGTCAGCACGAGCGCTCCGGCGAAGTAGCCGAACAACGCCCACCGCCGGCCGATGGTGTCCGCGAGCAGCCCCCAGACCAGCCAGCCGACGACGCCGCCCGCGTTGTAGGCGACGACGATGAGCGTGGTCGTGGTGGGTGCGGCACCGGCCGCCTTCACCGCGGCCCCGGCGTACTGCGGCACCCAGGTCGACACCGCCCACCAGCCCACCAGGCTCGCGGTGGACAGCGCCAGCAGCTTCAGCATCCGCCCGCGGCTGACCCGGTCCGCGAAGATCGCGCGCAGGGTGAACGTGGTGAGTGCGCGGTCGCCCTCGCGGGCCTCGCCGCGCTGCGCCCGGGCGTTCGCCTCGCGGCGGCGCTTGTCGGACTCCTGCCACAGCGGGGACTCGCCGACCCGCCGCCGCACGAACAGCACGACGAGCGCGGGCAGCGCCCCGATCGCCAGCAGCCAGCGCCAGGTGCCCGGGTCCGTGGGGCCGAGCAGCCAGAACACGCCGGTCGCCACCAGGAAGCCGACGCCGAAGGCGCACTGCAGCAACGCGATCCCGCGCCCGCGGGTGCGGTCCGACCAGGTCTCGGCCACCAGCGCGCTGCCGGGACCCCACTCGGCGCCCATGCCCAGCCCGGCGATGATCCGCAGGATCAGGAAGATCGTGAAGTTGGGGGAGAGCGCGGCGAGGCCGGTCGCGATCGCGTAGGTGAGGATCGAGACCATGAGGACGCGGCGGCGTCCGAAGTAGTCGATCAGGACGCCGGACGTGAGCCCGCCGATCGCCCAGGCGACCAGCTGCACGGCGAGGATCGTGCCGAAGTAGAGCGGCGAGGCACCCTGCCCGATCAGGTCGGCGACGACGAGGCTGCCGACGAGGACGATCGAGTAGGTCTCGAACCCGTCGAGCATCCAGCCGAGCCAGGCGGAGGCGAAGTTGGCCCGGCGGACCTTCGCCGGTGCGGCGGCGACGGCCGCGGGAACTGTGGCGGTCATGCGCCCTTCTCCGTTTCGATCCAGCGGACGAGACGCTCCACCGCGTACCCGCCGAAGTCCTTCTGCGGCCGGGGATCGGCCGACTTCGCCTCCCGGGCGAACTCCTTGAGCAGCCGCAGCGCGGAGGGATCGCGCCCGGCCAGCTCCGCGACGGTCCGGTCGACCACGGCGTCGAGGTCCGCCTCGGCCACCACCCGCGACACCAGGCCCAGCGACCGGGCCTCGGCCGCGCCGACCCGGCGCCCGGTGAGCACCAGATCGTCCGCCACCTTGGGGTGGACGTGCCGGTACAGGTAGGTGAGGACGACGAGCGGCGGCAGCCCCGCCGCCAGCTCGTCGAACCCGAGAACCGCGGTGTCCGCCGCGATCGCGATGTCGCTGTGCAGCGCCAGGCCGGTGCCGAAGCCCAGGGCCCGGCCGCGCACCGCGGTCACCGAGATGCCGGGGAACGAGCCCAGCAACTCGTTGGCGCGCAGGATGAGCGAGAGGTTGTCCGCGCGGCTCACGCCCGGCACCTTCTCGCCCTTGTCGCGGCCGGGGGTGAGGTCCGCGCCGGCGCCGCGGAGCAGCAGCACCGGGGTGCCGGCGGCGTGCGCCTGCTCCAGGGCGGCGAGCAGCGCCTGCATGGTGGCGTAGGTGATCGTGTTGCCCTGGTCGGGGCGGTTCAGCGTGATCGTGGTGATGGATTCCGTCAGGTCGACGAGAACGGGACTGGCCACGGAGTCGCTCATGTGAGTCCTAGGTGGGCGCGGAGGGTGGTGCCGGCGTAGTCCTGGGGGAACAGACATCGCCTGCGCAGCAGCGGGACCACGTGGTCGACGACCGTGTCGAGGCCGCTGGGGAACGCGTCGATCATGAGGTTGAAGCCGTCCGCGGCCCCGGCCTCGAGCCAGGTCTGTGCGGTGTCCGCCAGCTCCTCGGGGGTGCCGACGACCTGGAGGTGGCCGCCGCCGTTGGCGTACAACAGCTCCCGGACGGTGAGCTGCTCGCGCTCGGCCAGGCCGACCGCGGCGTCCCGGAAGCCGTGCGAGCCGCGGAAGCCGGCGTTGGCACGGATCTTGTCCACCGGCAGCGGGCGGTCGAGATCCAGCTCCGCGACGGGCACCCCGACGCGCAGGGCGAGCTTCTCCAGCTCGGGCCCGATGCCGCGCAGCTCGTCGAGGGTGTCCTTGCGCCGCTGGGCTTCCGCGGTCGTGCTGCCCAGCACGGGGAGCAGGCCGGGCAGGACCTTGATCGAGTCGGCGGGGCGGCCGTGCGCGACGGCCCGGCGCCGGACGTCGGACCGGAACTCGACCGCCCCGGCCAGGGTGTTCTGCGCGGTGAACACGACGTCGGCGTACTGCGCGGCGAGCTCGCGCCCGCCCTCCGAGGCCCCGGCCTGGAAGATCACCGGCCTGCCCTGCGGGGAGCGCGGCAGAGTCGAGGGGCCGCGGACGGCGAAGTGCGGGCCGACGTGGTCGAGGGCGTGCACCCGGGAGGGATCGACGTAGACGTTGCCCGCCTTGTCGCCCACGGTCGCGCCGGGCTCCCAGCTCTCCCACAGCCCGATCACGACGTCGAGGAACTCGGCGGCGCGGGCGTAGCGCTCGTCGTGGGCGGGCAGCGGCAGGCCACCGAAGTTGCCGGCGACGGCGGGCACGAAGGTGGTGACGGCGTTCCAGCCCGCCCGGCCGCGGCTCATCGCGTCCAGGCTCGCGAAGCGCCGCGCCAGGTTGTAGGGCTCGTTGAACGTGGTCGACGAGGTGCCGACCAGCCCGATCCGCTCGGTGTGCGCGGCCATCACGGACAGCACGACGGCCGGGTCCAGGGCGCCGAGGTTGGGGCGGGCGAACCGCTCCTCGCTGACGTCGAGGGTGTCGGCCAGGAAGATCGCGTGCAGGCCGCCGCGCTCGGCGGTCGTGGCGATCTGCACGTAGTAGGCGGGATCCGTCTGGTCGAACGGGTCGCCGTCTCGGTAGCGCCAGGCGCCGTGGTGCATGCCCAGGCCCATCACCGTGGCGGTCAGAATCATGATCGGAGTCCGCGGGCCTTCAGCAGGGGGACCACGGCCTCGGTGAAGTAGGCGAGCTCCGGCTCGTAGTCGTAGAAGCCCAGCTGCACCCCGTCGAACCCGGCGGCGTGCAGCCGGTCCAGGCTCTCGGCGACCTTCTCCGGGCCGCCGACGATCTGCAGGTGCCCACCGAGGGCCCGGTCCGCGAGCACGTGCTGCGGCCAGGCCTTGGAGTCCCCGGTGGTGTGTCGGGCGTGGTAGGTGACCAGGGACTCGTGGTCGGCGTGGGCCACGATCTCGTCCCGGTAGGCCTCCGCCTCGGCATCGGTGTCCCGGCAGATGACGAGTGGGAAGATGATGACCTTGACCTCGCGGCCCTGCGCCCGCGCGGCCGCCTTGATCTGGGCGACGTGCGCGGGCATCGCGTCGATCGCCCCGTCGAACGCGGCGCCGGCCGGGCTGGCCGTGAACACGATGTCCACGTGCTTGCCGGCGAAGTCGTAGCCGGCCTGGGAACCGCTGGCGGCCACCAGGATCGGGCGGCCGTACTGCGGGCGCGGGGAGACGAACGCGTCCGTCAGCTTGTAGAACTCGCCCTCGTAGGTGAGGTTCTCCCGGCCCGCCCAGAGGTCCTCCATGATGGACGTGAACTCGTCCGCCATGTCGTAGCGCCGGTCGTGGTCGATGCGGTCCATGCCGAACATCGGGGGCTCGCCGGTGGCGTAGCCCGTCACGATGTTGAGGCCGTAGCGCCCGCCCGCGATGTGGTCCGCCGTCGCGGCGAAGCGGGCCAGGTGCAGCGGGTGCCAGTTGCCGTAGAGCACATGCACGGTGGAGATCGACAGGATCGAGGTGGTCGTGGTCGACAGCGCGACCGTGGAGATGAAGGGGTCCAGGAAGTTCTCGCGGTAGTGCTGCTCGCCGCCGAAGCCGCCCTGCCCGATCCATTGCTGCAGGCCGAACACGAACTCGAAGCCCGCGTTCTCGGCGAGCTGGGTGAGGTGGCGGTTGTACTCGAAGTCCCAGCGGGTGCCGCGCGGCAGCGTGGACTGGGAGAACGCGCCGGTCTGCAGGGGCAGGAAAAGGCCCAGCATCAGGGGCTGCCGGGCCGCCCGCGACAGCGGCGACTCCGGGTCGTCGAGGGGCGAGGTTCCACGGTCGAGCGAGCGCATGTCTAGATCTCCGCCAGGATGCGGGCCGGGCCGGCGTCTCCGCCGCGGATGGCGAGGGGGAAGGCGAGCAGGCGCACCCGGCGGCCGGCCAGCCCGTCGAGGTGGGTCAGGTTCTCGGCGATCAGCACGTCGTTGCCGAGCAGCGTGCGGTGCACCGGGAAGTCGAATCCCTGCGGGCGGCGGTGCACGGGCAGGTCGGGCGTGATCATGTCGACGCCCACGAACGGGATCCCGCGCTCCACGCACCACTCGGCGAGCGCGGGGGAGAGGCTCGGGTGGTCGCCGTACTCGGGCGAGGTGAACTTCGTGCTCCACCCCGTCGCGACCAGGAGGAACTCGCCGCGCTCGGGCTCGGGCCCGCCGGCGAGCACGTCCTCGACGGTGATCTCCTCGCCGGGCTTGCGGTCCACCCGCGACACCACGGCGGTGCCGTGGAAGCGCTCGACCGGCAGCTCGTCGATCGGGGTGCCGCCCTCCACGATGTGCGAGGGGGCGTCGACGTGGGTGCCCACGTGCAGCGCCAGCGTGATCGACGAGATGTTCATCGGCGCCCCGTCCGCGATCGCGGCGATCTGGTGGCGCTCCACCTCGGGGAGGATCGGGATCTTCGGCATCCCGGCCCAGAGCGGGTGGGACAGGTCGACGAGCGTCACTTGGCCGCCTCCGCGTAGTAGTCCAGCAGCTCCCACTTGGCGAGGAACTCGCGCATCTCGGCGAGTTGTTCCTCCGACAGCCCGGACCAGGGATGGACGGGCGGGCCGAGCTCCAGGCCCATCAGGCCGGCGGCGGCCTTGACCGCGGGCAGGAAACCGAGGTTCGTCCAGCGGCTGGGGAACTCGGCGAAGAACAGCGCCAGGCGGGCGGCCTCGGCGGGGTCACCGGCCTCGAACGCCTCGACCAGGCGAGCGGCCAGCGGCAGGCCCGAGGTGGGCAGCATGGCGCCGGAGCCGCCGAGGGCGAGCGTGGAGAACAGCAGCTCCATGTTCGTGTAGACGTGCGCGTGGCCCTGGATCCGGTTGACCAGGCCGAGCAGCTTCGCCTCGTCGCGAGAGGTCTCCTTGATCGCGGCGACGTTGGGGTGGCTGCAGATCCGGGCCATCGTGTCGACCGAGAGGTCCACGCCGAGGCGCGGATTGTTGTAGAGCAGCACCGGGATCGGGCTCGCGTCCGCCAGGGTGGCGAACCAGCGGTAGGCCTCCTCCGCCGTCGGCGCGGCACCCCACGGCTTCGGGCTCGCCACCGCCGCGGCCACCGTCGCGCCGCGCTTCGCGATCTCGCCGGCGAGCGCGATCGACTCCCGGATCGACGCGCTGGAGACCCCGGAGATCACCGGCACCCCGGCGGGGAGCTCCTCGCGGGCCGCGTCGACCAGCCCGAGCCGGGCCGCGCGCGTCAGGACCTGGAACTCCTGGCTCTCCACCGCGCCGACGGTCACGGCGACGGGCTTCTCGCGGCCGAGCGCCTGCAGCTGGGCGGCGAAGCGGCCCTTGTCCACGCGCACGGTGTCCCGCACGAACGGGGTCAGCGCGGCCACGACCAGGCCGCGGCGCAGCACGACGTCGGACGTCATGGGAGAACCTCTCGAGAGCGGAATCGACAGCACCGCGCCGGGCGCGGCACGGGTGCGGACCGGCCGCCCGGGCACGGGCGGCCGGGGTCCGGCTGACCGGGATCGGCGCGGGATCAGCCGCGCGGGCAGGGGCGACAGCTGCGGCAGCCCCGGTCCCCGCGCGTGTCACGGGGGTGGGACAGCACGTCGCGCTGGGCGCTCGGCACGTCTGACCTCCCCGGGGGCGCGAGTTCGGAACCGGACACGGCGACAGTAAGCCGGGCCCGGAACGAGCGCAAGCGTGTGTCGCCATGTGTCTCCACGTGTGAACACTGAATGACGCGGATGGCCGAATGTGCGGACACGTGTCGTACAGTGACGGCCACGCAACGGTCCGGAGGAACGCGGTGGCAGCAGGCTCGACAGGCCAGGTGGCAGGGCAGGCGGGCGCTGGTGAGGCGCAGTACCTGGTGCTGCGGGACGAGATCGTCGGCGGCGCCCTCCCGTCCGGGACGACGCTGCTGGAGACGGCGCTGGCCGCGCGGCTCGGCGTCGGCCGGGCCCCGGTGCGCGAGGCGATCCTGCGGCTGGAGTGCGACGGGCTGGTGGTCCGGGGGAGCCGCGGCCCGCAGGTCCGCACCCTGACCGCCACCGAGGTCGTCGAGATCTACCAGGCCCGCATCGCCCTGGAGGCCGAGGCGGCCGCCTCCGCCGCCGCCCACCGCTCCGCGCTCGACCTCGCCCGGCTGCGGCACGTCCACGAGGAGGCCCGGCAGGCGACCGACCCGGACCAGATCCGGATGCTGCACGGGCGCTGGCACTCGGTGCTGCGCCAGGCCTGCCACAACCCGACGATCACCGGGATCCTCGAGCGCCTGGCCCTGCAGCTCGCGCTCTACGACAGCGTCGACATGTCCCGCAACCCGAACCTCGACTCGTCCGACGACGAGCACACGGCGGTCCTCGACGCGATCACCGCCGGGGACCAGGACACCGCTCGCTCGCTGCTGCGCACCCACCTCGAGCGGACCCGGGACGTCCGCATCGCCGCGTTGGTGCGCGAGGAGACCACCGCCGGCTGAATGTCCGGTCGATCGCCCGCGGACGGGACGGGGTTCCCGAGGACCGGGATCCTGTCCGGACACCTTGTGCCGCAAGGCGAGCGGTGTGGGTCACAGCGTCACCCGAGGGATTGACGCGGCCCGGTCACGCGTACGTACAGTGGCAGGGGCCCTCACGGGCCACACCATCCAGAGCGGCTGAGAGACCTGGCTCGACGACGCCGCAGCAACCCCCCGTCCTCGGGTGCGGGTGCTAAAGCCGGGAGCGATGGAGGACGGATGTTTCTCGGGGTGCGGCGCCGTCACGTGGACCTCCTGCGCACGGCCAGCGCGGCCTGTCGGGGCTGACGCGCCCGACTCCCGTCCGCCCTCCCGCAGGAGAGGTCTGCCCTCATGGCACCGTTCCATCTCGCCGTCGCCCTCGACGGCGCCGGCTGGCATCCCGCCGCCTGGCGCGAACCGGGCGCCCGCCCGGAGTCGCTGTTCACCGCCCGCTACTGGGCGGCGCTCGCCCGGGCCGCCGAGCGGGGCCGCCTCGACCTGCTCACCATCGAGGACGGCCTGGGCCTGCAGTCCGGTGACCACCTCGCCGAGGGCGCCCGCCGCACCGACCTGGTGCAGGGCCGGCTCGACGCGTCGCTGGTCGCGGCGTTCCTCGCGCCCCTGACGCAGCACGTCGGTCTCGTCCCGACCGTCACCACCACCCACACCGAGCCCTTCCACATCGCCTCGGCGATCTCGACGCTCGACCACGACAGCCGCGGCCGCGCGGGATGGCGCGTGCAGACCTCGGCCCGGGCGGACGAGGCGGCGCACTTCGGCCGCCGGACCCTGCCGGAGATCCGCCGCGAGAGCCTGAACACCCCCGAGACGGCCGCCGCGGTGCAGGAGCTGTTCGACGAGGCCGCGGACGCCGTGGAGGTCGTCCGCCGGCTCTGGGACAGCTGGGAGGACGGCGCGGAGATCCGGGACGCCGCCACCCACCGCTTCCTGGACCGCGACAAGGTCCACGCGATCGACTTCGAGGGCCCGCACTTCGCGGTGAAGGGGCCGGGCATCGTGCCGCGCCCGCCGCAGGGCCAGCCGCTGGTCGTCGCGCTCGCGCACGCCCGCACCGCCTACGAGCTGGCCGCCCGCGCCGCGGACGTCGTGTTCGTGACGCCGCGGGGGTCCTCGGACATCGCCGCGGTCCTCGGCGAGATCCGCGCCGCCCAGCACGCGGTCGCGCGGACGGGCCCGCCGCTGACGGTGCTCGCGGACCTGGTGGTCGTCCTCGACCGGGACGCGGACGCCGCGCACGAGCGGCTCCGCCGCCTCGACGCGATCACGCCGCTGCGCTCGGACGCCGCGGTGCTCGCGGGTACCCCGACCGCGCTCGCCGACCTGCTGGAGTCCTGGGCGGACGAGGGGCTCGACGGGTTCCGGCTGCGGCCCGCGGTGCTACCAGCCGACCTCGACGCGATCGTCGACGACCTGGTGCCGGAGCTCGCGCGGCGCGGGCTGTTCCGCACGGAGTACGAGGCGGGGACGTTGCGGGAGCGGTTCGGGCTGGGGCGCCCGGCGTCGCGGTACGCGGGGGTGGCGGCGTGAAGCGGCAGGTCATCCTCGGGGCCTACTTCCCGGGCGTCAACCACGACACCGTGTGGAGCGACCCGGCCTCGGGCAGCCACATCGACTTCAGCTCCTTCGAGCACTGGGCCCGTACCGCCGAGCGCGGCACCCTCGACCTGCTGTTCCTCGCGGAAGGACTGCGGCTGCGGACCCGCGGCGGGCAGGTGTTCGACCAGGACGTCGTCGGCCGGCCGGACACGTTCACCGTGCTGGCGTCGCTGGCGGCGGTCACCGACCACATCGGGCTCGCGGGCACGATCAACGCGACCTTCAACGAGCCCTACGAGCTCGCCCGCAAGTTCGCGACCCTGGACATCCTCTCCGGCGGCCGGGCCGCCTGGAACGTCGTGACGAGCTCGGACGCGGACACCGGGGAGAACTTCCGGCGCGGCGGGTTCCTGGACAGGTCGCAGCGCTACGAGCGTGCCGGGGAGACCCTGGACGCGGTCCGGGCGCTCTGGGACTCGTGGGGATCGGACGCGGTGGTGGCCGATCCGGCCTCCGGCCGCTTCCTGCGCGACGAGCGGGTGGGGGAGTTCTCCTTCCGCGGCAGGCAGTTCGACATCGCCGGCCGGTTCACCACACCGCGGAGCCCGCAGGGGCACCCGGTCGTGCTGCAGGCCGGGGAGTCACCGGCGGGGCGGGACTTCGCCGCCTCCCGCTCGGACGCGATCTTCTCCCGCTACCAGAAGTTCGACGAGGCGAAGGCCTTCTACACCGACGTCAAGGCGCGGGTGGCGAAGTTCGGCCGCGATCCCGACCAGGTCAAGATCCTGCCGTCGGCCGCGGTCCTGCTGGGGGACACCGAGGCCGAGGCGCGCGACCGGCACCGGGACGTGCGCAGCCGGCAGGTGGACCCGTTCACCGCGATCGTGCTGGCCGAGATGGTGTGGAACCGGGACCTCTCGCAGCTCGACCCGGACGGCCCCGTCCCGGAGCTCGAGCCCACGCCCGGGGCGCCGGCGTGGATCCGCGGGCGGGCCCCGCTGAGCCAGGACCCGCAGGCCACGGCCGAGGCCTGGCGGGCGCTGGGCCGCGAGCACGGCTGGTCGCTGCGCGAGGTCGTGACTCACGTGTTCGACCGGGCGGTGTTCGTCGGGACGCCCGCGGGGGTGGCCGCCGAGATCGACCGCTACGTGCAGGAACGCGCCGTCGACGGGTTCATCCTCGGCTCCCACGTGAGCCCCTACGGCCTCGACGAGGTCGTCGCGAAGGTCGTCCCCGAGCTGCGCGACCGCGGGGTGTTCCGCACGGCGTACACCGGCGCGACGCTGCGGGAGAACCTCGGGCTGCGGCCCTCGACCGGACTCGGCGAGCCCCGCCGGACCGCGGCCGCCTCATGACCCGCTACCTGCTGCGCCGCATCGGCACCGCCGTCGCGGTGCTGTGGGCCGCCTACACCGTCAGCTTCGTCGTGCTGTGGCTGCTGCCCGGCGACCCGATCACCACGATGGCGAGCGGCGGCCTCGACGGGGAGCCGCTCACCCCCGCGGCGATCGAGGCGCTCAAGGCGCGCTACGGCTTCGACAAGCCGCTGATCGCCCAGTACGGCACCCGGCTGTGGGACGCGCTGCACGGCGACCTCGGCACGTCCATCCAGACCGGGCAGGACGTGCGCGGGGCGATCCTCGACGCCCTGCCGCCGACCCTGCAGATCGCGGTCGGCGGCCTGCTGGTCGCGGTCGTGCTGGGCACCGGCCTGGCGCTCGCGGCGACTTACACCCGCTTCCGCTGGCTGCGGCAGGTGCTGATGGCGCTGCCGTCGCTGGCGGTGTCGCTCCCGGTGTTCTGGGTCGGGCTGATGCTCGTGCAGATCTTCGCGTTCGGGCTGCACCTGCTGCCGTCCGTGGGGGCCAACGGGTTCAAGGCGCTGGTGCTGCCCTCGCTCACGCTCGGGCTGCCGATGGGCGCGCTCGTGGCGCAGGTGCTGGCGAAGAGCCTGGACACCGCGCTCGACGAGCCGTACGTCACCACCGCCCGGGCCAAGGGCGTGGGGCGGGCCGCGATTCACCTGCGGCACGCGCTGCAGAACGCGGCGATCCCGGCGCTCACGGTGCTGGGCTACGTGGCCGGCAACCTGCTGGCCGGCACCGTCGTGGTGGAGACGGTGTTCACCCGCCCCGGGCTGGGCCGGCTCACCGTGCAGGCCGTCGGGGTGCAGGACATCCCGCTGGTGCAGGGGATCGTGATCTTCGCGTCGTTCGTGTTCGTCCTGGTCAACCTCGTGGTCGACCTGATCTACCCGGTCCTCGACCCGAGGATCGCGAAGGGGGTGCCGGCGACCGCATGACCGAACTGCTGATCCGCGCCGAGTCCGCGGAACCCGTGTCCTCCTCGGTCGTCCTGGCCGAACCACCGGGCCGGGGCGAGCGCCTGCGCCGGCTGCTGCGCTTCCTCGGTCGACGGCCGGGCCTGGTCGTCTCCGCCGTCGTGGTGCTGCTGGTGCTGGTGGCGGCGTTCTTCCCCGCCGTGCTGGCGCCCGGGGACCCGAACCTCGGCGTGGTCGCCGACAAGCTGCGCGCGCCGAGCGGGGCCCAGTGGTTCGGCACCGACTACCTGGGCCGGGACGTGTACTCCCGGGTGGTCCACGGGGCGTCGCTATCGTTGCAGGCCACGCTGATCGCCGTCGCCGTGGCGCTGGTGGTCGGCGGCCTGATCGGGCTGCTCGCCGGGTTCGTGGGGCGGTGGGTGGACGAGTCGCTGATGCGCGTCGTCGACGTGCTGCTGTCCATCCCGGCGATCCTGCTGTCGCTCGCGCTGATCACGGCGCTGGGCTACGGCACCGTCAAGGTCGCCATCGCGGTCGGCATCGCCAGCGTCGCGAACTTCGCGCGCGTCATGCGGGCCGAGACGCTGCGGATCCGGCAGTCGACCTACGTCGAGGCCGCCCGCTCCGTCGGCACCCGCTGGTACGTCACGCTGTGGCGGCACGTGCTGCCCAACGCCGCCGGCCCCGTCCTGGTGCTCGCGGTGCTGGAGTTCGGCCTGGCCATCCTCGCGATCTCGTCGCTGTCGTTCCTCGGCTACGGCGCCCCGCCGCCGGCCCCGGAGTGGGGCTCGCTGATCGCCGAGGGCCGCAACTACCTGGCGACGTCGTGGTGGCTGTGCGCCATGCCGGGCCTGACGATCGCCGCGACCGTGCTGTCCGTGAACCGGATCTCGCGGGCGCTCGACGGGGAATGGAGGCGGGCCGCGTGAGCGAGCGTGCGAGCGAACCATCGGACCTGCGTCCTCCGCTGCTGGAGATCGAGGACCTGGACGTGGCGTACCGGATCGCCGGGGGCCGGATCGACGCGGTGCAGGGCGCGTCGCTGACCGTCGCCGAGGGCGAGGTCGTCGCGATCGTCGGTGAGTCCGGCTCGGGCAAGTCCACGCTGGCGCAGGCCGTGATCGGGCTGCTGCCCGCCAACGGGACCGTCACCGGGGGCAGCGTGCGCCTCGGCGGGGCCTCGGGGGTCACCGAGCTGTCCGGCCTGGGGGAGAAGGCCTTCCGGGCGGTGCGCGGCAGGCGGATCGGGCTCGTCCCGCAGGACCCGACCGTGTCCCTCAATCCCGTGCACAAGATCGGCAAGCAGGTCGGCGAGGTGCTGCGGGTCCATGGCCTGGCGGACCGGCGCACCGCCGCGATCCGGGCCGTGGAGCTGCTGGGCAAGGCCGGCCTGCCGGACCCGGAGATCCGCGCGGGCCAGTTCCCGCACGAGCTGTCCGGCGGCATGCGCCAGCGGGTGCTGATCGCGATCGCGACGGCCGCGAACCCCCGGCTGATCATCGCCGACGAGCCCACCAGCGCCCTGGACGCGACCGTGCAGCGGCGCATCCTCGACCACCTGGACACCCTGCGCGAGCAGGGGACCGCGATGCTGCTGATCACCCATGACCTCGGGGTCGCGGCGGACCGGGCGGACCGGGTCGTCGTGATGTCCGGCGGGCGGATCGTGGAGCAGGGGCCGGTCCGCCGGATCCTCGACGATCCCGCGGACGCCTACACCCGCCGGCTCGTCGCGGCAGCACCCGGCCTCTCGGCGCCGGCCCGTCCGCGGGTCGCTCCGGTGCCCTCGGGCTCGCCGATCGTGCAGGTCAGCGACCTGGTCAAGGAGTTCCCGCTGCCGGGTCGCCGCACCCTGCGGGCGGTCGACGGCGTGTCGTTCGAGATCGGGCGGGGCGAGACCCTCGCCCTGGTCGGGGAGTCCGGCTCCGGCAAGTCCACCACCGCGCGGCTGGTGCTGCGGCTGGCCGACCCCACCTCCGGCGAGGTGCGGTTCGACGGCACGGACATCACCCGCGCCAAGGGCGGGGCCTGGCGGGACCTGCGCCGGCGGGCGCAGCTGATCTACCAGAACCCCTACGCGTCCCTGGATCCCCGCTTCTCGGTCGAGGACGTCGTCACGGAGCCGTTGCGCGCCTTCGGGATCGGCGGCCGGGCCGAGCAGCGGGCCCGGGCCGCGGAGCTGGTCGAGCGGGTGGCGCTGCCGGCCGCCCTGCTGGAGCGCAAGCCCGTCGAGCTCTCCGGGGGGCAGCGGCAGCGCATCGCCATCGCCCGGGCGCTGGCACTCTCGCCGGACCTCGTCGTGTGCGACGAGCCGGTGTCCGCACTGGACGTCTCGGTACAGGCCCAGGTCCTCGAGCTGCTCGAGGAGCTGCAGGCCGAGCAGGGGCTCACGTACCTGTTCATCTCGCACGATCTCGCCGTCGTCCGGCGGATCGCGCACCGCGTGGGGGTCATGCGGGAGGGCCGGCTCGTGGAGCTGCGCCCGACCGAGGAGCTGTTCACCGACCCCGCCCAGGACTACACGCGCGAGCTGCTCGCGGCCATCGCCGGGAGCCGTCGCACATCGGTCGGGAGGACCGCATGACCAGCACCGAGACCCACAGCACCGAGACCCGCAGCACCGCGCTGACCGGGATCGTCGGCGCCACCCGCGCCGCCGTCGGCGAGGACCCGGACAAGGCGCTGGCGCTGTTCCGCGCCACCGGCTCCGGCGGCGAGGGCGTCCGCACCGCGCTGCGGATCGGGCGGCACGAGGCCCTCGTCGACGAGCCCCCGGCACTGGGTGGCGACGACGCGGCGCCCAACCCCGTCGAGTACGCGCTGGCCTCGCTGATCTCCTGCCAGGTCGTCACCTACCGGTTCTGGGCCGCGCAGCTCGGCATCCCGCTCGACGACGTGCGGGTGGAGGCCGAGGGCGACCTCGACGTGCGGGGCTTCTTCGGCTTCGACGAGGCCGTCCGGCCGGGGTTCGGCGAGGTACGGCTCGTCGTCGACCTGAAGGGCCCCGCCTCTGACGCCGAGTACGCGCGGCTGCGGGAGACGGTCGACGCGCACTGCCCGGTGCTCGACCTGTTCCGCAACCCGACGCCCGTCACCACCCGGAAGGCCTGACGTGAGGTTCCAGGTCCTGGACATCGTCCCGCACGCGCCGCACCCCGTCACCGGCGAGATCGTCTCGGTGCACGAGCGGCTGCGTCGGGTCGTGGAGACCGCGGTGCTGGCCGAGCGGCTGGGCTTCGACTCCTACGCCGTGGGGGAGCGGCACGCGGGGGAGTTCGTGTCGTCGGCGCCGACGGTGCTGCTCGGCGCGCTCGCGCAGGCGACCTCGCGCATCCTGCTCAGCACGGGCGTCACGGTGCTGTCGCTGCTCGACCCGGTGCGCGTCGCCGAGGACTACGCCACCGTGGACCAGCTCTCCGGCGGCCGGCTGGAGATCGTGATCGGGAAGGGCAACGAGGACAAGCACTTCCCGCTGTTCGGCCTCGAGCTCGCCCGGCAGTACGAGTACCTCACCGAGAACTACGAGCTGCTGCGCCGGCTGCTCCGCGAGGAGAACGTCGACTGGGCGGGGATCCACCACCACGACCTGCACGGGGTGACGACCCATCCCCGCCCGTTCGCCGGCCCGTTCCGGATCTGGCACGGCTCGGCGACCTCGACCGACGCGGTGGACCTCGCGGCGAAGTGGGGCGACCCGATCTTCACCGCGAACGCGTTGCAGCCCAGGGAGAACTACCTCGTCCTGATCGAGCGCTACCGGGAACAGTGCGCGCTGCACGGCCGCGAGCCCGGCTACGTCGGCTCCGGATCGGGCGGGCTGTTCCTGGCCGACACCGACGAGGAGGCGATCGCGGAGTACCGGCCGCTGTACGAGGCGCAGGTGGCGAAGCTGAACGCCGCGCACGCCGGGGACACCCGCAAGGGCAAGCGGCTCACGTTCGAGACGATCGAGGAGGCCGTGGCCCACGGGCCCGCGCTCGTCGGCACCCCGGAGCGGGTCGCGGCCAAGATCCTCGACTACCACAAGGCCTTCCGCCACGACGTCCAGTCGGTGTCGGTCAATCCGGCGCTGCCGCACGAGCGGCAGCAGGAGGTGCTGACCCGGTTCGCCGAGGAGGTGATCCCGCTGGTGCGCCGCGAGGTCACGACCACGCTGTGGGGCCCAGAGGACCCCGGCCGCGCGGCCGGTTTCACGGCATGACGCTCCCGCTGTCGGTCCTGGACCTGGTCCCGATCAGCGCCGGGTCCACCCCGGCCGAGGCGCTGCGCAACACCCTCGACCTCGCCCGGCACGCCGAGCGCGCGGGCTACCGGCGGTTCTGGCTGGCCGAGCACCACCTCAACCCCGGTGTGGCGGGGGCGTCGCCGCCGCTGCTGATCGGGGCGGTCGCGCAGGCCACCGCGACGATCCGGGTGGGGTCCGGGGCGGTGCAGACCGGGCACCGCACGCCGCTGTCGGTGGTGGAGGAGTTCGGGATCCTCGACGCGCTGCACCCCGGGCGGATCGACCTGGGTCTGGGCCGGTCGGGCGGACCGCGCATCCGGCGCGAACCGCCCGCGGCCGGGCGGCGGGTCGTCGGCGGCGTCCTCATCCCGGAGGGGTACTCGCCGGCGGGGTTGCTGCGCTCGCCGCGGATCCGCGCGCAGCTCGAGCTGCTGCGCCAGCCGGAGGCCACGACCCCGGCCTACGACCGGATCGTCGACGACGTGCTGGGGCTGATCGCGGGCGACCACAAGTCCGGCGAGGGCGTGGAGGTGCACGCGATGCCGGGCGAGGGCGCGGCCGTCGAGCCGTGGGTGCTCGGCAGCAGCGGTGGCGACAGCGCCGTCGTGGCGGCGGAGCGCGGGCTCCCGTTCGCCGCGAACTACCACGTCAGCCCGGGGACGGTGCTCGACGCGGTGGCGGCGTACCGGGCGGCGTTCCGGCCTTCGGCGCAGCGCGCGAAGCCGTACGTGATGGTGTCGGCGGACGTCGTCGTCGGGCCGGACGACGCGACCGCCCGCGAGCTGGCGGCCGGGTACGGGCCGTGGGTGCACAGCATCCGCTCCGGCGCCGGGGCGATCCCCTTCCCCGACGCCGCGGGCGCCGCGGAGTACCCGTGGCCGCAGGAGGCACAGGAGCTCGTCGCGGACCGGGTGGACACCCAGTTCGTCGGCTCGCCCGCGACCGTCGTCGGCCGGCTGAAGGACCTGCAACGGGTCACGGGTGCGGACGAGCTGCTGGTCACCACCATCACCCACCGCCACTCCGACCGGGTCGCCTCCCAGACCCTGCTCGCCCGGGAGTGGGCCGCGTAGGACCCGCGGACCGGCCCGTGGGCCGCGCCCTCCGCCGCGAGCCGGCCCGCGGGCGGAGCCCTCCGTCAGCCAGAGCCGGTGGCCGAAACACACCTCGGCGATGTGCCCGGGCGGCGCGGACTGTCAGGCGCGGTCCAGGTCCGCCAGGACGTCGAGCCGGGCATGTCCCCGCTCCGCGATCCCCGGGATCGCCTCGGGGCCGGGCGCGGTGCCCAGCTCCTCGACCGCCCGGAGGTAGACGGCGACCAGGGCGTCCGCCAGCACCGTGGCGCGGGCGGGTGGGCGGTCGGCCAGCTCCGCGGCGAGCGTCCCCGCGGCGCGGTGCGCGAGGTCCAGCAGCGCCCGGTGCAGCGCCTCGCTCCCGGCGACGAGCCGCACCATGCCGCCGGGCCGGGTGAGGGCGCGTTCGGCCGCCGGGCCGAAGACGAACTCGTCGAACCAGCGGCGGAAGGCGGGCACGACCTCCTCGCCCGCCGGCCGGTGCGCGACCCGCGCCCGCAGCGTGTGCTCGAACTGCTCCGCCCGGTCGAAGACCAGGCTCTCCTTGGTGGGGAAGTAGTTGTAGAGGGTCTGGTCGGAGACGCCGGCGGCCTTCGCGATCTGCGACATCGCCACCTCCGCGTAGCCGTGGCGGCCGAACAGGTCGGCCGCCGCGAGGGCCATCGCCGCCCGCGCCCGCGCCTTCTTCTCCTCCCGGAGACCCATCCCCGCCCCTATTCTTGGTGTTACTCTAAGTTTTGTGCAACTCAAAGAATCATACGACGTGCTGGTGGTGGGCGGGGGACCGGTCGGCCTGTTCCTGGCCGCCGAGCTCCGCCGCGGCGGGGTGGACGTGGCCGTGGCCGAGCGCGCGCCGGCGCCCGTCCCGCAGATCAAGGCGGGATCCGTCGGACCGTCGTCGGCGGAGCTGTTCGACCAGCGGGGCCTCGCCGGGCTCTTCCCGCAGCCGGACCTGAGCGCGTTCGGCGGCGCTGGGGGACCGCGCCCGGTCGGGCACTTCGCCGGCCTCTGGATGCTGCGCGGCGCACCCGGGATCAGGACGTCACCGATCTTCGCCGCGCAGTACGACGTCGAGCGGGCGCTCGTGGAGTACGCGACCGGTCTCGGCGTCCCGATCCTGTGGGAGCACGAGGTCACCGCGCTGGAGGACGACGGCGGGCGGGTCCGGGTCGGGTCCGGCCCGGCCGAGATCGCGGCCGGGTACGTCGTGGGGTGCGACGGCGGGCGCAGCACCGTCCGCAGGCTCGCCGGCTTCGGCTTCGACGGCACCCCGGCGACGATCACCGGCCGGCAGGCCCTCGTCGACATCGCCGACCCGAACCCGTTGCCGCGCGGGTGGAACCGCACCGACCACGGGATGCTGGTGTACGGCCCGGACCCGCGGCGCGTGCTGACCGTGGAGTTCGACGGGCCGCCCGCCGACCGGGTCTCGCCGCTGGCCCGGGAGGAGATCGAGGGCTCGTTGCGGAGGGTGTCCGGCGCGGACGTCACGGTCACGCGGCTGCACAGGGGTACCCGCTGGACCGACAACACGCGCCAGGCCGACACCTACCGGCGCGGTCGCGTGCTGCTCGCCGGCGACGCCGCACACGTGCATCCGCCCTTCGGCGGCCAGGGTCTCGACCTCGGTTTCTCCGACGCCGCCAACCTGGGCTGGAAGCTCGCCGCGACGGTCCGCGGCCGGGCTCGGGCGGACCTCCTCGACACCTACGACGCGGAGCGCCGCCCGGTCGCCGCCGCGGTGCTGGCGAACACGCGGGCGCAGGTGGCGCTGATGCGCCCCGATCCGCAGACCTCCGCGCTCCGGGAGCTGTTCGTCGAGCTCATGGGTCTGGACGACACGAACGCCCACGTCAGCGCCATGATGGCCGGGATCGCGCGGTACCCGGTGGAGAGCGGTCATCCGGAGGCCGGGCGGATCGCCGCGGACCGCCCGGTGGGGCAGCGGCGGCTCTACGAGGTGCTGCGGACCCCGGGTGGCGTCCTGCTCGACGCCACCCCGGACGGTGCGGCGGGGCAGATCGCGGCGGGCCGGGTGCCGGTCGTCACCGGACCGGAGAACCTGTTGATCAGGCCGGACGGGGTCGTGGCCTGGGGCGGCACGGATCGCGGCGACCTCGACGGCCTCGACGGAGCCCTGGCCCGGTGGTTCGGCGACGGGACGTCGCGGTGATCGGCGAGGAGCAGCCGCCCGGCCGCCGCCGTGACCGGGCCGGACGGGGCCGTCTTGAGTGAGCGCCGACCAGGCCGGGGCGATCGACCGGCCGGCTCCGCCGGGGACGTGGCGGCCCGACCGCCGGCCGAGCTCCCGGACATGTGAGCGAACCGGTCTATGTTGCTTAGCGGCAAGCAAGTATATTGGGGGCATGCTGCTTCGCTCCCCGAGTTCCGGTCCCTCCCGTACCGAGAGCACCCGGGGCGCGGCGGTCGGGACGCTTCTCGAGGGCGACGAGCCGCTCCCGGGCCGGCGGCTGGTGTTCGTCGTGGTCGGGCTGGCCCTCCTGCTCGGCTCCATCGACGCGACGTCCGTGGCCACGGCCCTGCCGGCGATGCAGACCGATCTCGGCGGCTCCCTGGGGTGGATCGGCTGGACCATCACGATCTACTCGCTGGGACAGATCGTCGCCCTGCCGATCGCGGGGCGCCTGTCCGACCAGTTCGGCCGCAACCGGATCTTCCTCCTCGCCGTCGCGGCCTTCACGCTGACGTCGCTGGCGGCGGGGCTCACGCAGGACATCGCGGTGCTCATCGCGGTCCGGGCGCTGCAGGGCATCGCGGCAGGGGCGATCATGCCCTCCGCCACCGGCATCGTCGCGGAGCGGTTCGGGCGCAACCGCGACCGGGCCATCGGCATGTTCACCAGCATCTTCCCCATCGGCGCGATCATCGGGCCGGTGGTCGGCGGGGTGCTCGTCAGCTACACGTCGTGGCGCTCGATCTTCTTCGTCAACCTGCCCCTCGGAGTGGTCATCCTGATCGGCGGGCTGCTGCTGATCGGGGTGCGCCGCCAGGGGCGCAAGGAGTTCGACGGGCCGGCGGTCGACGTCCCCGGCATCGCCCTGCTGGTCCTGTTCCTGCTGGGCGCGATGACGGCGATCACCGTCCTCAGCAGCACGGGTGCGCTGCCGGTGCGGCTCGTGGTCACGGTCGCCGCCGCGGTGGTCGCGGTCCTCGCGGCGCGCCGCTTCCTGCGTCACGCCCGCACCGCGGCCAACCCGGTCGTCCCGATCCGGCTGCTGCGCGGCCGCACGTTCGGCCCGCTCAACCTCGTCAACATCGTGTTCGGCGTCGTCGCGATCGGCTTCTCGGCGATGGTGCCGCTCTACGCCGAGCACCGCTACGGCATCGGCCCGCTCGTCGCCGGCAGCCTGCTGTCCGTGCGGGCCATCGCGATGATCGCGACGTCGTCCGGCTCGGTCGCGGTGCTGCGGACCGTCGGCACGCGCAAGCTGATGATCGCCGGCTTCGCGACCCTGGCGCTGGGCACGGGCCTGCTGGCCACCCCGCCGCCCGGTGGGCTCTCGCCGGAGGTCTGGCTCTCGATCACCGCGGGCATCACGGGGCTGGGCATGGGCATGGCGGGCCCGTCGAGCAACAACGCCTCCATGCACCTGGCGAAGGAGGAGATCTCGGCGATCGCGGGCCTGCGGGCGATGTTCCGGCAGACCGGCGGGATCGCCGGCATCTCGATCACGACGGCGGTGGTGTCCGTCGCCGCGAACCCCGGCCTCACACAGGCCTGGACGTTCGTGGTGTTCGGCCTGCTGGCGCTCGTCGTGGTCCCGGTGATCCTCCGGCTGCCCGACCACCGCGGCGCCTGGTAGCTCAGGCCAGCAGCTCGAGCGCCCCGGCCCACAGCCGCCGGACGACCTCGCCCGCCGGTTCCTCCCGGGCGAGCGCGGCGGACTGGCCCGCCCAGTTGTTGGCGCGGTCCACCTGCGCCCCGGCCCGCCGGTAGCGCCCGACCAGCGCCCGCTGCTGCGGGTAGGGGGCGGTGGCGGGGGCACCGGGCTCCCGCCACGCGGTGACGTACGGCGTGGCGACCGCCCGGCCCAGCCGGCCCGAGTAGGCGCGGGTGGGGACGGTGCCCTCCGGCGGCAGGTCCGCCAGCGCGGCGGCCCAGCTCGGGTCGATCCCGGCCTCGGGGGTGCGCAGGAACGCCGTCCCGACCTGCACCGCCGACGCGCCGAGGGCGAGCGCGGCGGCCACCCCACGGCCGTCGGCGATCCCGCCGGCGGCGATCACCGGGACGTCGAGATGGTCCGCCAGGCGCGGCACCAGCGCCATCAGGCTGATGTCGGTGCGCTCGGCCGCCGCGGGATCGAACGTGCCGCGGTGGCCGCCGGCCTCCATGCCCTGCGCGACGACCGCGTCCGCCCCGGCCTCCTGGGCGGCCAGCGCCTCGTCGAGCGTGGTGGCGGCGGCGAACCACGCGACGCCCTGCTCGCGGAGCCGGCGCACGAGGTCCGGCTCGAACAGCCCCATGATCGTGGAGACGGCGGTGGGCCGGGCCGCGAGCATGGCCTCGCACTGCTCGTCGTAGACGGGACCGGCGCCGGCCGGGTCGGCGGGGGAGCCGAAGCGCTGCAGGAACGCCGAGGCGGCCTCGACCCGGGCCGGGTCGTCGACCGGCTCGTCCGGTACCCAGACGTTGAGCTGCAGGGGCCCGCCGCCCGCGGCCCGGAACCGCGCGACCCAGGCCGCGATGGCGTCGGGCCGGTCGAGGACGACACCGTTGGCGCCCATCCCGCCCGCCTGCGCGACGGCGACCGCCAGCTCCGGGGGACAGGCCCCCGCCATCGGCGCCTCGAGGACCGGCACGGTCAGCCCGTACCGCTCGCAGAACTCGTCCACCCGCTGCAGCACCGGATCACCGTACCGCCGCCCGATCGGGTGGGATCGGGTTCCGGCGGTGTGCTCCGGTGGGCGGCCCGGTGGGCCCGGGACCAGCATGGCGGCCATGTCGATCAACCGTCTCGGGCTCGTCGCTGTCGCCGTGGCGGGGGCCGCCGCCCTCGCCGGCTGTTCCTCCCCGGCCTCGGGCGGCGCGGCCGCGACCACCACCCCGGTGGCCACGAGCTCCGCGGCGCCCGCCACCTCGGCCGCCCCCGTCGCGGCCGGCAGGTGCACGCTCGACCAGCTGACCGCCACCACCGGGCAGACGACGGGGGATGCCGGGCAGCGGCACACCGCCGTCGTCTGGAGGAACACGTCGACGAAGGCCTGCACGATGACCGGCTTCGGCGGGGTGGACCTGGTCGGGCCGGCCGACCCGATGGGGGCGACGTACTCGCTGCCCCGCTCGTCGGCCACGCCGGCGACGGTCCGCCTCGAGCCCGGCGCCTCCGCCCACACCACCATCACCTGGCTGCCGCCGCAGGACGGCCCGGGCTGGACCCCCACCGGGATGCACGTGACCCCGCCGGACGAGACCCGCTCCGCGACCGTCCCGTGGCCGGGCGGTGCCGTGCTGCGCCAGGACGGGGCCACGCGGCCCGGCACGTTCATCGCCCCGGTGCAGGCGGGCGCGCAAGGCTGACCCGGCCGACCGGTTCGCGCGGTCCTGTCCGGGTGACCCGCGCGTGCCGGGTCGTCCGGAGGGGCGCCGACGGCCATCGCGATCGTACGATCGACGCAGGTCCCGGACGTGCCGCGCGTCACGCCGGCCGGGAGCTCCGGCGTGGGAGAGTGCGCCGGGTGTGATGCGATCGTGGGCCGGTCCGGAATGTCCGTGTCGTCTACTGGGTGCAGACCCGGTGACGGGCCCGGACCCGGTGTCCGGGTCGCCAGGGCAATGAGGAGTACGGATGAGTGAGGGCAGTGAGAGCCCTGTGGCGCCCCCGGCGGGGCAGCGGATCGGTGTGGTCGCGGAGTCCGCCAAGGCCGAGACCCGGGTGGCGCTGACGCCCGAGGTCGTCCGCAAGGTCGTCGCGCTCGGCTACTCGGTCACGGTCGAGGCCGGTGCCGGGGTGCAGGCCGGGTTCGAGGACGGCGCCTACACCGAGGCCGGTGCCGAGGTGTCGGCGACCGCGCCGTGGGACGCGGACGTGGTCGTCACGATCAACGCGCCGGCCCCGGAGGACATCGAGCGCCTGGCCGCGGGCACGACGCTCATCTCGATGCTGGCCCCGGCGCTGGAGCCGGCGCGGCTGGAGGCCCTGGCCGCGCGCGGGGTCACGGCCCTGTCGATGGACGCGGTACCGCGGATCTCGCGGGCGCAGTCGCTGGACGTGCTGTCGTCGATGGCCAACATCGCGGGCTACCGGGCGGTGATCGAGGCGGCGCACGCCTTCGGCCGCTTCTTCACCGGGCAGGTGACGGCGGCGGGCAAGGTGCCGCCGGCGAAGGTGCTGGTCGCGGGCGCGGGGGTGGCCGGGCTGGCCGCGATCGCGGCGGCGAACAGCCTGGGCGCGGTGGTGCGGGCGACGGACCCGCGGCCCGAGGTCGCGGACCAGGTGAAGTCGCTCGGCGGGGAGTACCTGGCCGTCGAGGTGGAGCAGGAGCGCAGCACCGACGGCTACGCGAAGGCCACCTCGGACGCCTACAACGAGCGCGCGGCGGAGATCTACTCCGAGCAGGCCGCGGACGTCGACATCATCATCACCACGGCGTTGATCCCCGGGCGGGCGGCGCCGCGGCTGGTCACCGCCGAGCAGGTCGCGTCGATGCGGCCGGGCAGCGTGGTCGTGGACATGGCCGCGGCGCAGGGCGGCAACGTCGAGGGCACCGTCGCGGGCGAGGTGGTGACGACCGACGGCGGGGTGACGCTGATCGGCTACACGGACCTCCCGGCGCGGCTGCCGGCGCAGGCCTCGCAGCTCTACGGCACGAACGTGCTGAACCTGCTCAAGCTCCTCACGCCGGAGAAGGACGGCCGGCTGTCCATGGACATGGACGACGTGGTGCAGCGCGGGCTGACCGTGGTGCTCGACGGGCAGGCGCAGTGGCCGCCGCCGCCGGTGTCGGTGAGTGCGGCGCCCGCGTCCCCGCAGGCCGCCGCCCCGGTCGAGAAGCCGGAGCCGAAGAAGAAGGCCTCGCCGGCCGCCCGGGCGTCGGTGGGGGTGCTGGGCGCGCTCGCCCTGTTCCTCGTCACGGCGTTCGCGCCGGCGGAGCTGGCCGGGCACCTGACGGTGTTCCTGCTGGCCATCGTGATCGGCTTCTACGTGATCGGGAACGTGCACCACGCGCTGCACACGCCGTTGATGTCGGTGACGAACGCGATCTCCGGGATCATCGTCGTCGGCGCCGTCCTGCAGCTGGGGAGCAGCGGCACGCTGGTCACGGTGCTGGCCGCGGTGGCGACCCTGCTGGCGTCGATCAACATCGTGGGTGGATTCGCGGTGACCCGCCGCATGCTGAGCATGTTCTCTCGTAGCCCTGGGGGGCGCTGACCGATGGACACGTGGACGACTGCGGCGTACCTGATCGCCGCCCTGCTGTTCGTGGTCAGCCTCGCGGGGCTGTCGAAGCACGAGACCTCCCGATCCGGTGTCGTGTTCGGCGTCTCCGGGATGGCCGTCGCCGTGGTGGCGACCGTGGTGGCCCTGTTCACCGGCGGCGGGCCGGGCGCGCTCGGCGTCATCCTGCTGGTGGTCGCCCTGGTCATCGGCGCCGTCATCGGGCTGTGGCGGGCGCGGGTGGTCGAGATGACCGGCATGCCCGAGCTCATCGCGCTGATGCACAGCTTCGTGGGCCTCGCCGCGGTGCTCGTGGGCTGGAACGGGTTCCTGGAGGTGGAGTCCGGGAACACCGCGCTCGCCGGGGCCCTGCTGGGCATCCATCACGCCGAGGTGGTCATCGGCGTCTTCATCGGCGCGGTGACGTTCACCGGGTCGATCATCGCCTTCGGGAAGCTGTCGGGGCGGGTGAAGTCGAACCCGCTGCAGCTGCCGGGCAAGAACGTGCTGAACCTGGGCGCCCTGGTGGCGTTCGTGGTGCTCACGGTGGTCTTCGTGATCACGCCGAACCTGTGGCTGCTCGTGGCGGTCACGGTGCTGGCGCTGCTGCTGGGTCTGCACCTGGTGGCGTCGATCGGCGGCGGGGACATGCCGGTCGTGGTGTCGATGCTCAACTCGTACTCGGGCTGGGCCGCGGCGGCGTCGGGCTTCCTGCTGGGCAACGACCTGCTGATCATCACCGGGGCGCTCGTCGGCTCCTCGGGTGCGTACCTGTCGTACGTGATGTGCAAGGCGATGAACCGCTCCTTCATCTCCGTCATCGCGGGCGGGTTCGGGGCGCCGACCGGCTCGGCGGCGGCCGTGGAGGGCGAGCACCGCGAGATCGACGCCGCGGGGGTGGCGGAGCTGCTGGCGGACGCCGGCTCGGTGATCATCACCCCGGGCTACGGGATGGCGGTGGCGCAGGCGCAGTACCCGGTGGCGGACCTGACCCGCACGCTGCGTGAGCGGGGCGTGGAGGTGCGGTTCGGGGTGCACCCGGTGGCGGGCCGGCTGCCGGGGCACATGAACGTGCTGCTGGCCGAGGCCCAGGTGCCCTACGACATCGTGCTGGAGATGGACGAGATCAACGACGACTTCCCGGAGACGGACGTCGTGCTGGTGATCGGGGCCAACGACACGGTCAACCCGGCCGCCACGGACGACCCCGGCAGCCCGATCGCCGGCATGCCGGTGCTGACGGTGTGGGAGGCCAAGAACGTGATCGTGTTCAAGCGGTCCATGGCCACCGGCTACGCGGGGGTGCAGAACCCGCTCTTCTTCCGGGAGAACACCCAGATGCTGTTCGGCGACGCCAAGGACCGCGTGCAGGACATCGTCGCGGCCATGAAGGTCCCGGCCAACGCCTAGCCCGACTCCCGGGACCCGTCGGCGCCGGACACGGCCCGACGGGTCCCGGTCGTCCGTCACGGTGCGGCGTCTCCGTGTTTGCGGACGGCGAAGGCGTGGGCGACGTCGGCGAGCTCCCGGACCAGGGGCAGGGTGGTGTCCGGGTTGAGGACGCAGACCCAGTTCCGGCCCGCGTACTCGGGGTGGGGCAGGAGCACGTCGAGGGCGGTGAGGTCGGTGCCCAGGTCCAGCTCGCGGTAGCGGGCCCGGGTGAGGCCCAGGTTCAGCCGGATCACGCCCGGGCGGCCCAGGTCGGACGCCGTGTCCCAGGCGGCCGAGGTGACGATCGTGGCCCACGGGATCTGCCGCTCCGGCGGGAGGTCGCCGCGGGGATCGTGGAGGGCGAAGACGTCCCCGCCGGCGTCGACCACGCGGGTGCCGGGGCGGACGAGGGGGCGCAGGTCGTCGGTATCCATGCCTGCAGTTCGCCATGATTCGGCCGGTCGGCGCCCAGGCCAAGTGACTCAGATCACACTGGATGGCGGGCTGGGGATCGGTGCAGACCGCACCGGTGGGGGCGGAACGGGCGGACCGCTAGCGTGCGGGCCGTGACGAGAGTGGCTGTGGTGACGGGGGCAGGCAGTGGGATCGGGCGGGTGGTCGCCCGGACCCTGCTCGACGACGGGTGGTCCGTCGCGCTCGCGGGGCGGCGGCCGGAGCCCCTGCGGGACACCGCGGACGGGCACCCGGAGGCGCTCGCCGTGCCCACGGACGTCGCCGATCCGGCCGCGGTGGACGCGCTGTTCGCAGCGGTCCGGGAGCGCTGGGGCCGGGTGGACCTGCTCTTCAACAACGCCGGCGGCTTCGGCCCCGCCGGCACCCCCGACGAGATCGACGTCGACGCCTGGCGGGCCACCGTGGACGTCAACCTCACGGGCTCGTTCCTCTGCGCCCGTGCCGCGTTCGCCGCGATGCGCGCGCAGGAACCGCAGGGCGGGCGGATCATCAACAACGGGTCGATCTCCGCGCACGCCCCGCGGCCCGGCAGCATCGCCTACACGACCACCAAGCACGCGATCACGGGCCTGACGAAGTCGATCTCCCTGGACGGGCGGGCCTTCGGCATCGCCTGCGGGCAGATCGACATCGGCAACGCCGCCACTGACATGACGGCCGGCATCGCAGCCGGGGCCCGGCAAGCAGACGGGTCGGTGCGCCCGGAGCCGACGTTCGACGCCCGCCACGTGGGCGAGGCGGTGCGCCACATGGCGAACCTGCCCCTCGGCGCGAACGTCGGCTCCCTGACGATCACCGCGACCGCGATGCCGTTCGTCGGCAGGGGTTAGGGCTTCCGCCAGAACATGCCCAGCTGCGCGGCGGCGCCGGCGAGGCCCACGCCGGCGGCGACGGCCGCGGCGGCCGGGCCCTTCAGCTTCCGGTCGACCCCGAGGGCCCGGTCCACGCTGAAGCGGCCCGGTCCGATCGCGGCCAGCGCGACGGACGCGGCGGCCAGGTTCGTGACGTACTCCCAGCCCTCGGCGGTGATGAAGAAGCCGTTCGGGACGTGCACCGAGCGCGCGGCGACGGCCATCGTGCCGACCACGGAGGCCGCCGCGAGCGGCGTGCCCACGCCGGCGATCAGGGCCGCCCCGGACCCGATCTCGACCACGGCGCTCGCCTTGGCCTGCAGCTCGGGCTGCCGGAACCCGATGGAGCCGAACCAGCCGGCTGTGCCCTTGAGGCTCCGGCCGTGCTTGACACCGTGGGCGATCATCGTTCCACCGATCGCCGTGCGCAGCAGCAGCGCCGCCACGTCCCGTCCGGCCCGCCCGCTCGTGCGCCCGCGTCCGCGTCCCATCGACCACCCTCTTCCCGGCGGCAGTCCTGCCGCGCGTCGATTCGGAGCATAGTTCCGGCAACGGCGCCGCGGACGAGGTGACGATCTCCGGGTGTGCGCGGGGCCCGGCTACGACGGCTGGACCGCGGCCCCGCCGAGCTCGGTGAGCGCCGCCTCGACCGACGGCAGGATCGTGAAGGCGCGCAAGGCCTGCCGTTCCCGCAGGTCGAGGTGGGTGACGAGCGCGCCGCACCCCGTGAGGTGCAGGGTCGCCCCGCGGATCCGGGCGACGTGGGCGGCGTGCCGCAGCCCACCCAGCGCGCCGCCGCGGACCTCGTGGACGTCCGACAGGTCGAGCAGGACGTGCGCGGTGGCGACGTGCCCACCGGCGGCGACCCACAGCCGCGTCTCGATCAGGCGGAGGAGCCGGGCGACGAGCAGCCGGTCCACCTCCCCGGAGATCCGGACCACGTAGAACCGTGGATCCGGGACCTCGATGGCCAGCGTGCCGGGCCGGGCGAGCGTCATCGGTGGCCGCCTCCCTATGCGAACGATCAGGGCGGGCGGCTTCTTCACCCGTTCGACGGAGAGTACCGCGGGCGGGAGCCCGATGCGCGCTCACGGAGCGCGCACGATGTGTGACGTCAGGCGGTCAGGTCGAGCGGCGGCAGGACGTCCGGCGAGGCGTGCAGCCGTTCGGTGAGAGCGCAGATCGCGGTGAGGCGCAGGCTGTTCCGGTCCGCGTGCGACCAGGCGCCCGGGGTCGGCGGCTGCCAGCCGTGCTCCTCGACGTGCGCGCGGGCGTCCCGGGCGTAGGTCGCGAGCAGCACCAGCCCGGTGTCCGGATCGGTGCCGGCGGTGAGGTGCTCGCGGAGCGAGGCGGCGTGCTGGTCGATCATCGCGCCCAGGCCGGGGAGGGCGGCGGCCGCGGCGAGCCCGGCGGCGCCGACCTCCGCGTGCAGCGCACCGAGGACGACGCGGGCCGACTCGGGATCCAGGGGCTGGGCGGTCACCTCCCGGACGGTACGGAGCCCGGGGCGCCGCGTGCAGGTGCACGTGACCGGTGCCGCAGCGCGATCCCGGACACACCGCGCCGCCGGTGACCGTCGACGGCGCGCCTTCCCGGTCCTACGGTGCGGCCCATGGGGTACCTCGCGCGGTTCTCGGAGCTGGGCTCGGCCGACGTCGCGACCGCCGGGGGCAAGGGCGCCAACCTCGGCGAGCTGACCCGGGCGGGGCTGCCCGTGCCGCCCGGTGCGGTGCTCCTGACCTCGGCCTACGACGACGCCGTCGCCGCCGCCGGGATCGGCGGCCGGATCGCGGAGCTCGCCGCCGACCCGGACCGCGACGCCGCCTCCGCACGGATCCGCGAGCTCTTCCGGGAGGCTGCGGTGCCCGAGGACATCGCGGCGGCGGTCCGCGAGGCCTACGCGGAGCTCGGCGGGGCGGTCGCCGTGCGCTCGTCGGCCACCGCCGAGGACCTGGCGGGGGCGAGCTTCGCCGGCCAGCAGGACACCCTGCTCGACGTGCGGGGCGAGGAGGCGGTGCTCGCCGCCGTCGTCGAGTGCTGGTCGTCGCTGTGGACGGCGCGCGCCATGGAGTACCGGGCGGGGCACCGAGCACGGCAGGGGATCGGGCCGGACCCCGTGAGCCTCGCCGTCGTGATCCAGCGGATGGTCGACGCCGACGCGTCCGGGGTCCTGTTCACCGCCGACCCGACGACGGGGCGGCGGGACCGGATCGCGATCGGCGCGGCGTGGGGTCTGGGCGAGTCGGTGGTCGGCGGGCTCGTGTCCACGGACGATCTGGTCGTCGACAGGGTGACGTTCGCCGAGGTGAGCCGCCGGATCGCGGACAAGGCCGAGATGACGGTCCGCACCGGCGGGGGGACCGCGCAGGTCCCGGTGCCCGCGCAGATGCGGCGCGCCCCGGTCCTGGATCCCGCCGCGGCCGCCGAGCTGGCGCGGCTGGGCGCGCGCATCGAGGAGCATTTCGGTGCGCCGCAGGACATCGAGTGGTGCCGGGCGGCGGGGGTGTTCGCGATCGTCCAGTCCCGGCCGGTCACGGCGCTGCCGCCGCCCGCGGCCGATCCGCCGCGGGACTGGCCGCTGCCGTACCGCGGCGGGCTCTACTTCCGGGCCAGCATCGTGGAGCAGATGCCGGACCCGCTCACGCCGCTGTTCGCCGACCTGGTCGACGGTGCCGTGACGCGCGCGCTGTCCGCGCTGTTCGCGCAGATCGTCGGAGGGGCCGGGGTGCGCGAGGGCGACCTGCGCTTCCCGACGGTCAAC
Organism: Pseudonocardia ailaonensis; assembly: GCF_039531635.1. Classification (NCBI taxonomy): domain Bacteria; kingdom Bacillati; phylum Actinomycetota; class Actinomycetes; order Pseudonocardiales; family Pseudonocardiaceae; genus Pseudonocardia; species Pseudonocardia ailaonensis. The sequence continues at coordinate 54,606 of NZ_BAAAQK010000006.1, read as the reverse complement.
GGGTACGCCTACTACTTCTACCGCGGCAGCGGGCTCGCCCGGCTCACCGTGCGGATGCCGCTCGCCTTCCGCACGCTGCGCGGAACGGACGGGAGCGGGCGCGCCGGGATCCGCGGCTGGCGCGAGCACGCGCACCCGGAGTACGCGGGCACCGTCGCGAGCTGGGCCGTCCGTGATCTCGCCGGGATGTCGCCCGCCGCGTTGCTCGACGGCGCGGCGACCCTGCTCGAGGCGGGGTGCCGCTACTACACGGCGGTCCAGTCGATCATCCCGCTGGCGGCGACGGCGGAGATCGCGTTCGCGGCCTTCTACGACCGCGCCGTGCGGCGGCCCGGCGACCCGGCCGCGGGGACGTTCCTGGTCGGCGCGGACAGCGTGCCGATCCTGGCCGAGAAGTCGCTCTACGACCTGGCCGCGGCCGCCCGCGTGGCCGGTCTCGCCGAGTCGGTCGCGGCCGTGGACACCGACGAGCTCGTGCGCGCGGTCCGCGACGACGATCCGCCGGCGGGGGCGGACCCGCAGGCCTGGCGGGGCTGGGCCACCCTCGTGCGCGAGCACCTGGCCCGGTACGGCCACACCGTCTACGACCTGGACTTCTCCGCCCCCACCCCGGCCGACGAGCCGGGCCCGCTGCTCGGGACCGTCCGCCGGCACCTCACGGGGGAGGGTGCGGACCCGTACGCGCGCCAACGCCGGCTGGTCGACCGCCGTGACGCGCAGACCGCACTGGTCCGCCACCGGCTCGGCCCGCTGCGGCGCCGGACCTTCGACGCGCTGCTGCGCCGGGCCCGCGAGACCGGTCCGGTCCGCGAGGACGCCCTGGCCGACATGGGGCTGGCCTGGCCGCTGATCCGCCGGATGCTCCGGGAGCTGGGCGGGCGGCTCGTCGAGGCGTGCACGCTCACGTCGCCCGACGACGTCTACTGGCTCACCGCCGCCGAGCTGCGGGCGGGCGTGCCCGGACCGGTGGAGGAGCGGCGCATGCTGCACCGCGGACGGCGGCTCGTGGCGCCGCCGCAGATGCTGCCCGAGCTGCCGCGGCTGGAACGGGCGCTGCAGGCGGTCATGCCGGCGCGGGACCGCAACCAGACGGGCTCGACCATCCGCGGGATCGCGGCGGCCTCCGGCGCGGTGACGGCCACGGCCCGGGTGCTGCGCGGACCGGAGGACTTCTCCGGCATGCGGCCGGGGGAGGTGCTGGTCGCCCGGATCACGACCCCTGCCTGGACCTCGCTGTTCGCGCAGGCCGCGGCGGTGGTGACGGATGTCGGCGGGCCCTTGAGCCACAGCTCGATCGTGGCCCGCGAGTACGGCATCCCGGCCGTTCTCGGCACGGGGGCGGCGACCACCCGGATCCGCACGGGGGACAGGGTGCGGGTCGACGGGGACGCCGGGACGGTGACCCTGCTCGAGGGCTGAACGGGGCCGTCGGACTTCCTGTGGAGCGGAGAGGTCGGTCAGCCGCGGTCGCGGCGCAGGATGGCGGCGAGCTGGCGGGCGAGGCCCGTGGTGCTGACGTAGCGCCCGCAGTCGCAGGCCGCGCAGTCCGTGCCCGCGCGGAAGTGCTCGTGGGAGGAGGCCTGGTGCCCGCACCGGCAGCCGTGCAGCTCGCCGGACCCCTCGGCACGTTCCTGGGCGGGGGCGCGGCGCTGGGCGGGGACGGTGACGGTGGCGGGCGGGGCGTCCGCCTCCCGGGTGGAGGAGCGCCGGCCGGGGTGGTCGTTGGAGGGGCTCATGTGATCTCCCGATCCTTGGCCTGTGCATGCATCTGACATCGGGCGTGTCGCCGGAGCCCGGCCGTGCGTGTCAACCGACACGCCGTATTCACTCGAACTGATGACGTGAGACACGTGTCACCGCAGCCTGCACACAGCCTGTGACCAGGAAAAACGCGCTCCGTCAGGGTTCGCGGGTCGGTGCGAGGCCCGCGTTCCAGCGCTCCTCGATCCGCCCGAAACGCCACACGAGCAACGCAATCGCCCAGGTCAGGACGAACAGCCCGACCACGACGAAACCGACGTTGTCGAGGTCCAGCGACGCGATCCACGCCAGCGGCCCGGACTCCACGCCGAGCTTGTCCGCGAGCAGCGACAGCAGCTCGATCAGGCCGATCACGAGCGCGACGGCGACCGAGAGCGCGGTGATCGTGATGTTGTAGAAGACCTTGCGCACGGGCCGCAGGAAGGCCCAGTCGTAGGCGACGCACATGAAGGCGCCGTCGAGGGTGTCGAACAGCGCCATTCCGGCCGCGAAGAGCACGGGCAGCACCAGCACGGCGTACCAGGGCAGCGCACCCGCGGCGGCACCCCCGGCGATCACCAGCAGCGTGACCTCGCTGGCCGTGTCGAAGCCCAGCCCGAACAGCAGCCCGACGCCGAACATGTGCCGCGGCCTGCGCACCGCGCGGGTGGCCCGGCCGAGCACCCGGTTCATCAGGCCGCGCTTGTCGAGGTGCTCCTGCAGCGTCTCCTCGTCGTAGCGCCCGGACCGCATGTCCCGGAACACCTTCAGGATCTGCACCAGGAGGACGAGGTTGACCAGCCCGAGCAGCACCAGGAACACCCCGGAGACGCTGGTGCTGATCAGTCCGCCGATCTGCTTGAGCGCGGAGCCGTCGTCGGAGATCTCGCCCGCGACCGCCCGCACGCCCAGCGCCAGTAGCCCGACGAGCACGAGGACCAGCGTGGAGTGGCCCAGCGCGAACCAGAACCCGACGGCCAGCGGCCGCCGCTCGCCCGGTTCGCGGGCGGCCAGCAGGGTGCGGGTGGTGTTGTCGATCGCGGCGATGTGGTCGGCGTCGAAGGCGTGGCGCATGCCGAGCAGGTAGGCAGTCAGGCCGAGACCGATCCCGAAGACCCCGTTGTCGCCCAGGTCGTAGTGCTGCGGCGCCACGACGATCGCCAGCACGCCCCAACCGGCGACGGTCAGGACGAGCAGCACGCCGGCCATCGCGGCGACGCCGCGGCGCTCGCCGGGCAGCAGCCGGGGCCGGCGGGTGAGAGGGGGAGCGGTCACCGCCCGACCTCACCACCCGACCGTTGCGACACGCAAGGTTGAAGAGGCGTTCAGCTCTTCGGGTCGGCGAGGTCGTGGCGATAGGCGTACGCGACGGCCTGGGCCCGGTCCCGCGCGTGGATCTTGGCGAAGAGGCGGTTGACGTGGCTCTTCACCGTCGCCTCGCTGACCACGAGCCGCTCCGCGATCTCCGTGTTCGACAGGCCCTGCGCGATCAGCCGCAGCACCTCGGTCTCCCGCGGGGTGAGACCGGCCGAGTCGCGCGGGGGTGCGCTCAGGGCGTCGAGGAGATGGTGCGCGACGGCGGGGTCGATCGCCGCACGGTCCTCCACGACCTCGGTGATCGCCCGGCGGATCTCCTCGCCGCCCGCGTCCTTGGTGAGGTAGCCGCGGGCGCCGGCGCGCAGGGCGTCGAGCACGGAGCGGTCGTCGGAGTACGTGGTGAGCACCACGACCTTGACGTCCGGATGCTGCTCGCGCAGCCGGGCGGTGGCCTCGACGCCGTCGCAGCGGGGCATGCGCAGGTCCATGAGCACGACGTCCGGGGCGAGCACGGCGGCGAGCCGGACGGCCTCGGCCCCGTCGGCCGCGGTGCCCACGACCTCGATCCCGGGGAGCAGGCCGAGGACCATCGAGAGGCCCTCGCGGACGACCCGCTGGTCGTCGGCGAGGAGGACCCTGATCATGCGGGTACCTCCAGCTCCACGCGGAAGCCCGTCGGGGTCGGGCCCGCGGTCAGTGTGCCGCCCAGGAGCTCGGCGCGCTCGCGCATGCCGGTGAGGCCGTAGCCGCCGGTGCCGGGTTCGTCCGGAGCGGTCCCGATGTCCTCGACGACGAGTGCCAGGCGTCGCAGATGTGTGTTTCGGCCTCCCGAATGTGCCGACTCGCGGGGTTCGGGGTCGTGAGGGTTCGGCTCGGTGTAGGTGAGGTGGAGGGTGACGCGGGTGGGGCCGGTGGCGTGCTTGGTGATGTTGGTGAGGGACTCCTGGGCGACCCGGTAGACGGCGAGGGAGGCCTCGGAGTCCAGGGGGAACGGGGTGCCGGTCGTCTCCACGGTGCAGGGGATGCCGTGGTCGGTCGCGAAGAGCCGGGCCAGCTCGGGGATCCGGTCGGGGCCGGGGAGGTCGTCGTCGCGCAGGGTGCCGATGGCGCGGCGGGCCTCGGTGAGCCCGGCCTGGCCGAGGTGGTGGGCGCGGTCGAGGACCTCCGGCAGGCGGGGGTCCGCCGGGTCGCTCGCGGCGAGCATCCGGGCGCCCTCGAGCTGCAGGACCATGCCGGACAGGGAGTGGGCGAGGACGTCGTGCATCTCGCGGGCGAGGCGCTGGCGCTCGGCGAGGCCGGCCGCGCGGGCCTGCTCGGCGCGGCTCGCCTCCAGCTCGCCCAGCAGCCGTTCGGCCCGCTTGGTCGCCTCGGTGAGGCGGAAGGCCAGGTAGAACAGGCCGTAGAGGGCGGCGAGCGCGGTGAGCACGGCGAGATCGCCGCGCCCGGTGATCCACGCGGCGACCTCCACCGCGACGAACACCAGCAGCAGGAACGGGCCGCCGAGCCGCTCCGGCAGCACCCGGGCCACGCACAGCGCCGCGATGAGGACGCCCTCCGGGCCCGGGCCGTCCGGTTGCAGCCAGGTCAGCACCGCCGAGCTGAGCACGACCATCGCGACGAAGGCGAGGTGCAGCGGCGCGATCCGCGCGAGGGTGGCGTTGCGGCCCAGGATCCCGACGACGAACGCCGCCACGCCCACGGCGATGACGAGCCCGCGCCCGGTCGCCGCGGGTGCGGGATGGGCGAGGGCGGCCGCCACGACGAACGACACGAGGAACAGCGGGGCGAGCCAGTGCGTCCAGCGCACCACGTTCTCGTGCCGGCTCCGTGCCCGGCGCAGGCCGGTGAGCACCGCCGCGGTCCGGCCGGTCGGTCCTGTCTGCCCGGTCGGTCCTGTCTGCCCGCTCGGCCCGGTCGGCTCCGTCCGCCCGGTCGGCACCGTCGGTTCGCTCGCCACGGGCCGACCCTAGAACCGTTGCGTCGCGCAGGGGAGCACCCTCGGGTGGAGCCCGGGCTGCACCCTGGGGTGCAGGCCGCGTGCACCCGGGGCCGGCACCGCGGGATCGACCCCGGAGCCGACGTGCCGGGCCCCCTCGCCGGCGCAGGCTTCTCCCCGTCACCAGAGCCGAGGAGGCCGCCATGCGTTCCACCGTCGAGACCCTCACCGAGGAGACCGCCCCCGTGTTCCGCGCGCTGACCGCGCTGGTCCGGGCCTATCTGGTCGTCAGCGTGCTCGGCCTGCTGGCCGTGGTGCTGCTGCGCAACGACCCGACGGCCGTGACCCCCGCCGTCTGGATCCGGATGTCCCTGGTGGCCGCGAGCGCCCTGCTGACGGTCGCGTTCACCCGCCGCGCCGCTGCCGGATCGCGACGGGCCCTGCTCCGGCTGCGGATCGTGTCCGCGGCGATGACGGTGGCGATCGTCGTGATCGTGTCGCTGCCCGGTGCCTTCCCGGTGTGGATGCGGTTCGAGCAGGCGCTGTGCGGGCTCGTCCTGCTGGGTGTCGTGGTGCTCGCGAACGGTCGTCGCGCGCGGGCACTGGTGTCCTGAGCAGCGCTGATCGGGATTTGACATCCTGTGCCCGTGCCCCCGCCCCGTCCCATGCTCGCGACGGCCGGCCGCCCGCCCACCGGGCCCGGCTGGGCCGGCGAGTTCAAGTGGGACGGGGTGCGGGCGCTGATCGGCACCGGGCCCGGCGGGGTGGCGCTGACCAGCCGCAACGGCAACGACGTCACCGCCGGCTATCCCGAGCTCACCGCCGGGATCCCGACCGGCCGCCCGTTGCTGCTCGACGGCGAGATCGTCGCCCTGGACGGGGCCGGCCGGCCGGACTTCGGGCTCCTGCAGCAGCGGATGCACGTCCGCCACCCGTCGGCGACGCTGCTCGCCGCGGTCCCGGTGCAGCTCTACGTGTTCGACGTCCTGGAGATCGACGGCGCGCCGGTCACCGCCCTGACCTACGACGAGCGCCGCGCGCTGCTGCTCGGCCTCGGGATCGGGGAGTGGCCGGCGGTCTCGGTGACACCGTCCGTCACGGACGTGCCGCCCGCCGAGGTGCTCGAGGTGGCGCGGGCGCACGGGCTCGAGGGGATCGTCGCCAAGAAGCGGAGCTCCCGCTACGAGCCCGGCCGCCGCTCCGCCGCCTGGATCAAGACGGCGATCTTCACCACCCGCGAGGTCGTTGTCGGCGGCTGGACGCCCGGGCAGGGGCGCCGCGGCGGCACGCTCGGGGCCCTGCTGCTCGGCGCCCACGACGCGGACGGGCGGCTGCACTACCTGGGCAACGTCGGCACCGGCTTCTCCGATGCCGCCCTGCGGACCCTTCTCGGCCTCCTGGAACCCCTGGAGCGCAGGGAGAACCCGTTCGCCGACGCCGTCCCGCGGGAGCAGGCGCGCGGGGCCCGCTGGGTGGAGCCGCGGCTCGTCGGGGAGGTCGAGTACCGCACGATGACCCACGACGGGCGGCTGCGGCACTCGGCCTGGCGGGGGCTGCGACCGGACCGCGACCCGTCGGAGATCACGGTCCTCCCGGCCGGTGCGGCGGCCACGGCGGACGAGCGCGCGGCCCTGGATGCGCTGCGCGCCAAGGGGACCTGGACGGTCGGCGGCCGCGAGCTGGCGCTGACCAACCTGGACAAGGTGCTGTTCGCGCCGAACGTCACCAAACGGGACCTGGTGCGGCACTACGCCGTCGTCGCGCCGTACCTGGTGCCCTACCTCGTGGACCGGCCGGTGAACCTGCACCGGTTCCCCGACGGCGTCGGCAAGGAGGGGTTCTGGCAGAAGGAGGTGCCCGGCCACGCGCCGGACTGGCTGCGGCGCTGGCGGTATCCCGATGCCGGTGAGGGCGAGACGCAGGTCTACGCGGTGGTGGACTCCACGGCCGCGCTGGCCTGGATGGGCAACCTCGGCGCCGTGGAGCTGCACCCGTGGACCTCGACGGCCGCGGACCCGCACCGCCCGACCTGGGCGCTGATCGACATCGATCCGGGGCCCCGGGCGTCGTTCGACGATGTGCTGGTGGTCGCCCGGCTCTACCGCACCGCCCTGGAGCACCTGGGTGTCGCGGCCGGGCCGCTCGTGACCGGCAAGCGGGGCGTGCAGATCCGGATCCCGGTCGCGCAGCGCCACACGTTCGCCGAGACGCGGGGCTGGGTGGAGAAGCTGTCGCGCGCGGTCGGGTCGATGGTGCCGGAGCTCGTCTCGTGGGAGTGGCACACCGACCGGCGCGACGGCCTGATCCGGCTCGACTACACACAGAACGCGGTCAACCGGACCCTCGTGGCGCCGTTCAGCACGCGTGCCGCCCCCGGCGCCCCGGTCGCCGTGCCCCTGACCTGGGCGGAGCTCGACGATCCGGAGCTGGCGCCGGACCGCTGGACGATCCGCACCCTGCCCGCCCGGCTGGCCTCCGCGGGGGACCCGCTCGCCCCGCTGCGGGGCCGTGACCAGGAGCTTCCGGCCCTGTAGGGCGCTCGGCCTGCGGGCGCCCCCCGACGCGCGTAGCGTCAGGGGCGCGACACATCGCTGAGTTGATTCCGGGTGAAGCAGACGCCCTGTCCATCTCGTTCGACGAGAGGGGTCTGCATGACCGCGGCACCGACCGCACCCGCACCTGTCCCGGCGGAACAGGTGTCCACCGCGCCGGCCAGCGACTACGTCGACCTCATGCCGGTGCTCGAGCGGTACGCCGCCCTGCCGGAGAACGACGTCCGGCGGGGTCCGCTGCGCGACGAGATCGTGCTCGGGTTCCTCCCGGTCGTCGAGCACCTGGCGCAGCGGCACGGCCGCGGCTACACCGGCGGCATCGAGGACCTGGTGCAGGTCGGCACGGTCGGGCTGATCACCGCCGTCGACCGCTGGGATCCCGAACGGGCCCGCGGCGAGTTCCTCGGCTACCTGATCCCCTGCGTGCGCGGGGAGATGCTGCGCTACTTCCGCGACAAGACCTGGACGATGCGGGTCCCGCGGCGGCTCAAGGACCTCACGGTCTCGATCCGCCGCGCCACCGGGCCGCTCTCCCAGGAGCTCGGCCGCGCGCCGAAGCCCAGCGAGCTGGCCCGGCACCTCGACGCGGACGTCTCCGAGATCATCGAGGCGCTCGACGCGCAGGCCAACCAGCGCTCCGGCTCGCTCGACGCCGTCGGCAACACCGACGACCCGGACTCGGCCCTCTCGGAGCGGCTCGGCGACCTCGACAAGGGCCTGGACCTGGTCGAGTACCGCGAGTCGCTGCGCCCGCTGCTCGACGCCCTGCCCGCCCGGGAGCGCACCATCCTGCTGCTGCGCTTCTTCGGGGAGATGACCCAGACGCAGATCGCGGAACGGATGGGGATCTCGCAGATGCACGTCTCGCGACTGCTCTCCCGCACGCTGGCCCAGCTGCGGGAGGGACTGTCGGGGTAGCCCACCGATGAGTTCCGGGTCGCCCGGCGGTCTACCGGCGCATGGGCACCCTCGTGTACTCGATGAGCACCTCCCTCGACGGCTACGTCGAGGACCCGTCCGGCGGCATCGGCTTCTCCGCGCCGGACGAGGAGGTGCACCGGTTCGCCAACGACCAGACCCGGGACACGGCCGCGTTCCTCTTCGGGCGCGGCCTCTACGACGTCATGGAGGACTTCTGGACGGCGCCGGAGCGGGCGGACGGCGACCCGGTGGAGGCGGAGTTCGCCGCGCTGTACGTCGAGACGCCGCGGATCGTGTTCTCGGACTCGCTGGAGTCGGTTCCGGACGGCTGCCGGCTGGTGCGCCGCGCCGACGCCGTCGACGAGGTGGCGCGGCTGAAGAAGGAGACCGACGGTGAGCTCGGCCTCGGCGGGCCCGCGCTGGCCGCGTCGCTGCTGGACCTGATCGACGAGTTCCGGCTGACGGTCGTCCCGGCGTTCGTCGGGGGTGGGACGCCGTACCTCCCGCTCGGCACGGACCTGACGCTGCGCCTGGTAGAGCAGAAGACCTTCGCCGGGGGCACGGTGTACCTGAGGTACGTGCGGGTCTAGGAGTGTCTGACGGATCGCCGGCGGGGGTCCGTCAGCCGCTCCCTGCGGGGCCTTTCGTCGGTGGCGCTAGCATGCGGCTCCCGTTGGAAGGGGGTCCGGATGGACACGCAGGCGATCATCGCCGCCGTCGAGGCGGAACGTCTCGGGCTGGCCGACGCTCTCGACGGCCTGGGCGCCGCGGACTGGGCGGCGGCGTCGCTGTGCGAGGGCTGGACGGTCCGCGACGTCGCCGCGCACCTCACGCTGGCGACCCGGCTGTCGCCGGTCTCGGCGTTCCTCGGCGTGCTCAAGGCCCGCGGGGACATCAACAGGATGATCGGGGACTCGGCGCGGGCGCGCTCCGGGCAGTTCGAGCCCGCCGAGCTCGTCGCGCAGCTGCGGGAGACGGCCGGGTCGCCGAAACGACCCCTGGGCACCAAGCCGACGGATCCGCTGGTCGACTCGCTCGTCCACGCCCAGGACATGCTCCGCCCGCTGGGCCGCACCCGGGAGATGGCGGCCGAGCGGGTCGCGCCGGCGCTGGACCACGTCTTCACCAGCGCGTTCTACGGAGCCGCCACGAAGTTCGCCGGACTGCGGCTGGCCGCGACGGACCACGAGTGGAGCCACGGCAGCGGGCCCGAGGTCAGCGGTCCGGCCGGCGAGCTCCTGCTGATCGCGACCGGCCGCCCTGCCGGCCTCGCCGCGCTCTCGGGAGAGGGCGTGGACGAGGTCCGGCGCCGCGTCGCCGGCTGAGCCCGCGGCGGCCGTGCGCGGCACGGACGTCTGCTGCCGCGGCGGCGGTCGGGCGGGCCGGCTCGGGGGCGTGGGGTCGAGAGGAACGTCGGCCGCGTTTCGGGGGGTCCCGCGCGTGGCCCACGTTCAGCTCGGCCGGAGGTGCGGTGGGAGGGGGGCGTTCACCGGGACGTGCCGGTCCGGCTGGGGGGCGCCGTGGGCGGTGTGGACCGGGACCACGCCGGCCCAGACCTCGTCGGTGATGTCCTCGGCGTCGTCGGACGGGGGGCCGGTGCGGACCTTGACGCTGGCCTCGGCCAGGTCGAGGGCCAGGACCGTGGTGGCGGCCATCTCCTTGCGGTTCGGCACCCGGGCGTAGCCCCACGAGCCGGGGGCGAGGTGCTCGACGATCGCGCGCAGGCCGTCCGTCCGCTCGGGTTCCGCGGTGACGAGCCGGGCCTCGCCGAGCACGACGGCGCTGCGGTAGTTCATCGAGAAGTGGAAGACCGAGCGGGCGTGCACGACGCCGTCGAGGTGCGTGACGGTCGCGCAGACCGGGCCCTCCCGCAGCCAGCGGGCGCCGGAGGATCCGTGCACGTAGAGGGTGTCGCCGAGGCGGCCGTAGCCGGTGGGGATCACGACCGGTGTGCCGTCGCGGACCAGGCCGAGGTGGCAGACGAGCCCGGCGTCGAGCACCGCGTACAGGTCGTCGCGGTCGGTGCGGGCGCGTTCGCGCAGACGGCCGACGGTGGTGCGGGGTGTGGAGGACAGCGGACTGGACGGCGGGGTGGAGGGTGGCGTGCTCACGTGATCAGTCTGCGGCGCGGGATGGCATCCTGGAACGGCCAATCCGCTCCTGTTCGGGAGGGCCATTGGAGGAACGCCGATGAGTGACCTGCCGCCCTTGCCGCTCGATCGCGCCGCGCCCGAGCCGCTCGCCGTCCAGCTCGCCGGGGGGCTGCGCGCCGCCGCCGCGAACGGGGCCCTGCGGGCGGGGGACCGGCTGCCGTCGACCCGGGAGCTGGCCGCGATCCTGCAGGTCAGCCGCACGGTGACGGCGGCGGCGTACGACCAGCTGCTCGCCGAGGGCTGGGTGGAGGGCCGGGTCGGGGCGGGTACGTTCGTGCGGGCGGTGCCGAGCCCCGGGCCCGCTCCGGTGCGGACCGTGGCCGCCCCGGTGGCGGCACCGCGGATCGACCTGCGGGCGGGGACGCCGTGCGTTGAGGTCATCGACCGGGCCGCGTGGCGGCGGGCCTGGCGGGCGGCCGCGGATCCCGAGCCGGACCTCCTGCCCCACTACGCCGGGCTGCCCGGCTTCCGCGCGGCCGTCGCGGAGCACCTGTTGCGGCACCGGGGGCTGGTCGCCACACCCGACGATGTGCTGGCCACGGGCGGGAGCACGAGCGCGATCGCCGAGCTGGCCGCGGTGCTGCCGGCGGGTGCGCGGGTGGCTGTGGAGGAGCCGGGGTACCGGCGGGCCGCCGCGGCCCTGGCGGCCGCCGGGCTCGAGGTGGTCGGCATCCCGGTCGACGACGAGGGGTTGCAGGTCGCACGGCTTCCCGCCGGTCTCGCGGCCGTGTACTGCACCCCGGCGCACCAGTTCCCGCTCGGCGCGCGGATGCCGGCGGCGCGGCGGGTGGAGCTGGTCGGGCGGGCCCGCGCGGAGGGTGCGCTGGTGATCGAGGACGACTACGACGGCGAGCTCCGCTACGACGTCGCCCCGCTGCCGCTGCTCGCGGCGCTGGGCCCGGACGTCGTGGTGCACGTCGGCACGGCCAGCAAGATCCTCACGCCGACGCTGGGCGTGGGTTGGCTGGTGGCGCCGCCCGCGGTGCGGGAGGCGCTGCTGGACCGTCGTGCCCGGACGGGCAGCCGGCCGGCGCCCGCGGGCCAGCGGGTGTTCACCGCGCTCGCCGCCTCCGGCGACCTGGCCCGGCACCTGCGGCGGCTGCGCCGGGAGCTCGCCGAGCGGCGGGCGGCGCTCGTCGCGGCGCTGGCCGGGGTGCCGGTGCTGGGGGACCGGGCGGGCGCGCACGTCCTGGTGCCGTTGCCGGACGCCCGGACCGCGCGGGCCGTGCAGGAAGCCGGTGCGGCGCAGGGGATCGGGCTGGACACGCTGGAGCGGCACGGCGGACCGGACAGCGGCCGCGACGAGGGCCCGGACGGTGGCCGGGAGAAGGGTCGAGATGGTGGCCGGGACGGGCGTCGGGACGAGGGCCGGCAGGACCGGGGCGGGATCGTGCTCGGCTACGCCGGGCCCTCCCGGGCCGATCTCGAGGCGGCACTCCCGGTCGTCGCGACGATCCTGAGGGAACACCTGGAGGCCGCCCGGGGGACCCCGGACACTCGTGAGTGGCGATAGTCGCTCCAGCGACTATCGCCACTCACGGGGGTGGGTCAGTCGCCGGCGATCGGGAGGTGCCGGTCGGCGGTGTCCTCGTGGAGACGGTGGCTGCCTACGGTCGGGATGTGGGCCGCGGGGCCGACGGCGCCGAAGCGCAGCTCGACCTCCGTGGTGCCCGTGCCGACCAGCTCGACCGTCGTGACGGCGGGCAGGTGCACGCTCGTCGTCACGGTGTAGGTGCCCGGGCGGACCTGCCGGACGCCGAAGCGGCCGTCGATCCCGCTGGTGGCCGTGGCGACCACCTCGCCCGCGCCGTCGACCACCGTGACCAGCGCGTTGGGCACCGTGCGGCCGTCCGGGCCGGTGACCGTGCCGCCCAGCGAACCGCCCGCGGACAGCACCAGCTCGACGGGCGCGGAACCCTCGGCCGTCACGTGCACCGTGGTGGCGCGGGGCTCGTGGCCGTCGAGGGTCGCGGTGATCGTCGTGGTGCCCACGGGGACGCCCTCGAGGCGGAACCGGCCGTCGTCACCGGTGGTGGCCCGCCCGACCAGGCGGCCGTTGCCGTCGAGCGCCAGCAGGGCGACGCCCGGGGCGGGCAGCTCGCCGATCCGGACCACACCGTGCACCGCGCCGTCGCCGCGCAGGTCGAAGTCCTTGGCCGCGCCCTTGCCGTTGAGCATCACGGTGGCGACCTCGGGCCGGAAGCCCGGCGCGGTCGCGACCACCATGTAGTGCCCGGGCGGCAGGCCGTGCAGCGCGTAGCCGCCGGCCTGGTCCACCTCGGCGCGGCCGACCTGCATGCCGTCCGGTGCCGTGACCGTGACGACGCCGCCGGGGATGGCGGTGCCGTGTGCGGTGCGCAGCGAGCCGAGGACCGTGCCGGCGTCGGGCCAGGTGCCTTCCGCCGCGGCGTACCCGGCGATCGCCGCGGTGCGCGCGGGGGCCGGCTCCTGGTCGACCAGGCCTCCGCCCTCGGACACCAGCTCCGCCCCGACCGTCTCCGCGACGGCGGGCTTCGCCGGCTTCCCGGTGAAGAGCGAGGCCGCGGCGGCGATCACGCAGACGATCACCGCGAACCAGAACGCGGCGGTCAGGCCGTCGCTGAAGGGCTGCGAGATCAGCTGCGGGAAGAAGCTGCGGCCGGTGAGGAAGCTCGCCTGGTCCGTGGGCAGGGTGTTCAGCACCGGGCCCAGCAGCGTCTGGATCGGGTTGTAGCCGAGGAAGGCGGCGAACAGCACGCCGACCGGCGGCAGGTTGGCGATGCTCGTGGCGTCCGCGGCGGGCACGCCGTGGGCGATCAGCCCGTCGTGCAGGGTCGTCGGCAGGTTCGCCGAGAGGCCCGCGATCATCAGGCTGAAGAAGAACCCGATGGACAGCACCATCGCCGAGTTCTGGAAGGTCGCCGTCATCCCGGCGCCGGCGCCGCGCGCGTTCACGGGCAGCGAGTTCATGATCTCGGCCCGGTTCGGCGAGGCGAACAGGCCCATGCCGATGCCGTTGACCAGTAGGATCAGCGCGAAGACCCAGTAGCCGAAGTCCACCGGCAGGGCCTCGAGCAGGACGAAGCTCACCGCTGTGATGATCATGCCGCCGGTGGTGAACCACCGGGCGCCCCACCGGTCCGAGAGGATCCCGGACAGCGGTGCGGAGGCCAGGAAGCCGACCGTCAGCGGGAGCATGTAGATGCCCGCCCACAGCGGCGTCTGCTCGAAGCTGTAGCCGTGCTGCGGCAGCCAGATGCCCTGCAGCCAGATGATCAGCACGAACTGGAGCCCGCCGCGCCCGAGCGAGGCCAGCAGGTTCGCCGCGTTGCCGAAGCTGAAGGCCCGGTTCCTGAACAGCGACAGCTCGAACAGCGGCGACGCCACGCGCGTCTCGATGAACCCGAAGATCGCGAGGACCACGACGCCGCCGATGATGCAGGACAGCACCATCGGGCTGCCCCAGCCCATCGTCGAGTCGCCGTAGGGCTGGATGCCGTAGGTGATGCCGACGAGCAGCACGATGAGGCCCACCGCGAAGGTGATGTTGCCCCACCAGTCCATCTTGGCGCGGCTGCGGCGGCCGTTGTCGTGCAGCTTGTAGTAGGCCCAGAAGGTGCCGAACACGCCGAACGGCACGGACACCACGAACACGAGGTGCCAGTTCACCGGCCCGAGCAGGCCGCCGATGATCAGGCCGAGGAACGAGCCGGCGATGGCCGCGACACCGTTGATGCCCATGGCCATGCCGCGCTGGTTCGACGGGAAGGCGTCCGTGAGGATGGCGCTGGAGTTGGCCATCAGGAACGCGCCGCCGATGCCCTGCACGATGCGCCAGCCGATCAGCCAGAGCGCCGCCGCGTCCCCCTGCATCCAGGTGACCGCGAGCAGGATCGACGAGACCGAGAAGATGGCGAAGCCGAGGTTGTACATCCTGACCCGGCCGAACATGTCGCCGAGCCGCCCGAAACCGACCACCAGCACCGCGGTGACGACCAGGAAGCCCATGATCATCCACAGCAGGTAGCTGGTGTTCGACGACTCCAGCGGGTTGATCCCGATGCCGCGGAAGATGTCCGGCAGGGCGATCAGCACGATGGACGAGTTGATGGTCGCCATCAGCATGCCCAACGTGGTGTTGGACAGGGCGATCCACTTGTAGCCGGGCCCGGGCTCGCTCACCACGCCCCCCGAACGGTCCAGCACGGCAGCCTGATCGGCGGACACGCGTCCTCCCCTGCAGTTCAGCATTAGTTGTCTCAGGCTAACTGTTGCAGGGCGTCACGGTCGAGCGGTAGTCGCCTCTACATGAGGTGGGATGTCCCACAGACCTGACGGGCAGGGGGCTCAGGCGTTGCCGTAGACCTTCGTCGGGGCGACGAGAACGGCGACCCGGCCCTCCTCGCGCATGACCCGGTCGTAGGTGGCCCAGTCGTCGTGGGTGCCACCCGCGGAGACGAACACGGCGCGCAGCAGCAGCCGCAGCTCCTCGGGATCGGTGTCCCCGGGGCCGATCAGCTCGCTGGCGCCGTCGACCGCGGCCCAGCGCCATCCGGCGCGCCAGAGGATCGAGGTCGCGGGGCGGACGCGCAGGGTGCGCAGCTTGACCGGCCCGTACGTCACATAGGCGACGACGGGGCTGCCGGTGCGGGGATGGTCGAGCACCCCGGCGTTGACGAGGGACGAGTGCGGGGTGCCGTCCGCTCGCACCACGGTGACCGACGCGAGGCCGCTGTCCTGTCCGACGATCCGCCGGACCGGCTCCAGATCTGAACTCATGACGCGAGTGTGTCCGATCGGGCCGCGCCCGTTCGTCGGGTGGATGACACGAAAGCCCCGGAACGGGAGGATTCACCCATGGCTCGCTACGTGTTCCTGCTCTACGACGCCGAGGACTGGTACGACACCCCGGCCGCCTCCGACCCGGCGGCGATTGCCGACGAGCTGGCACTGCACGAGGAGTTCTGCGCCGCCGTGGCCGCGGCCGGGGCCGAGGTGGTCGGCGGGGAGGCCCTCGAGCGCTCGTCGACGGCCAGCACGGTCCGCCGCGGTTCCGGGGCGCCGCTGGTGACGGACGGGCCGTTCGCCGACACGAAGGAGGCGCTCGGCGGCTTCTACGTGATCGACGCCCCCGACCTCGACGTGGCGTTGCGCCTCGCCGCGGCCTGCCCGGCGGGCAACGTCGAGGTCCGGCCGGTCATGGAGCTCCCGGGGTGACGGCGTGGCCGCGCCCGGCCGGCACACCCTTCGGCCGATCGTGAGCCCGTGCGTCGAGGCGGCGTTCCGGGCGGCCTGGCCGGAGGTCGTCGCGGCCACGGTCCGGCTGACCCGGGATCTCGACCTCGCGGAGGACTGCGCGCAGGAGGCCGTCGAGCGGGCGTTGCGGCGGGGGGCGACGGGGCACGCGACACCGGAGAACGCCGCCGCGTGGCTGACGACGACCGCCCGGCGGATCGCGCTCGACCGGCTGCGGCGGGAGGCGACGCTGCGGCGGAAGCTCCCGCTGCTGGTCGAGCCGGCCGGCCCGGATGGGGTCGAGCCGACGGATCCGCTCCGGCTCGTGTTCACCTGCTGCCATCCGGCGCTGACCCGGGAGTCCCAGGTGGCGCTCACGTTGCGGCTGGTGTGCGGGCTGGACGTGCCGGCGATCGCCGCGGTGCTGTTGACCGGCGAGGCCGGCGTGGCGCGGCGGATCACCCGGGCCAAGCAGAAGATCGCGGCGGCCCGGATCCCGTTCCGCGTGCCGCCGGAGGGCGAGCTCCCCGCTCGTCTCGACGCGGTGCTCACGGTGGTGCACCTCGTCCACACGGCGGGGCACGGCCTCCACTCGCCCGAGCCCGTCCGGCGGGCGACGGAGCTGGCCCGGATGCTGGTCGGGTTGGTGCCCCGGTCGTCCGAGGCGCGCGGGTTGCTCGCGCTCGTGCTGCTCACCGAGGCGCGGGGACCGGCGCGCACCGACGCCGACGATCTCGTGCTCCTGCCCGACCAGGACCGGTCGCGCTGGGACCGGTCGCTCGTCCGGGAGGGGCTCGCGCTCGCGACGGGTGCGCTGCGGGAGGGACCGCGCGGCCGCTTCGCGCTGCAGGCCGGGGTCGCCGGGCTGCACGCCGTCGCCCCGAGCTGGGCGGAGACGGACTGGGCGCAGCTGGTGATCACCTACGACGCCTTGGCGCGGGTGTGGCCGACGCCGGTCGTCGCGCTGAACCGGGCGATGGCGCGGAGCCGGGTGCCGGGGGCGGACCTGGGGGAGGTGCTCGCGGAGCTGGACGCGCTGGAGCTGGACGGGTACCAGTACCTGCCGGTGGCCAGGGCAGACGTGCTCGAACGGCTGGGGCGCCGGGCCGAGGCGGCGCAGGCCTGCGGGGTCGCGCTCGAGCGCACGGCGAACCCGGTCGAGCGGCGGTACCTGGTCCGGAGGCGGGCGGAGCTCGGCGGCTGAGCCGCTCTGTCGGGCCGGTGGCTGAGCTGCGCTGTCGGGTCGGTGGCCGGGCCGCTCTGTCGGGCCGGCGGCTGGGCTGCCCTGTCTGCCCGGGCAGGTGGGCCGGCTCGTGGATCCGGCGGGCGGGGTGTCCGGTGTGTCAGGCTCGGGGGATGGCCGACCTGCTCTCCCCGGGGCCCCGCACCCGGCTCCGCGACCTGATCCGCCCCGGCGCGCCGCTGCTCGCCCCCGGCGCCTACGACGCCCTGTCGGCCCGGCTCGTGGAGCAGGCCGGGTTCGACGCGGTGTACATGACCGGGTTCGGGACGACGGCGGGGCTGACCGGGCGGCCGGACGTCGGGCTGCTCACGGGCACCGAGATGGTCGACAACGCCCGCCGGATCGTCGCCGCGGTCGACCTGCCGGTGATCGCGGACGGCGACACCGGCTACGGCAACGCGATCAACGTCGTGCGCACGGTGCAGACCTACGAGCAGGCCGGGGTGGCCGCGATCCAGCTCGAGGACCAGGTCACGCCCAAGAAGTGCGGGCACATGGCGGACAAGGCGATCGTGCCGCTGCCGGAGATGCTGGGGAAGATCCGCGCCGCCACGGACGCCCGCCGCGATCCGGACTTCCTGATCATCGCCCGCACCGACGCCGTCGCCGTCGAGGGGGTGGACGCGGCCGTGGCGCGGGCCCGGGCCTTCGCGGAGGCGGGGGCGGACCTGCTGTTCGTCGAGGCCCCGGTCTCCGAGGCCGACGTCGAGCGGATCGCGGGGGAGCTCGCGGGGGTGGCCCCGCTCGTCTTCAACTGGGCGGAGGGCGGGAGGACGCCGCCGCTGACCCTGGAACGGATGGGGGAGCTGGGGTTCGCGCTGGTCCTGTACCCGATCGGCACGCTGCTGGCCGCCACCGCGGCGATGCGGGCGGTGCTGGAGACCCTGCGCAAGGACGGCACCCCGCAGGCGGCGTTGCCGGGCCTCCCGAGCTTCGACGAGTTCACCGACCTCGTCGGTCTCCCCGAGATCCGCACCCTCGAGCAGCGCTACCGCTGACCCCGCGGCTCACCGTGAGCCGCAGGTCGGCGGTGCGCCGGCACACCCGATCGTCGGTCGCGCTCGGGGGCGTCGTCGCGCCGGGCGTGCGTGCCGTCACCGTGGGAGAGCGGAACAGCCGGGGAGGGGCCTGCACCGGTCGGGTGACGGGCCCGCCTACGCTCCCGAGGCATGACTGAGCCCGCGAACGAGACCGCAGCCCGGCCGGACCGGATCAGGGTGGCCGTGGTGTTCGGCGGGCGGAGCTCGGAGCACGCGATCTCGTGCGTCTCGGCCGGGAGCGTCCTGACCCACCTCGACCGGGAGCGGTTCGAGGTGGTCCCGGTGGGCATCGCGCCCGACGGCGCGTGGGTGCTCGGCACGGACGATCCGGCGGCCCTGCAGATCCGCGATCGCGCGTTGCCGCAGGTGGATGCCTCGGCCACGGCGCTGGCGCTGCCCGGTGACCCGACCCGCGGCGGCCTGATCCGGCTCGACCGCAGCGAGGTCTTCGCGGGCGTCGACGTGGTGTTCCCGGTGCTGCACGGGCCCTTCGGCGAGGACGGCACCATCCAGGGCCTGCTCGAGATGGCCGGCCTGCCCTACGTCGGGGCCGGGGTGCTCGCGAGCGCCGCGGGGATGGACAAGGAGTTCACGAAGAAGCTCCTGGCCGCGGAGGGGCTGCCCGCCGGGACCCTGGTGGTGCTGCACCGCGGCGTGCCGACCCTGACCGGGGCCGAGAGGGAGCGCCTGGGGCTGCCGGTGTTCGTCAAGCCGTCGCGGGCCGGCTCGTCCGTGGGGATCACGAAGGTCTCGGACTGGGCGGATCTCGACGCGGCGATCGCCACCGCCCGCGAGCACGACCCGAAGGTGCTGGTCGAGGCCGCGGTCGTGGGGCGCGAGGTCGAGTGCGGCGTGCTGGAGCTGCCGGACGGGACCCTGCGGGCGTCGGTCCCCGCGGAGATCCGGCTGGTCGGCGGGACCAGCGAGTTCTACGACTTCGAGGCCAAGTACCTCGACGACGTCTGCGAGTTCGACATCCCCGCCAAGCTCGACGACGCCGTCACGGAGTCCGTGCGCGACATGGCGATCGCCGCGTTCCGGGCGCTGGACTGCCAGGGACTCGCGCGCGTGGACTTCTTCGTGGGCGAGGACGGGGAGCTGACCGTCAACGAGGTCAACACGATGCCGGGCTTCACCCCGATCTCGATGTACCCGCGGATGTGGGCGCACACGGGCGTCGACTACCCCACCCTCCTCGCCACGCTCGTCGAGACGGCCCTCGCCCGCGGCACCGGCCTGCGCTGACCACCCCACCCCGCGAGTCGGCGATTTCGGGAGGCCGAATGTGACGCCGACGACGTCGTCGGCGTGTGTTTCGCACTCCCGAAAGTGCCGACTCGCGGGGGTGGGGTCAGCGGAGCTGGAGGGGGCGCTTCGGGAGGGTGGCGGCGATCCGGTCGCTGACGGACTGGACGGGGCCCGAGCCGATCTGGGTCGGCGTGGTCAGGGCGATGTAGACGCCCCGGTCCACGGCCACGTAGGTGACCAGGGTGGGCTGGGGGGTGCCGTCCGTGATCGTCAGCCAGCTCACGCCGTTGACGTCCGTGAGCGTGGCGGTCGGCGTGAGCTCCTGCGGGCGGGAGAGACCGCAGCGCAGCACGACGGGGCGCGGCACGGCGGCCCACGCCTTCGTCCCGGCCTGGACAGGTTCGGCCATCGGCCGCCCGGCCAGCGCCGGATCACCCGGCAGGTCCGCCGGGAGCGCGGCGAGCAGGGACGTGCAGCCCGCCGAGGTGGCGTCGGGCGCGTCGACCGGGGCGAGCGCGAGCGGCCCGGTCTCCGCTGCGACCGTGGGCGAGAACGCGCCCGCCCTGGCCGCCACCGCGAGCCCGGCCACGACCAGCGCGAGGAGCACCGGCAGCGCGATCGCGAGGACCACCGCCGGTCGTCGCAGGTCGAGGCCGGGTCGCGGGGGAGTGCTGGTCACGGGCTCAGCCGAGCTTGACCACCGGGCAGGTCAGCGTCCGGGTGATCCCGGCGACCCCCTGCACCTTGGCGACGACGAGCTGGCCGAGCTCGTCGACGCTGCCGGCCTCGGCGCGCACGATGACGTCGTACGGTCCGGTGACGTCCTCGGCGGTGATCACGCCGGTGATCCCGGCGATCTCCCCGGCGACGGCGGCGGCCTTGCCGACCTCGGTCTGGATCAGGATGTAGGCCTGCACCACGGCGTGCCCCTCCACTTCTGCTGCTCGGTCCCGCCGGAACCGTCGTCCGGTAGGAAAGTCGGAAGGCAACGTACCTTGAGGAGTGCCCGTGGCCCCATCGCCGAACCAAGAGGCGAGCAACACACCGGACGACACGGTCACCCTCGGTGCCGTGGGAGAGTTCGGCCTGATCGCCCGGGTGACCCGCGAGCGGATCCAGCCGGCCGCCACCCTGCTCGGCCCGGGGGACGACTCCGCGGTCGTCGCGGCGCCGGACGGACGGGTCGTCGCCTGCGTGGACGTGCTGGTGGAGGGCGTGCACTTCCGCCTGGACTGGTCGAGCCCGGTCGACGTGGGACGCAAAGCGGCGGCGGCGAACCTCGCCGACATCGCCGCCATGGGGGCGGTCCCGACGGGTCTGCTCGTGGGTCTCGCTGCGCCCCGCGACACGCCGGTGGAGGTTCTCGAGGGACTCGCCGACGGGCTGTGGGCCGAGGCCGGGCTCGTGGACGTCGGGCTGGTCGGCGGGGACGTCGCGTCGTCGTCGCAGCTGGTCGTGTCCGTGACGGCGCTGGGCACCCTGGAGGGCCGTGAGGCGGTGACGCGCTCGGGTGCGCGGCCCGGCGACGTCGTGGCCGTGTGCGGGCGGCTGGGCTGGTCCGCCGCGGGGCTCGCCGTGCTGACCCGCGGCTTCCGCTCGCCCGGCGCGGTGGTCGACGCCCACCGCCGTCCGCAACCGCCCTATGCCGCCGGGCCGGCCGCCGCCGTCGCCGGCGCCACCGCCATGATCGACGTGTCCGACGGCCTGCTCGCCGACCTGGCGCACGTCGCCGAGGCCTCCGGGGTGCGGATCGACCTGCGCCGCACCGCCTTCGCGATCCCGGACCGGCTCCGCGACGTCGGCTCCGCCCTGGGCGTCGATCCCGTCGACTGGATGCTGACGGGCGGCGAGGACCACGCCCTGGCCGCCACCTTCCCGCCGTCCACGCCCCTCCCGGAGGGCTTCACCGTGGTCGGCGCGGTGGAGGAGGGCACCGGGGTGACCGTCGACGGCGAGGCCCACGAGGGCCCGAGCGGATGGCAGCACTTCACCTGACCGTCGGTGTCAGGCGCGGCGCAGGAGACGGCGCAGGAAGGTGCCGGGCTTGCCGGGGGCGGAGCGCTGCGGGCGGGCGAAGGGGCGGTCGGCGGGATCGGCCGGCGCCAGGGGGAGAGCGGGGACCGTGGGCGGGGGCGCGACGGGGCTCTCGAGGCGGGCGGTCGAGGGGCCGGGGTCCGTGAGCGCGGACGCCGGTCCGTCGCCGGGGCTGCCGCCCGCGACGGCGGGGTCGGGCCGTGCGGTGTCGACGTGCGGAGCGGGGTCGGTCCCGGAGCGATCGTCGGCGGGCCGCGGACCGGGTGCGGTCCGGGCAGGCTCGGTGGCGGGGGCCGGTGTCGCGTCCGCGGTTCCGGTCCGCGGCGCGGCCGGGACCGGCGCCGCGGCGGGAGTGCCGGCCGGAGCGGGTGGCGTCCCGGCCGGCTCCGGGGCGATCGCGAGATAGGTGGTGCGGAGGGTCGGGCTCGCGGTGTCGGGGGTCGGGTCGGGCTCGCTCACATCGAGCACCATCGGCGTCCTGCTGCGGGCCGTTACGTGGAGTGACGGTGATCGCCCGGAAAACCGGTGGAACGGGCGATCCCGGCGCGGCACGGTGATCTCCGTGCCCGCGCTCTCCCCCGCCCAGGTCCGGACCTTCGTCGACGACGGGTGCGTGCTGCTCGAGGAGGCCTTCCCGCGCGCCCTGGCCGACGAGTGCCGCGGCCTGCTCTGGCAGCAGCTCGAGGCCGAGATCGGGGCCCGCGAGGACGAGCCGGCCACCTGGACCCGCCCCGTGCACCGGATCGCCGGTCGCGGCGACGCCCCGTTCCGGCGGGCGGCGACCACCGACCGTCTCCATTCGGCGTTCGACCAGCTGGCCGGCCCCGGGGCCTGGACGCCGCGGCTCGGGCTGGGCACCTTCCCGATCCGTTTTCCGCATACCCCGCTCAACCGACTGGGCGACCCGGGCGACGCCGGCTGGCACGTGGAGGGCAGCTACGCGGGGCCCGGCGGCGAGTTCCGGCTCGGCCTGCGCTCGCGCGGGCGCGCCCTGCTGCTGCTCTTCCTGTTCTCCGAGGTCACGGAGGTGGACGCCCCGACGAAGGTCCGTCCCGGCTCGCACCGCGACGCGGCCCGCCTGCTCGCCCCGCACGGTGACGAGGGCGCGGAGTTCTTCGCCTTCGCCGGTGAGGTCGTCCCGGCCACCGAGCACCTGCCCACCGCCCTCGCCACGGGCGCACCGGGGGACGTCTGGCTCGTCCACCCGTTCCTGGTCCACTCCGCCCAGGAGCACCACGAGTCCCGGGTGAAGTTCATGGCCCAGCCCCCGCTGGTACCCACGGGCCTGCTGGACCTCGACACCCCCGACCCGACTCCCGTCGCCCTCCCGGTCCGCGAGGCCCTGCCACAGACCTCGTGAGTGGCAATAGTCGCCAGAGCGACGATGCCACTCACAGGGGGTGCGCGAAGCCGGGGATCCAGCGTTCGACCAGCGCGCGGGCGGAGACGGTGCAGTCGAGGCGGGCGAGGATGTTCATCCAGCCCGAGAGGACCCGCATGACCAGCACGTACTCCGCCGGGAACATCAGCGCCCGGCCGGTGTCGCGGTAGGCGCGGTTGGTCGGGTTGGCCACCCGCTCGCCCTGGCGCGCGATCCACTCCTCGGTGAAGTGGAAGCGTTCCGCGCGCAGCGGATCGGCGAGCGCCCCGACCCAGCGCAGCACGTCCGCCGAGTCCGCGCCGGGGGCGAGGAAGCCCTCGTCGCGCAGCAGCCGGGTGAGCGCCGTGGACTCCTCCGCGGCCGTCAGCCGCAGGATCTCGACGAGCACGGGCGGCACCCCGTCCGGCAGGGTGGCGACCGCGCCGAAGTCGATCATGCCGAGGTCGCCGTCGTCGAGGACCAGGAAGTTGCCCGGGTGCGGGTCCGCGTGGAGCATCCCGACCAGGGCGGGCGAGGCGAACATCGTCTCGACGATCGTGTGGCCCCACCGGTCCCGGTCCTGCTCCGAGCCCCGACCGCCCAGGTACTCCCGCAGCGGCACCCCGTCGAGCCACTCGGAGACGAGGACCTTCGGCGACGAGGCCACCACGCGCGGCACCCGCAGGCCCGGCCGGTCGCCGAGCGCCGCGGCGAAGGCCCGCTGGCGGTCGGCCTCGATGCGGTAGTCGACCTCCTCGAGGGTGCGTTCCCGAAGCTCGCGGACCAGGGAGCGGGCGTCGAGGGCCGGGAAGATCGCCGCGAACAGGCGCGAGAAGCGTTGCAGGGTACGGAGATCCGCGTCGAGGGCCAGGTCGGCGCCCGGGTACTGGACCTTGACGGCCACCTCCCGGCCGTCCCCCCATTCCGCCCGGTGCACCTGGCCGAGGCTCGCCGCGGCCACCGGCTCCTCGTCGAACGAGCCGAACCGGGAGCGCCAGCCGCGGCCGAGCTGCTCGGCGAGCATCCGGTGGACGTCCGCGGTGGGCATCGGCGGGCTGGAGGTCTGCAGGGTCGCCAGCGCCTCGCGGTAGGGCCCGGCGATCTCCGCGGGGATCATCGCGTCGTACACCGACAGGGCCTGGCCGAGCTTCATCGCGCCGCCCTTGAGCGTGCCCAGCACGGCGAAGAGCTGCTCGGCGTTGCGGGCCAGGGTGTCCGCGGAGACCTGGTCGGCGTCGGCCCCGGCCAGGGTGCGGCCCCAGCCGCTCACGGCCCGTCCGGCGAACGCCAGCGGCAGGCCGGCGAGGCGTGCGGACCGACCCAGCCCACCCTGCGGAATCCCCTCCGGCATGACCCCACCCTAGGGCGCGAACCCCGGCACCCACTCCCGGGCGATGCCGCGCAGCCCGACGGTGCAGTCCAGCTGGGCGAGGATGTTCAGCCAGCCCGACAGCACCCGGACCACGAGCAGGTGCTCCGGCGGGAGCGACAGGCGCCGGCCGGTCTCCCGGAAGGCGCGGCTGCGCAGGTTGACCACCCGGTCGCCCTGCTCCCGCATCCACTCCCGGTGCAGGTGGAAGCGCTCGGTGCGCAGCGGATCGGCCAGCGCGCCGACGTAGCGGAGGACCTCCTCGGCGCGGACGTCCGCACCTGCGAAGCCCTCGGCCCGCAGCAGCGCCATCATCGCGTCCGCGTCGCCGCGGGCCAGGTGGGTGAACAGCCCGGCCAGCGCGGGCGGGAAACCGTCGGGCAGCGCTGCGACCGCCCCGAAGTCGATCATCGCGAGCCGGCCGTCCCGCAGGACCAGGAAGTTGCCGGGGTGCGGGTCCGCGTGCAGCATCCCCAGCCGGGCGGGGGAGGAGAACATGGCCTCGACGATCGTCGTCGCCCAGCGGTCCCGGGTGGCGCCGTCGACCCCGGCGCCGATCAGGGAACCGAGCGGCACGCCGTCCAGCCACTCGGACACGATCACGGCCGGCGCGGACGCCACGACCCGCGGCACCACCAGCGACGATCCCGCGAACTCGCGGGCGAAGAGCCGCTGGCGGTCGGCCTCGGCGCGGTAGTCCAGCTCGTCGAGCATCCGGGCGCGGAGCTCGCGCAGTAGGGCCTTGGCGTCGAGCGCGGGGACGATCAGGGTCAGGATCGCGGCGAAGCGCTCCAGCGTGCGCAGGTCCGCGGCCAGGGCCTCCCCGGCGCCGGGGTACTGGACCTTGACGGCGACCTCTCGCCCGTCCTGCCACACGGCCCGGTGCACCTGACCCACGCTCGCGGCGGCCGTGGGCTCGTCGTCGAACGCGCGGAAGCGGGAGCGCCAGCCGCGGCCGAGCTGGTCGGCGAGGACCCGGTGGACCTCGCGGGCCGGCATGGTCGGGCCCTCGGCCTGCAGCCTGGTCAGCGCTTCGCGGTAGGGCCCGGCGATCTCGGCGGGGATCATCGGCTCGTACACCGACAGGGCCTGGCCGACCTTCATCGCGCCGCCCTTGAGTCTGCCGAGCACGGCGAAGAGCTGTTCGGCGTTGCGCGCCATGGTCTCCGCCGACACCTCCTCGGCGTCGGCCCCGGCGAGGCGGCGGACGCGGCCGGCGACGGCGCGCCCGGCGAACGCCACCGGGAGGGCCGCGAGGGCCGCGGTACGGGTGCGCGGTGAGGCCGGGATGAGCGTCGTCATGGGAAGAGCGTCGCGCGATCCCGGGCAGCAGTCGTCCGGGGCACCACGGAGATCCGGGGTGTGGATAGCACCACCTATCGGGGGATGGCCCCGATCAGCTTCTCCAGGGTGTTCCAGTTCCGCCCGGTCGTCGCGATCTTCCATTCCTTGCGGACGAAGGCCGCCACGTCCGGGGAGTTGGAGATCCCCTCGGGGCACCACTGGTAGATCACGCCGTCGCCCACGACGATCCGCTCCTCGTCCAGCGAGGCGGGGCTGGGCGTGCCCACCGGCCCGAACAGCCACAGCACGACCATCCGGGAGCCGTTGTCGGCGACCTCGCGCAGGGGGTGGGCGGCCTCGACCGCCTCCAGGTCCCCGAGCGTGAGCGCCAGGACGCGGATCTCGGTGCCGTAGCGCTCCGCGAGCGCCTCTTCGACCCGGGCGGCCACCCGAGCGGGCTCCTCGTCGGCCGCCAGCACCGCGTTGCCGCTCTGCAGCAGCGTCTTGACCTGCGTGTATCCCAGGTCCGCGAGCAGCTCCCGCAGGTCCGCCATCGCGACCTTCTTGTTGCCGCCGACGTTGATCCCCCGCAGCAGCACCGCGTACCCCGTCACGGGCCGGAACCTACCGGTAACCCCCGACGGAAATGGGGGATGACCCCCGTGACCGGGCTGTGACGTTCTGGCAGCCTCGGACGAGTACACCGACGAACCGGACAGGAGGGACCACTGGTGCAACCCGACGCGGGCTGGCTCACGGCGATGTTCGACGCCGTGCTGCACAGCGTCTGGCTGCTGCCGGTGCTCGCGGTCCTGATCGCGCTGGACGGCCCGTTCCCGGTGCTGCCGAGCGAGACCCTGCTGACGGTGTCGGCGCTGGCCGCCTTCGGCACGCACGACGTGGCCGGGGTGATCGGCCTGTTCGTCGCCGCCGTCGCGGGCTCGATGGTGGGGGACGTGCTCGTCTACTCGCTGGGGCGCTCGTCGAACCGGATCCTGCGGGGTGCGGGCGCGGACTCCGCCGTGGGCCTGGGTGCCTGGGTGCGCCGCAACCTCTACCGACGGCCGATCGTCGCCTGTGTGGGCGCGCGCCTGATCCCCGGTGGCCGACTGGTCAGCACCGCCGCGTGCGGACGGGTGCGGCTCCCGCTGCGGGCGTTCCTGCCGGCGTCGGCGGTCAGCTCGGTGATCTGGTCGGTCTACATGCTGCTGGTCGGCCTCGCCCTCGGCCCGCTGACCGGCGGGAACCCGCTGCTGTGCCTGCTGGCGGGGATGGGCATGGCGGTCGTGACGGCGGGCTCGTTCGAGATCGGCCGCAGGGTGCACAGGCGGGTCACGGCCCGCCGGAGCCCGGTCGTCGTCACCGAGACCGAGCCGGAGCCCGCTGTCTCAGGCTGAGACTCCGCGCGTGATCGACCGGGCGGATACTCCGCCCGTGCGCGACGAGGCGTGGGTGGTCGAGGTCGGCGAGGACAACGCGGCGTGGTTGGCCGCCGAGAGCCGGACGGCGCGGCTGGCCCGCGAGTACCGGCCCATGGACGTGGGGGAGGGCCGGGTGCGCTACAGCGCCCTGGCCCTGGGGGCCGCCCGCGAGCTGGGCGAGGAGGAGGACGGCTTCCTCACCGAGGACGCCGAGGGCCTGCGCGTCTGGATCGGCGACGACGCCTTCGAGCTCGAACTCGACGAGTCGAGATGAACCTCAGGGCGGTTTTCGGGGCCCCCGAAACCGCCCTGAGGTTCATCTCGGCAAAAGAGAGAGCACTGCTCTTGACGCGTGCGCCGCATCGGGTGTTCACTGTTCTCAACACAGAGCACTGCTCTCGAAATGGAGAACCCGATGATCGCGAACCAGCGCTACCTCGTCCCGTCGAGCGGGACCGCCTTCTTCAACCGCGTGGTCGCGGGACTGACCCGCGCCGGCATCAGCGTGATGGGCAGCCGGGTGCTGGCCGTGCGCGGCCGCACGAGCGGGCAGTGGCGGACGACGCCGGTGAACCTGCTGACCGTCGACGGCGAGCGCTACCTGGTGGCGCCCCGCGGGCACACGCAGTGGGTGCGCAACCTGCGCGCCTCCGGAACCGGTGAGCTGCGGGTGGGCCGGCGGACCGAGACCTTCACCGCCACCGAGCTGACCGACGCGGCCAAGCCGGTCGTGATCCGCGAGTACCTGCGGCGCTGGGCCTGGGAGGTCGGGGCGTTCTTCGAGGGCGTCGACAAGAGCTCGACGGACGAGACGCTGCTCGCGGTGGCACCGGGCTTCCCCGTCTTCCGGATCTCCTGAGCGGGATCCGGGGAGGTTGTCCGGTGCCGGTGGGGGCTCCCCAGTCCACCGGCACCGGTGCTCCGTTCAACGCGCGGAGCCCCACGGGGTTTCGGTCGGATTCCCACGAACACCATCAGTACCGTCGAACGTGGCACGGAACGCGCCGATCGGTCGTTGCCGGACAGGCGGTCCACCGGATCCTTGCTTCCGCAAGCGGTCGCCGACGGGCGCGTGGGACCGACCGTGCGGCGCGGGACGGGAGAAAAAGGACAACTCCCTCGACCGTGGGGTGACGGCCGTGCGCGGCGGCCGTTGCGCCGGGCTACGGTCTGGGCGTGAGCACAGCTGAATCCGCAGGTGAGACGGCAACCGGTGGCGAAGAGAGCACCCTGACCGTGCTGATCGCCGGCGGGGCGAACGCCCTCATCGGGGTGCTCAAGCTGGTCGCCGGACTGCTCACCGGCTCGTCCGCGATGCTCGCCGAGGCCGCGCACTCCGTGGCGGACACCGCCACCGAGGGACTGCTGCTGACGGCCCTGCGACGCTCCGCCCGGCGCCCGGACCGACGTCACCCGTTCGGGTACGGCAAGGAGCGCTTCTTCTGGGCGCTGATCGCCGCCGTCTCCATCTTCGTGTCCGGCGCGGTGTTCGCGATCTACGAGGGGGTCCGGACGATCGTCGGCGGCGAGGCCGAGCAGACGCTCGCCTGGGTGGCCTACGCGGTGCTCGGGGTGTCGTTCGTGCTGGAGGGCTTCTCCTGGCTCCAGGCCGTCCGTCAGGTCCGGAACGAGGCCGCGGCGGAGGAGACGACCTTCCGGGCCTGGCTGCGCGGCACGGACGATCCCACGGTCAAGACGGTGTTCTTCGAGGA
The DNA here is from genome assembly GCF_039531635.1 of Pseudonocardia ailaonensis. Lineage (NCBI taxonomy): Bacteria > Bacillati > Actinomycetota > Actinomycetes > Pseudonocardiales > Pseudonocardiaceae > Pseudonocardia > Pseudonocardia ailaonensis. The sequence continues at coordinate 26,062 of NZ_BAAAQK010000006.1, read as the reverse complement.
CAGCGCCGCGCTGGTGGGGCTCGTGCTGGCCTTCGGGGGCGTGGGGCTGCACCAGCTGACCGGCTCGGCGCTGTGGGACGGCGTCGCGTCCCTGCTGATCGGGCTGCTGCTGAGCGGCGTCGCGTACATCCTGGGCCGCACCAACAAGGGCCTGCTGATCGGCCGGCAGGCGAACCCGCGGCTGGTCCGGGCGATCGCCGACGACCTGGCGGCGCGGCCGGAGGTCGACGCGGTGGTCGACCTGCTGACGATGATGCTCGGCACGGACTCGGTGCTGCTCTGCGCCCGCCTCGACTTCGACGGCGCCCTCGGCGCGGACGACGTGGAGCGGGCCTGCGTGGCGATCGACGCCGACCTGCGGGCGCGGTTCCCCGACCTCGCCGAGATCTTCCTCGAGCCGGTGCCGCGCACGGACGAGACGATGCGCTCCCGGGTCCTGGAGCGCTACGGCCGCACCTTCGACTCGTGAGTGGCGATAGTCGCTCTGGCGACCATCGCCACTCACGGGTCTGTCAGGCGATCTGGCGATCCGTGGGGTTGATGGGCCTCGGGAGGATGTCCCGGCCCGTCAGGTAGGTGTCGACCCCCGCGGCGGCGGAGCGGCCCTCCGCGATCGCCCACACGATGAGGCTCTGCCCGCGGCCGATGTCGCCGGCCACGAACACACCGTCCACACTGGACATGTAGCTCTGGTCGCGCCGCACGTTGCCGCGCTCGTCGAGCTCCACGCCCAGCTGCTCGACCAGACCGGCCTTCTGCGGACCGACGAAGCCCATCGCCAGCAGGACCAGGTCCGCCGGGATCTCGCGCTCGGTGCCCTCGATGGCCTCGAAGCCGTTGTCGCCGCGCTTGACCTCGACCAGCCGCAGCGCCTTGACCTTGCCGGTGCCGTCGTCGACGAACTCGGTGGTGTTCACCGAGAACAGGCGCTCGCCGCCCTCCTCGTGCGCGGACGACACCCGGTAGACCATCGGGTACGTCGGCCAGGGCATGCCCTCGGTGCGGTGCTCCGGCGGCGTCGGCATGATCTCGAGCTGCGTGATCGACGCGGCGCCGTGGCGGTGCGAGGTGCCGAGGCAGTCCGCCCCGGTGTCGCCACCGCCGATGATCACGACGTGCTTGTCCTTCGCCGAGATCGGCGGCTCGTCGATGTCGCCCTGCTGGACGTGGTTCGCCCAGGGCAGGAACTCCATGGCCTGGTAGATGCCCTCGAGCTCGCGGCCCTTGGCCGGTAGGTCGCGCCACGCGGTGGCGCCACCGGCGAGCACGACGGCGTCGTACTCCTCGCGCAGCTGCTCGACGGTGACGTCCTCGCCGACGGTGACCGAGGCGCGGAAGTGCGTGCCCTCGGCCTGCATCTGCTCGAGCCGCCGGTCGAGGCGCGCCTTCTCCATCTTGAACTCGGGGATGCCGTAGCGGAGCAGCCCGCCGATCCGGTCCGCCCGCTCGAACACGACGACGTCGTGCCCGGCGCGGGTGAGCTGCTGCGCGGCGGCGAGGCCCGCGGGCCCGGAGCCGACGACCGCGACCTTCCTGCCGGTCTTCGTCTCGGCGACCTGCGGGGTCACCCAGCCCTCGTCCCAGGCCCGGTCCACGATCTCGACCTCGACCTGCTTGATGGTGACGGCGTCGTCGTTGATCCCGAGGACGCACGCCGCCTCGCACGGGGCGGGGCACAGCGTCCCGGTGAACTCCGGGAAGTTGTTGGTGGCGTGCAGCCGCTCGATCGCCTCACGCCAGTCGTGGCGGTAGACGAGGTCGTTCCACTCCGGGATCAGGTTCCCCAGCGGACAGCCCTGGTGACAGAACGGGATGCCGCAGTTCATGCAGCGGCCGGCCTGCTTCTCGAGGGTCTCGCGGGGGAAGTCCTCGTAGACCTCCCGCCAGTCCATCAGGCGGAGGTCGACGGGACGCCGCTTCGGGGTCTCCCGCGCGGTGGTGAGGAATCCCTTCGGGTCACCCATGTGCAGCCTCCGTGCTGATGGTCGGCTCTGCCTGGCCGTCCCCTCGGGTGGATCGGGTGCGCAGCTCAGCCATGCGCCGCCTCCATGATCGCCGCGTTGACGTCGCGGCCATCCTTCTCGGCCTGCTCGCGGGCCTGCAGCACGCGCTTGAAGTCCTTCGGCATGACCTTGCCGAAGCGCTCCACCGCGACGTCCCAGTCGGCGAGCAGGGCGCGGGCGACCGGGGAGTCGGTCTCCGCGTGGTGGGACTCGACGGCGCCGCGCAGGAACTCGCGGTCCGCGTCGTCCAGGGGATCGAGGTCGACCATCTCGGGATTGACCCGCTTGGCCAGCAGGTCGCCGTCCGCGTGCAGGTCCAGGACGTAGGCGGTGCCGCCGGACATGCCCGCCGCGAAGTTGCGGCCGACCCTGCCCAGCACGACCACCTTGCCGCCGGTCATGTACTCGCAGCCGTGGTCGCCCACGCCCTCGACGACCGCCGTCGCGCCGGAGTTCCGCACGCAGAAGCGCTCGCCGACGATGCCGCGGATGAACATCTCGCCCGCCGTGGCCCCGTAGAGGATCACGTTGCCGGCGATGATGTTCTCCTCGGCCACGAACGGCGCCCGGGGGTCCGGCCGCAGGATCAGCCGGCCGCCGGAGAGGCCCTTGCCGAAGAAGTCGTTCGTGTCGCCGACCATCCGCAGCGTGATGCCCTTCGGCACGAACGCGCCCAGCGACTGCCCGGCCGAGCCGGTCAGCGTGATGTCGATCGTGTCGTCCGGCAGGCCCTCGGCGCCCCACCGCCTGGTGAGCTCGTAGCCGAGCATGGTGCCGACGGTCCGGTTGACGTTGCGCACCGGCAGGTCCAGGCGGACCTTGTCGCCGGAGGACAGCGCGCCCTCGGCCAGCTGGATCATGGTGTTGTCCAGGGCCTTCTCCAGGCCGTGGTCCTGGTTGCGGGTGCGGTGGCGCGACGCGCCCTTCGGCAGCTCCGGGGTGTGGAAGATCGGGCGCAGGTCCAGGCCCTCGGTCTTCCAGTGGTGCACCGCCGCGTCCGTGTCGAGGACCTCGGCGTGGCCGACGGCCTCCTCCAGGGTCCGGAAGCCGAGCTGCGCCAGGTACTCGCGCACCTCCTCGGCCACGAACCGCATGAAGTTGACGACGTACTCGGGGCGCCCGTCGAACCGCTCGCGCAGCACCGGGTTCTGCGTCGCGACGCCGACCGGACACGTGTCCAGGTGACAGACGCGCATCATGATGCAGCCGCTGACGACCAGGGGCGCGGTGGCGAAACCGAACTCCTCGGCGCCCAGCAGGGCCGCGATGACGACGTCCCGGCCGGTCTTGAGCTGCCCGTCCGCCTGCACGACGATCCGGTCGCGCAGGTTGTTGGCCAGGAGCGTCTGCTGGGTCTCGGCGAGGCCGAGCTCCCAGGGGCCGCCCGCGTGCTTGATCGAGGACAGCGGCGACGCGCCCGTCCCGCCGTCGTGGCCCGAGATGAGCACGACGTCCGAGTAGGCCTTCGCCACGCCCGCCGCGACCGTGCCGACGCCGACCTGGCTGACCAGCTTCACGTGGATGCGGGCCTTCGGGTTGGCGTTCTTCAGGTCGTGGATGAGCTGCTTGATGTCCTCGATCGAGTAGATGTCGTGGTGCGGCGGCGGGGAGATCAGACCCACGCCGGGCGTGCTGCCACGGGTCTTCGCGATCCAGGGGTAGACCTTGCCGCCGGGCAGCTGACCACCCTCGCCGGGCTTGGCACCCTGGCTGATCTTGATCTGGATGTCGTCGGAGTTGACCAGGTACTCGCTGGTCACGCCGAACCGGCCCGAGGCGACCTGCTTGATCGCGCTGCGCCGGGAGTCGCCGTTGGGCTCGGGGGTGAAGCGGTCCGAGTCCTCGCCGCCCTCGCCGGTGTTCGACTTGCCGCCCAGGCGGTTCATCGCGATGGCGAGGGTCTGGTGCATCTCCTGGCTGATCGAGCCGTAGGAGATGGCGCCGGTGGCGAAGCGCGTGACGATCGACTCGACCGACTCGACCTCGTCGAGCGGCACCGGCGGGCGCACACCCTCCTTGAAGGCGAACAGCCCGCGCAGCGTCATCAGCCGCTTCGCCTGGTCGTCGACCGCCTTCGTGTACTCCTTGAAGATCTCGTACCGGCCGGAGCGGGTCGAGTGCTGCAGCTTGAACACGGTCTGCGGGTTGAACAGGTGCAGCTCGCCCTCGCGGCGCCACTGGTACTCGCCGCCGACGGCCAGCGCCCGGTGCGACGCCCGGGTGCCGTCCGCGGGGAAGGCGCGCCGGTGGTGCGCGAGCGCCTCGCGGGCCAGCACGTCGAACCCGACGCCGTCGATCCGCGACGTGGTGCCGGCGAAGCAGGTCTCGACGACCTCCTTCGACAGGCCGACGGCCTCGAAGATCTGCGCGCCGGTGTAGGACGCGACGGTCGAGATGCCCATCTTGGACATCGTCTTGCGCACGCCCTTGCCCAGCGCCTTGACCAGGTTCTTGGCCGCCGTCCGGGCGTCGGTCCCCGGGATGTCCCCGCGCTCGGCGAGGTCCTCCACGGTGGCCATGGCCAGGTACGGGTTGACCGCCGACGCGCCGAAGCCGATGAGCAGCGCGATGTGGTGCACCTCGCGGGCGTCCCCGGACTCGACGAGCAGGCCGACCTGCGTGCGGGTCCGCTCGCGCACCAGGTGATGGTGCACGGCCCCGGTGAGCAGCAGCGACGGGATCGGCGCGTGCTCCGCGTCGATGCCGCGGCTGGACAGCACGATCAGCCGGGCACCGCCCGAGATCGCGTCGGACACCTCGCCGCGGATCTCCTGCAGCCGCCGGACCAGGCCCGCGCCGCCGTCGGCCGCCTTGAACACGCCTTTGACGGTGTAGCTGGCGAAACCGGGCATGTCGCCGTCGTCGTTGACGTGGACGATCTTGGCCAGGTCCTCGTTGGCCAGCACCGGGAAGGGCAGCACGATCCGCCGGCAGTTCGCCGGGCCGGCCTCCAGGAGGTTCTCCTCGGGGCCGAGCAGCGAGCGCAGCGAGGTGACGAGCTCCTCGCGGATGGCGTCCAGCGGCGGGTTCGTGATCTGGGCGAACAGCTGGATGAAGTAGTCGTAGATCTGCCGCGGCTTCTCGGAGATCGCGGCGATCGGCGCGTCGTTGCCCATCGAGCCGATCGGCTCGGCACCGGCCGCCGCCATCGGCTTGAGGAGGACGTTGAGCTCCTCCTCGGTGTAGCCGAAGGTCTGCTGGCGCAGCGTGAGCTCCACGTGGGTGGGCGTCTCGCGCTGGCGTTCGGGCAGGTCCGCGAGATCGATCCGGCCGGCGTGCAGCCACTCCGCGTACGGCTCCGCGGCCGCCAGCTCGCCCTTGATCTCGTCGTCCGCGACGATCTTGCCCTCGGCGGTGTCCACCAGGAACATGCGGCCCGGCTCGAGCCGGCCCTTGCGCACGACGCGCTCCGGCTCGACGTCGAGGACGCCGACCTCGGAGGCCAGGACCACGAGCCCGTCCTCGGTGACCCAGTAGCGGGCCGGGCGCAGCCCGTTGCGGTCGAGCACGGCGCCGATGCGGACGCCGTCGGTGAACGCGACGAGCGCGGGGCCGTCCCAGGGCTCCATGAGGTTCGAGTGGTACTCGTAGAACGCGCGCCGGGCCGGGTCCATCTCGGCGTGGTTCTCCCACGCCTCCGGGATCATCATCAGCACGGCGTGCGCCAGCGGGCGGCCCGACAGGTGCAGGAGCTCGAGCACCTCGTCGAAGGTCGCGGAGTCGCTCGCGTCCGGCGTGACGATCGGGACCAGGCGGTCCAGGTTGCCGGGCAGCTTCGAGGACTCCAGCAGCGCCTCGCGCGCCTTCATCCAGTTCCGGTTGCCGCGCAGCGTGTTGATCTCGCCGTTGTGGGCCACGTACCGGTACGGGTGGGCCAGCGGCCACGCCGGGAAGGTGTTGGTGGAGAAGCGCGAGTGCACCACCGCCAGTGCACTCGTGACGCGCTCGTCGGCCAGGTCCGGGTAGAACGCCTCGACCTGGGGCTCGGCCAGCATGCCCTTGTAGACGACCGTGCGCGGCGACAGGCTGGGGAAGTAGACCCCGGTGGCGTGCTCGACGCGCTTGCGCAGGCAGAAGGTGCGCCGCTCCAGCTCGATGTCGGTGGGCGGGGGCTTCACGATGCCCGTCTCGATGCCGGCGACGAACAGCTGCCGGAAGCCGGGCATGGCGGCCAGGGCGCTGGGCCCCAGGTCGGCCTTCTCCGGGTCCGTGGGCAGCTCGCGCCAGCCGAGGACCCGCAGGTTCTCCTCGGCGGCGAGCTGGTTGATCCGCGCGACGGCCGCGTCCGCGGCCTCGGCGTCCCGGGGGAGGAAGGCGATGCCGGTGGCGTAGCTGCCCTCCGCGGGCAGCGCGAAGTCCACGACCTCGCGGTAGAACGCGTCGGGGACCTGGATCAGGATGCCCGCGCCGTCGCCCGTGTTCTCCTCGGCGCCGCGTGCGCCGCGGTGCTCGAGGCGCAGGAGCGCGGTCAGCGCCCGCCGGACGATCGCGTGGTCACGCCGGCCCTGGAGGTCGGCGACCATCGCGACGCCGCAGGCGTCGTGTTCGTGCTCGGGGGAGTACAGCCCGCCGGGAGCGGGAACGGACGGGACAGCCTGCCCGTTGCCCGTGGTGGCGGGGTCGTTGGTCGCAGCCAACAGCTCCTCCTGTCGTCTCGGTGCACCCCGACTTCGCATCGGGACGACGTGGACCTTGTGGTGCCAAGGAATGTCCAGAATACAGCGATGCTCCGACGGAACGCTGGCGCTGGTCCGGTCGGGCGTACCCTGCGGACTGCGCGTCGTCGTCTCCAGTGGTCGTTCGAGCGCACGTGTGTCGGCCGAACCCCGGCTGCTGGCCCGGCCTGCGGTGTGCCCTTGCGCGAGAGCACGCGTCGATGGGTGCGGGCTCGCCGGCGAAAGGGTCGCACGCCGCACCCGGCTTCCGCCAGAGATAGCGTGGGCAAGCGGTGTGACCTGGGCGGGAGCGGGCCGCGATCGGCGTAGCGGAGATCACCGGCGCATCCGTGTGGGCAGGTCGTGACCGATGTCCGGAGACGAGTGAGGGGAGCCTTGCGTGACGCAGCGCACGTCGACGGGTGGAGGTGCCCCGGGGTGTGGCCGGGCCCCCACCCGGCCGGGTGACGGCGGACCGTGACCATGTCGATGCGGAACGTACTCACGGACGTCGCGCGGGTCGGCCCCTTCTTCGCGGTGTCGGCCGATCCGGCGGAGGGAGTGGACCCGACGTGGCGGCCGCTGGCCGAGCTGGGCACGTCGTCCGCCCTGGCGGCGCGGGTGGACCACGTGGGCCGGGTGCTCTCGGAGCAGGCCGGTGCGCCGGTCGCCGAGCGGGTCGCGGCGTCGATCGCGGTGCAGGGCCTGGCCGCGCGGTTCCTCTCGGCGCCGCTGGCCGCGGCCGCCCTGCACGGGGTGCTGCCCGGTCTCGATCCCGCGACCCTGCACTGGCGGGTCTCGATGACCGGCCCGTGGCCGCTGTGGAGCGCCGACCCGGAGCGGGTGCGGCCGGCCGCCGGGCTGCCCGCGCTCGTCGCGGAGATCGCGGAGCCGCTGGTGGAGGCGGCGGCGGCGCTGGTGCCGGTGTCCCGGAAGGTGCTGTGGGGCAACGTCGGCTCGTCCGTCGCCGGGGCCGAGCGGGTCCTCGCCGGGGACCGTCCCCCGGCGGCCCTGCGCACGGCCGAGCTGGCCGCCGCCGTGCTGGACCATCCGCTGCTCGCGGCCACCGGCATGCGCCGCCCGCCCGCGCCGCCCGACACCGGCTGGACCTTCCGGCGCCGCTCCTGCTGCCTCTACTACCGGATCCCCGGCGGCGGGACCTGCGGGGACTGTGTCCTCGGCGGGCGGGTCCCCGGCGGGCGGGCGCTCAGCCCGGGCTGAGCGCGACGTCCGCGACGGTCACCGTGACCACCGCGCCGAGCCCGGTCTCGGTACGGATTTGCGCCCCGACGGCCCGCTGGACGGCGGCGGCGAGGTCCCGGCAGTTGTGGCCCAGTGTGGTGACCAGCGTCAACGAGATCCGGGCGACGTCACCGTCGACGGTCGCGGCGGCGCCCGCCGCGGAGAGCGGGCCGCCCTGCTCGCCGAGCAGGCTCCCCGCGAGGCCGAGCAGGGCCTGGCCGAGATCGGGGCGCAGGGCCGCGACCCCGGGCACCGCGCGCGCCGCGGCCGCCGCGATCCGGGCCACGACGACGTCGGCCACGTGGAGGCGGACCGGGGGAGTGGGGGGCGGGGTCGACCCGGCCGGGGTGCTCACGGCCCCTCCCAGAGGTCGACGACCGTGATGTCCACCCTGCTCACGGGCACCCCGAGGGCCTGCTCACCGGCCGCGAGGACCATCTGCCGGACGCGCGCGGTGACGGAGGCGAGATCGACGCCGAAGCGTGCTGTGACCGTGATGGCGACCTGAGCCGTCGTCCGCTCGCCGGTGTCGGGGTCCTGCTCGATCCGGCAGCTGCGGGCCCGCATGCCGTCCATGCCGTCGACCACGTGCCGGATCACCCGGGCCGCGGCCGCGCGGCTCAGCCGCGCCGGGCCTGCGGGGGAGTCGAGCACCAGCAGGTCCTGCGGCCGCAGCTCCGCGATCACCGTGTCCGCCACGGCGTTCATCACCCGGTCCAGGACCGACGCCGGCGGCACCGGCCGCTCGTCCGCCAATCGGTGCACCACGCCGTCGAGCCGCAGCGCGTCGGCCGCGGCGGCGCCGCAGTGCGGGCAGCTGCGGGCGTGCTCGTCGAGCCTGCCGGCGACGGCGGCGTCCCAGACCTCCGCGGCGTCGCGCCCGCAGGCGAGCGGCTCGATCCTCTCCTCTATCTCCATGCGCGCATCTCTCCCGCCAGCGCGGTGCGGGCCCGGTGGATCCGGCCGCGCACCGCCGTCTCGCCGGCCCCGGTGATCTCGGCGATCTCCGCGTAGCCCAGGCCCTCCAGCTCGCGCAGCACCCAGCAGGCGCGCTGCTCGTCCGGCAGCCGGCGCAGCGCCACCCGCAGCGCGGCCAGTCCGGCGTCGACCTCGGCGGCCTGCTCCGGGGCGCCCGCCGCCGGAGCGGCGAGCTCCTCGGCGAGCTGGTCGACCGGGACGGCGGGCCGCCTGCGGCGCAGCAGGTCCAGGCACCGGTTCGTCACGATCCGGTACATCCAGGTGGAGAACGACGAGTCCGCGCGGAACCGCACCAGCCGCCGCCACGCGTCGATCAGGGACTCCTGCAGTGCGTCCTCCGCGTCGGAGGAGTTCCCGACCAGCCGCAGGGCCAGCCGGTAGAGGGCGTCCTGGTGTCGGCGGGCGAGCTCGGAGAACGCCCGGACGTCGCCCTCCCGGGCCCGCACCACGAGCGTCTGCTCGTCCAGGCCCTGTTCGGGCGGGGGTGGTTCCGGCACCGGCGCGGAAGGCGACACCCGCATCGCGCGCACTCCGCCCCCGTCCGCCGAGTCCCACCCCGTGACGCCGGTCACATCGGGAGTGCCGGGCGGTCGACGGGGTAGCCCGACCGCGGGGCCCGACGGTAGTCGCCGGAACGACCGGTCGCGCGCCGGGCCCGCACAGGCGGAGGTGTCGCATGAGCGCGAAGGACAAGCTCGAGAACAAGGCCCAGGAGCTGAAGGGCAAGGCGAAGGAGGCCACCGGACGCGCGACCGACGACCCGGAGCTCGAGGCCGACGGCCGCACGGACCAGATGGGCGCGGACGTGAAGCAGGCCGGCGAGAAGATCAAGGACGTCTTCAAGCGCTGATCCCCGTGTGCGCGAACGCCCCGGCCCGAGCGGCCGGGGCGTTCTGCTGTGCCTGACCCGGCCGGGCCTAGGGTGGGTCAGTGAGCCTCGGACCGGAGCCGGACCTGCCGCAGGCCGTCGCCGCGGCCGTGCTCGCCCATCCCGCGGTCGTCCGCCTCGACGGCGGGCCGTTCGGCAGCATCGCCTCCTACCTGCCCGGGCGTCGGGTGGTGGGGGTCCGGGTCGGGGTGGGAGACGGGCCGGTGGAGGTCGCCGTCGTCGTCCTGCGGCCGTGGCCGGCGGGCCTGCCCGCCGTCGCGGAGGAGATCGCGGCGGCGGTGCGCGGGGTCGTCGGCGAGCGGGCCGTGGACGTGACCGTCGCGGACGTGGTGGCGGCCCCGACCCCACACCCGCTCCCACGAGCCTGACCCGCCGACCGACCGCCCGACCGGCCCGGGTGCGTCTCGCCTAGACTCGCCGGACACGTGCCCGGCGCGCGTGTCGCCACTCGTGTCCTCGACCCTTCCGGTCCGATCCGTGAGCGGCGCGGTCCCGCGCCGGTCAGGGCCCACCGAAGCAAGCAGTCCCGAGGAGTTCCACCGTGAAGAGCACCGTCGAGCACATCGGCCCGACGCGCGTCAAGCTCACCGTCGAGGTGCCGTTCGACGAGCTCAAGCCCGACTTCGAGCGCGCGTACAAGAAGATCGCCCAGCAGGTCCGCATCCCCGGGTTCCGCCCGGGCAAGGCGCCGGCCCGCATCCTCGACGCGCGCCTCGGGCGCGGCGTCGTGCTCGACGAGGTGCTCAACAGCGCGGTCCCGGCCAAGTACTCGGAGGCCGTGTCGGCCGCCGAGAACGTGTCGCCGATCGGCCGTCCGGACATCGAGGTCACCGAGCTGGCGGACGGCGACAAGGTCGCCTTCACCGCCGAGGTCGACGTCCGGCCGGAGATCACCCTCCCCGAGCTCGACGGGCTGACGGTCACCGTCGACGACGTCGAGGTCACCGAGGAGCAGGTCACCGAGCAGCTCGACCAGCTGCGCGCCCGCTTCGGCACGCTGACCGGGGTCGAGCGCCCCGCCGCCACCGACGACTTCGTGCAGATCGACCTCTCCGCGACGGTCGACGGCAAGGAGGTCGAGGAGGCCCAGACCACCGGGTTCTCGTACCAGGTGGGCCAGGGCGGCCTGATCGAGGGCATCGACGAGGCCATCACCGGCCTGTCGGCCGACGAGGAGAAGACCTTCACCTCGAAGCTGGTCGCGGGCGAGTACGCCGATTCCGACGCCGAGGTGACCGTCAAGGTCACCGCCGTCAAGGAGCGCCAGCTCCCCGACGCGGACGACGAGTTCGCGCAGCTCGCGTCGGAGTTCGACACGCTCGAGGAGCTCACCGCGGACCTCAAGGAGCGGCTCGGCCGCGTCCGCCGCATGGAGCAGGTCACGCAGGCCCGGGACAAGATCCTCGAGCAGATCGTCGACGCCACCGAGGTGCCGCTGCCGGAGTCGATCGTCGAGGCGGAGGTGGAGTCCCGCCACCACGACGCCGTGCACGCCTTCGACCACAGCGACGACGAGTTCAACAAGTTCCTCGAGTCGCAGGGCAAGACCCGCGAGGAGTTCGACACCGAGACCAAGGAGGAGGCCGAGAAGTCGGTCAAGACCCGTCTCGTGCTCGACGCGCTCGCGGACGCCGAGGAGATCCAGGTCGGCGATCAGGAGCTCACCGAGCGGATCATGTACCAGGCCCAGCAGTACGGCATGGCGCCCGAGCAGTTCGTCCAGCAGATCCAGCAGGCCGGCCAGCTCGGCGCGATCTACCAGGACGTGCGGCGCAGCAAGGCGCTGATCGTCGCCGTCCGCGCGGCCACGGTCACGGACGCGTCCGGTGCCGAGGTCGACCTCTCCGACCTGATCGGCGACGGCTCCGAGGACGACGCTGACGACGCTGCCGGGGCGACCGACGCCGCGACCCCCGAGGTGGTCGAGGGCGACGTCGTCGAGACGGCCGACGACTCCACCGACGAGACGGCCGCCGAGAATGACGCGGACGCCGCCAAGGCGTGACCTGACCTGCGCGGACGGGTGTCCGCCGGCAGCGCGCCGACACGTTGGGTGCGCTGTCGGCGAACACGCCCCCGGTTCGCGGACGCGGCCCCCCGCGTCCGCGTAGGGTCGGCCGCACAGACACACCACAGACACAGGACGACCCCGAGTTGAGCTAGGGCGAAGGCAGGGTGAAGTGAGTCAGCAGGACCGTCTCCTGAAGGAGCGCCAGGCGCTGCAGATGCGCTCGGGCCCTTCGAGCATGACGCTGTCGGACTCGGTGTTCGAGCGGCTGCTGCAGCAGCGCATCGTGGTGCTCGGGCAGCAGGTCGACGACGAGATCGCCAACCGGATCGCCGCGCAGATGCTGCTGCTCGCCGCGGAGGACCCCGAGTCGGACATCAACCTCTACATCAACTCGCCGGGCGGCTCGGTCACCGCGGGCATGGCCATCTTCGACACGATGGAGTTCATCCCGTGCGACGTGGCCACCACGGCCATGGGGCTCGCCGCGTCGATGGGGCAGTTCCTGCTCTCGGCGGGCACCCCCGGTAAGCGTTCGGCGCTGCCGCACACCCAGATCCTGATGCACCAGCCGTCGGCAGGCGTCGGTGGTTCGGAGTCCGACATCCGCATCCAGGCGCAGCTGTTCAAGCGCCACAAGGAGGAGATGGCGGCGCTGATCGCCGGGCACACCGGCCAGACCGTCGAGCGGATCACCCAGGACTTCGACCGGGACCGCTGGTTCTCCGCGCAGGAGGCACTGGAGTACGGCTTCGTGGACCAGGTCGTCTCGCGGGCGGGCGACCTCCCGCGGCCGAGTGAGAACGGGAGCTCGTCGTGAGCAACGGTTTCCAGATGCCGCAGTCGCGGTACGTGCTCCCGTCCTTCGTGGAGCGCACCTCGTACGGGGTCAAGGAGTCCAACCCGTACAACAAGCTGTTCGAGGAGCGCATCATCTTCCTCGGCGTGCAGATCGACGACGCGTCGGCCAACGACGTCATGGCGCAGCTGCTGTGCCTGGAGTCCGCGGACCCCGACCGCGAGATCTCGATGTACATCAACTCGCCGGGTGGCTCCTTCACCTCGCTGATGGCCATCTACGACACGATGCAGTTCATCCGCCCCGACATCCAGACCGTCTGCCTCGGGCAGGCGGCGTCGGCCGCGGCCGTGCTGCTCGCCGCCGGTACGCCCGGCCGTCGCCTCGCGGTGCAGAACGCGCGCATCCTGATCCACCAGCCGGCCACCGAGGGCTTCTACGGCCAGGTGTCCGACCTGGAGATCCAGGCCGCGGAGATCACCCGGATGCGGTCGCTGCTGGAGAGCACGCTCGCGAGCCACACCGGGCGGACCGCCCAGCAGGTGCACGACGACATCGAGCGCGACCGGATCCTCACGGCCACCGAGGCCAAGGAGTACGGGATCGTGGACGAGATCATCCAGAGCCGCAAGCTGTCGGCCGTCGGCTGATCCGCCGCCGTGGTCATCGGGCCTCCCGGTGACCACGGCATCCGCCCCCGCATTGCGGGGTGCACGCATTTCGACCGTCTGCCGACACGCGACCGAATGGGATGCCGAGATGCTCCCCGCGGCCGCCGTCGGGCAGGTACCGTCACGACATGGGTGTGCCGGTCGGGCACGCCGGAATGGGACTGGGGTCTGCACTCATGGCACGCATCGGTGACGGCGGTGACCTGCTCAAGTGCTCGTTCTGCGGGAAGAGTCAGAAGCAGGTCAAGAAGCTCATCGCCGGCCCTGGCGTCTACATCTGCGACGAGTGCATCGATCTCTGCAACGAGATCATCGAGGAGGAGCTCGCCGAGACCGGCGACGTGAAGCTCGACGAGCTGCCCAAGCCCGCCGAGATCCACGAGTTCCTCGACCAGTACGTCGTCGGGCAGGCCCAGACGAAGCGGACGCTCTCGGTCGCCGTCTACAACCACTACAAGCGCATCCAGGCGGGTGACCGCAACCGGGGCGACGGCGACGGCGTGGAGCTGGCGAAGTCGAACATCCTGATGCTCGGCCCCACCGGGTGCGGCAAGACCTACCTCGCGCAGACCCTCGCGAAGCTGCTCAACGTCCCCTTCGCCATCGCGGACGCCACGGCCCTCACCGAGGCCGGGTACGTGGGCGAGGACGTCGAGAACATCCTGCTCAAGCTCATCCAGGCGGCGGACTACGACGTCAAGCGGGCCGAGACCGGGATCATCTACATCGACGAGGTCGACAAGATCGCCCGCAAGTCGGAGAACCCGTCGATCACCCGGGACGTGTCCGGCGAGGGTGTGCAGCAGGCGCTGCTGAAGATCCTCGAGGGCACCACCGCGAGCGTGCCGCCGCAGGGCGGGCGCAAGCACCCGCACCAGGAGTTCATCCAGATCGACACGACGAACGTGCTGTTCATCGTGGCAGGTGCGTTCGCGGGCCTCGAGAAGATCATCTCGGACCGGGTCGGACGCCGCGGGCTGGGCTTCGGCGCGGAGATCCGCGGCAAGGCGGACCTGGACAACTCCGAGAGCTTCGCGGACACCATGCCCGAGGACCTCATCAAGTTCGGGCTGATCCCCGAGTTCATCGGCCGGCTCCCGGTCGTGGCCTCGGTGACCTCGCTCGACAAGGACGCGCTCGTCAAGATCCTCACCGAGCCGCGGAACGCCCTGGTCAAGCAGTACCAGAAGCTGTTCGAGATGGACGGCGTGGAGCTCGAGTTCACCGACGACGCGATGGAGGCGGTGGCGGACCAGGCGATCCTGCGGGGCACCGGTGCCCGTGGCCTCCGCGCGATCATGGAGGAGGTCCTCCTCCCGGTGATGTACGACATCCCGAGCCGGGACGACGTCGCCAAGGTCGTGGTCGACGGGGACACGGTGCGGGAGAACGTCAACCCGACGATCGTCCCCCGCCGCCCGCAGCGCCGGGAGCGGGGCGAACGCTCCGCCTGAGCACTTCGTCGCCGAACGCCCGCCCCGGTTCCCGGAGGCGGGCGTTCGCCTTTCCGGGCCGCGCGCTCGCTCGTAGGCCGCGCGCTCGCTCCGCAGGCCGCGCGTTCTCTCGCAGGCCGCGCACTATGGATCCATAACGCGCGTAGGTGGCCCCTTGTGGCGCGTTATGGATCCATAACGCGGTCAGGGGGTGTCCTGTGGCGCGTTATGGATCCATAGTGCGGTCAGGGGGTGAGGGCGGCGATCTCCTGGTCCGAGTAGCCGAGCTCCTCGAGGACCTCTCGGGTGTGGGCGCCCAGGGTGGGGACCTCGGCGTCCCGCGGGGGCGGCCAGGCGCTGGAGTCGACGGGCGGGTCCGCCATCGGGACCGTCGTGCCGCCCGGGACGGGGACCTCGTGGAAGCGGCCGCGGGCCACGAGCTGGGGGTGCTGCGGCAGCTCGGCGACGTGACCCACCGCCGACCAGGCGATGTCCGCCTCGTCGAGCAGCGCGCCCAGCGTCGTCCGGGAGAGAGCGGCGAAGCGGGTGTGCATGAGCGCGTGCAGCTCGTCCCGGTTCGTCACCCGCAGCGACACGGAGGTGAAGCGCGGATCCACCGCGATCGTCGGGTCGCCGAGGACGGTGGTGCAGAGCCGCAGCCACTCCCGCTCGTTCTGGATCGCGAGGTGGACGGCGCCGTCCGCGCACGGGAACGGGCCGTACGGCGCGATCGACGGATGGTGCCCGCCGCTGCGGGTCGGCGGCCGGCCGGTGCCGAGCGCGTAGAGCATCGGCTGGTGCATCCATTCGGTGAGGGCCTCGAGCAGCGTGATCCGCAGGGTGGCGCCCTCGCCGGTGCGCTCGCGGTGGAACAGTGCGGCCAGCACCGCGGCCTGCACCTGCACCCCGGCGGCGATGTCGGCGACGGAGATCCCGGCCCGCGCCGTCACCGGGCCGTCGCCGGTCAGCTCCAGGAGGCCCGCCTCGGACTGCATCAGCGCGTCGTACGCCTTGCGGCCCGAGAACGGCCCGGCCGGGTCGCTCTCGCCGTACCCGCTGAGCTCGCAGGTGATCAGCTCCGGCCGGCGCCCGCGCAGCGAGTCGCCGTCGAGACCGAGCCGGGCGGTGGCCCCGGGGCCGAGGTTGGCGAGCACGACGTCGGCGGTGTCGACGAGCCGGTGCGCCGCGGCCAGGCCGTCGGCCGCCTTGAGGTCCAGCACCACGGACCGCTTGCCGCGGTTGATCCACGCGAAGTACGAGGACACGTCCCCGCACGCACCGTCGTAGCCCCGGGCGAAGTCGCCGGCACCCGGCCGTTCCACCTTGACCACGTCGGCGCCGAGATCGGCCAGCAGGCGCCCGGCGTAGGGCACGGACACGGCGTGGTCGAAGGTCACCACGCGGATGCCGGAAAGGGGTGCGCTCACGCGGTCACTCCATCACACGCCCCGTGACCCGCCACGATTTGCCGGCGCAACCACCCCGACCTACCGTTCGCCCGGGTCGTCACGGGAGGTGCGCGATGTCGGGATTCGCGGGATTCTGGGCACGGGAGCGGATCGTCGCGCCCCCGGGATGGAGCCGCTGGCTGGTCCCACCGGCCGCGCTGTCGATCCACCTGGCCATCGGGCAGGTCTACGCGTGGAGCGCGTTCAAGCCCGCACTCGAGAAGGCGATGGGCATCGGCGGCGTGGGTTCCGCGCTGCCGTTCACCCTCGGCATCGTGATGCTCGGGCTCTCGGCCGCGGTGTTCGGCACCCGGGTCGACGCCCGGGGCCCGCGGTGGGCGATGGCGGTGGCCTCCGCGTGCTTCGTGGCCGGCTTCCTGATCTCGGCGTTCGGTGTGTGGATCGGCTGGTACTGGCTGGTCGTGCTCGGGTACGGCGGGGTCGGCGGGATCGGGCTGGGCATCGGCTACATCTCGCCCGTCTCCACGCTCATCAAGTGGTTCCCGGACCGCCCGGGCCTCTCCACCGGCATCGCGATCATGGGGTTCGGCGGCGGCGCCCTGATCGCGAACCCGTGGACGGCGGCGATGCTCGCCTCGTTCGGCGCCGACCGGAACGGGATCGCGCTCGCCTTCCTCGTCCACGGCGTCGTGTACGCGGTGTTCATGACGATGGGCTGGCTGCTGATCCGCGTACCGGCGGACGGGTGGAAGCCGGCGGGCTGGGACCCTGCCGTGCAGAAGGCGAGGGCGCTGGTGTCCACCGCGAGCGTCTCGGCGGCCAACGCGATCAGGACGCCGCAGTTCTGGCTGCTGTGGATCGTGTTGTGCTTCAACGTGACCGCGGGCATCGGCATCCTCGAGCGGGCGAACCCGATCTACCAGGACTTCTTCAAGGGCACCGCCCCGGCAGCGCAGATCACGGCCGCCGCGACGGCGTTCGTGTCGATCCTGTCGCTGGCCAACATGCTGGGCCGGGTCGTGTGGTCGTCGCTGTCGGACGTGATCGGGCGCAAGAACATCTACCGGCTCTACCTCGGCCTCGGCGCGCTGCTCTACGTCGTGCTGACGTTCGTCGGCGAGGGCAACAAGGTCGTGTTCCTGCTGTGCACCATGCTGATCCTGTCGTTCTACGGTGCCGGGTTCGCCACGATCCCGGCCTACCTGCGCGACCTCTTCGGCACCTACCAGGTCGGCGCGATCCACGGCCGGCTGCTCACGGCCTGGTCCACGGCGGGTGTGCTCGGGCCGATCATCGTCAACGCGATCGCGGACGCGCGCTCGGACGTCGCCGGGCCCGCGAGGTACACCCCGGCCTTCGTGATCATGATCGTGCTGCTGGCGCTCGGGTTCGTGGCGAACGAGCTGGTGAAGCCGGTGGCGTCGACGTGGCACGAGCCGGCCGTGGACCGGCAGGAGGTGTCGGCATGAGCGAGCGGGCGAGCGAATCATCGGCGGGGCGTGAGCGGACGGGTGGGGCGTCGGTGGGGCGTGAGCGGGCGGGTGGGGCGTCGGTGGGGCGTGAGCGGGCGGGTGGGTCGTCGGTGGGTCATGCTCCGGACCGGACGGGCCGGGCGCCGGTGGCGCTCGTCGTCCTCGCGTGGGTGTGGGTGGCGGCGCCCTTCCTGTACGGGCTGATCGCGCTGCTCCTCAAGATCCCCGCGTTGTTCTGACCCGAGTGGGTACCTTTCCGTCGTGAGTGACGACGCGAGAGCAATGGCCGAGTGGATCACCGCCGTCTCCCGGGAGCTGGGGATCGACGAGTCGGGGGACCGGATCGTCGACACGGTCCTGGACCTGACCTCGGACGTGGCCCACGGCGTCAGCCGCCCGGCGGCGCCGGTGACCGCGTTCCTGATCGGGATGGCGGCGGGGCGGGCGGAGGAGCCTCAGGTCGCGGCGGCGGACTTCGCGCAGAAGATCTCCGCCCTGGCGGAGGGCTGGGGCGCGGACACCGAGCGGGGCGTGGCGAGCAACGACCAGTCCCAGCGGGCCTGAGTTCCCCCCGCCCTGCTTCCCCGCCCCCCGGGGCCTGCCCCCGCCCCCCGGCCCGCACCCCGCCCCGTGCGCCCCGCGCCCTACCGTGATCATCAGGACCTCTCAGCTCCCGCCGCGCGCGCGATGTCCTGCTGATCACCACCGTGGGTGATCAGGAGGACGTCAGTGCTGAACGATCATGGAAAATTCGCGCTGGTGTCCTGATGATCATGTAGGGCGGCGGCGTGACTGCGCTGAGGTGCTGATGGTCAGCGGCGGAGCAGGATGCGCTTGCGGCGGCGCGGCGTGAGGGCGCCCGTCGAGGCGTCCACGATCAGGGAGCCCACCGTCTCGGCGGCGTCGGTGCGGTTGGCGCCGATCCCGCCCGTGGAGCCGCGCTTGATCCAGCCGACGACATAGGTGTCGGGGGCGACCCGGCCTGCGGTGTTCGGGACGGTGCCGGTGGACTCGTCGAAGGGGCGGCCGGGGATCGGGCGGCCGCGATGGCCGATCGCGCGGACGACGAGAGCCGGGAGGATCTCGGTGTCGTCGGTGCGCACGCCGGTCGGGGAGATCTCCAGCGGATCGGGACCGGGCTCGGTCGGGGTGGCGTCCATCGCGTCGCTCCCTCGCGCTCGGCGGTGTAACCAGCGGTAACGTTACCGATGGTTGCACCTGCTCGCACGCTCAGCCGGCGACGTCGAGGTTCGCGATCACCTTCGTGGGGCGGACGCGGACGACCAGCTCGCCGGGCACGCCGTTGCGCCGCCCGTACTCCTCGGCGCGCTCCGCGCCCATGTAGCGTCCGCCGAGCGCTGTGGCGGTGCGCACCAGCTCGCCGGGCTCCTCGCCGGTCTCGGCCACGCCCTGGACCTGCACGAACGCGTACGGCGGCGTGGAGACGTCCACGGTCAGGCAGACCCGGGGATCGCGGGCGAGCGCCCGTCCCTTGGCGGTGCCGGCACCGGTGTTGAACACGATCGTGCCGTCCTCGACCAGGAACCAGACGGGTGCCGCCAGTGGGCGACCGTCCGCGGCGGTCCAGGCCAGGATCCCGGTGCGGGTGCCGTGGTTCAGGAAGTCGACGACCGCGGGGGTCATCGCGGGGCTGGGTTCCGTGCTCATGGGCCGCACCGTAGCGACGGTCACCGACAGTCCCCGGTGAGCCCGTCCCACGGCTACGGTGGGCCGGTGCGCACGGTGTCGGCGATCGGCAGGGCGGCCCAGCGGCTCGTGTCGCGGCCCGTCCCGGCGCCCGCCGCCGCCGTCCAGGCACTCTCGGGCGTCCGCCGTCCACTGGTCGGCGAGGAGCTGGGGGAGCAGCGGCACGCCGGCGCCCGGCTCGACCAGGTCGACGGCACCACGTGTGGCAGCGCGGTCCTGCTCGCGCTCGCGACCTGGGCGGACCCCGCCGAGCTGGAGCGGCTCGAGGTCCGTGAGAAGGACGCCTCGGGCATGGTCCGCGGGTTCGCCGCCCGCTACGACGACCGCCAGCGCGAGATCCACCGCGGCACCAACCGGCTCTGGCCGAAGGCGCTGGGGACGACGCCGTGGGGTTTCCGCCGCTGGTTGGCGCGGTACGTGCCGGGCGCAGGCCGCTACCGGATCCGGTTCGTCGACGACACGGTGCCCGCGGACGTCGACGCCATGATCCGGCAGGTCGAGGCCGCACTGGCGGCCCGCCGCCCGGTGCCGCTGCTGGTCGGCACGCTGGTCCCGCGGCACTACTGCCTCGCCCTGCGGATCGCCGACGACGGGGCCTGGCGGGTCTACGAGCCCACCAGCGGCACCGTGCGCGCCCTGGAGCCCGACCTGCTCCGCCGCCGCGCCCTCGCGCCGGTGCTGGGCTTCGACCGTCTCCACGCGGTGTTCCTGCCGGTCTGAGCGGCCCGCGAAAAGCTGTCGTACCCCCCTCGTAGACTTGACGGCGTGACCGAGACCCTTCCTTCCCGCCCTGTCAAGGGCTCAGCCGAGCTCCCGTCGAAATGGAGCCCGGCGGAGGTAGAGGGTGCCCTGTACGAGGGCTGGGTCGACAAGGGCTACTTCACCGCGGCACCGGAGTCCGGCAAGGACCCGTACTGCATCGTCATCCCCCCGCCCAACGTCACCGGCAGCCTGCACCTCGGGCACGCCATGGACCACACGCTGATCGACATCCTCACGCGGCGCCGCCGCATGCAGGGGTTCGACGCGCTGTGGCTGCCCGGCATGGACCACGCGGGGATCGCGACCCAGGCCGTCGTCGAGCGGCAGCTCACCGAGGCGGGCGGGCCCACCCGCCGCGACCTGGGGCGCGAGGCGTTCGTCCAGCGCGTCTGGGACTGGAAGGCCGAGTCCGGCGGCGCGATCCTGGGGCAGATGACCCGCCTCGGGGACGGTGTCGACTGGTCCCGCGAGCGCTTCACACTCGACGAGGGGCTCTCCCGCGCCGTCCAGACCGTGTTCAAGCAGATGTTCGACGACGGGCTGATCTACCGCGCCGAGCGCCTGGTCAACTGGTCGCCGGCCGTCCAGAGCGCCATCTCCGACATCGAGGTCGACCACAAGGAGATCGAGGGCGAGCTCGTCTCCATGCGGTACGGGGACGGGGAGGACTCCGTCGTCGTCGCGACCACCCGGGTCGAGACGATGCTCGGGGACACCGCGGTCGCCGTCCACCCGGACGACGAGCGCTACGCGCACCTGGTCGGGCGCACCATCCGGATGCCGATCACCGGCCGGGACATCCCGGTCATCGCGGACCCGTACGTCGATCCGGCGTTCGGCACCGGCGCCGTCAAGATCACCCCGGCGCACGACCCGAACGACTTCGAGATGGGCCGCCGCCACGACCTGCCCATGCCCACGATCATGGACGAGGCCGGGGTCATCGCGAACTCGGGCACGGAGTTCGACGGGCTGGACCGCTTCGAGGCGCGGACCGCGATCACCGAGGCGCTGCGCGCCGACGGCCGGATCGTCGCGGAGAAGCGCCCCTACCTGCACTCCGTCGGGCACGACTCGCGCAACGGCGGGATCATCGAGCCGCGGCTGTCGCTGCAGTGGTGGGTCAAGGTCGAGTCGCTGGCCAAGGCCTCCGGGGACGCGGTCCGCAACGGGGACACGACGATCCACCCGGCCGAGATGTCGTCCCGGTTCTTCGACTGGGTCGACAACATGCACGACTGGTGCATCTCGCGGCAGCTGTGGTGGGGCCACCGGATCCCGGTCTGGTACGGCCCCGAGGGCGAGATGGTCTGCGTCGGGCCGGACGAGCAGCCGCCGAGCGGCGAGGGCTGGCGCCAGGACGAGGACGTCCTCGACACCTGGTTCTCCTCGGGCCTCTGGCCGTTCTCCACCCTCGGCTGGCCGGACAAGACGCCGGACCTCGAGCGCTACTACCCGAACGCCGTGCTGGTCACGGGCTACGACATCCTCTTCTTCTGGGTCGTCCGGATGATGATGTTCGGGACGTACGCGATGGGACGGACGCCCTTCTCCGACGTCTACCTGCACGGCCTGATCCGGGACGAGCACGGCAAGAAGATGTCGAAGTCCAAGGGCAACGTCATCGACCCGCTCGAGCTGATCGACGCCTACGGGGCCGACGCGCTGCGCTTCACCATCGCGCGCGGGTCGAACCCGGGCACGGACATGTCGCTCTCGCACGAGTGGGTCGCGGGCTCGCGGAACTTCACCACCAAGCTGTGGAACGCCACCCGGTTCGCGATCGCCAACGGGGCGTCGGCGGGGCTGCCGCTGCCCGCGGAGCCCACCGACGCCGACCGCTGGATCCTCGGCCGGCTGCGCGAGGTCCGCGAGCAGACGGACGCGCTGCTGGAGGACTTCCAGTTCGCCAAGGCCACCGAGGGGCTCTACCACTTCACGTGGGACGAGCTGTGCGACTGGTACCTGGAGCTGGCCAAGCCGCAGTTCGACGACCCGGCCACGGCCGACGGCACCCGCGCGGTCCTGGGCCACGTGCTCGACGCGTTGCTGCGGCTGCTGCACCCGATCACCCCGTTCGTCACCGAGGCGCTGTGGACCGCGCTGACCGGCGGGGAGACCGTCGTGACCGCCGCCTGGCCGACCGACGCCGGGCTCCCGGTCGACGCGGCCGCGGTCGCGCGGGTCGAGGCGGCGCAGAAGCTGATCACCGAGGTCCGCCGCTTCCGCACCGAGCAGGGACTGCCGGACCGCAGGTCGGTCGAGGCGCGGCTGGTCGGGCTGGACGCGGCGGGGCTCACCGCGCACGAGCGGGCGGTCCGGTTCCTGACCCGGCTCGACCCGGCCGGGGAGGATTTCGCGCCCACCGCGACCGTCGAGGTCGCGAGCGGGAAGGGCACGATCCACGTCGAGCTCGACACCTCGGGGGCGATCGACGTCGCCGCCGAGCGGGCCCGCCTGGGGCGTGACCTCGCGGCGGCGCAGAAGGAGCTCGACCAGGCCGACAAGAAGCTCGGGAACTCCAAGTTCACCGAGAAGGCGCCGGCCGAGGTCGTCGACGGGATCCGGGCGCGGCGCGAGGCCGCGCAGGCCGAGATCGAGCGGGTGAACGGGCGGCTGGCCACGCTCCCGGCGTCATGAGCGGGCGCGGGGAGTCCGACCGGGAGTCCGGTCGCGAGCCCGCCCGGCCGGCCGAGGACGAGCGCGGGGCGTACCCGGACGAGTTCCCGGACCATCCCGAGGAGCTCCCCGAGGGCGAGGGCGGCGTCCGCACGCCGGAGGAGTCGGCCGAGGACGCGGTGATCGCCGCCGTCCTCGACCAGATCCGCGGCGGCGAGACGCCGGACGTCGTGCCGGCGCAGTCCACCGTGGCCGGCTATGCGGAGTTCCTGGCCGTCGAGGCGGTGCTCGACCGGCGCTGGCCCGAGACGGTCATCGACCCCACCCTGGATCGCATCCAGGCCCTGGTCGACCTGCTGGGGGAGCCCCAGAACGGCTATCCGGTCGTGCACATCACCGGGACGAACGGCAAGACGTCCGTGTCCCGGATGGTCGACGCGCTGCTCAGCGAGATCGGGCTGCGCACGGGCCGGTACACGAGCCCGCACCTGCAGCGGGCCACGGAGCGGATCAACATCGACAACCGGCCGATCAGCCCGGAGAAGTACGTGGAGACGTACCGGGACGTCGAGCCCTTCGTCGAGCTGGTCGACGCCAAGAACTCCGGTGCGGACGGCGTCCGGCTCTCGAAGTTCGAGGTGCTCACGGCGATGGGCTACTCCGCCTTCGCCGATGCGCCGGTCGAGGCCGGGATCGTCGAGGTGGGGATCGGCGGGCGCTGGGACTCCACGAACGTCGTCGACGCCACGGTCGCGGTGATCACCCCGATCGGGCTGGACCACGCGGAGTTCCTGGGCACGGACGTGCTCGGCATCGCCCGGGAGAAGGCCGGGATCATCAAGCCAGGCTCGGTCGCGGTGCTCGCGGCGCAGGACAAGGCCGTGGCCGAGGTGCTGATCGAGCGCTGTGCCGAGGTCGGCGCCCAGGTGGCGCGCGAGGGCGCCGAGTTCGGGGTGCGGGAGCGGGAGCTGGCCGTGGGCGGTCAGCGGCTGTCGTTGCAGGGCCTCTCGGGGGTCTACGACGAGATCTTCCTGCCGCTGCACGGCGAGCACCAGGCGTCCAACGCGGCGATCGCGCTCGCGGCGGCCGAGGCGCTGGTCGGGGCCGGGGTCTCGCAGCCCCTGGATCCGGAGGCGGTGCGTCAGGCGTTCGCGTCCGTGCAGTCGCCCGGGCGCCTGGAGCCGATGTCGGGGGGCCCGGGGCAGCCCACCGTGCTGATCGACGCCGCGCACAACCCGCACGGCGCCCGGGCGCTCGCGGCCGCGCTGATGTCGGAGTTCCGGTTCGCCCGGCTCGTCGCGGTCGTCGGCGTGATGAAGGACAAGGACGCGAAGGGCCTGCTGGAGGCCATCGAGCCGGCCGTGCACGAGGTCGTGATCACCCGGAACGCGTCGCCGCGGGCGATGGACCCGGACGAGCTGGGCGAGCTGGCCGTCGCGGTGTTCGGTCGGGACCGGGTCAGCGTCGAGCCGAACCTGGAGGCCGCGATCGGGCAGGCGGTGGAGCTGGCCGAGGAGGGCGGGGACTCGGGCGTCGGCGTGATCGTCACCGGTTCGGTGGTGACGGCGGGGGAGACCCGCACCATCTTCGGGAAGGAGCCGGCGTGAGCCTGGCGACCGTGAGTGGAGTGCCGGCGTGAGCCTGGCGACCGTGAGTGGAGTGCCGGCGTGAGCCTGGCGACCGTGAGTGGAGTGCCGGCGTGAGCCTGGCGACGGTGTGTGGGGTGCCGGCGTGAGCCTGGCGACGGTGTGTGGGGTGCCGGCGTGAGCGCCCCGGTGCCGCCGCCGGCCACGGACCCGATGAAGGGGTTCCGGGGGATCGCCGCGGGGGTGTTGGTCCTCGAAGCGATCGTGGTGCTGCTGGCGCTGCTGGTCGTCGGGAAGTTCACCCAGGGCTCGCTCGGGCCGGTCGGGATCACCTGCGTGGCCGTGCTGGCGGTGCTGATGATCCTGGGGTCCGGGGTGCAGCGGCGGCCGTGGGGGCTGGGGTTCGCGCTGGTCCTGCAGGCCGGGTTGCTGGCGTGCGGGTTCTTCCACGTGTCGCTGCTGGTCGTCGGGGTGATCTTCGTCGTCGTCTGGGGCACGCTGCTGTGGATGCGTCAGGACGTGGCGGGCCGGATGGCCCGGGGGGAGCTGCCCTCCCAGCAGGGTTGAGCGGGTCGGTCGCTACGCTCCGTCGCGTGACTGAACGCACCCTCGTCCTTGTCAAGCCGGACGGCGTCGCCCGCAACCTGATCGGGGAGTGCCTGGCGCGCGTCGAGCGCAAGGGCCTGAAGCTCGTGGCGCTCGAGCTGCGCACGGTGGACCGCGAGCTCGCCGCCCAGCACTACGCGGAGCACGACGGCAAGCCCTTCTTCGAGTCCCTGCTCGAGTTCATCACCTCGGGGCCGGTGCTCGCCGCCGTCGCCGAGGGGCCGCGGGCCATCGCCGCGTGGCGGCAGATCGCCGGCGGCACGGACCCGGTCGAGAAGGCCGCCCCGGGCAGCATCCGCGGCGACTTCGGCCTGGAGACCCAGAACAACCTGGTCCACGGCTCGGACTCGCCGGAGTCGTCGGCCCGCGAGATCAAGCTCTGGTTCCCGAACCTGTGACCGAGGGGCGCCGGCCCGGGCCCGACGTGGCCCGGCCGGCGTCCGACGGGCCGGTCCTGGTGACCGAGCCGCTCGGGCTCGAGGAGGCGCTGGCCGGGTTGTGGCTGGCGGTCACCCGGGCCGGTGGGGCGGTCGGTTTCTCGCCCGACGCCCCGGCGGCCGACATCGCGGCGCTGGCCGCGTCCACGATGGGCAGGTCCGGGCGGGCACGCTGCACATGGTCGCCATCGCCTCGGCGGGCGGCCTCGCGAGGGTCGGCGAGGCGCTCGCCGGCGTCGTGTTCCTGCAGCCGGGCGTGGGTCCGGTGGTGGCCCACCGGGCCACGGTGCTGCGGTTGATGGTCCATCCGGACCGGCAGGGCGAGGGCTTCGGCGCGCGCCTGCTCTCCGCGGCCGGCGACCGGGCCCGATCCCTGGGCCTGGAGCAGCTGATCCTGTCCGCCCGGGGCGGCACCGGCCTCCCGGAGCTCTACCGGCACCTCGGCTGGACCGAGGTCGGCCGCTTCCCCCGCGCCCTGCGGGTCGGCCCCGGCGACGTCCGCGACGAGCACTGGTTCCAGCTCGAGCTCTGAGCCGCGGCGCCTCCGGCCGGTCGACGGCCGAGACGATCAGCGGCGACGTGATCGCCGTTCGGGTGCGGCCAGTCAGGTCGGACCTGCGC
Organism: Pseudonocardia ailaonensis; assembly: GCF_039531635.1. Lineage (NCBI taxonomy): Bacteria > Bacillati > Actinomycetota > Actinomycetes > Pseudonocardiales > Pseudonocardiaceae > Pseudonocardia > Pseudonocardia ailaonensis. The sequence goes on along the minus strand of NZ_BAAAQK010000006.1, from coordinate 165 downwards.
GAGCGCACCCGAACGGCGATCGTGGGCCTCGTGGTGGGCGGTACGGGCTGGTCCACCCGCGAAGGGCTGCACCTCGCGCCGTCTCGAGGAGCTCCTCCTTCGCTGACTGTGAGGCTGGCGTAGCCGGTCCGTTGTTGGTGGGCTGGTGATCGACGGTGGTGGGTG
>NZ_BAAAQK010000005.1:966288-1071574 GCF_039531635.1 Pseudonocardia ailaonensis | reverse complement strand
AGGAGACCCTCTACGAGCACCCGGCCGTCGCCGAGGCCGCCGTCGTGGGGATCAAGCACGCGGAGCTGGGCGAGGAGATCGGCGCCGCCGTGGCCCTCAAGCCCGGCGCGTCCGCGACCGAGGACGAGCTGCGCGAGTTCGTCCGGGAGCGGATCGCCGCCTACAAGTACCCCCGCCACGTCTGGCTCGTGGAGTCCCTCCCGAAGGGCCCCACCGGCAAGATCCTCCGCCGCGAGGTCCACCCGCCCGAGTCCTGAGCCCCCGTGAGCGGCGATGGTCGCCAGGGCGACCATCGCCACTCACGACCGGGTCAGCTCGGCGACCGTCGCCTCCGGGGCGGTGATCATCAGGTCGTGGCCCGTCGCGAGCTCGCGGACCTCCCAGCCCATGCGGTCGACGATCGGGAGGGACGCGGCGAGGGCACCGTAGACCGGGTCCGTGCAGTGGACGTAGGTCGTCGGGAGGCCGTTGCCCAGCGGGTTCCGCAGGACGAGCGGCTCGCGGTAGCTGCGCAGCGGCTGGCCGGTCACGCGGCGGTCCACCCAGGCGACGTCGTCCGCATCCGTGACGCCGAAGGCCCGAGCGGGCGGGGCCGGGAACGCCAGGCCGTGGCCGCTCTGATCGGCGAGCCGGCGCGCGTCGGCCTCCCGCCGGGCCACCGCCTCGGGCGGGATCAGGTCGAAGCCGCTCGTACCCGGCTCGACCACCAGGCCGTCGAGGATCACCAGGCGGCGGATCCGCTCGGGCACGCGATCGGCAGCACCGAGGACCGGCAGGGCGCCGAAGCTGTGCCCGACGAGCACGACGTCGGTGAGCTCCTCGCACTCCAGGACCGCCACGACGTCGGCGATCATGGTGGCGAGGCCGGTCTCCGGGGTGAGCAGGTGCGCGCGCTCCCCCAGCCCGGTCAGGGTCGGCGTGAACACCCGGTGCCCCGCGGCGCGCAGCGGCTCCGCGACCTTGCGCCAGCACCAGCCGCCGTGACAGGCGCCGTGGACCAGCACGAACGTCTCGCTCATGCCGCCACCCTGCCAGTTTCCGCAGCTCAGCGCCGGTGGCGCCCCGTAGGGACGGCACCGGTCACAGGGGGAGATAGGTGCGGAGGACCGTGTGGAGGTGCTCGGCGCCGACGATCTCGCCCGGGTCGGGGAAGTCCGTGGGGGTGAGCAGGAAGCCGCGGGACTGGGGGCCGCCGAGGCCGCCGTGGGAGCCGACGTGGGGCTCGAACGGGGATGCGTCGTCCGTCGTGGGCTCGTAACGACTGTTGATCATGATGTCGGGGCAGTGCGCGAAGGTGTCGACGCGGCGGACCAGGTCGGGGGCGTGGACGCCGTAGTCCGGGAGCGGGTCGTCGCCGATCACCGTGCCCGTCGCGAGCCGGTGCACGCCGTCGCGGCCGAGCACGACCGGGCCGAACTCCTTGCTGCGCACCAGGACGAAGCCCACCCCGGGATGGTCCACCAGCGACGGGAGGAGATCGGGGTACTCGCGCTCGATCGTCTCCAGCTCGACGCGGCCGGGGTGCTCGGTGAACGACACCATCGCCACGTGCCCCGAGGCGCAGACGACGACGCCGGGCGCGGCGCGGGCGACCTCGGTCGGCTTGCCGGACTCCTCGCGGTGCCGCAGGACCGAGGCCCCGGCCTTCTCCACGCGGGCGCGCAGCCGGGTGGCCACGAACCCGCCGCCGGACGACGCCTCGGCGAGCGCGGCCCCGACCTGCCAGCCCTCGGCGGTGCGGCGGGCGTCCTTCTTGGTGTGCCCCCGCCCTGTGTCCGGGCCGCCGCACAGCCTGCCGACGTACTGCTCGACCGACTCGCCGAAGCGCTCGGCGAAGGCCTGGCCCTGCGTCTGGCCGTGGTCGGACAGGCACACGATCCGGTACGGGCGCGGCGCGAGCTGCGCGACCCGGTGCAGCCGGCCGATCTGCTGGTCGATTGAGCGGAGGACGGCGAGGGCGTCGAAGCGCTCGATGCCCGAGTGGTGGGCGACCTCGTCGTAGCCGAGGAAGTCCGCGTAGGCGACCGCGCGGCCGGCGAGCATGTCCTCGATCAGCGCCGAGACCACGACGTCCCGGGCGATCACCGTGGTGCCCGAGCGCGCGAGCGGGTAGAGGCCGCCGCGGTGGGTGCGCGGGCGGACGTCGGCGCGGCGCTGGTTGGTCGCCTCGATCACCTCGCGCAGGGCGTCGACCAGGGCGCCCGCGACGGTGCGGATGAGGTTGACCGGATTGGCGAAGTAGGCCCAGTAGCCGCCGCCGATGTGGTCGCGGCGGCGGGCCGAGCGGCGGCCGCCGAGCACGGTGACGGCGCTCATCGTGAGGCTGTAGTGCGGGGCGTCGCCGGTGAAGAGGTTGCCGCGGCTCGCGCCGTCCGTGGCGAGCAGGCCGTTGCCGTCGGAGTGGCGGCGCTCGATCTCGGCCGCGTCGGCCGGGTGCGCGCACGCCATGACGTGGTCGCGGTCCTTCTCGTACCAGCGGAAACCGAGGATGTCGTCGTTGCTGCCGTGCAGGATGCCGCATACGCTGGCACCGGTCTGGCTGCTCCAGTCCGTGGTCCAGTGCTGCAGCTGGTGGGAGCCCTCGGCGAGCCAGCGGGCCAGGGTGGGCATCGTGCCGTCGCGGACCGCGCGGCGAACGGTGTCGAAGCCCAGACCGTCGATCTGCAGGAACAGGACACCCGGGGTGGCGGTCTCGGTGCCGCCGCCGCGGCGGCTGCGGCGGGCGGCGCGACGGTAGAAGATCTCGTCCTCGTCGAGGCCGGTGAGGGCGGCGACCACGGCGTTGACCACGGTCATGGCGACGACCAGCACGAACGCCGTGCGGATGTTCGTCAGCTCGACGCCGGGGATGACGTAGAAGACCGCCAGCACCGCGGCGGCGAGCAGCACAAAGCTGCCGAGACCGAGGGTGAACAGCGCGATCGGCAGGGCGACCCGCAGCACCAGGGGCCACACGAAGGCCGTGAGCAGGCCCAGCAGCAGGGCGCAGACGGTCGGCTGCCACCAGCCGTTCATCGCGAAGCCGGTGAGCCAGACGTCGAGCAGGCGCAGGGCGAGGGTGGTGAGGCCCCAGATCAGGACCACCCGCGCGACGACCCGCCCGCCGCGGAGCAGGGGGCCGCGCTCGACCGGTGCCGCGCGGTAGTCGCGGACGATCGGGGCGGGGCGGGACACGGGGAGCTCCATTCGTGCGGTGCTGGGTGGATCTTCCCGGACGGGAACCGGGGCCGGTCAGGGGGTCGGGCGGTGGGGGTCGGGAGACGCCTCCCGGGCCGTCGACGGCGGCGCGGGATCGGGTGCGCGTTCCGCTGCGGAGGTGGACGCGCGGCCGGGCGCGGCGGGGGTGCGGTCGGTCGCGGGCGGGGCCGGCGCGGCGGGGGCGCCCTCCGGTCCGTCGGTCGTGTGCTCCTGCGCATGCCGGGCCCTGCGGGTGCGCACCGCCCTGCCGATCAGGGCCGAGACCGCGCCGACGACGAGGACCAACGCCGCGGCCACGAGCGTCGCGATCAGGGGATTGTCGAACAGGCCGCCGGACAGGATCCCGAGCAGCGAGTAGGCGACCGCCCACAGCAGACACGCCACCAGGGCGCTCGGGAGCAGGCGTCGCCAGGGATAGCCGAGGGTCCCGGCCGCGACCAGCGCGGGGATCCGGCCGGCGGGGACGAGCCGGCCGATCACCACGAGCTGCCAGCCGTGCCGGGCGAACCGCTCGCGCGCCTTGGCCAGCTGCTCGGGGGTCTGGCCGCGGGAGACGAACCGGACCGCGGCCTCCCCGCCCACCCGCGCGACTGCGTAGGTGATCAGGTCACCGGCGTAGGCGGCGAGGGTCGACGCGAGGATCACGAGCGGGAGGGACAGGTGCGGGGTGGTCATCGCGACGGCCGCGGCGGCGCCGACCACGGCACCGGTCGGCACGACGGGGATCACCGACCCCAGCAGCACCCCGCCGACGAGCAGCGGGTAACCGATGGCCTGGGGGTCGGTCCAGTCCAGGGCCAGCACGCTCACGCCGCCATCATGCCCTGACCCGCCACGACCCGGACGAGCGAACGGCCCCTTCGCTCACTAGGTATGAGCGAGCGCGCCGTTCGCTCGCCCAGGTGGCGCTGCTCGCTCACCCAGGGGGCGCTGCTCGCTCACCCGGCCGGCGGGGGCTTCGGGTGAGCGAACGGGCTGTTCGCTCACTAGGTATGAGCGAGAGCGCCGTTCGCTCATCCGGTGGAGGGGCGCGGGGGCTACAGGGTGAAATCCTCGCCGGGGCGGGGGATCTCGATCGTCGTGGGGCTGCCGCTTGCTGCGGCGGCGAAGAGGTGCGGGGGGTCCTGGAGGAGGTGGCGCATCCTGGCGCCGTGGCCTGCCGGGGCCTTCGTGAGGCCCGCGACGGCGAGGGTGCCCCAGTGGACCGGGACCGCAAGGCGGGGGCGCAGGATCTCGACGGCCGCGGCGGCGCGTTCGGGATCGAGGTGGCCGGGGCCGAGCGAGGGGCCCCAGCCCCACACCGGCAGCAGCGCGAGGTCGAGGTCGCCGAGGGAGCCCATGCCGTCGAACAGGTCGGTGTCGCCGCTGGCGTAGATCCGCAGGCCGTCCGCCTCCAGGATGTGACCCAGGGCCGGGGCCTGCGGGCCGTGGGTGGAGCGCGGGCCCCAGCGGTGGCCGGAGTGCTCGGCGAACGTCGCGGTGACCGTGAGGCCGCCGTCGGTCAGGGACTCCCCGACGTCGATCTCCTCGACCCGGCGGATCCCCTTGCGCCGCACCCACTCCCCCGCGCCGCGCGGCACCACGACCCGGGTGTCCGGGCGCAGCAGCCGCAGCGACGGGAAGTGCAGGTGGTCGCCGTGCAGGTGCGAGATGAGGACGAGATCGGCGTCCGCCCAGTCCTCCGGCCGCAGCGGGGGCACGGCGCGGCGCAGCAGCGAGACCCGCGGCGTGAGCACCGGGTCGGTGAGCACCACCCGTCCGCCCAGTTCGAGCCGGACCGTGGAGTGGCCCAGGAATCGGCCGTGGAACCGCACGTCAGAAGCGTACGGGCTGGCCGGTCGACTCGAGGACGGCCTGCCACAGGTCACCGTTCGGGTCGACCTGGTTGCGCTTGCTCACCGCGAGCGGCATCGGGATGTGGACGAACCGGCGCCGCACCCGTCCGACCACCATGGCCGTGCGCCCCGACATGGCCGCGTGCACCGCGGCCTGCGAGAGCCGCACCGTGTAGACGGAGTCGTAGGGGTTCGCGGGCACGGAGCGGATCGCGTAGCTGGGGTCGATGTAGCGGACCGAGGTCTCGATGTCGCGCTCGGCGAAGTCGTCCTCGATCTTGGTGCGCAGGAAGCGGCCGATGTCGCCGAGCCGCCGGTTTCCCGACGCGTCCGTGCGCAGCTCGGCCTCCATGAGCTCCTGACCCGCGCCTTCCGCGACCACGACGACCGCGTGCCCGCGTTGTTCGACCCGCGCGCGCAGGTGGGCCAGCAGGCCGTCGAGGGCGAAGGGGACCTCGGGGATCAGCACCACGTCCGCGTCCGAGCGGGCCAGCGCGGCGTAGCAGGCGATGAAGCCGGAGTGCCGGCCCATGAGCTTGACCAGGCCGACGCCGTTCGCGGTCGACTTGGCCTCCACCGTCACGGCCCGGATGGACTCGGCGGCGCGGGAGAACGCCGTCTGGAAGCCGAAGCTCTGGTCGATGTAGGGGATGTCGTTGTCGATCGTCTTGGGGACGCCGACGACCGCGATCTTGAGGCCCCGTTCCGCGACCACCCGCTCGATGCCCATGGCGCCGCGCATCGACCCGTCACCGCCGATCACGAACAGCACGTTGAGGTGCATCCGCTCCAGGCAGTCCACGATCTCCTCGGGATCCTGGTGCCCGCGGCTCGTGCCGAGGACGGTGCCGCCCTCGGTGGCGATGTCGCGCACGTAGGCCGGGGTGAGCTCGACCTCGTCGTAGCCGTAGCGGGAGATGAACCCCTGGTAGCCGTTGCGGAAGCCGACGATCCGGCGCACGCCGTAGTGGTAGGTCAGGGTGCGCACGAGCCCGGCGATGACGTCGTTGAGGCCGGGGCAGAGCCCGCCGCAGGTGACGATGCCCACCCGGGTCTTCGACGGGTCGAAGTAGATCTTGCGACGGGGCCCGCAGGGCTCCAGCCCCGGCAGGTCCTCCAGGGCGACCCCGCGGGCACGGATGCCGGCGACCGTGTCGTCGAGCAGCACGCGGTCGTTCTCGTCGACGTAGTGCTCGGTGGTGGCGCGGGCGTCGAGCAGGTGCCCCATCGGGGAGTCGATCCTGCTGGTCCCGAGCGTGCGGATGGCCAGGTCGGCCTGCGTGACCGCACCGGGACGCGGCAGGTTGACCACGTTGTCGTAGTCGGCGGCCTGCGGCTCGCTCACGGCTCTCCTCGCTGGGTCCGGCTTCGGGATCGGTTCAGACCATACCGAGAACGCGGTCGACGCGGATCTCGATCACGACGCGCTCCGGGTTCTCCCGGGGGACCTGGTAGCGCTGCGTGTAGCGCTCCTCGGCGTCGCGCACGGAGCCCGGATCGTCGCGGACCACGGCGGAGCCCTCCAGCGACGACCAGTACCGGCCCTCGACCTGGGAGACGACGGCGCGACCGGTCGCGGCGGCGTTGCGGGCCTTCTGCGACCCGCCGCGGCAGATCACCCGCGCGACGCCCTCCTCGACGTCGACCGTCACCCCGACGGGCACGACGTGCGGGGTCCCGTCCGTGCGCAACGTCACCAGGGTGCCGAGGCGGCGGTCGGTCCAGAAGGCGCGGAACTCGTCCGAGACGACGTCGGGGCCGAGGTGGGTGCGGCGGGGGCGACGGTTCACCCGCAGATCATGCCCCGCGGGCGCCCTGCAGGACCGCACCGGCGTTGGCGATCACCACGAGCGCGATCGCGGCCGCCGCCACCGGGGTGACGGGCTGCCCGAGCACGACAGCCCCGGCGAGCGCCGCGACGGCCGGGGACAGGCTCATGACGACGGCGAACGTGCTCGCCGGGATCCGCCGCAGGGCGAGCAGCTCCAGCGAGTACGGGACCAGCGAGGACAGCAGCGCCACCGCCGCGCCCAGGCCCAGCGAGACCGGATCGAGGAGGGTGGCGCCGGCCGTCGCGATCCCGAGGGGGAGCGCCGCCAGGGCCGAGATCCCCATGGCCAGCGCGAGGCCGTCGAGGCCGTCGAAGGCGGCGCCGGTGCGGTGCGCGAGCACGATGTAGCAGGCCCAGAACCCGCCCGCGAGCAGCGCGAACGCCGCGCCGGCGGGGGTCAGGCCGGTGAAGCCGTCGCGACCGAGGAGCGCGACACCGCAGACCGCGAGGCCCGCCCAGACCAGCCCGAGGCGGGTCCGGCCGGTGATCACCGAGAGGGTCAGCGGGCCGAGGACCTCGAGGGTCACCGCGGAACCGAGCGGGATGCGGTCGATGGCCTCGTAGAAGCAGACGTTCATGGCGGCGAGGGCGAGACCGAAGCCGAGGACGGTGATCCGGTCGGCCCGGGTGCGGCCCCGGAGCCGGGGCCGGAACACGGCCAGCAGCAGGATCGCGGCGATCGCGAGCCGGAGCGTGACCGCACCGCCCGGGCCGATCCGGCCGAACAGCAGCGCGGCGACCGCGGCCCCGAACTGGACGGAGAACTGCCCGGTGACGACGAGCCCGAGGGCGCCCCGCTGTCGGGCCGGGGCCGGGTGCAGGGCGGTGCTCACCCGCTCGACGCTAGGTCGGTGCCCGTCGCTGCGGAAATGCCGATCCAGCGGCCGTTATGCTCTGTGGGCATGACCGATCTGCGGCACGTCCGGGCGTTCCTCGCGATCGCCGAGGCGGGCACGGTCACCGCTGCGGCCGCCCGCCTGCGGATCGGTCAGCCCGCGCTCTCGCGGACGCTGCGCCGGCTCGAGGAGCACCTCGGGGTGCGGCTGGTCGACCGCTCCACCCACCACCTGGAGCTGACACCGGCGGGGCGGGCCTACCGGGAGCGGGCCGTGCGGGTCGTGGCCGAGGTCGACGGGCTGCTCGATCCCGGCGCCCTGTGGACCACCGCTCCCCTGCGGCTCGGACACGCCTGGTCCGCGCTCGGCACGCACACCCCGGAGCTGCTGCGCCGCTGGCGCGCGGCGCACCCGGACACCCCGCTGGAGCTGACACAGGTCGACGGGCCGGGTGCGGGCCTGCCCGCCGGGGTGGTCGACGCCGCGGTGATCCGGGGCCGGGTGCGGGTGCCGGGGGTGACCACCGTGGCGCTGGCGCCCGAGGCGCGGCTGGCGGCGGTCCCGGCGGGGAGCGCGCTCGCGGCGCGGTCCTCGCTGACCCTCGCCGACCTCGTCGGGGAGACGGTCGCGATCAACGCCCACACGGGCACCACCACCCCGGACCTCTGGCCGGCCGGTGGGCGCCCGGCGATGACCTGGGTGGGCTCGACGGCGGACTGGCTGGTCCTGATCGCGGCCGGCGGGGCGGTGGGGGTGACGGCCTCGGCGACCGCCTCGGTCCACGCCTTCCCGGGGGTCGCCTACGTGCCGCTGGACGGGGTCGCGCCGCTGCCGGTGTGGCTGGCGTTCGGGGAACCGCCCTCACATCCCGCTGTTCCGGCGCTGGTCGAGCTGGTGCGGGAGATCGCCGGAGCCTGATCCTCGTGAGTGGCAATAGCTGCCGAAGCGACTATCGCCACTCACAGGGTCTTGATGACGGTGCCGGCGCCGCCGTCGACCCGGACGCGGTCGCCGGTGCGGAGGCGGGTCGTGGCGTCGCCGCAGCCCACGACGGCGGGGATGCCGAGCTCCCGGGCGACGATCGCGGCGTGGGACAGCGGGGCACCGACGTCCGTGACCACGGCCGCGACCTGGGGGAACAGGGGCGTCCAGCCCACGTTGGTCACGGTCGTCACCAGGATCTCGCCGCGCTGCAGGGAGGCTCCCTCGGCCACGGAGGCGAGGACGCGGACCGTGCCCTCGACGACGCCCGCGGCGCCGGGGAAGCCGGTGATCGCGCCCTCCGGAGGGGGTGCCGCGGGGGCTCCCTCCACGAACAGGTCGGCGCGGCGGGCCGGGTCCGCGGCCCAGGCAAAGGGGGCGAACGCGCCGCGGATGACGGCGGGATAGGGCGGGAGGGCGTCGTAGGCCGCGAAGGTGCGGCGGCGGGAGGCGACCAGGTCCGCCGACGGCGGCGCACCGCCCAGCGCGGTCAGGAGCTCCTCGAGATCCAGGTACACCACGTCGTCGCCCAGGCCGGTCACCGAACCGGCCCGCAGCGCCCAGGTGCGCAGGACGCCGAAGACCCGGACCACCTCGGAGCGGGTGCGTTCGCGGTTCGTGGCGGCGACCGCCCAGCGGTCCAGGGCCGTGCGGACCCGGCGGACCTTCCCGGGGTGCTCCCGGGCGAGCCGCGCCCAGGCGGCGCGGCGGTCGGCGAGCCGGCGGTCGAGCAGCTCGGCGGCGCCGGTGCCGGTGGCGCGCATCCGGGCCAGCTCGGCGTCGACCCAGCCGGGGATCTCGGCGGGCCGCGGCTGCGCGATCTCGAACTCGCGCGGGGAGCGGTGCCCCCATCGGCGCAGGTAGTCGGCGGCGTCGAGCTCGCCGCGCTCCACGCGGGCCAGCCCGACGACCGGGCCCAGGCTCTCCAGGTCGGTGCCGGCGGTGAGGGCGGCGGCGTCGGCGCCGAGCAGCTTCTCGGCCAGCCGGTGGCCCCCGAGGAGTGCCCGCGGATCGCTGCGCGCCCCGGACTGCAGCATGTCGCTCGCCCGGTCCAGCAGGGGACCGAGCTCGGAGGACCAGCATCGTCGCAGGTCCGCGGCGTCCATGCGGCCGATCCGCTCCTGCAGCTCCGCGCAGTTCGCCGCGTTCCCGGAGAGATAGGCCGCCATCCGCGGCGTGTCGCGGCGGACCGTGCGCACCAGGTTCCGGACGGTCGGCAGGAGAGCCCGCCAGGCGGCCCGCCGGTCGATCTCGGCGCGGGGCACCGTGACGCCCGTCGGCAGCCGCCCGAAGGCCGTGCCCATGAGCTTCACCGCGGGGCCCTGGGGCAGGCCGACCAGGCCCGCGATCGCCGTCGCCATGGAGAGGTCCATGTAGGCGCGGCCGCCGATCCGGCCATAGGCCTCGAAGCCGGGCATGGCCGAGGTCGCCATCGCGTGCCGCGTGAAGATCTGCAGGAACGACCAGGTCAGCGGGGTGATCGTGCCCGGGACGGCCTCGCCGAGGTTCCCGTTGGTCCAGAGGTGGTCGCGGCCCCGCGAGTCGTTCCACGGGTCGTCCCGGACGGTGGTGACGGGCCGGGCCTGCAGCAGCGCGAACCGGCCGCCGGCGAGCGCCCACTCGATGTCGGTCGGGCCCCCGTACAGGGCGGCCACGCGACGGCCGAGGGCCACCAGCTCCGCGACCTGCGCGTCGTCGAGCACCGGGGCGCGGCGCTTGTCCTCGGGAACCGGCACCTCGCGGGTCCCGCCGGCCGCGCGGACCGTCATGACCTGCTTGTCCGCGGTCCGCCGCTCGCGCACCGCGCCCGTCACCGGATCGGCGACGATCGAGTCCGGCGTGACCAGCCCGCCGACGACGGCCTCGCCGAGCCCCCAGGCGGCGTCGACGAGCACCCGGTCCTCGCCGGTCACCGGGTCCGCGGTGAACAGCACCCCCGCCGCGTCGGCGTCGACCAGCTCCTGGACGACCACGCCCATCTCCGCGTGGGTGATCCCGGCGCGTTCGCGGTAGGCCACCGCCCGCTCGTTGTCCAGCGACGCCCAGCAGCGCCGGACCGCGTCGAGGACCGCGTCGGCGTCGCGCACGTCGAGCACGGTGTCCTGTTGGCCGGCGAACGAGAGCCCCGGCAGGTCCTCCGCGGTGGCCGACGACCGCACCGCGACGGCGGGCGAACCCAGCTCGGCGTAGGCGGCGCGGATCTCGTCGGCGAGGGCGGCCGGGAAGGGATCGGCTCCGAGGCGGTAGGCCGCCGTCGTCACGTGGAAACCGGGGGGTACCGGGAGACCGGCCCGGGCGGCGCGCGCGAGCGACGCTCCCTTGCCACCCACGGTGGCGAGATCGGCACCCGGATCGGCCAGCGGCAGGACGAGGCTCGGCACCGCCGGACCGTACTCCCGGACGGAGACGGAGCGTGCGGAGTCGACCATCGGACCCCCGACTGAGCGTGCGGAGCCGACCATCGGACCCCCGACGGAGCGTGCGGAGCCGACCATCGGACCCCGGACTGAGCCTGCCGGGTCGACCACCGGAACCGGGACGGAGCCTGCGTGATCGACCGGCAGGAACCGGTGCGGAGTGAGATGGTTGGCAATCACAAACATTTTCTTGCCCGGTCGGGTGACGGCATGGTCACCTGGGATGAGCCCCTTCCCGGACGGAGAGCATCCCGCGTGAGCGCGCCCGCCATCGAGTCGTCCACCCCCACCCGATCGGCCGGCGCGCGTCCCACCGTCGCGATCGGGGTCCTGGCGAGCTGCGGCATCGTCGTGTCGCTCATCCAGACGATGGCGGTCCCGCTGCTGCCGCGGTTCCCGAAGATCCTGTCCGTCGCGCCGTCGACGGCGGCCTGGCTGATCACGGCCACGCTGGTGGCGGGGGCGGTGTCCGCGCCGGTGCTCGGGCGGCTCGGGGACATGTACGGCAAGCGGCGGATGCTGCTGGTCTCGCTCGCGCTGATCGTGGTCGGGTCGGTCCTCGGGGCCCTCGCGCCGAACTTCGCGCTCCTGCTGGTCGCGCGGATGTTGCAGGGCGTCTCGTTCGGGGTGGTCGCGCTCGGGATGAGCCTGATGCGGGACGTGCTGCCGCCGGAGAAGGTGGGCGGCGGCGTCGGGCTGATGAGCGCCTCGCTGGGCATCGGTGGCGCGATCGGGCTGCCGCTGACCGGGCTCGTCGCGGACGTGTTCGACTGGCGCTGGCTCTTCGCCGGGGTCGCGGTCGTGGGGGCCGTGCTGATCGTCCTGCTGCGCAGGCTGGTGCCGGAGTCGGCGTCGCGCCCCGGTGGGCGGTTCGACATGGTCGGTGCGATCGGGGTCACCGTGGTGCTGGTGTGCCTGCTGCTGGCGATCTCCAAGGGCACGGACTGGGGCTGGGGCAGCCCGACCGTGCTGGGGCTGTTCGCGGCCGCCGCCGTGGTCGCGCTGCTGTGGGGCCGCCACCAGCTGCGGCTGCGCCAGGAGGGCCGCGCGCCCATGGTCGATCTCCGGCTCGCGGCACGGCCGCCGGTCCTGATGACGAACCTGGCGACGGTGTGCATCGGTTTCTCGATGTTCGCGACGTTCCTGCTCAGCGTGCAGATCCTGCAGGCGCCCGTGGAGAGCGGGTACGGGTCGGGGATGTCGCTGCTGGCGGCGGGGGTCGTGCTGCTGCCCATCGGCGCGGCCATGCTGGTGTTCTCGTCGGCGTCGGCGCTGATCTCGCGCGTCCGCGGGCCGCGGACCACGCTCGTGCTCGGCACCCTCGTGCTCGCCGGCGGCAACATCGGCTGCGGGTTCGCGGGCGGGTCCGTCGCGATGCTCGTGACCATGGCGGCCGTGGCGTCCATCGGCGCCACGCTGGCCTACTCGGCGCTGCCGCTGCTGATCATGCGGGCGGTGCCCGAGACCGAGACGGCCGCGGCGAACAGCCTGAACACGCTCATGCGCCAGCTCGGCACGTCGACGCTCAGCGCGGTCGTGGCCGCGGTGAGCAGCGCGCTCGTCCTCGACCTGGGCGGCGACCGGATCCCCTCCGCCGCCGCGTTCACCGTGGTGTTCGTCGCGGCCGGGATCGCCGGTCTGGTCGGCGGCCTGATCGGGGTCCTGACCCCGTCGCCGGAGGATCTCCCGGAGCTGCGCGCCGCCGCGGCGGCCGCGGCCTGACGAGCGGGGTTGCTGGCGACAACTCAGCAACGCGGCTACCCTGGCCCGCATGGAATGGACCGAGTGGGACAGCCGGACGTGCTCCGTGGCCCGCACCGCGGCGCTGATCGGCGACGCGTGGACCGTCCTGATCCTGCGTGACCTGCTCAACGGGGTCCGCCGGTTCGACGAGCTGGCCACCCATCTCGGTATCGCCCGCAACGTGCTGACCCGCCGGCTCGCCGCGCTGGTCGACGCGGGGCTGATCGAGAAGGTGCCCTACCGCGAACCCGGCCGCCGCGAGCGCCACGAGTACCGGCTCACCCCCGCGGGGGTGGACCTGCGGATCGTGCTGAACGCGCTGCGGGACTGGGGCGACCAGCACCTCGCGGACGAGGACGGGCAGCCGATGCGCGTGGAGCACGCGGACTGCGGCGCCGAGGTGCACGTCGTGATGCGCTGCGAGGCCGGTCACGACATCGACCGGCACACCCGGCTACGGAGCGTCCCCGGCCCGGGTGCCCGGCTGCTGCCGACCGCCTGAGAAGCCCCCCGGGTCGTCCGCGGGGCGGCGCAGGTCCGCGCGGATCGGGTGGTCCACGGGCACCTCGACGACGCCGATCCGCACGCCGTCCGGGTCCCGGACCCACATCTCGTCGAGGCCCCAGGGCTCGCGGCGCGGCTCGCGCTCGACCGTCGCGCCGCGCGCGAGGAGATGAGCGTGCGCGGCGGCGATGTCGCGCACCTGCATCCAGAGCGCGACGCCGGGGCGGCCGGCCTCCGGGTCGGGTCCGTGCGCGGAGACCTCGAGGTAGCCGCCGCCGAGGAAGAACACGGTGCCGCCGGGGAACTCCCGGTACACCGCGAGGCCCAGCACGTCGCGGTAGAACGCCGTCGTCGCGTCCGGGTCGGACGGGCGGAGCAGCACCCGGCCGGCGAGGATCTCCATGCGCCGAGCCTAGCCCGGCGATATCGCCCGGACCGGAACCGGACTCCCCACGGCCGGGACCGTGTGACGTCGGAGGTCACGTTCCGCGCACGCCGCGGGCCGGATACGGTCGATGCACCGCCCGTCACCACCCGTGCACCGGTTGCGCACGCTCCGGATCCGCCCACGTGCCCGCACCCGGACCAGGAGGCCGCCGCATGACGCCGTCCCACAATCGCCCGATGGTCACATCCCCCTCGGCGGTTCGCGCGGAGGGTGGGGCATAGCAGGATGGCACCCGTGAGCTTCCACCGGATCGCGATCGTCAACCGGGGCGAGCCCGCCATGCGGCTCATCCACGCCGTGCGGGAACGCAACGCCGAGGGCGGGTCCGCGCCGCTGCGGACCATCGCCCTGCACACCGCCGTCGACCGCCACGCGATGTACGTGCGCGAGGCGGACGAGGCCGTGCTGATCGGCCCGGACGATCCCGACTACATGGGCCCCTCCCCCTACCTGGACCACGCGGAGCTCGAGCGGGCGCTGACCGTCGCCCGCGCCGACGCCGTGTGGCCCGGCTGGGGCTTCGTCTCGGAGAAGGCCGAGTTCGCCGAGCTGTGCCGGCGCCTGGACATCACGTTCATCGGCCCGTCGCCCGAGGTCATGCGCGACCTCGGGGACAAGATCGCGGCCAAGAGGCTCGCCGAGCGCGTCGGGGTGCCGCTGGCCGCCTGGTCCGGCGGCCCGGTCGCGGACGTCGCCGAGGCCGTCGCCAAGTCCGAGGCCACCGGCTTCCCGCTGATGGTCAAGGCCACGGCGGGCGGCGGCGGGCGCGGCATCCGGTACGTCGCCACCCCCGCCGACCTGCCCGAGGCCTTCGAGCGCGCGTCGTCGGAGGCGGCCCGGACCGCGGGTGACGCGACCGTGTTCCTGGAGCGCGCGATCCGCGGCGGCCGACATGTCGAGGTCCAGGTCGTGGCGGACGCGACCGGCGACGTCTGGACGCTCGGTGTGCGCGACTGCTCGGTGCAGCGCCGCAACCAGAAGGTCATCGAGGAGTCCTCGTCCACCGCGCTCGACGCGGAGCAGGAGGCGCTGCTGCGCTCGTCGGCGGCCGAGCTGGCCCGCGCCGCCGGGTACGTCAACGCCGGCACCGTCGAGTTCCTGTACGAGCCCAAGGAGCGGCTGCTGTCGTTCCTCGAGGTCAACACCCGCCTGCAGGTGGAGCACCCGGTCACCGAGGCGTGCACCGGCGTGGACATCGTCAAGCTGCAGCTGCACATCGCCGCCGGCGGCACGCTGGCCGAGATCGCCCCCGAGCCGCCCGCCGCGCGCGGCCACGCCATCGAGGCCCGGCTCACCGCCGAGGACCCGGAGCGCGAGTTCGCGCCCGCGCCCGGCCACATCGAGCACCTCGCGCTGCCCTCCGGCCCGGGCATCCGGGTGGACACCGGCGTCGCGACCGGGGACGTCATCCCGCCGCAGTTCGACTCCATGATCGCCAAGGTGATCGCCTGGGGCCGGGACCGCGACGAGGCCCGCGGACGGCTGCTGCGCGCACTGCGCCAGACCGCCGCGGTGATCGACGGCGGCACCACGAACAAGGCCTTCCTACTCGACCTGCTGCAGCGCCCCGAGCTGATCTCCGGGGACACCGACACCACCTGGCTCGACGGGCTGATGGCGCAGGGCTACACCCCGCCGCGCCGGCTCGACGTCGCGCTGCTGGCCACCGCCGTCGAGGCGCACGACGGGCACGTCGCCCGCCAGCGCGCCCGCCTGTTCGCCGCCGCCGAGCGCGGCCGGCCGGAGGTGTCGGCGGAGACCTGGCACCAGACGGACGTCCGCGCGGTCGGCGAGAGCTACCGGCTGCGCGTGGCCCGGACCAGGGCGAACCGGTACCGCGTGGTGCTGGAGGTGCCCGGTGGTACCCCGCAGGCCGTGGACGTGGACGTCGAGCGGTCGGGCCGCTTCGAGCGCCGGCTCACCGTCGGCGGCACCACCTACGCCGTGCTCTCCGCGCCGCAGGACTCGGACTACCTCGTCGAGGTCGACGGCGCGGTGCACCGGATCTCCGGCGGCGAGGCCGGCATGGTCCGCGCCCCGGCCCCGGCCATGGTCGTCTCGGTCCCGGTGACCGCCGGCCAGCAGGTCGCCGAGGGCGCGGTCGTCGCCATCGTGGAGTCCATGAAGCTGGAGACGGCGCTGCGCGCACCGTTCGCCGGCACCGTGGCCGAGGTGCTGGTCGCGTCGAACACGCAGGTCGAGGGCGGCACGAAGCTCGTCCGGCTGGAACCGGCGGGCGACGACGCGGGTGAGAGCACCGGCGGGCACCGGGTGGACCTCTCCGCGCTCACCACCGCCGCCCCGGCGCAGGACCCCGGCGCGGACGTCCTCACGGCCCTGCGCTGGCAGGTCCTCGGTTTCGACGCCGACGAGGCCGAGTCCGCGCCGCTGCTCGCCCGCCTCGACGAGGCCCGCGCCCGGCACGAGGGCGCGGACCCGGCGGACCTGGCCGGCGAGATCGCCGTGCTGCGGATCTTCACCGACCTCTCCGCCCTGTCGCGCAACCGCCGCGAGAGCAACTCCGCGGAGCGCAACCCGCAGGAGTTCCTCCACGCCTACCTGCGCTCCCGGGACGCCGAGGCCGAGGGTCTGCCGGAGTCCTTCCGGGCGAAGCTGCGCCGCGCGCTGGCCCACTACGGTGTCGCGGACATCGACGCGGACCCGAACCTGGACACCGCGCTCTACTGGATGTTCCTGGCCCACCGCCGCGCCACCGCGCACGAGCGCGTGGTGCTCGCCCTGCTCGGGCGCCGCCTCGCGGACCCGGGCTCGCTGGCCGAGCTCCCCGGCGCGCTGCGCGAGGAGTACCTGCGCACCCTCGACGAGCTGGTCCCGGCCACGCAGCTGCGGCATCCCGTCGTCGGCGAGCTGGCCCGCCAGGTCCGCTACCGGTGCTTCGACGCCCCGGCCGTCGAGGCCGAGCGGGAGCGCGTGCGCCGCGAGGTCCGCGGGCAGCTCGACGCCCTGCCCGGCGCGGGCGACCGCGCCGCCCGCATCGACGAGCTCGTCGCCTCCTCGGAGCCGATCCTCGGGGTGTTCGGCGCGCAGCACAACGCGGCGCTGCTGGAGGTCATGACCCGGCGCTACTACCGGGTGCGCACGCTCGAGGACCTGCAGGTCAGGGAGACCATCGGGCTGCCGGTGCTCACGGCCTCGTACTCGCACGCGGGCCGGGACCGGACCGTCGTCGCCACGGTGATCGACAACAACGACCCGCGCCGGGCGCTGGCGGCGGCGAACCAGGTCCGCCGGCTCGTCGACGAGCTGCCCGAGGGGCGGACCGCCCTGGTCGACCTCTACGTCACCTCCACCCACACGGACGACGGCGGCGACCCGGACGCCCGCGCCGAGCGCGTCCGCGCCGCCATCGGCTCCGTGCCGCCGCGCGTCGACCGGATCGCGGTCGCCGTGCGGCCCAACCGGGCCGCGGACCCGGACGTGCTGGCCGATCCCGGCCCCGTCTGGTTCACGTTCCGCCCGGAGCCGGACGGCACGCTCGTCGAGGACCGGACGCTGCGCGGGCTGCACCCGCTGGTCGGCGAGCGGCTCGGGCTCTGGCGGCTCGGGGACTTCGACCTGCGCCGGCTGCCGTCGGAGACGGACGTCCACCTGTTCCACGTCACCGGCAAGCACGTCACCGAGGACCAGCGGCTCATCGCCCTGGCGGACGTCCGGCGGCTCACCGTGCTGCGCGACGAGCAGACCGGCCGGATCCGCTCGGTGCCGGAGCTGGAGCGGGCGATCGACGCCTGCCTGGACAGCCTGCGCCGGGCGCGGCGGGCCGATCCCGCGCTGGCCAGGCTCGGCTGGAACCGGATCCTGCTGCACGTCTGGCCGGTCGCGGACATCCCCGTCGAGGAGCTCGACGCCGTCGTCCGGCCCCTGGCCGCGCGCACCGGGTCGCTGGGCCTGGAGCAGGTGCAGGTGCAGTTCCGCACGGACGACGGGGCCGAGCAGCGGGAGTTCCTCCTGCGGCTGTCGCGCCCGCCGGGTGCCGGGCTCACCGTCAAGCTCGACGAGCCGCCCACGGCGCCCATGCGCGAGCTCGACGCCTACGCCCAGAACGTCATCAAGGCGCAGCGGCGCGGGGCGGTGTACCCGTACGAGATCGTGCCGCTGCTGGGCGAGTTCACCGAGTACGACCTGGTGGCGGAGACGGAGCTTGCGGAGTCGACCATCGGCACGGGCTCCGTCGAGCCGGCCCGGCCGGTGGACCGGCCGCGCGGGCAGAACACCGCCAACATCGTGCTGGGCACCGTCACCACGAGGACGGCGAAGCAGCCCGAGGGCATGACCCGCGTGGTCCTGCTCGGCGACCCGACCCGCGGGCTCGGCGCACTGGCCGAGGCGGAGTGTGCGCGGGTGTGCGCCGCGGTGCGGCTCGCCCGCGAGCTGGACGTGCCGATCGAGTGGTTCGCCGTGTCGTCCGGAGCCAAGATCGCCATGGACTCGGGCACCGAGAACATGGACTGGATCTCCCGGGCGCTGCGCGAGATCGTCACGTTCACGCAGGACGGGGGCGAGATCAACGTCGTCGTCACCGGCATCAACGTGGGCGCCCAGCCGTACTGGAACGCCGAGGCGACCATGCTCATGCACACCAAGGGCGTGCTGATCATGACGCCGGACAGTGCCATGGTGCTGACCGGCAAGCAGAGCCTCGACTACTCGGGCGGCGTCTCGGCCGAGGACAACTTCGGCATCGGCGGCTACGACCGGATCATGGGTCCGAACGGGCAGGCGCAGTACTGGGCGCCGGACCTGCGCGGGGCCGTCGACGTGCTGTTCCGGCACTACGAGCACACCTACCGCGTGGCGGGCGAGCGCTTCCCGCGGCCGGCGCCGACGACGGACCCGGTGCAGCGCGACATCACCGTCGCGCCGCACGTGGGCGGGGACTTCACGACGCTCGGCGAGATCTTCTCCCCGGAGACGAACCCGGGCCGCAAGAAGCCGTTCGACATCCGCTCGCTCATGCGCGGTGTCGCGGACGCCGACCACGAGCCCCTCGAGCGCTGGGTCGACATGCACGACGCGGACTCCGTCGTCGTGTTCGACGCCCACCTCGGCGGCCAGCCGATCTCCTTGATCGGCATCGAGTCCAAGCCGCTCGCGCGCCGCGGCATGATCCCGGTCGACGGGCCGGAGCAGTTCACCGCGGGCACGCTGTTCCCCAAGTCGTCGAAGAAGACGGCGCGGGCGATCAACGCGGCCTCCGGGAACCGGCCGCTGGTGGTGCTGGCGAACCTGTCGGGCTTCGACGGCTCCCCGGAGTCGCTGCGCAGCCTGCAGCTGGAGTACGGCGCCGAGATCGGCCGGGCCATCGTCAACTTCGACGGCCCGATCGTGTTCTGCGTGGTCAGCCGCTACCACGGCGGGGCGTTCGTGGTGTTCTCCGCGACGCTCAACGACCACATGGAGGTCGCCGCCGTCGAGGGCTCGTACGCCTCGGTGCTCGGTGGCGCCCCCGCCGCCGCGGTGGTGTTCGCCGGCGAGGTCCGGCGGCGCACCAACGCGGACTCCCGGGTCACGGCACTGGAGGCCCGGATCGCGGAGGGGGGCCCGGACGTGGCCCCGCTGCGGGCCGAGCTCCCGAAGCTCCGCGCGGACGTCCGCTCCGAGGTCCTGGGCGCGGTCGCCGAGGAGTTCGACTCCACGCACTCCATCCAGCGCGCCCAGGCCGTCGGGTCCGTGCACCGGATCGTCGATCCGCACCAGCTCCGCCCCTACCTCGCCGACGCCGTGCAGCGGGGGATGGCGAAGTTCTAGAGCCCCTGTGAGTGGCGATGGTCGCTCTGGCGACTATCGCCACTCACGAGGTCCTACCTGCGGCAGAGGGCCTTGGCGGCCAGGATCCGCCCGACGGCCTGGTCGTTGGCGGCCGCGTCGAGCTTTCCGCTGGTCAGGGCTTGCTGGAGGGTGTCGAGGATCGGGCCGACGGGCTCGACGTTGGAGGAGAGCGCGATGTCCGCCCCGGCCTGCAGGGCGGTCAGGCCGGCCTGCGGGAGCGCGAGGGTGGCGCTGATCGCCTTCATCGCGCCCAGGTCGTCCGTCATCACCACGCCGTCGAAGCCGTACTCGCCGCGCAGCAGCTGGTAGGTGGCCGGGGTGAGCGAGCTGGGCAGGGTCGTGGTGAGGCCGGGGACGTCGAGGTGCCCGACCATCACGCCGACGCGATCGTGGTCGAGCGTCGCGAGCAGGTCCGTGTAGGGCTTGAGGTCGGCGGCCTTCAGCTGCGCCAGCGGCGGCACCGAGACGCGGCCGAGGTGCGAGTCGCCGCTCGAGTGCCCGTGCCCCGGGAAGTGCTTGAGCACGCCGTACACACCGGCATCCCGCAGCCCCTGCTCGAACGCGCCCGCATAGGTGGTGACGACCGCGGGGTCGTTCGAGTAGGAACGGTCGCCGATGACGTCGTTCGTCGGCTGGTCCGACACGTCGACGTCCGGGGCGAGGTCCCAGGTCACCCCGCGCGCGAGCAGCTGCTTCCCGCGCTGCTCGGCGAGCCGGCGCACCTGCTCGGGCGTCTTCTTCGCCTGCTGGCGGGCGCTCGGCATGCTGCCGTCGAGCTGGTCGATGCGCTGGACCCGGCCGCCCTCCTCGTCCACCGCGACGGCGACGGGCAGGTTCCCGGCCTTCTGCACGGCGTCGAGGGCGTCGTTCTGGAGAATCGCGGTGGGGTTGCCGCCGACGAAGATCCCGCCGACGTGCGAGTCCCTGACGATCGTCGCGGCGCCGGCCGGGTCCGCCGGGTTCACGCCGACCATCAGCCGCTGCGCGAGCCGGTCCCGAGGAGTGAGGGTCTGGACCATCGCGGCGCAGGTGGGCCGCGGGTCGGCCGGCGTGGTCTCGGTGGGCGCGGCCGGTTCCGGGGCGGGGGCCTGGGGGCCGGGGGCCTGGGGGGCGGCGGAGAGCGCGACCCCGGACCCCGCCCCCGCGAGCACGGACACCCCCGCGACCAGGGCCCCGACCACGAGCCCGGCGCTCAGGACCGACACCGCGCGGCGCCGCCGGCGCGGCGCCCGCGGACGCCCGGGGGTCTCGGGCGGGGTGTCTCCGGGAGGGAAGCTCTCGATCCGCATCGCCACCCAGTGTCCCCGCCCGCCCACCGAGCGCCGCCACCCCCTCCGAGGAGCCCCCGAAATTCCCGCGAGTCGGCACTTCTCGGAGGCCGAATGTGACGGCCACGACGTCGTCAGCGTGCGACTCAGGCTCCCGAAAGTGCCGACTCGCGGGGTTCTAGGTCAGTGGGGGGACGCACTCGCTCTCCAGGGGCGGGCCGGGCGGGGTGCCGTCGCCGAAGGGGCGGCCGCCGAGGGCCTCCCGGCCGTGCGGGGTGAGCCAGCCGGAGGTGAGCGGCCCGCGAGGCACGATGCCCGTCGGGTTGATGGTCCGGTGCACCCCGTAGTAGTGCTGCTTGATCTGCGCGAAGTCGATCGTGTCGCCGAAGCCGGGGGTCTGGAAGAGGTCCCGGGCGTAGGCCCACAGCACCGGCATCTCGGTGAGCTTCTGCCGGTTGGCCTTGAAGTGCCCGTGGTACGCGGCGTCGAAGCGGACGAGCGTGACCCACAGCCGGACGTCGGCCTCGGTGATCGTGTCCCCCACCAGGTACCGACGGTCCGCGAGCCGCTCGGACAACGCGTCGAGCCGGGCGAACAAGGCCTCGTGGGCCCGGTCGTAGGCGGCCTGCGAGCCGGCGAAGCCGCACTTGTACACGCCGTTGTTGACGTCGTGGAACACCTGCTCCGAGAGGGCCTCGATCTCGTCCCGGTGCGCCTCGGGGAACAGGTCCGGCGCGCCCTCGCGGTGGTGGGCGGTCCACTGCGTGGCGAGGTCGAACTCCAGCTCCTTGTAGGCGTTGGTCACGACCTTGCCGCTCGCCACCTCCACCACGGCCGGCACCGTGACGCCCTTGTCGTAGCCCGGGATCGCCTTCTCGTAGGCGTCGCGCAGCCACTCGATGCCGAGCACCGGATCCCGGTCGCCGGGGTCGTTGTGGAAGCGCCAGCTGCGCTCGTCGTGCAGCGGGCCGGCGATGCCCATCGACAGCACCGGCTCGAGCCCCAGCAGCCGCCGCACGATCACGGTCCGGTTCGCCCACGGGCACGCCCGCGCCACGACGAGCCGGTAGCGCCCTGCCTCGACGGGCCACGGAGACGACCCGTCCGCCGTGATCCGCTCCTGCACACCCAGCGGGGCACGCACGAATTCCTGCGCCATGGTCGAACCCTACGGCCGGCGTGGTCGAATTGCCGGATGATCGACCCGACCGCCGCTCTCGGCGCCCTGATCCGCCCCGGCACGCGCGTCGCCCTGGCGGACGGCTGCGGCTCGCCGCTCGCCCTGCTCGGGCCGCTCGGCCGGGCGGCCGCGGGCAAGGACGTCAGGCTCGTCACCGGCTGGTCGCCGGCGGCCGCGCCGGACCTCGATCCGACGGCCTTCGCCGAGATCCGGACGGTCGGGGGCGGGCCGGGCATGCGGCCCTTGCTCGACGCGGGGCTCGCCCGGTCCGTGCCGTGCCGGCTGTCGGCGATCCCCGCCCTGCTCGCCGGGCCGCTGCGCCCCGACCTGCTGCTGTCGACGCTGGTCCGCGGCCCGGACGGGCTCCACTTCGGCGCCGAGGTCTCCTACCAGCGTGGGCTCGTCGAGGCCGGGGTGCCGATCGCGGCCGTGATCTCCTCGGCCACGCCGCTCGCCGAGACCGGGCCGCCGATCCCGCCGGAGCTCGTCACCGTCGTCGCGGAGACGGACGAGCCGCCCGTCGAGATCCCGATCGCCGCCCCCACCGAGGCGGACGAGGCGATCGCCCGGCACGTCGCCGCGCTCGTCCCCGAGGGGGCGCGGGTGCAGGTCGGGCCCGGGCGGCTCGCGCAGGCCATGGTCGGGGCGCTCGAGGTCCCCGTCCGGTTCGACTCGGGGCTGCTGCCGGAGCCGGTGGTGGACCTCGACCGCAAGGGCCTGTTGATCGACGATCCGGTGGCCTCGTACCTGTGCGGCACGGCGCGGCTCTACGAGTGGGCGCACGGGCGGCGGATCCTGCGTCCGATCGAGGTCACCCACGACATCGGCCGGCTCTCCGCCGCGGGCGCCCCACCCCTGGTGGCGCTGAACGCCGCTCTGGAGATCGACGTCGAGGGGCAGGTCAACGTCGAGGGGATCGGCCGCTCGCACGCGGGCCTGATCGGCGGGCATCCCGACTTCTGCGCCGCGGGTGTGCGGGGCGCGGGGCTGTCGGTGATCGCGATGCCCAGCACCGTGAAGGGCCGTCCGACGCTCGTCGAGCGGCTCTCCCGCCCGGTCACCACGGCCTCGCACGACGTCGACGTCGTGGTGACGGAACGGGGTGTCGCGGACCTCCGCGGGCTCGACCGCGCCGAGCGGCGGGCGGCATTGCGAGAGCTGTGGGGCGGCGAGATCACCCCGGCCCGGACGGACTGAGCCGCGACTCGCGCAGAGCCACCCGACTCGCCCAGAGCCACCCGACTCGCGCAGAGCCACACCCCGACCCGCGCCGCGTCAGATCCCGACTCGCGGGGGAAGGGCGTCGCCAGCGTGTGTTTCGGCCTACCGAAAGTGCCGACTCGCGGGTTTCAGGTCAGGAAGGTTCTCAGCGCCGAGAGGGTGGCCGGGAGGTTCTCCTCGACCAGGAAGTGGCCCGCGTCGGGGATCTCGTGGCCCTCGGCCAGGCCGTCGGCGGCCTTCCGGCGCCAGACCGCGAGGGCGTCCTCGCCCTGCAGGTCGGCGTTGCGGGCGACGAGGCCGCGGGCGCCCCACAGCACCAGGGTGCGGGCGGTGATCAGCTCCCCCGCGGCGTCGTGCTCCAGGTCGACCGAGGCGGCGGCGCGGTAGTCCTCGAGCATCGCGTGCCGCGCCTGCGGGTCGGCGAAGGCGCGTTCGTACTCGGCGAGGGCCTCGGGCGGGTGCGAGTCCAGGCCGGTGCCCCACGAGCCGAGCAGGCTGTGCAGGTAGGCGATCGGGTCCGCGTCGAGCAGCCTCTCGGGCATCGGCGCGGGCTGGATGTAGAAGAACCAGTGGTAGTAGGCGGTGGCGACGACCCGGTCGACGTGCGCGTACACGTACTCCGTCGGCAGGATGTCGAGCAGCGCCAGCCGCTCCACACGGGACGGATGGTCGAGCGCGAGGCGGTGCGTGACCCGCGCGCCGCGGTCGTGCCCGACCACAGCGAAGCGGTCGAAGCCCAGCTCGGCCATCACCTCGGCCTGGTCCGCCGCCATCGCGCGGAACGAGTAGCCCGCGTGGTCGTCGCCGGCCGGGGGCCGGTCGGACCCGCCGTAGCCCCGCAGGTCCGTGGCGACGACGGTGTGGCTAGCGGCCAGCTCCCGCGCGACCGGCGCCCACATCACGTGGCTCTGCGGGAACCCGTGGAGCAGGAGCAGCGGTGGCCCCTCCCCACCCCGCGTCCCGTGGATCCGCACCCCGCTCGACGTCCGCAGATCGAACGTCCTGAACTCCTCGCCGAACATGCTCGGCACGGTAGCCCTGCGGCTTGTGGAACACCCACGCCTTCAGCACGAGGAAGCGCATCAGCCCGCCGAGGACGCTGGCCGCGGTCACCGCGGCCGTCTCCTCCAGCGGGGTCGCCCCGGTGACGATCTCGTGCAGCAGGAGCAGCACGCCCGTCGAGTACCCGGCGTAGAACACGACCGTGCCCAGGTCCTGCACCCAGACCCGCCAGCGCTGCGGGGCCTGCGCCCCGTCGAACACGAACCGGCGGTTGATCTCGGTGCTCAGCGCGGTGCTGACGAGCAGCGCGACCAGGTTGGCCGGCACGGTGTCGAGCACGAGGCGCAGGGTCAGGTAGAGCACGGCGTTCGCGGCGGTGCCGAGCCCGCCGACGAGGGTGAAGCGCACGAGCTGCGTGGCCACCGGGTGCCGCTCGCGGATCCGGCGGCGCGTCTCGACGAGGCGGGCGACGGTGTCGGAGAACATGCCGGCGAAGGGGAACAGCCCCCCGATCTCGGCCCTGCTCGCCATCGCGTCTTCCCGTCTCCCGTGTGCTGTTCCGTTATCGCACCCGCGGCTGTCCCCGCGCTCGCCCTCAGCTGTGTGAACGCTGTGAGCGGCGCTGATCCATCCCGACCGTGACCTGGCCGACATGCGGATACCCGTCACCGGCCGGGGGTACGCGCGTTGACGGTATGAGATGGATCTCCACCCGGGTGGGTGGCGGGCAGGGCACGCGATCGGGGAGCAGCGGGTATGCGGCGCACGTTTCTGGCACTCGGGGTGATCACGCTGGCCGCGGCCGGCGCGATCGTGGCGGCGACGGGTGCCTCGGCGGCCCCGGCCGGGCAGCCCGGTGTGGCGCACGGCTACTACGTGGCCCTCAACGGCACCGCGGACGACGGCTCCTGGTCACCCCAGTCGGATGCGATCGTCAACCCGGAGATGGGCCGCTGCTACGACCTCGGCTCGGTGGTCACCGGCCCGGCGGCCTGGACGGAGTCGGTGAACCGGACGGACCAGACCGCGGTGCTCTCGCAGCGCACCTGCGCCGAGCGCACCGGCGGGCCGGCCGCCACGCACCAGTCCGCGCCCGCGGACCACGCGGACTCGGTGACCTTCGCCTTCCGCTCGGTGACCTTCACCCACCTGCCCTAGACCTGCAGGAACACCGTCTCGCGGTCGCCCTGCAGGTGGATGTCGAGGCGGTACTCCTCCGGCCCCGTCTTCTCGGCGACCAGGGTGTCGCGCCGCACCGCGGGGAGCGAGGCGAGCAGCGGGTCCGTCGCGTTCTCGGGGCGGCCGGCGAAGTAGATCCGGGTGACGACGCGGTCCAGCAGCCCCCGCGCGAAGACCGAGACGTCGAGGTGCGGGGCCTCGCCGCCCGGGAGCGCCCCGGGCAGCAGCGTGCGGATCTCCCAGCGCCCCTCGGGGTCCGTGCAGCACCGGCCGAAGCCGAGGAAGCCCGGGACGGTCGGGGCCACGGCGCCGCGCGGGTCGTCGGGATGGTCGAACCGGCCGTCCGGATCGGCCTGCCAGGTCTCGACCAGCCCGTCCGGCACGGGATCGCCCGCGCCGTCGTAGAGGTAGCCGGACACCGTGATCGTGCCCGGGGTGCCGGGCGGCACGACGTCCGCACCCTTCGGCCACTCCAGGCCAAGGGTGAGGAACGGGCCGACGGTCTGCGACGGGGTCACCTCAGGCATGTGCGTCCTCGAAGGGTGTCTGTCCGCTGCCGCGCAGCACGATGTCCCAGCGGAAGGCCAGGGCCCGGTCCGGCTGCGTCGCGTCCATGTCGAACGCGGAGACCATCCGCGTCCGCGCTCCCTCGGGAACCGAGCGGTAGATCGGGTCGTAGGCGAACAGCGGATCGTCCGGGAAGTACATCTGCGTCACGAGCCGCTGGGTGAAGGCCCGCCCGAACAGCGAGAAGTGGATGTGCGCGGGGCGCCAGGCGTTGTGGTGGTTGCCCCACGGGTAGGCCCCCGGCTTGATCGTGGTGAACGAGTACTCGCCGAGGGAGCTCGTGACCACGCGGCCGCCGCCGGAGAAGTTCGGGTCCAGCGGGGCCGGCCAGGTGTCGCGGGCGTGGGCGTAGCGGCCGGCGGCGTTGGCCTGCCAGACCTCGACGAGGGTGTCCGGCACCGGGCGGCCGTCCGAGTCGAGCACCCGGCCGTGCACCACGATCCGCTGGCCCTGCGGTTCACCGCCGTGCTGGCGGGTCAGGTCGTGGTCGTTCGGCCCGATCTGGCCGTGCAGCAGCGGCCCCGTGATCTCGGTGAGCCGCTGCGGCAGCAGCACCGGGGGCTGCGTCGGATGCCGCAGGCCGGTGCTGCGGTACTCCGGGGAGTCCAGGGGCGGATGGGTGTCCCGCGGCAGCGCGTACGTCACATGCGCCAGCATGCCGCGGGCCGGCCTCCGGCTCGACCCGGCTTCCGTTCCCCGGAAGGATGCCTGCTCATGACGGTCACGGCGCGGGTCCTCGACGTCCTGGGCGCCTTCAGCGAGGAACATCCCGAGCTGACGCTGACCGAGATCTCCCGACGGACCGGCCTGCCGTTGACGACCACGCACCGGCTCGTGGGCGAGCTCACCACCTGGGGCGCCCTCGAACGCGCGGAGAGCACGAGGGGCGCCGGGGCCGGGCCGTACCGGATCGGGCTGCGGCTCTGGGAGGTCGGCGCGCTGGCCCCGCGCGGGCTCGGCCTGCGCGACCACGCCATGCCCTACCTCGAGGACCTCCACGAGGTGACCCGGGAGAACGTGCAGCTCGCGGTGCTCGACGGCGCCGAGGTCGTCTACGTCGAGCGGCTGTCGGCGCCGGACGCCGTGTCCATCCGGTCCCGTGCCGGCTCCCGGCTCCCCGCGACGGCGACGGCGGTCGGGCTGGCGATGCTGGCCCACGCCGATCCGGAGCTGGTCGACGCGGTGCTCGCGGCCCCGGTGCGGCGTTTCACCACGCGGACGGTCACCGACCCGCGCACGCTGCGGCACCTGCTCGGCGAGGTGCGGCGCACGGGCGTGGCGATCAGCGACCGGCAGATCGAGCTCGTCTCGCAGTCCGTCGGGGCGCCCGTGCGCGCGGGGCGGGGGCCGGTCGTCGCGGCGCTGTCGATCGTGGTCCCCGCCGCGGCCAACCCCCACGCCTACGTCCCCGCTGTCCTGGCCGCCGCCCGCGGGATCTCCCGCGCGCTCGGCCCCACCACCTGAGCGCGGGGCACTCTCGGCCGTTCGTCGCGGGGTTGTGGGCGCGGTCGGTGGGCGCGACCATCTCCCGCACGGACCTGGTCGCCGACGGCGGCCCGACCCGCGAAGCGCGGCGCGCAGTACAGCTCCGAGTGCCTCGTCAGGAATGATCGGCACGGGACTCGACGGCCCGTCCCGCACCGACCGACCCTGACGAGGCACACATGCGCGAGTTCCGAGTCGACATCCCCGAGGCCGAGCTCGACGACCTGCGGGACCGGCTGCGGCGCACCCGCTGGCCCGAGCCCGCGACGGTCGACGGCTGGACCCAGGGGGTGCCGCTGGACTACGCCCGGGACCTGGCCCGCTACTGGGCCGACGACTACGACTGGCGCCGCTGCGAGGCCGAGCTCAACGGCTACCCGCAGTTCACGACGGGTCTCGACGGCGGCGGCGACGACACCCTCGAGATCCACTTCCTGCACGTCCGCTCGCCCCACGAGGACGCGCTGCCGCTGATCCTCACCCACGGCTGGCCCGGCTCGGTGATCGAGTACCTCGGGCTGATCGACGCGCTCACGAAGCCGGACGACCCGGCGGACGCCTTCCACGTCGTCGTCCCGTCGCTGCCCGGGTACGGGTTCAGCGGCAAGCCGCGGGTGTCCGGCTGGGGGATCGAGCGGATCGCGACGGCGTGGGCGCAGCTGATGGACCGGCTCGGCTACGACCGTTACGGCGCGCAGGGCGGCGACTGGGGATCGATGATCACGGCGGCGCTCGCCTCGGGGATCCCCGAGGCCGTCGCGGGCATCCACCTGACGATGCCGCTCGCCGAGGCGCCGCCGCAGGAGGAGCGCCGGCCCCTGACCCGCGACGAGCAGAAGGCGTTGCGGGACATGAAGAGCTTCATGCTGCTCGGCACCGGCTACTCCGCCGAGCAGTCCACCCGGCCGCAGACCCTCGGCTACGGCCTCACGGACTCCCCCATGGGCCAGGCCTCCTGGATCATCGAGAAGTTCTGGGACTGGACGGACTGCGCGGGCCGCCCGGACAACGCGATCCCGCGGGACCGCCTGCTGGACAACGTGATGCTCTACTGGCTGGGTGCCACCGGCGCCTCGTCGGCCCGGCTCTACTGGGAGAGCTACCGCAAACCGCGCATGGACGTCGTCGAGGTCCCGACGGGCATCACGGTCTTCCCCGCGGAGATGAACCGGCTCCCCCGCCACTGGCTCGAGCGCCGCTTCCTCGACATCCGCTCCTTCACGAAGCCGGTCGCCGGCGGCCACTTCGCGGCCCTCGAGCAGCCCGAGACCCTGGTCGACGAGATCCGCGCCTTCTTCCGCCTGGTCCGCTAGGAACGCCTCGTGAGTGGCGATGGTCGCCATGGCGACCATCGCCACTCACGGGCCGAAGGTCAGGACCGACGCGGTGAAGCCGTGGAGGTGGTTGCGGCCCCCGACCGGGCCGATCTCGCCCGCCGCGAAGAAGCCGGCGGCCGGGATCTCGCCGAGGGTCTCCCGCAGGACGCGGACGTCGTGGGAGGCGTCCGGGAACATGGTGGTGCCGCGGCCGTTGCAGGAGAACAGCAACGCGCCCGAGACCGGGGCCGCGAGGTCGCCCAGCAGGGCGGCGAGGTCCTCGCCGGCACCGGCGGCGTCTCGCACCTGGAACTGCACCGTCCGGCCGACCTCGACGATCTCGCCGACGGCGACCGCCCCGGCCTCCGGGTCGATGCCCAGCAGGGTGCGGATCAGGAAGTCGCCGCGGCCGTGCTCGTCGGCGTACTCGTCGATCGCGATGCCGAGGTGCAGCCCGCGGGTGGCCTGCTGCTGCTCCTCCGGCGGCAGGGCCGAGACGATCTCCCCGAGCTTCGCGTAGGCGCTGCGGCCGGCGAGCTCGCGCAGATGGTTGGCCTCGGCGGCGGTGACGATCATCGGCGGCCCGATCGGCCGGCAGCCTTGGCTCACGACCGTCCGTACCCCCGCGCCCGCACCGAGCAGGACGCCGACGCCGCCGTCGTCGTGGATCTCGCCGTCGAGCACCAGGCGGTTGCCGCCCGGGGAATCCGCGCCGCTGGCCAGCCCGCCCATGAGCGGGATCCCGGGCAGCAGCCGGTCCGCCGCCTCGACGTAGCCGCGCACCGGGAAGCTGAACGGGTCGACGAACACGATCGCCGCCTCGGCGCCCTCGATCAGCGGGCCGACCGGGGTGCCGCCGACCTGCACGCCCTCGCTCTGCGGCCCCACCTGCGCGGTGAGCCGGAAGGGACGCAGCGAGACCCCGGGCAGCCGCGCCGCGAACACGGCGACCGCGGACGTCTGTTCCAGGCCACGACCCGCCCCGATCACGCCGTGCGCGCTGGTCGCGACCACGGTGCCGGCGCCCGTGCGGCGCGCGCCCTCGGAGACCGCGGCCGCGGCGGCGTCCGGGTTCCCCGACGGCCCGCAGGACACGAACGCGACGACCAGGTCCGGCGGGCCGCCGAGGTCGCGGGTGGCCTGCCCGAACGCGTCGGCGGCCGCGGCGACCGGATCCGCGCCGGTCCCGAGCCCCTCACCGAACGCCCGCGCGCTCATCAGGCCTCCGCCCGAGCGAACGTCACGACGAGTACCGCGTGGCCGCCCGCAACAGCAGGTGCATCGCCAGGTCCGTCGAGCGCTCCCGGATGGTGCTGCGCCCGCCCGCCAGGACCGGGTCGCGGGCGATGACCTGGCCGTCCGCCGTGGTCACGCAGAAGCACACGTACCCGACGGGCTTGGCCTCCGTGCCGCCGCCCGGCCCGGCCACGCCGGTGATCCCCACCCCGATCGCCGCGCCGAACTCGGCCCGCGCGCCGTCCGCCAGGGCCTTCGCGACCTCCGGCGAGACCGCGCCGTGCTCGGCGATCATCTCCGCCGGCACGTCGAGCATCGCGGTCTTGGCGGTGTTCGAGTACGCCACCACCCCACCCACGACGTAGGCCGAGGAGCCGGCCCGGTCGATCAGGCGCCCGGCGAGCAGGCCGCCGGTGCAGGACTCGCCGGTCGCGACGGTGAGCCCGCGCTCCGCGAGCACCGCGGCGAGCAGCTCGTCCGTGGTCCGCCCGTCCTCGCTCAGCAGCTGCGCGCGGTGCCGCTCCACGATCGCCGACGCGAGCTCCTTCGCCGCGACCTCCCGGCCCGGCAGCGGGTGCAGGTCCACCTCCAGCTCCGAGCGGCGCTGGCAGGTCGTGACCTCCACCCCGTCCGGGATGCCGAGATCCCGCAGCGTCGCCGCGATCTCGGACTCGGGGAGGCTGAAGAACCGCAGGTGGCGGGGCTCCGCGTGAGGCACGCCGGCCAGCAGCTCGGCGAACGGGGGCGCCGCCAGCACCTGCGGCCACATGCCCTGCAGCTCCCGCGGCGGGCCGGGGAGGACCACGACCAGCGGCCCGTCCGGCTTGCGTGCGACGACGCCGGGGGCCGTGCCGTACGGCTCGAGCGTGACGGCCCCGCGCGGCACCATGGCCTGCTTGCGGGTGGCCTCGTCGAGCGCCGCGCCGGCGAACCCGGAGCGCTTCGCCCAGGTCGCGATCCGGGCGTCGATCCGGACCCGCAGCTCCTCGTCACAGAACAGCTCGGCGCCGACGTACCCGGCCACGACCTCCGTCGTCAGGTCGTCCGCGGTCGGGCCGAGACCACCGCTCGTGACCACCAGCTCCGCCGCCGCCCCCACGTGCGCGAGGGCCTCGGCGAGATCCTCCGCCCGGTCCCCCACCATCACGAGCTGGGTGACCCCGAACCCGAGCTCCCCCAGCTCACGCGCGAGCCACGGCCCGTTCGCGTCCTGCACCGCGCCCGTGAGCAGCTCGCTGCCCGTGACCACGATCGCCGCACGCGGCCTCGTCCCCGCATCCATACCCGGACGGTACCCCCACCACCCGACAGTCACTCTCCGTGAGCGATGTGGGTCAAACCACCCGGTGGAGTGAGCCGGAAACCGTTACTGACCTGGCTCATCGCTCGTTCTCAGGGTGATCACAGCGTGCGTGCGGAGACTGGGCCTCGTCGCCGGTGGAGACCGGGGACGGAAGGGGACGCGAGATGACGGACGAGCAGGGTCCGACCTGGGTCGGCGAGGTCGACCTCGGGGACCCGGCCGGCCTGCAGGTCGATCCGGGGTTCCGGGCGGCCCGCCTGCTCGTGACCGTGGGCGGCGACGCCGTCGGCCAGGTCACCGTGCCGCTCGTCGACGGCCGTGCGGACGCCGTGACCGTCGCCGAGTGCATCCGTGCGCAGCTCGGCTCGCTGCCCGCGCCGCGCGAGGTGCCCGCGTCCGTCGAGCCGATCACGGTCGTCGTCGCCACCCGGGGGCGGGCCCGCAGCCTCGGCCGGTGCGTGCGTGCGGTCCTCGCCGGGGACCACCCCGCGGTCACCGTGCTCGTCGTGGACAACGACCCGGCGGACGACGCCACCGCGAAGGCCGTCGCCGCGATCGGCGACGAGCGCGTCCGCTACATCCGCGAGACCCGCCGCGGGGCGTCCGTGGGGCGCAACCGCGGGCTCGCCGAGGCCCGCACCCGGCTCGTCGCGTTCACCGACGACGACACCGAGGTCGACGGCTCCTGGGCGCGCCGGCTGGCCGGGGCGTTCGCCGCGGACCCGCAGCTCGTCTGCGTCAGCGGGCCGGTGCTCGCGGCCCGGCTGACCAGCCCGGAGGAGATCGTCGCGGACTCCGCGCTCGGCTGGAGCAAGGGCTTCGTGCCGCGCCGCTTCTCCCTCGCCGAGCCGCCCGCCGACTCCGCGATCTTCCCGTTCGCGCCCGGCCTGCTGGGCATCGGCGCGAACCTGGCCGTCCGCGCGGACGTCGCGCTCGCCGTCGGCGGGTTCGACGAGTCGCTCGGCCCGGGCACCCGGGCCCGCAGCGGCGAGGACTGCGAGTTCCTGGTGCGGCTGGTGCTCGCCGGGCACGCCACCGGCTACGAGCCCGCCGCCTGGGTGTGGCACCACCACCGGCCCGACACCGCCGCGCTGCGCGAGCAGGTCGAGGGCTACGCCGTGGGGCTCGCCGGGTTCCTGACGAAGGTCGCGCTGAGCCCGCAGGGCCGGATGGTCGCGCTGCGGCGCATCCCCGCCGCGGTGCGCCAGCTCTCCCGGATCGCCGAGAGCCAGAGCGGCGCCGAGGGGCTCTCCACCAGCTCGACCCGCACCCGCCGGCGCGGCATGCTCACCGGCCCGTGGATCTACCTGCGCTCGCGGCGCGCGGCCCGGCGCTCCGGCGGCCGGGTGCCGCCGCTGATGCCCGAGCAGAGCGAACGGCCCCGCGGCGGCGGGGGTGGCGGTCCCCGCCGGCACGAGGCCGTCTTCTCCCTGCGCTGATCTCCTGCGCTGACCTCTCCAGCGCCGGGCTACCTCGCCCCGCCGGCCCACTGGGCGTCGGTCATCCGGAGCGCGGCGATGCCGACGGTGATCATGAACAGGCCGATCAGCGCGCCGGAGACGATGTTCGCGACGGCGGAGTACTGCTGTCCCAGCGGCACCGTCATCACGGCGACGGAGGCGACGATCATCAGGCCGAACGACCAGTGGAAGAAGCCCGCGCGCCAGGCCGCGACCGCGCCGAGCACCATGCCGGCGAACACGAGCATCGTCGTCGGGCCCCCGATGAGGACCGCGAGCGGCAGGTTCTGGGCGGCGTCGGAGACCCGGACGGCGGTCTCGGCCGGCAGCTCCTGGCGGATCGCCAGGTCGTAGAAGTCCGTGACGAGCAGGCCCGGCAGGGCGAGCGTGCCGATCCAGGAGATCGCCAGGGCCACGTTGCCGAGCACGCGGCCGCGGCTGCGGGTCATGGCGGTGAAGGCCAGCAGCACCGACGCGATGCCCATGTACCCGAAGAACAGCAGGATCGCGGCGATCTGGCTGCGCATCGGGTCCACGACCAGGGAGTCGAGGTACGGGAGCTTGCCCTCGGCGCGCTCCCACACCGTCGCGGCGAACCCGGAGGCCACGAGCACGCCGCCGACCGCCGCGGAGATGCCGACGGCTCTGCGGCGGAACCCGGTGGAGGGTGGCGCGCTGCTCTTCTTCTCCGTGACGGCGTAGCCGGCGTAGTCCTCGGCGCTCAGGGGCGCGGGGATGACGGGGATGACCGGGACGGCGGGCGGGGTGATCTGCGTTGTCATGCCGGGAACCCTGCTCGGCCGCGGTCGCCGCGACACCCGTGCTGGCCTGCCGATCCGACCGGCGGAGTTCCGAACCCGTAAAGGTGTGGGCAGTACACCCCCGCCCCGCCGGGCGCGCCCCTTACCCTGGGCGGGTGAAGATCCGAGTGGTCCTGGCGGAGGACAACGCCCTGCTCCGGCACGGCCTGGTGCGCCTGATCGACGCCACCGAGGACCTCACCCTCGTGGGCTCGGCCCCCGACCTGCCCACGCTGAACGAGCTGATCGACGAGCACGAGCCGGACGTCGTCATCACCGACATCCGGATGCCCCCCACGAACACGGACGAGGGCATCTCCGTCGCCGCCGACCTGCGCACGCGCAAGCCGGACATGGGCGTGATCCTGCTGTCCCAGTACGCGGAGGCGCAGTACGCGCTGACCCTGCTGGCCGACGGCACGGCCCGGCGCGGCTACCTGCTCAAGGAGCGGGTGGCGGACGGCGACGAGCTGGCCGAGGCGGTCCGCCGGGTCGCCGAGGGCGGCTCGGTCATCGACCCCACGGTCATCGAGGGCCTGGTCGCCGCGCAGCGGGCCAAGCCCTCGGAGCTCGACGCCCTCACCCCACGGGAGCTCGAGGTGCTGGGCGAGATGGCACAGGGCAAGTCCAACGCCTCCATCGCCGCCGCCCTGGTCCTCTCGGAGCGGGCGATCGAGAAGCACACCAACTCGATCTTCTCCAAGCTCGGGCTGTCGGAGGAGAAGGACCTCAACCGCCGCGTCTCCGCGGTCCTGGTGTTCCTGCAGAACTCCTGATCGCCCTCGGCGGTACCCGGCGGCCGCTCATGGCCGCCCCGCACCGCGGCCGCTGATCACACGCGGCGGTAGGTCGAGAGGACGACCCGCTCGTCGTAGACCTGCGAGTCCACGAGGTCGAAGTTCTGGCGGCTCGGGGTCGGCAGGACGGCGTGCTCGCCGCCCAGGATCACCGGGTGGACGCCGATGTGGAGCTCGTCGACCAGGCCGGCCTCGGTGAGATCGGCGGCGAGGGCCGCGCCGCCCATGAGGACGATGTCCTTGCCCGGCTG
Source organism: Pseudonocardia ailaonensis (assembly GCF_039531635.1). Classification (NCBI taxonomy): domain Bacteria; kingdom Bacillati; phylum Actinomycetota; class Actinomycetes; order Pseudonocardiales; family Pseudonocardiaceae; genus Pseudonocardia; species Pseudonocardia ailaonensis. The sequence continues at coordinate 1,036,926 of NZ_BAAAQK010000005.1, read as the reverse complement.
CTCCTTCAGCGCCTGGATACGGGCGTGGACGTCGTCCCGGATCAGGTCGGTCCTCGGCTGGTCCACCGACTCGAGCGTGCGCGAGACGACGACCTTGTGCGTCGCGCGCCAGACCGGGGCGTACGCCTTGTCGTGCGGGCTGTCCGAGTCCTCGTCGGCGGTGGGCCAGTAGGACGACATCCAGCCCCACACCACGCGGCCGTAGAGCAGCGTGTCGATGCGCTCGTTCAGCGCGACCGAGTGGGCCGAGAGCTCCGGGCCCATCCGGGGCCAGTCGAACTCGCCGTTCGGGCCGCAGATCCGGCCGTCGAGGGAGACGTGGATGAAGTGGATCAGGGTGCGCATGGTCGGGCCTTCCTCCGGGGCGCCCGGGTGGGCGCTTCTCCCCCGCTGGTCGGAGCGCATCCCGGCCGCTCGACACCCGTCGGAGCGCATCACCCGATCGGCGCAACAGCTCGCGTCGAGATGAACACCAGGGCTGTTTCGGGGTGCCCGAAACAGCCCTGGTGTTCATCTCGGGGGCTGGGCGGAGGCGCGCGCACGAGAGCGGGGCCGACCCGTGAAGGGCCGGCCCCGCTGTCGTGGAGCGGTTACTGCTTCGTGCCGCAGGTGGCGCAGAAGACCGCGCCGGGGGTGACGGTCGAGCCGCAGGTCCCGCAGCTCCGGGAGTTCCCGCCCTTCGGGAGGGACACCACCGCGGTCGCCCCCGCAGCCACGTCACTCTCGGAGGCGGCACCGTTCACCGGGGCGACCGGAGCTGCCGGGGTTGAGGGCGCCGGGAAGCGCGAGGGCACCTGGGGCGCCGGGCGCTGCGAGGCGAGGATCTCCGCCGGGGTCACGATCGTCGTCGGACCGTCCGAACCGGACCCGTTCACCGGAGCCGACGGAGCGAACGGGGCGGACGGGGCCGCCTGGGCGGACGGGGCGGACGGGGCCACCGGCGCGGGGGCCGGAGCGGCGACGGGTGCCGGGGCGCTGCCCCAGGGCAGCTCCTGCCGCGCGGCGGGAACCTGCGGGTAGCCCTGACCACCGGGCGTCCAGTTCGAGTAGCCCTGCGGGGCCGGGACCGGGGCGGGAGCGACGCCACCGCGACGGCGCAGCAGCGCGATCGTCAGCACCACACCACCGACGACCAGCGCGGAACCGCCGCCGACGATCGTCCAGAAGAGCCAGGGGGCGAGGCCGAACGGGCCCTCGTCGGAGGCCGGGGCGGCCGCCGGCGGCGCCGCGGGGGCGGTGTCGCCGAAGCGCTCCTTGGCCTTGGCTGCCAGCGTCTTGTACTGCTGCGCCTGCCCGTGGTCCGGGTCGACGAGCAGCAGCCGGTCGAAGCCGGCGATGGCCTCGGAGTAGTGGCCGCCGTAGTAGGAGGCGAGAGCGTCCTGGTAGAGCTTGTCGTTGGGGCCCTGCTCGTTCTTCACGCCGTTGCGGGCGAGCAGCTCGGTCAGCCCGTTCGAGGGGGCGATGAAGTTGAACGCCTGCTCGGTGCGCAGGTGCGAGCTGTTGATGCCCACCACGTCACCCTTGAGGTCGACGGTCGGGCCGCCGCTCATGCCGGGCGAGAGCGAGGCGCTGGTCTCGTAGAACGGGACGCTGCCCATGGTGCGCTTGGTGCTGATCTGACCGTCCTTGTTGGACGGTTCCAGGGTGGTGTCGGTGACCGAGTCCGCGCTGGCCGGGTAGCCGATGGACAGCACCGGGGTGCCGATCGCGGCGTCCGCGTCCGAGCCGAGGTGCGCGGTGGGCAGGTCCGAGGACTCCACCTTCAGCAGCGCGACGTCGCCCTGCCCGATCGGGCGGAAGTCGACCAGCCGGGCCGGGAGGGCCTGGCCCTTGGTCTTGCCGCCGGTGCCGGAACCGATCACCGCGGAGAACTGCGACTCGATCGGCGAGCCCTTCGCGGTGCCCTCGACGGTCCAGTTCGCGAGGCCGTAGGTGTAGACGTCCTGCAGGTTGTAGCGGGGGTTGGCGGCCACGAAGTCCCGGGCGGCCTGCTCGACGAAGTCGGCGCGGATGCCGTCGGCGCTGGTGGTGTCCACGCAGTGGCCGGCGGTGGCGATGTAGCCCTGCGGGTTCACGCCGAAGCCGGTGCAGGTGGCGTTGAGGGTGTAGGCGTTGCCGTAGTTGAAGTAGCCGGTCGAGTCGCCGACGTACGCGGTGAAGGTCTCGGTGAGGTAGACGATCGCGGGACGCACCTCGGCGGCGGCCTTCTCCGTCGGTGTGGCCTGCTGGGGTGAGGCCCCGGGTGGCCCACCGGGCTCCGCGGCCGAGGCGGTGCCGGCCAGGGTCAGGCTGACGGCGGCCGCGACGGCGACGGAGGCGGCGGCGCGGGCGAAGAAGCCGGTCATGGTGAAGTCCTCTCTGAACTGTCGGCGTTCCCGCCGCTGATGAGGAGAACTCTGCCGAACCGCAAGTGCGGCAACGAGGTCGTCACCCTCTCGATCGGGGGTGGGGCCAGTACCACCGACCACGGGCGGGCCCGCATCCTCGGCGGGAACCTGCCCGCGGAGGCACACTGGGTCGCATGCAGGAGCAGGTGCGCGTGCTGGTGGTCGACGACCAGCGACCCTTCCGGGTCGCGGCGTCGGCGGTGATCGCCCGGATGCCCGGGTGGTCCGTCGTGGGCGTCGCGGAGACCGGCGAGGAGGCCGTGAGCGTGGCCTCGGGGCTGGTCCCCGACCTCGTCCTGATGGACTTCAACCTGCCGGGTATCGACGGCGTGGAGGCGGCCGCGCGGGTCGCCGCGAGCGTCCCGGGCGTGCGCACCGTGCTGTGCTCCACCTACCGCCGCGAGGACATCCCCGGCGCCGACAAGGTCGCGGCCTACCTCAACAAGGAAGAGCTCGGCCGAGCCGCCCTGCAGACCCTCTGGCAGGAGATCCGCCCCGCCGCCTGACCCAGCGCCTGACCTGCGCGTTATGGAACCATAACGCGATTTTCGAGGGCCTCTGATCGCGTTATGGATCCATAACGCGATCTCACGCCCCGGAAAGGCCGTTATGGATCCATAACGCGGCATCGGCGGCGCCCGGGTCAGGTCGCGCGGAGGGAGACTGCCACGGGGGCTTTCGCCAGGCGGATCGCGGGGAGGGCGCCGAGGACGAGGGCGCCGACCAGGACCGCGGGCAGGATCAGGGCGATGGGCCACACCGGGACCATGACGTCCGGGGCCACGCCCGTCTGGCTCGCCACCTGCCACCACAGCAACCGGCCCGCGCCGAGGCCGAGCAGCACGCCGATCACCACGCCCGGCAGCACGGTCGTCCCGGCCAGGACGCCGAGGGTCGCGCGGATCTGGGCCGGTGTCGCCCCCAGCACCGACAGCACGGCCGCGTCCCGGGTGTGCCGGCGGATCGCGCCGACCAGGATGTGCACCAGGCCGGCGACCGCGATGCCCGCCAGCAGCAGCGCCAGGATCTCGGGCAGCCGGAGCAGCCCGGCCAGCGTGTCGATCTCGGCGGGCACCGCGGGCGGGTGCACCTCCAGCCGTTTCGCCAGCTCCGCGTAGAGCGCCCCGGCCTCCCCCGGCGCCGCCAGCACGTGAGCCGACGCCAGGGGTGAGCCGAAGAGCTCACCCAGCTGCGCCGGCGTCATCAACAGGCCTTCGCCGAGGGGGGCGCCGCGCTCGGGCTGGGGCACGATCACGCCGGTCACGGTCAGCCGGGCCTGCCGGCCGTCCGACGAGGTGACGTCCACGGTGTCGCCCAGCGCCAGCTGCTCGCGCACGGCGACCCGCGCGCCGACGGCCACCTCCCCCGACGCGGCCGGCAACCGGCCCGTGACCAGGGACACCGGGACGTCGCCCTTGCGCGCCACGTGCGCGTACGCGTCGATCTGGCGGGCCCGGTCCTCGCCCAGGGTGACCCGCCCCGTCTGGACGACGGTCAGCCCGGCCACCCGCGGATCGGCGGCGAGGGCCTGCATGTCCGGCTCGCGGGCGTCCGCGATCGTGAGGTCGGAGGTGTAGCCGTAGCGGGCCGGGGTGTCGACGAGTCGCTGCAGGCTGGCGCCGAGCATGGTCGACGCGACGATCCCCGCCACCGTGACCGCGATCCCCAGCGCCGTGACGACGGCCGGGACGCCGATCGTGCCGCCCGTCTCCAGCCGCCCGCGCAGCGCGAGCCGCAGCCCCACGAACAGCGAGGGCCAGCGCAGGCCGACGCGCTGGGGACGGTGCCGCACCGGGACCGTCCGGACGCTCGCACCGCGCCCGGCCAGCGCGGCCGTGGCCGCCGCCATGCCGAGGAACACCACGAACACCGCGACCGCACCGACCACGACGATGTCCCACCGCGGGTCGAATCCGGGATCGGGCTCGAAACGGGCCTGGCTGCCCAGCGGTTCGACCACCCCCGCGGCCAGCGTGATCGCCCCGGCGACGACCGCGGCCACCGCGGCCCCGGAGGTCGCGGCGAGTACCCGGGCGCCCGCCCGTTCGGTGGCGCTCATCCCGAGCGCGTTCTCCACCCGTTGCCCGGGACCGCCGCGCAGGTGCAGCCGCAGCAGTCCCTGCCCGACGACGGCGAGCCCGCCCAGGGCCACGACCAGCGCGAACCCCCAGAGGCCGAAACCCAGGACGCGCTCGGCGGCGGCGACCGCGGGATCCGGGTCGGTGCTCGGGAAGACCGGGACCTCGGGCACGTACTGGCCGACGATCAGGGGTCGCGGCATGCCGGTGTACTTCGCCGAGAGCGCGGTGAGGAACTGCGAGCGCAGCGCGGCGTCGTGAGCGGCGTCGCCGGTGTAGGCGAGGCGGGCGAAGCCGGAGCGCCCGCCCGCGGCACCCGCGTTCTGCGCGGCGAAGGCCGGGGTGGCCAGCGAGTCCCCGAGCGCACCGGACCAGGACGGCATCCGGCCGATCCCCACGACCGTCATGCGCCGGGTGGCGCCGTCCGGCTCGCCGAAGCCGCTGGCGAAGCGGGCGATCTGGCGGAAGGTGAGCATCCGCAGGGTGATCCGGTCCCCGACGTGCAGGCCCGCCGCGGCGGCCAGCGGCTCGCCGAGCAGCAGCTCGTCCGCGGCCTCGACGCGCGGCACCCGCCCGGCCACGATCACCGGGTCCACCAGGTCCTTGGGCCGCTGCGGCCCGGCGATCACCGACGTGTACTGCAGCGTGGGGCCGTCGATCTGCGCGATCCAGGCGTAGGCGGTCCAGCTCTGCGTCACCCCGGGCAGCCCGGCGAACGACGACGTGACCTCGGGCAGGTCCGCGGGCAGGTAGGCGCGGGCGTCGTCCAGGCCGGTGCGCTCGACGAGCCGCGGGTAGGCGGTGGCGGTGCGGTCCGCGACCACCGCGGCGCCCAGCAGCAGGCCGCCGACCAGCCCGGCGATCAGCCCCAGCACGAGCAGCGCGCGGATCCCCGTGCGCAGCTCGGCGCGGGCCACGGCCGCGATCCCGGGGTTCACAGCGCCGCCAGGGCCGAGGCGGTGGCCGCGCGGTCCACCCGCAGCGACGGCAGCACGGACACGAGCGCGGCGCCCACCGGCACCGCGAGGACGAGCCCGAGGATCGGCCAGACCGGCACGGCGAGATCGCCGCCGACCCCGATCGTCGAGGCCACCTGCCACCAGAACAGCCGTGCCACGCCGAGCCCGACGGGCACGCCGAGCAGCACGGCCGGCACGACGGTCGTCGCGGCGAGGACGGTCAGGGTGGTGCGGACCTGCCCCGGGGTGGCGCCGAGCACCGAGAACACGGCCATCTCGCGCGCCAACCGCCGGGCCGTGACCAGCAGGGAGTGGACCAGCCCGGTGCCCGCGACGACGGCGAGCACCACCGCCAGGATTCCCGGCAGCTTGACGAGATCGGCGAGGTTGCGGATCGCCTCGGGGGGCAGGTTCGTGCCGAGCTCGAGCCGGCCGCCGAGCTCCGCGGTCAGGGCCCCGGCCATCCCCGGAGCGGCGGTGACGAACGCGGTGAGCTGCGGCGTGCGCAGGCCGGAGAGGGCGTCGAGGGTGGCCGGGTGGAGCAGGATGTCCTGGCCGGGCCGGAACCTCTCCCCCGACGGGACCACCGCCTCGCCGACCACCACGAGCTCCCGTGACCGGCCGTCCGCACCCAGCAGGACCAGCGGCGATCCCTCGGCGAGCCCGAACTGCGTGGCCACCCGCGGGTTGACGGCCACCTCGTCGGGCCCCTCGGGGAGCCGGCCGGACACCCGCTGCACCGGGGAGGCACCCTTGCGGTCCACCATGCTCTGCGCGCCGAGGAGCACCCCTTCCGGCGTGCGCAGCCGGGCGGTGCTGGCCACCGTGAGCGCGGCGACCCGCGGGTCCGGGACGAGGGTGGCGACGTCGTCCTCGCGGCTGTCCGCGATCGTGAGGTCCGTGCCGCCGCCCCAGCGCGCCGGGGCGTCGACCAGGCGGGCGAGGCTCGCGCCGACCACCAGCGTGGCGACGATCGCGGCCACCGCCGCCGCGGCCGCGAGGATGGTGACGAGCGGGGGGACGCCGCGGCGCGCGCCTGCGGTGCGGGCGAGCCGGCTGCCCAGCAGCAGGGTGGGCCGGCGCCGCAACGCGGCCCCGACCGAGGCGAGCAGCGACGGCCGCGGTTCCGCGGACCCGGGCTCCGCGGCGCTCGCCCCGGCGCGGCGCCAGGCGATCGCCGCCGCGGCCGCCGCGCACAGCAGGAAGACGACCGCGAGCCCCAGGCCGCCGAGCAGCGCCAGTGTCCACTGCGGACGGAAGCCCGTGACCGGCTCGAAGCGGGCCTGGCTGCCGAGCGGCTCGAGCCGCCCCGCGGCCAGCACCACCCCGGCGCCGAGCAGCCCGGAGATCCCCGCGGCGGGCAGCGCGGCCCGCACCCTGGCCAGCACGCTCTCACCCGCGGTCATGCCCAGCGCGGCCTCGATCGAGCGCGCCCCGCGCGCCAGCCCGGCCAGACGCAGCAGGCCCAGGCCGGTGACCTGCAGCGCCCCGAGCCCCACGACCACGGCGAACATCACGATCCCGACCAGCAGCGCGTTCTCTGCGGCGACGACCGACTCGTCCTTGGTGGCGCGCGGGGTCTCCGGGGTGGCCGTGAGGTACTCGCCGACGATCGACGGCTCGGCGGCCGAGGACGCGGCGAGCGCGGCGCTGAAGCGCGCCAGGGAGTCCGGCTCCGGGGTCAGCCGCAGGTAGGCGGCCGTGCCCACGCGGCCCTCGGCGTTGGCGCGGGCGAACCCCGGGCCGCCGACGACGTCCGGCAGGGCGCTGCCCCAGGCCGGCATCCGGGCGATCCCGACGACCCTGAGCCGGCTCGCCGGGCCGTGCGGCGTGAAGCCGACGGCGAAGTCCGCCATGTCCTGCAGCGTGAGCATCCGCACGCCCACCTCGGTGCCGAGGGCCATCCCGCTGCCCTCGGCGAGCTGCTCGGACACGATCACCTCGTCCGGCGCCGCGGGATCCGGCTCCCGGCCCGCGACGATCACGGGGGTGACCAGGTCCGGGTGCGGGTCGGCGCCGGCGACGACCGAGAGGAACCGCAGCGCGCCGCCGTCGAGCTGGACGACGTAGGTGCTCGCCTCCCACACGTCCGCCACGCCGGGCATGGTCGGCAGCGCGGCGATGGTGCGGGGCTGGTCGGCGGCCAGGACGAGCCGGGCGTCGTCGAGGTGCACGGCGTCGATGAGCCGGGAGTAGGCCGAACCGGTGCGCTCGCCGAGGGCGATCGCGCCGAGCATCAGGCCGCCGACCAGGCCCAGCACCAGGCCCAGCGCGAGCAGGCTCCACCGGCGCTCCCGGCGTTCGGCCCGGGCGACGAGTCCGATCGCGGCCCGGGCACGCTCGGGCCGGGCCCTCTCGGACCTGGTACCGCTGCGCACGCTCAGCCCGCCGCGCTCGTGATCACCGGCGCCTGCTGTTCCGACCCGACCGCCCGGGCGGCGCGCGGGATCGGGATCCGGCCGGTGAGGGTGGTGCCCTCGCCCGGTGCGGAGCGCAGCTCGATCGTGCCGCCGATCGCGCCGAGCCGGTCCGCCATGTTCTGCAGCCCGCCGCCGCCCGCGACCCCGGTCGGGTCGAAGCCCGGGCCGTCGTCGGAGACGACCACGTTCAGCTCGCCCGCCTCGTCCGTCAGGATGATCCGGACGGTCGATCCCGGGGCGTGCTTGGACGCGTTCTGCAGCGCCTCCAGGCAGCAGAAGTACACGGCGGCCTCGGCCTGCTCGGGCATCCGGCCGACGCCCACGGCCTGCACGTCCACGATCAGCGGGCTCCGCTTGGCCGCGGCGCGCAGCGCGTCGCCGAGCCCGGCGTCGCGCAGCAGCGGCGGGTAGATGCCGTGGGCGAGGTCGCGCAGGGTCTGGATGGTGTCGCGGACGCCGCGGTCCAGCTCGTCGAGGAGCTCGATGTTGGGATCGGCGGACTCCATCCCGTCCCGGATCAGCCGCAGGCCGACGGCGAGGGCGACGAGGTGCTGCTGCGCGCCGTCGTGCAGGTCCCGCTCGATCCGGCGGCGCTCGGCGTCCGCCGTGGTCACGAGCCGGGTCCGGGAGGCCTGCAGGTCCGCGTTGGTGCGGCGCAGGTCGGCGAGGGTGGACTGGAGGGCGGCGTCGAGCGCGCGGTTGCGGAGCACGATCGCGAGCCGGCGGACGACCTCCGCGAGTGCCCGCTCGTCCGCCTCGCCGAACGGGTCCGCGTCCGCCTCCCGCTCGATGACGACGAGCGCGAGCACCTCCCCGCCGTGCACGGCCGGGGCGAGCCGGAGCTGCCCGCGCCGCGCGGGGCCGTCGTCCTCGATGAGGTGGGGCAGCCAGAGGTTCAGCCAGCCGGGACCGGCCACGCCCGCGCGCGAGACCGTGGCCAGCTCGTCGGTGCGCAGCGGTGCGGGCGCGGGGCCCGGCTCGGCGGGCTCGGGCACGGTCAGGGTGCGGCCGAGGGTGGGGCCGGCCTCCAGATCCGCCCAGATCTGGACGCGCGAGAGCCGCCAGTCCTGCCGCATGGTCTCGGCGATCTGGCGGAGCAGGTCGTCGACGGGGGTCCCGCGGCCCGCGCGCTCCGCGAAGTCCGCGAGCAGCTCGTCCGGGGAGCGGCGGATGCCCTGCAGGGCGGCGCGGGTGCTGCGGGCGAACCGGCGCCCGAGCGGCCCGGCGAGCACCGCGACGACGAGCATCGCGACCAGCGCGGGATCGAGCAGCACCTTCTCCGCGCCCAGCGGGATCCGGCCGAACAGCAGCAGCAGGACGAGCAGCCCGGCGCAGACCGCGACCGACAGCCCGCCGAACTCCGAGGCCCCCACCAGCACCGAGGTGCTCGCCCGGCGGGCCGCGGGGCTGAGCAGGGCGGCGACGCCGGCCAGCAGCACGACGGCCGCGATGATCCCGGTGACCCACCAGGCGGGGCCGCCGCCGATCACCCCGACGACGAGCGCGGGCGCGATCACCCCGGCCGCCCCGATCAGCCCGGAGAGCAGCAGCGAGCTGCGGGCCCGCCGGCCGGAACCGACCGTGACCCGGCGCGACGACCGGAACCCGGCCCCCGCGGCGCTCGACGGATCGGTGGGCGAGACGCTCATCGCCGCCGCCCGCCCCGGTGAACGGCGCGCTCGCTCACACCTAGTGAGCGAGAGTGCCGTTCGCTCATCGCGGATCCGCTCATCGGCTCGCCACCCGCAGGCCCGCCGGGATGTCGACGGGGCCGCTGGCCTCGCTGTCGAGGAGCACCCGGCCGTCCCGCATCCGGACCCGGCGCTGGGCGCCGTCGGCGACCTCGCGGTCGTGGGTGACCATCAGGATCGTCTGGCCGTCGGCGTGCAGGCGGCGGAACAGGTCGAGGACCTCGGAGGCACCGTCGGAGTCCAGGGCGCCGGTGGGCTCGTCCGCGAGCAGCAGGGTGGGGCGGTTGGCGAGCGCACGGGCGATCGCGACGCGCTGCCGCTGCCCGCCGGACAGGGCCGCCGGCAGCTCACGCGACTTGTCGAGCAGGCCGAGCTGGTCGAGCAGGTCCCGGGCGCGGGCGGTGGCCTCGGCGGGCTTCGCCCCGGCGACGAGCGCGGCGAGCGCCACGTTCTCCAGCGCGGACATGTGCTCGATCAGGTGGAAGAACTGGAAGACGAGCCCGACGCTGCGGCGCCGCAACCGCGCGAGCCGCTGCGCGCCGAGCTCCTCGATGCGGGTGCCATCGAGGGCGATCGTGCCCTCGTCCGGCCGGTCGAGGCCCGCGAGCAGGTGCAACAGGGTCGACTTGCCGCAGCCCGAAGGGCCCATGAGGGCCACGAACTCGCCCGCGTTCACCGTGAGGTCGACACCGCGCAGCGCCCGCACGGGCGCCGTGCCCGCCTCGTAGGTCTTGCGCAGACCGCGGACGACCAGCGCGGGAGCTTCGGTCTGCTGTGTCACCTGCCCACCCTAGGGACGCCCGTTCCTGGCGCGGGACCGCGCTGGTATGCCGGGAGGGGTGGTGCTACCACCACTCCTCCCTTCGCACTGCCACACCCGCCCGTTACCTGCCGATTCGTCCCTCGGCCAGGTACCGCTCGGACTCCTCCTTGTGCATCCGCTCGTCGTGCCCGATCTGGCGGAGCAGGTCGGCCACCGTGCCGTACGCCCCGTAGCGACGGGCGGACACGGAGTGGTGCGGGATCGTCTCGAACTCCGGGTGCTCCTCGACGAACCGCGCGTACTCGTGCTCGGCGTGGTCCTCGAAGTCGGCGTTGAGCCGGTAGCAGGCGCGCGGCGCGACGACGAACATCAGCCAGGCCAGGTGGTAGTAGGTCAGCGCCAGCACGAGCGGCACGAACCGGAAGCGGAACCAGCCCGGCTTCACCCCGGACGCCTGCACCATCTCGCCGACGATCAGCAGGTGCCACTGCTCGTTGTCCTGCTGCGCGCGGTTCTCCACGATGCGGTCGTGGATGCGGTGCGCCAGCCCGGTGTCGCGGTGGCGGCGGGTGAGCAGGCGGTAGGCCGCGTTCTCCCAGATCTGGTACGGGATCCGGGCCACGGTCTCGAGCACCTGGAACTTCGCCAGCGTGCCGCGCCGGCCGTACAGCAGGTCCATGGTGACGAACAGCAGCCTCGCGAACAGCGAGTACCGGCGGCGGGGCGCAGCCAGGGTCGCGAGCTGCTCCCGGCGCAGCGCGCGGCGGCCGAGCTTCGGGGTGGCGGCCGCGGTCGTCGGCGGTGGCGCACCGGGGTTCTCGTGCTGCGGCGGGACCCGCAGGGTGATCGGGGCGGTCCAGTCGAGGGTGGTGGGGACGGGCAGGGTGGTGGGGACGGGCAGGGTGCCGGTGTTCATCGCGGGAACCTCCTGGATGCGGGCCCCGGGTCCGGGGTGCCACAGAGGTTGCCGTTTCGACCGGTTCGCGGCGATCGTGCTGCCCGGCGGACCCCGCGGGGCCCGCCCCTCCCGGAGCAGGTGGTACTGCCCCACCCGTCCCGCGCGGGTCAGCGCGGGGGCTGCTCGGCCGCGGACGCCTGGAGGCCGGGCTGGGCGAGGTACGCCCCGCCCGGGAGGACGCCCAGGGCCACGCAGACGGCGGCCAGGTCCTGGTAGACGGCCACCGGCAGGGACCAGAGCTGGGCGGTGCTCACCGAGTCCGCCCCGTAGTGGTCCGCGTGCGCGATGATCTGCCACTTCGCCGCCGGGTAACGCAGCCCGGCGAGCACCTGCGCGAGGCGCGCCACGTCGGCGCGGACCGTCCGTCGGTTCACGGTTCCTCCTGGTCATCGCGTCGTGGGCGGGGGCGCCCGACGCGACAGCACAGTGTGCCCCCGATCACACTTCACCAAACCCGGCGGCCCCGCTCCCCGACCGGTGGGGCGTCTGTTGTGCGTGCGCCCGGCCCACCCGTAGGGTTGGCGAGCGGTTGAGACGACAGTCCGCAGAACAGCCCTACGCGGAAGGTGTCGAGGAGCACGGTGCGCAATGAGCAGTGAGACACCCGCCGGTGACGGCGGCGTCGAGATCTCGGACGTCGTCCGGTTCGAGCGTGCGGGCGAGGGCGGGAACGCCTCCCTGGTCGCGCACGTCCTGGGCGAGATCGACACGTTGACGGCGCCACTGCTGCGCACGGAACTCGACGCACGGCTGCCCGAGGCTCCCCTGGTCGTCCTGGACCTCACGGGCGTCACGTTCCTGGGCTCGGCCGGGCTGGCCGTGCTGGTCGCGGCGAAGGACGGCGTGGAACGGCGGGGTCAGACCCTGCGCCTGGTCTGCGGCTCCCGGATCGTCACGAGGGCCCTGGAGGCCACCGGCCTGCTCGCCCTGTTCGAGGTCGCCGACGGCGTCCCCGACGCCCTCCGCCCCGCCGGCTGACGCAGCCACCCGGGCCGCCGACCGACCCCACCCCCGCGAGTCGGCACTTTCCGTAGGCCGAAACACACATCTGCGACGTCGGTAGGGAGCATCCCCGGCCCTAGCGGATGCCGATGCGGCCCTTGCCCTCGCTCACCCAGCCGATGATCGCCGCGCCGGGCAGCCCCTCGACCGCCTCCCGCGCCCGCTCCGGCTCGGCCCCGAACAGCAGGCCGCCCGAGGTCTGGGCGTCCGACAGCAGCACGAGATCGGTCTCCGTGACGCCCGGCCCGGCGTCGAGCACCTCGTCGACCCAGTCCCGGTTGCGCCGCGTCCCACCGGGGACGATCCCGCTCTCCGCCAGCTCCCGCACCCCGCCCAGCAGCGGCACCGCGGCCACGTCGAGCTCGGCGTCCACACCGGACGCCGCGGCCATCTTCCGCAGGTGCCCGAGCAACCCGAACCCCGTGACGTCCGTGCAGCCGGTCGCGCCCGAGGCGAGCGCCGCCGCCGAGGCCGCGGCGTTGGGCGTGCACATCAGCTCCACGGCCCGTTCGAGCAGGTCCGCAGGCGCGACGCCGCGCTTGACCGCCGTCGTCGTGATCCCGATGCCGAGGGGTTTGGTGAGCACCAGCGCGTCGCCCGGGCGCAGGCCCGTGTTGGTGAGCAGCCGGTCCGGGTGCGCCTCGCCGACCACCGCCAGCCCGTACTTGGGCTCCGGGTCGTCGATCGAGTGCCCGCCCACCACGGCGAAGCCGCACTCGCGGCCGGCGTCCGCACCCCCGGCGAGCACCTCGGCGAGCAGCGCGTCCGGCAGGTCCTCGGTGGGCCAGGCGACCAGGTTCAGGGCGAAGAGCGGCCGGCCGCCCATCGCGTAGACGTCCGACACGGCGTTGGTCGCGGCGATCCGGCCCCAGGTGCGGGCGTCGTCGACGATCGGGGTGAAGAAGTCCGTGGTGGCGACGAGCGCGCGCTCGGCGTCGAGGCGCCAGACGGCGGCGTCGTCACCGGTCTCGGTGCCCACCAGCAGGTCGGGGTGCTGGGCGGGGGTGAGGGCCGCCAGGACGTCGGCGAGCCGGCCGGGCCCGATCTTGCATCCGCATCCCGCGCCGTGGCTGAACTCGGTGAGCCGCTTCCCCGTCACCGCGATCACGCTAGTCGCCCCGGGGAGCGGCAGATCCGGCGCTGGTGCGACGGCACCCGGCGCCGCTCCACCGGATGCCTCACCCGCACCGCGGGCCCGGGCCGCCCACCGCAGCCACGCTCCCACCCACCGACCCTCCTGGTGTTCACCGGCTGCGACCGCTCACACTCGATCCCGTGACATCACTGCCCGAGCAATCGGGATCGTTCGAGGTCGTCCGGCGCGGGTACGCACGCGAGCAGGTCGACGCGTCGGTGCGCGAGCTCGAGAAGCGCGCCGTCGCCGCCGAGAACGCCCGGCGCATGGCCGAGCAGCACGCCGCGTCCGCCACCGCGGAGCTGCGCCAGGTCCGGGCCGCCACGCCGGCCGACGGCCTGCCGTCCGTGCCCGAGAGCTTCGGGATGCGCGCCGAGCGGGTGCTCCGGCTCGCCGAGCACGAGGCGTCCGAGATCCGCGCCGCCGCCGCCCGGGACGCCGAGGCCCACCTCGCCGAGGCCGCCCGCAGGGGGGACGCCACCCGCGGAGAGGCCGCCGCGGACGCCGACGCCACCCGCGAGGCCGCCGCTCGCGAGGCGGCCGAGATCCGCGCCGCCGCGATCCGGGAGGCCGCGGAGCTGATGGGCCGCGCCCACGCCGCGGCGGCCGAGGCCCGCACCGAGGCGATCGACGTCCGGGCCGCGCTGGCCGCGGAGCGCGAGAAGCTCGGGGCGGAGGTCCGGACCGCGCGCGAACGCAGCGAGGAGCTCGAGACGCTGCGGATCTCGATCCGGGGCGAGCTCGCCCGCCTGCACGCCGTGCTCGGCACGGAGCTGCGAGGCCTCGACGAGCCGGTCCCGACCCCGCCCGCCGGGATGCCGGTGGCCGCCGCGGCACAGCACCCTGCGCCGGCACCCGCCGAGCACGAGCCGGCCGCGGCTCTCCCCGAACCCCGGACCGGCACCGACCCGGCTGCCGGTGCAGAGCAGGCCCCCGCACCGAGCGACCGCCCCGGCGACCCCGTCACCGACGCCGCGACGGACACCCCGCGCACCGAGGCCTTCCCGGCGACCGGCCTCTTCGACTCGCCCGAGGTGCACGTCCCCACCCAGCGCGCCGACGACACGGAAACCCACCGCCACTCCCTCCACACCGCCTGACGGCTCGCCCCTCGCACGCACCGGCAGTCCTCCGCACACGTGCCGGAGCTGGTGGGCGAGCGACCGAGCTGTGGGTGCGACCCCGTGGGGCAGCAGGGCGCGCTCACCCCGACACATCACCGGCATCGTGTGCGGGCCCGCTGCCGCTCGGACGCCGACCTTGCTCGCGCCGACGGCGAGAGCGGGACCGGCGGCGCGGCGGGCACGGGGCGGCGAGATGATCGGGGTATGACCCACGCCCCCGATCCCCGACGCGCGGTGCCCCGCACGGACGTCGTGCTGGCGGAGCCCCGGATCGCGGAGGCCGTGGCGCGGTTGGGGCGTTCGCTGGTCAAGGGCGCCGTCGTGGCGGCGCAGCAGCGGGCCCGGCAGGGTGAGATCCCGCCCGGGACCGTGGCCGACCAGGCCCTCGCCGCGCTCCCCCGCGTCGCGACCCGGCTGCGGCCGGTGCTGAACGCGACCGGCGTCGTCCTCCACACGAACCTCGGCCGGGCCCCCCTGTCGGCGGCCGCCCGCGAGGCCCTCACCGTCGCCGCCGGAACCTGCGACGTCGAGCTCGACCTCGCCACGGGCGCCCGCGGCCGGCGGGGCGCCGAGATGGTCGAGGCCCTGCTCGCGGCCACCCCCGGGGCCGGCGGCGCCCACGTCGTCAACAACGGGGCGGCCGCGCTCGCCCTGGTGGCGGCCACGTTCGCCGCCGGACGGGAGATCGTCGTCTCGCGCGGGGAGCTCGTCGAGATCGGCGACGGGTTCCGCATCCCGGACCTCGTGGAGTCGACCGGCGCCAGGCTGCGCGAGGTCGGCACCACGAACCGCACCCACCTCGCGGACTACGAGCGCGCCGTCGGCCCGGACACCGCGTTCGTGCTCAAGGTGCACCCGTCGAACTTCAGGGTGGAGGGCTTCACCAGCGCCGTCGGGCCGGAGGAGCTGGCCGGGCTGGGCGTGCCGGTGGTCGTCGACATCGGGTCCGGCCTGCTCACCCGCCACCCCCTGCTCCCCGACGAGCCGGACGCCGCCTCGATGCTCGCCCGCGGCGCCGGCCTGGTCACCGCCTCCGGGGACAAGCTGCTCGGCGGCCCGCAGGCCGGACTGATCCTGGGCGACGGCGAGCTGGTCGAGCGGGTGCGCCGCTTCCCGTTGGCGCGCGCGATGCGGGTGGACAAGCTGACCCTCGCCGCGCTGGAGGCGACCGTGCGCGGCCCGCTCCCGCCGGTCCGCGCGGCCCTCGACGCCACCGCTCCCGACCTGCGCCGGCGCGCCGAGACCCTCGCCGCCGGCCTTCCCGGCGCGACGGTGGTCGACTCGCTCTCGACGGTCGGCGGCGGCGGGGCCCCGGGCGTCACGCTGCCCAGCGCCGCCCTCGCCCTGCCCGAGTCCTACGGTGCCGCCCTGCGGGCCGGCGATCCCGCGGTCCTCGGCCGGCTCGAGGGCGGCCGCTGCCTGCTCGACCTGCGGGCGATCGATCCTTCCGACGACGAGCTCCTCGCCCGCTGCGTCCGCGCGGCGGTGCCGTGACCGTCGGTCTCCGGCCGACGGCGGTCGGCCGCAACACCGCCGCGCCCATCCCGGTCCGCGCCGCAGGGACCGCCCCCGGCCCGCGGAGGTGTGCGCGCCGTCCACGGGAGCCCGTGCGGGGGGGCCCGGCCGAGGCGCGGGGCACCCGATGACCTCGCGGGTCGTCGCCACCGCCGGCCATGTCGACCACGGAAAGTCCACACTGGTCAGAGCGCTCACCGGGATGGAGCCCGACCGGCTGGCCGAGGAGCGGCGCCGCGGCCTGACCGTCGACCTGGGGTTCGCCTGGACCCGGCTCCCCTCGGGCACGGACCTCGCCTTCGTGGACGTCCCCGGCCACGAACGCTTCGTGACGACGATGCTCGCCGGCGCCGGCCCGGTCCCCGCGGCCGTGGTGGTGGTCGCCGCCGACGAGGGCTGGATGCGCCAGTCCGGCGAGCACCTCGACGCGCTCGACGCCCTCGGGGTGCGCCACGGCCTGCTCGTCGTCACCCGCTGCGACCTGCTCGAACCCGGCCTGGCGCGGGCGGACGCGGCGGCCGAGATCGCCCGCTCGTCGCTCGGGGAGGTGCCGGTGGTGGAGGTGTGCGCGCCGACCGGTCAGGGCCTCGACGCCCTGCGCGACGCCCTCGACCGACTGGTGGCGGCCGTGCCCGAACCCGATCCGGGCGCCGACGTCCGACTCTGGGTGGACCGCGCGTTCACCATCCGGGGGAGCGGGACGGTCGTCACCGGCACCCTCGGGTCGGGCACCCTCCGGGTGGGCGACGAGCTGGAGGTCGGCGGCCGGCGCGTGGGCGTCCGGGGGCTGCAGAGCCTCGGGGAGCCGGTGCCCGAGGCCACGGGGGTCGCGAGGGTGGCCGTGAACCTGCGCGGGGTGCCGCGCGAGGCCCTCGGGCGCGGGGACGCGCTGCTCACCCCCGGTGCGTGGCTGGGCGCCACCGAGATCGACGTCGCGGTGCACGGCGTGCGCGGCCGGGAACCGGGGCCCTTCCCGGAACAGCTGATGCTGCACGTCGGTTCGGCCGCGGTGGCGGTCCGGGTGCGCCCGCTCGGCGGGGCCCACGCCCGGCTGCGGGCCGAGATCCCGCTCCCGCTGCGGATCGGCGACCGTGCCGTCCTGCGCGATCCCGGCCGGCGCGCGATCGCGGGCGGCATCGAGGTGCTGGACGTCCGTCCCGCCGCCCTGCGCCGCCGGGGCGCCGCCGCGGCCCGCGCCGAGCTCCTCGCCGCGGTCGCCCCGCCCCACCGCCACTCGGGTGGCTCACGTGGCACGGCCCCGGAGTCCACCGTCCCACCGGAACGGCACGTGGGCGCCCCGAGCGCCGGCGAACGCCGCTCGGGGCGCCCACGTGGCACTGCCGCCGAGCGGGCCTGCCCGCCGGAGCGACACCTGGGCTCCCCGAGCGCCACTGAGCGACGCTCGGGGAGCCCGAGCGTCACTCCCTCGTTGGCCCCCTTCGGCTCCGCTGCCGGTGAGCTCTCCCGGCGCGGGATCGTGAAGGCCGCGGACCTCGTAGCGATGGGCGTACCCCGCTCCGAGGTGGACGGTCTGCGGGCCCCGTTCGTCAACGGCTGGTTGCTGGATCCCGCACTGCTCCCCGGCATCCGCATCGCGCTCGCCGACGGCATCCGCGCCCATGACGACGCCGACCCCTTGGACCCTGGTCTGACGATCGAGGCCGCCCGCCGCCTCGCCCGCCTCCCCGATCCCGGCCTGCTGACCGCAGCCCTGACCACCGCAGCCCTGACCACCGCAGCCCTGAGCTCCCTGGCCCTGAGCCCCCCGGCCCTGAGCCCCGCGCCTCCGGACACCACGGCCCCAGACAGCACGGCCCCAGACAGCAGGGCCGTGGACCGCAGGACCCCGCACGGCGAGACCCCGGGCGACACCGGCACCACGAACCCACGCTTCCTGATCAGGGACGGCCGCGTCCACCTCGACCGCACCGTGGCCCTCCCGTCGGCGCTCACCGGCGCCCTGGCGAGCCTGCGGGAAGCACTGCGGGAGAACCCCTTCGCCGCCCCCGACGCCGAGCGCCTCACCGAGCTCGGCCTCGGCCGCCGCGAGCTCGCCACCCTCGTCCGCGCCGGCGAGCTGCTCGCCGTCGGCGAGGGCGTCGTCCTGCTCCCCGACGCCCCGGAGCGCGCCGTCGGGGTCCTGCGCGGCCTGCGGAGTGAGTTCACTCTCAGCGAGGCCCGGCAGGCCCTCCGCACCTCCCGACGCGTGGCCGTCCCGCTCCTGGAGCTCCTGGCCCGGACCGGACACACCCGGCGCACCGGAGATTCGCTCCATTCCCTACTCTGAACGGCCCAACCGGGAAACAGGGACGACTCGGATCACCCGTTCGGCGCAGCCTCGGGAAACTCTCCGGAAACAGAACGCGTCCACAGCGGAAACACAGCATTCGTAGCGTTCCGCATCGCGGACCGATCGGCCCGCCGCCCCATTCGTCGCCACCGGTAAATGTAGTCGGGGACACATTTACCGGCAAGATGTGCTGCCCGAAAGGTCGTCCATGATCGCATCCCGTGCGCGGAGATCCCTGCTCACCGCCGTGTTCCTGACCGCAGGCCTGACCCTGACCGCCTGCGGCGCGAAGGTCGGCGACTCCGCCACCGGCGACACCGCCGCGGCGGCGTCGTGTGTGGACACGAGCGGCTCGAGCGTCAAGATCGGCTTCCTGAACTCGCGCTCCGGAACCATGGCCATCAGCGAGAACACCGTCTACAACAGCCTGAAGATGGCCGCGGACCAGATCAACGCCTCCGGCGGTGTGCTCGGCAAGCAGCTGACGATCGTGGCCGAGGACGGCGCGTCGCAGCCCACCGTCTTCGCCGAGAAGGCCGAGAAGCTGATCCGCAGCGACTGCACCGCCGCGGTGTTCGGCGGCTGGACGTCGTCGAGCCGCAAGGCGATGCTCCCGGTCTTCGAGCAGAACGACGCACTGCTGTTCTACCCGGTCCAGTACGAGGGCCTGGAATCGTCGAAGAACATCTTCTACACCGGCGCGACGACGAATCAGCAAATCGTTCCCGCGCTCGACTACCTGAAGGAGAAGGGCGTCAAGTCCCTGTTCCTGGTCGGTAGCGACTACGTCTTCCCGCAGACCGCCAACAAGATCATCAAGGCGTACGCGAAGGCGAACGGCATCGAGATCAAGGGCGAGGAGTACGCCCCGCTCGGCCACACCGACTTCTCGACGATCGTCGCGAAGGTCCGCGACGCGGGCGCCGGCGCGGTGTTCAACACCCTCAACGGCGACTCCAACGTGGCCTTCTTCAAGGAGTACAAGAACCTCGGCCTGACCGCCGACAAGATGCCCGTCCTCAGCGTGAGCATCGCCGAGGAGGAGGTCGGCGGCATCGGGATCGGCAACATCGTCGGCCAGCCGGTGGCCTGGAACTACTACCAGACCATCGAGTCCCCCGAGAACAAGAAGTTCGTGGGCGACTTCAAGACCGTCTACGGCGCCACCAAGGTCACCTCGGACCCGATGGAGGCCGCCTACACCTCGCTGTACCTGTGGAAGGGCATGGTCGAGAAGGCCAAGTCCTTCGCGGTGCCGGACGTGCAGAAGGCCGCGGGCGGCGTCTCCTACGCCGCCCCGGAGGGCACGGTCACGGTCAACGGCGACAACCACCACATCGCCAAGACCGCGCTGATCGGCAAGATCGGCCCCGACGGCCTGATCTACACGGACTGGTCCTCCGGCAAGCCGATCGAGCCCGACCCCTACCTGAAGACCTACCCCTGGGCCACCGGCCTCGCCGGCTGACCTCACCCCCGGGGCGCGTTATGGATCCATAACGCGCCCCGGGGGCGTCTCCCAGCACGTTATGGATCCATAACGCGCTCCGAGGGGTGAAAGGACCTCACCGGTGGACATCCTCGTCACACAGATCTTCAACGGGCTGTCGGTCGGCTCGATCCTGCTGCTCGCCGCGCTCGGCCTCGCCCTGACCTTCGGGCAGATGGGCGTGATCAACATGGCGCACGGCGAGTTCATGATGGCCGGCGCGTACACCGCCTACGTCGCCCAGCAGGCCCTCGGCAACGCCGGGGTGTCCCTGCTGGTCTCGATCCCGCTCGCCTTCCTGGTCGGCGGCCTGCTGGGCCTGCTCCTCGAAGCCACGCTGCTGCGCCGCATGTACCATCGCCCGCTCGACACGCTGCTGGTCACCTGGGGCGTCTCCCTGATCCTGCAGCAGCTCGCGCGCGACGTGTTCGGCACCGCCGGCGTCGACGTCGCCGCACCCACCTGGCTGTCGGGCCCGGTCGAGATCCTCGGGTTCTCGTTCCCCCGCTCCCGGCTGTTCATCCTGGTGCTGGCGGTCCTCGCCGTCGTGGTGGTGACGGTCGCGCTGAAGGTCACGCCGCTGGGTAGGCGCATCCGCGCGACCGTGCAGAACCGGCCGCTGGCCGAGGCGTCGGGCATCTCCACCCGGCGCACGGACATGATCACGTTCTTCATCGGCTCCGGCCTCGCCGGCGTCGCGGGCGTCGCGCTCACGCTGATGGGCTCGATCTCCTCGAACCTGGGCACCAACTACATCGTCGACGCCTTCCTCGTGGTGATCGTCGGCGGCATCGGGCAGCTCAAGGGCGCGGTGATCGCGGCCGTCGTGCTCGGCGTGGCCCAGTCCTTCTTCGAGTACTCGACGACGGCGTCGATCGCCAAGGTGATCGTCCTCGCCCTGGTCGTGGCCTTCCTGCAGTTCCGGCCGCAGGGCATCTTCCAGGTCCGGACGAGGAGCCTCGCATGACCGCCGACGTCCTTCTTCCCGCGGAGGCGGCATCGTGACGGGCCTGCTGCGCAACCGCTGGGCCGTCGGGATCGGCTTCCTGGTCGCCGCGGTCCTCCTGTTCGCGGTCGCCCCCGCCGTCCTCTCCGGGTTCCGGCTCGGCCTGCTCGGCAAGTACCTCTGCTACGCGATGGTCGCGGTCGGGATCGGGCTGGCCTGGGGCCGCGGCGGCATGCTGACGCTGGGCCAGGGCGTGTTCTTCGGCATCGGCGCCTACCTGATGGCGATGCACCTCAAGCTCTCCGACGCCCCGGCCAGCGGCGTCCCGGACTTCATGGCCCTCATCTCCTCCGACGGGGTGCCGTGGTGGTGGGAGCCCTTCCGCTCCGGCGCCGTCACGATCGTCGCGATCCTGGTGCTGCCCGCGCTGCTCGCGACCCTGCTGGGGCTCGCGACGTTCCGCCGCCGGGTCCGCGGCGCGTACTTCGCGATCCTGTCCCAGGCCCTCGCGGCGGCGTTCGCCATCCTGCTGATCGGCAACCCGAAGGCGACCGGCGGCTCCACCGGGCTCAACAACTTCAAGGGCTTCTTCGGGTTCTCGCTGCGCGACCCGGCGAACCGGCAGATGCTGTTCTTCATCGCCGCGGGCGCCCTGCTGATCATGCTGCTCGTCGCGCGGCAGCTGATGGTGAGCCGCTTCGGCGAGCTGCTGGTGGCCTGCCGGGACGCCGAGGAGCGCGTCCGGTTCCTCGGCTACGACCCCGCGACGGTCAAGACCGTGGCCTTCGCCGTCGCCGCGCTCATGGCGGGAGTGGGCGGGGCGCTGTTCGTGCCGATCGTCGGCATCATCTCGCCCAACGACGTCGGCATCGTGCCGTCCATCGGCCTGCTCATCGGGGTGGCGATCGGCGGCCGGACGACCCTGGCCGGCCCGGTGCTGGGCGCGATCGCCGTGGCCTGGGCGGAGACCACGCTGTCCGAGCAGTTCCCCAGCGGCTGGACCTACGCGCAGGGGCTGCTGTTCATGCTCGTCGTCGCGTTCCTGCCGGGCGGGCTCGCGTCGCTGGTGAAGATCCGCCGCCGGAAGAAGGCCGAGCCACTGGAGACCCGAGAGGCGGTGCCGGCATGAACTCCGCCGACGTACTCACCACCGCGGAGGCGGCATGAACGAGGACTACCTGGAGCTGTCCGGCCTCACCGTCACCTTCGACGGCTTCGTCGCCGTCGACCACGTCGATCTCTCGGTCCTGCCGGGCGACCTGCGGTTCCTCATCGGACCCAACGGCGCCGGCAAGACCACCCTGATCGACGCCGTCTCCGGGCTGGTGCCGGCCGCGGGCCGGGCCGAGTTCGCGGGCCGGAACCTGCTGGGGCTCAAGGTCCACCGGATCGCCCGGCTCGGCGTGGGCCGCACCTTCCAGACGGCCACGGTGTTCGAGGAGCTCACCGTCCTGCAGAACCTCGACATCGCCGCGGGCGCCGGTCGCTCCGCGTGGACGCTGCTGCGCACCCGCCGCGGCGTGCCCGAGGTGGTCACCGAGGCGCTGGAGACGGTCGGGCTCACCGAGCTGGCCGACACCCCGGCCGGCATCCTCGCCCACGGCCAGAAGCAGTGGCTCGAGATCGGCATGCTGCTGGTCCAGGACGCGAAGCTCCTCATGCTCGACGAGCCGGTGGCCGGCATGAGCGCGGAGGAGAAGGAGCAGACGGGCCGGCTGCTGCAGCGCATCTGCACGGATAGGACCGTCGTGGTGGTCGAGCACGACATGGACTTCATGCGCGCCTTCGCGAAGTCCGTCACCGTGCTGCACGCCGGGAAGGTGCTCGCCGAGGGCACCGTCACCGAGGTGCAGGCGGACCCGAGGGTGCAGGAGGTCTACCTCGGCCCCGGGCACCACACCGCCGAGGAGGCCGCGATCGTGCTCGGCGAGGGGGTCGTCTAGATGCTGACGATGGAGAACGTCGACGTCGCCTACGGGCGCACCACCGTCGTCCACGACGTCACCCTCGAGGTGCCGCCGGACGGGGTCGCCGCCGTCATGGGCCACAACGGCGCCGGCAAGACCACCCTGCTGCGGGCGGCGGTCGGGCTGCTGCCCGTGAAGAAGGGCCGGATCCTGCTCGACGGCGAGGACGTCACCGCGCTGCGCCCGAACCAGCGGGTCAGGCGCGGCCTGGCGTACGTGCCGCAGGGTCAGCAGTCCTTCGGCCAGCTCACCACGGCCGAGAACCTGCAGGTGGTGGCCGACGGGCGGCGCAAGGGCCTGGTCGACGAGGCGCTCGACCTGTTCCCGGCGCTGAAGGGCCTGCTGGGCCGGCGCGCGGGCCTGCTCTCGGGCGGGCAGCGCCAGCAGCTCGCCATCGCCCGGGCCCTGATCACCGAGCCGCGGCTGCTGATCCTCGACGAGCCGACCGAGGGCATCCAGCCCTCCGTCGTCGCCGAGATCGAGGCGACGATCCTGGACCTCACCCGGCGCGGCGGGCTGTCCGTCCTGCTGGTGGAGCAGCACGTCGGGTTCGCCCTCGACACCGCCGGCAGCTACGTCGTCCTTGCCTCGGGGCGGGTCACGGCGCGGGGCTCGGGCGGGGCGGGAGCCGCCGTGGACGTCCGGTCGGCCATGGCGATCTGACCGGCGATCCGACCGGCGATCCGGCCGGGAGCCACGAGGTGCGGGAGAGCCCTGCTGCCCTTACCGTTCCGCCAATGCAGCACACGCACGACACCGCCGGCACCCCCGTCCGCCGCGGCGAGGCGGAGGACCAGATCACCATCGCCACCCGCCCCGCGGGCGAGGGGGCGGGCAAGGTCGTCGTGACGGTGGGCGGTGAGGTCGACATGCTGACCTCGCCGCAGCTGCGGTCCGCCGTGCTCGCGCAGCTCGCCGACGGTGCCGAGCTGGTCGTGCTGGCCCTGGACGACGTGACGTTCCTGGGCACCAGCGGCCTCGCGGTGCTCATCGAGGTCCGCGAGGCCGCCCACCAGGCCGGTGTGGAGCTGCGCCTGGCGTGCACCGGGCGGCGGGTGCTGCGGCCGCTGTCGATCGCGGGGCTGGTGCCCATGTTCGACATCCACGACACGGTCGAGCTGGCCCTCCGCGACACCTGACCTTCCTGTGATCTGGGTCACTCTGACGACGTTTCAGAATGCGCCCGGCCGCCGACGGCACCACCCTGGGACCGGCACGACTGCGCCTCTGAGCTGCACCGATGCCCACGCCCTCGGCATCCGGCCGCGGAATCTCACCCGACGGCCGTTTGTCAAGCCTCCTCACCTTCGCCCCTCACCCGCGTTTGGTCCCGAAATCCTCGGGGAAAGCCGCCGCAGGTCTCCCGGCGGGCGCCGGGACACGAACGAGAGCGAGGGTGAGCCGAGTGAGCGATGTGTCCCGCCTCCCTGGGCCCATGGACCACGCCTGGCAGTGGCAGCGCCTGGGCGCCTGCCGCGGCATGGACAGCGCGGTCTTCTTCCACCCGGACGGCGAGCGGAACCCCTCGCGGGCACGCCGGACGGCACAGGCCAAAGCCGTGTGCGGACGCTGCCCGGTGATGGACATGTGCCGCGAGTTCGCGCTGGAGACCCGCGAGCCGTTCGGGGTGTGGGGCGGGCTCGGCGAGTCCGAGCGCCGCACCCTGCTCGAGCGCCGCGACGGCCAGCTCGCACCCTCGGTCGTCGCCGCGGTCTGAGACGCGACCCTGCAGAGACGTACCTCCCGCGGGCGGGGGCCGCGGGAGGTGACGAACGGCGAAGGGGCGGCCCGGAGAGATCCGGGCCGCCCCTTCGCTGTTGGTCCTAGCTCTCGACCACGCTCAGCTCGAGGCTGCGGTAGCGCAGCATCGGCAGCCCGTACACCTGCACGACCCGCCGCGCCGCCGCCACCACCGCGGTGCGCTCCGGGTCCGAGGGCGAGGGCAGCGGGGCCACGCAGTACACGCCGGGCTCGGGATCGAACCCGACCAGCTCGGACAGCGCCGCCACCAGGTCGTCCGCCGCGGTCTGGCCGATCCTCCCCGGGAGCCCGAGGCGGTGCACCCGCAGGTCCCGCAGGCCCAGCGCGGCGATCGCGACGGTCGTGCCGTCCTCCTCGTCGCCCGGGTCGGCGTCCTCGTCGTCCTCGGCCTCCGCCCAGGCCTCCCACTGCTCGTCCGACCAGTCCTCGCGGTCGTCCTCGGGCAGGACGACGGGCGAACCGCCGGGCAGCACCCCCACCTGCGGCAGCAGGGCCGCGGGATCGCAGGCCGGCCGCTCGTCGCGGGCGATCAGCAGGTCGACCTCACCGGCCTCGGCGATCAGCCGCGCCAGGTCGGACTCCGGCCGCAACAGCTCCATCGGGCTGACGGCGACCGCGACCAGCCGCCGCCGTGCCACGGGCACGCTCGCGCTCCCGCCGCGCCGCTGCGCAGGCGGGCCGATGCCTTCGATCTCCGGCACCGCCACCATGTTCGCCAAGACCCCCAACCCGGGGACGCCACCGTTGCCGGCCCCGCCGTTCGTCACGACCCGTACGGTCGTGACAACAGCATCGTTTCCGAACTCCGTCCCACCGCGCGCCCCCGCACGGCGAATGGACGTTACGGGTCCGTGAACGGGCAGGCCCGGCGGGCGATCGGTTCCCCCGTTCGGGCGCAGCGGTCGCCCGCGCGGGACGAACGGAGCAGAGTTCAGGTCCACCCGGCCGAGCGACGCACCTCAGCCGGTCAGGCGCACGGCGAGCACCGCGACGTCGTCGCGTAGCGGGACCGGCTCGCACGCGGCCAGCAGCAGGTCCAGCACCTCCTCCGCCGACGCCCCGGCGGGCGCCGCGGCCAGGGTGCGTTCGAGCAGGTCGGAGCGCTCGTCGGCGTCCTCGCCCGCCACGTCCGTCAGACCGTCCGTGTAGAGCAGGAGCAGGGCGCCGGCGGGCAGGGTGACGCGCGCCCCGGTGCGTCCGGCGCCGCCCGCGCGGCCCAGCTCCGGCACCACGCCGATCATGGGCGAGCTGTGGGCGTCCAGCCGCCGCATCTCGCCCTCCCGGGTGAGCAGCAGGGGCGCCGGATGGCCCGCGTTGGCGTAGTGGAGCACCCGGTCCCCGTTGCCGGCGGGCGGCTCGAGACGGGCGTACACCGCGGTGGCCATCGAGGCCATCTCCAGGCCCTGGACCAGCTGGTCGCAGCGGTCGAGCACGGAGCCGGGCGCGCCACCGTCCCACGCGTAGGAACGGAGCACGCCGCGCAGCTGCCCCATCGCCGCCGCCGCGGAGAGGTCGTGGCCCACGACGTCCCCCACCGCGATCCCGACCGCGCCGTCCGGCAGCGGCAGCACGTCGTACCAGTCCCCGCCGACCTGGTTGCCGTCCGCGCCGCCCGGTACCGGGCGGCGAGCTGCAGCCCCTCGATCCGGGGGACGGCGGGCAGCAGGCTGTGCTGCAGGGTCGCCGCGGCCGCGTGCTCCCGCTCGTACAGACGGGCGTTGTCCACCGTCAGGCCGGCCCGCCCGGCCAGGTCCGTGGCCAGGTGCAGGTCCCGCTGGCCGTACCGGCGGCCGTAGGGGTGCTGGGTGAGCAGGGTCAGCGTGCCCAGCACCCGCCCGCGCGCCCGCAGCGGCACCACGATCGCCGAGCGCAGCCGCAGGCGGTCGTACGCGGCCGCCGCCTCCTCGTCCTCCGGATGGCGTTCGGTGCCCCGCTCGGGCAGCTCGGAGATCAGCACCGGCTCCCCGCTGCCCAGCACCTCGCCGGTGTCGTCACCCATGCCACCGCCGTGCCCGATCCGGTGGTCGCGCAGGTCGGAGAGCTGCCGCAGGCGCTGCTCGTCCGCGCTGTCCCGGGCGGCGACGGCCACCCGCCGCGGCGCCGACGAGCCGGGGCGGTCGAGCAGGTCGACCGCGCAGACGTCCGCCAGCTGGGGGACGACGAGCCGCGCCAGGCCGCGGCACGCGTCGTCCACGGTCAGCGCCTCGGTCATCCGGTTGGTCGCCTCGGCCAGCAGCCGCAGCTGCAGCCGGGCCTCCTCGGCGTCCGCCAGCGCGGCGCGGCGCTCCTGCTCGACGAGCACCCGCTCGGTGACGTCGTTCTGCACGCCGACGAAGTTGACCAGGTCGCCGGCGCCGTCGACGACCGGGGAGATCGAGACCTGGTTCCAGAAGGCCGTGCCGTCCTTGCGGTAGTTGAGCAGCACCTCGGTGATCGGCTCCTGCGTGCGCAGCGCCTCCGCGATGCGCCCGACGGCGGCCCGGTCGGTGTTGGGGCCCTGCAGGAACCGGCAGTTGTGGCCGATCGCGTCCTCGGGCGAGTAGCCGGTCAGCCGGGTGAAGGAGGGGTTCACCCAGATCAGCGGGCTGTCGGGGCGCCGCGGGTCCGTGATCGTGAACGACATGTCGGTGGCCACGACGGCGCGGTCCCGCAGCACCTCGAGCCGCCGCCGGTCGCCGTGCTCGGTGCCCGAGAGCTGCAGGAACACCACCAGGGCGCGCGAGTTCAGCTCGTCGGGCGCCGGCACCGCCGGGCCGGAGGGGCCGAGCCCGAAGCCGGTGACCCACAGCAGCCGGCCCTCGCTCGCCTCGCGCTGCTCGTCGGTCGCGCTCGACCCGCGCCGCGCGGCGTCCCGCACCGCGACGGGTTCCCCCGCCACCGGGATCCCGGCCGCGACCAGCGACAGCGGCGAGCTGGTCTCGCTCATCCGCTTGCCGCCGAGATCGGTCAGGCCGGCCGCGTCGCCCCAGTCGTCGACGTCCACGGGCAGGCGCACGCGGTCGCCGGTCAGCTCGACGGCGGCCGCGTTGGCGTAGACGACGCGCCGGGCCTCCAGGTCGATCACCAGGACGGCGGCGGGCGCGTCGTAGAGGACCTGGGGCAGCTCGTCCGGGGTAAGCGGGCCGGCGAGGTCCGCCGGCAGGGAGGCCTCCGTGGGCACGGTCGTGTCCATGCACCGAGGGTAGTGTCCGCGGCGTCGCGCCGCGCCCCGTCCGTCGCGGTCGACCGCCGGATGGGTAGGGTTCCCCCGTTCCGGTTGAGCCCCCAGCCGCCCAGTACTCGCGCGTCGGAGATGCGCCCGGTCCATGGTGGAGGTGACCGATGTCGGCATCGTCACCGGTCCCGCACGGCAGCGCGAACACGCTCGTCACCGAGCTGACCCGGCCCGCTGCCGGAGTGGTGCTGCTCGTCGTCGAGGGCGAGGTGGACACCCTCACCGCCCCCGCGCTCGGCGAGGCCCTGACCGGCCTCGTCGCCACCGATCCCGAGTCGGCGACCGTCGCGGTCGATCTGTCCGGCGTCGGCTTCCTGGCCTCCAGCGGGCTCGCCGCGCTGATCCACGCCGCGCACCGCGCCGGCGCCCAGGGCCGGGCGCTGCACCTGGTCGGCGGGTCCCGCGCGGTCACCCGGCCCCTCGAGGTCACCGGCTCGGACCGGTTGTTCACGCTGCACGCGGACCTGTCCGCACTGCTGGGCGAGGGCGCCACCGGATAGTGCGGGAAGATTGATAGAACACACCCCGGGTAGCACGATGGGTCCCGGGGACGGGGCCGTCCGGCCCCAGGTCGGTTGGTTCGAGGAAGGGAAGACGTCCAAGTGCCCGAAGTGGATCCGCTGGGCGCCGGTGAGGTGTCGGGCACGGTCGAGACGCCGGGGACGCTGGTCGAGGTGCGCACGAGCGCGTCGGCGGCGCTCATCCCCACCATCCGCGCCGTGGCGTCGGACCTGGCCGCGCGGGCCGATTTCGATCTCGACGCCATCTCCGACCTGCGGATGGCAGTCGACGAGGCCTGCGCCACGCTGGTCGACGTCGCCGCCCCGGGCTCGGCCCTGCGCTGCGTGTTCGACGTGCGCGAGGAGCTGATCGGCGTCCACGCCGAGGTCGACGTCAAGGGGGCCGGCGCCACCGCCGTGTCCACGGACACCTTCGGCTGGCGGGTCCTGCAGACCCTGGCCGACCAGGTCGAGCTCGAGGCGGACGGCGCCCGCGTCGGGATCCGGCTGCACAAGCGCGCGGACGCGCAGGCCACGTGAGTGCGGCCGACTCCGAGTACGGCCACCTGATCCCCCTGCTCGAGGAGTACTCGGGCCTGGCCGCGGACGACCCGAAGCGCGAGCGGCTGCGCGACGAGCTGGTCACCGGCTTCCTGCCGATCGCCCAGCACATCGCCCGCCGCTTCGCGCATCGTGGCGAGCCCCTCGACGACCTGGCGCAGGTCGCCACCCTCGGCCTCATCAACGCCGTGGACCGGTTCTCCCCGGAGAAGGGGAGCGACTTCTTCTCCTTCGCCGTGCCCACCATCAGCGGCGAGGTCCGCCGGCACTTCCGGGACCAGGGCTGGTCCATGCGGGTGCCGCGGCGGCTCAAGGACATGCACGTGTCCATCAACGGGGCGGTCTCGGACCTGTCCCAGCGGCTGGGCCGCGCGCCCCGGCCCAGCGAGATCGCCGAGCAGCTCGGCGTGCCGGTCTCCGAGGTCCTCGAGGGGCTGGAGGCCTCCGAGGCCTACCGCAGCTCGTCGCTCGACGAGATGCTCTCCTCCGAGCAGGGCAGCGCCACGGTCGGCGAGCTGGTCGGCGAGGCGGACGCGGAGCTCGACCGGGTGGACTTCCAGGAGGCCCTGCGCCCCGTCCTCGGCGAGCTGGCCGAGCGCGAGCGCACGATCGTGCTGCTGCGCTTCTTCGGCAACATGACGCAGACCCAGATCGCCGAGCAGGTCGGGATCTCGCAGATGCACGTCTCCCGGCTGCTCGCGCAGACGTTGGACCGGCTGCGCTCCCGGTTGGACCCCGACACGCGGACGGGGTGACCGGGGTCTCTCGCGATCCGGCCGGGCCGTCGGACAGGATGTCCGCAGGCGACGAAGGCGGAGGACGAGACGGTGAGTGCACCGGAGCACGTGCTGGTCGTGGGGGCGGGCCTGGGTGGCCTGCGGACCGTGGAGCAGCTGCGCCAGGCCGGCTACGAGGGACGCATCAGCCTGGTCGGCGCCGAGCTGCACCCGCCCTACGATCGCCCGCCGCTGTCCAAGCAGCTGCTCGCGGGCGACTGGGAGCCGGAGCGCATCGCCCTCAAGGAGGAGGCCGCGCTCGACGATCTCGGTGTGCGCATGTACCTCGGCACCCGCGCGGTCGCGCTGCGGCCCGGTGAGGTCGAGCTGTCGGACGGCGCGGTCCTCGCGGCGGACGCGATCGTGCTGGCCACGGGCGTGGAGGCCCGGCGGCTGCCCGGCCAGCCGCCGTCGGTGCACACCCTGCGCACCCTCGACGACGCGCTCGCCCTGCGCTCCGAGCTCGCCGAGGCGAAGAGCCTGCTGGTGATCGGCGCCGGGTTCATCGGCGCCGAGGTGGCCAGCACCGCGCTGGGCCGCGGCGTGGCCGTCACGGTGCTCGAGGCCGCCCCCGTGCCGCTCGCCCGCGCGCTCGGCGAGCAGGTCGGGCAGATGTGCGCGCGGCTGCTCCGTGAGGGCGGGGTGGACCTGCGCACGGACGTCACGCTCGCCGGGTTCGCCGAGACCCCGAACGGGGTGGCCGTGAAGCTCGCGGACGGGAGCCTGCTGGAGGCGGACGTCGTGGTCGTCGGCATCGGCGGCCGCCCGGACCTGGGCTGGCTGTCGGACACCGGCCTCGACCTCGTCGACGGCGTGCCCTGCGACGAGTCCGGCCGGGTGGTCGGCCTGGAGAACGTCTGGGCCGTGGGCGACATGGCCTCCTGGGCGGACGGCAGCGGCGGGCGGCACCGCCACGAGCACTGGACGTCCACGTCGGACCAGGCCACGATCGTCGCCCGCTCGATCACCGGCACCGAGCCGCCGGCCCCCACGGTGCCCTACTTCTGGTCGGACCAGTTCGGCCTCAAGATCCAGCTGATCGGGCGACCCGAGCACGCCGACGCGATCGTCCCGCTGCGCGGCGAGGGTCTCGCGGGCGGGCCGATCAAGGGGACCGTCGTGGGCTACCTGCAGCAGGACCGGCTCGTCGCGGTCGCGGGGTTCGGCGCGGCGCGGTACGTCGTCCGCTTCCGCGCGCCGCTGCTCGAGGGGGTCGGGAAGGACGCCGCGCTGGCGTTCGCGGCGTCCCTGTAGCGCTCAGGAGAAGAGCTTCTTCAGCACGGCCAGGGCGAGCACCGCACCCACGCCGATCAGCGCGTACTTGATCTTCGGGTCGGCCAGCTTGGCCTGCACCTGGACCTTGCCCGCGTCCACGAACCGCTTCGGGTTCGCGCGGTCGGTCAGGGCGTCCAGGCTGTCGGCGAGGGCGTCCCGCGTCTGCTCGATCTCGCGCTGGATGCTCTCGGGGTCGCGGGCCACGACGTACTCCTCGGGTCTGGTCTGTTCCGACCGGACACACCGTAGACGAGCGCTGTCGGTGGGGCCTGACAGGATCGGCGCATGAGCACCCGCCTCGCCGCCGGCGACCCCGCACCCGACTTCACGCTCCTCGACGCGGACGAGAAGCCGGTGACCCTGTCGGACCTCCGGGGCCGCAAGGTCATCGTGTACTTCTACCCGGCCGCGTCGACCCCGGGCTGCACCAAGCAGGCCTGCGACTTCCGGGACAACCTCGCCGAGCTGAACGGCGCCGGCATCGACGTCCTCGGCATCTCCCCGGACAAGCCGGCCAAGCTCGCGAGGTTCCGCGAGAAGGAGGGCCTGACCTTCCCGCTGCTCTCCGACCCGGAGCGCACCGTCCTGCAGGAGTGGGGCGCCTTCGGCGAGAAGACGATGTACGGCAAGACCGTCACCGGCGTCATCCGCTCCACCTTCCTGGTCGACGAGGAAGGGAAGATCGAGGCGGCCCAGTACAACGTCCGCGCCACGGGCCACGTCGCCAAGCTCCGGAAGGACCTGAAGGTCTGAGTCGATACCCTGGGCATCGGACCGGCCGCTCGACTGGTCCGAATGCCACGCCGGCGTACTCCAATTGGCAGAGAGACTCGGTTTAGGTCCGAGCCAGTGCGGGTTCGAATCCCGCCGCCGGCACCATCCCCACGGGCGGTCAGCCCGCCCGCTGCTCCTCCACCGGTGTGCCGGTGGTGTCCTCGTCCGGTGTCTCCGGGATCGGACGGCGGGCGGCGATCACGATGCCACCCAGGCCGATGAGGCCGCAGACCACGGAGACCGCGATCAGGGCGGGCGACGGGCGGCCCGTGACGGCGTCGCCCAGCACCACGATGGCGACGGTGCCGGGGATGATCCCGACGACCGTCCCGACGAGGTAGGGCAGGAACCGGACCGCCGAGAGCCCGCAGACGTAGTTGAGCGCGGAGAACGGGATGAACGGCACCAGCCGCATCGAGGTCACCGCGAGGGTGCCGTGGTGGTCGAGGCGGGTCCGGGCCCACCGGACCGCCGAGCCCCGCACGTACCGCTCCACCAGCCGCCCGCCCGTCGCCCGGACCAGGAAGTAGGCGATCACGGCGGCGAGGACGGTGCCCGTCAGCGTCAGGACCAGGCCGAACACGGAGCCGAAGAGCAGGCCCGCGGTGAGGGTGAACACCGTCCGCGGCACCGGCGTGACGCACAGCCCGGCCTGCAGCCCCAGGAAGAGCAGCGGCGCCCAGACGCCCGCCTCGGCCGTCATCCGGCGGAGGTCCCCGATCCCGGGGATGCCGTAGGTGCGGGCCAGCAGGAGCACCACGGCCACGAGGGCCAGGAGCCCGACCCCGGCCAGAACCGGCCGCCACCACCGCACGACACCGACGGTACCGATCCCGCGACCGCCCCCGGCTCCCCGCCCGCCCGTCACCAACCCCCTCCCCCACCCGTCCAGCCCACCGCCACCGTCCGGAAACCCGCCATTCCCGTCGCGATCCGGACACAAGCCCCGATCACCCCGCCCACCCCACCCGCACCCGCGAGTCGGCACGCGGGCGGAGCCCGCCATGAGCAGAGCCGGGAGGCCGTATGTGACGTCCACGACGTCGGCCTCCCGCGCGGGCCACGGCTCCGACCGCGACCCGCCCGGGCCCCTCGGCCGCCGTCAGGTCACGCGCTCGGCCGTGATCACCGCCTGAGACCCATTGGCGCCGTATTCGGCGTCGATGGGTCCGAAGTGGTGATCACCAGGCTTCCGGGAGGCGGAAGCGGAGATCGGGAGGCCCCCGGGCGGCGGTTACCGTGCGGGCGTGAGCAGTGAGCAGCGTGAGCTCGACCTGGATCCCGCCGGCCTGGCCGTCCGCCGCGAGGTGCTCGGCGCCCGGCACGTCGACACGACGATCGCCGCGGTCGACGACGTCACGGGCGACTACCAGGAACTGATCACCCGCTACGCGTGGGGCGGCATCTGGACCCGCCCCGGTCTGGACCGCCGGATGCGCAGCGCCATCACGCTGACCGCGCTCATCGCCCACGGCCACCTCACGGAGCTGGAGATGCACCTCCGGGCCGCCCTGCGGAACGGGCTGACCCGCGAGGAGATCGTCGAGGTCCTGCTGCAGAGCGCGATCTACTGCGGCGTCCCCGCCGCGAACAGCGCCTTCGCGGTGGCCAAGCGGGTCCTCGCGGAGGACGACCCCACGGCCTGACCGCCGCCCCGGGCTCGCGACGCCAGGGGCTCCCCCGGCGCCACTCGGCGACGGGGACCCCAGGGCGTCACCCGCGATGCCCGGCCCACGCCGCTGGAGCTCCCCACGCACCGCTCAGCGACGCTCGGGGAGCCCGAGCGTCACTGTCCGGACAGCGCCGCGAGGTGCGGCAGCAGGGCGCGGAAGGCCAGCCCACGGTGGCTCGCGGCGTCCTTCTCCTCCGGCGACAGCTCCGCCGAGGTCCGCGTCCCGCCCTCGGGAACGAAGATCGGATCGTAGCCGAACCCGTTGCTGCCCAACGGTTCCCGGACGATCCGCCCCCGCCACTCCCCGTGTACCACGGTCTCCTCGCCGCCGGGCACCACGAGCGCGGCCGCGCAGACGAACGCCCCGCCCCGCCGCTCGTCGGGGACGTCGCCGAGCTGGCCGAGCAGCAGGTTCAGGTTCGCCAGGTCGTCGCCGTGCTTGCCGGACCAGCGCGCCGAGAGCACCCCCGGCATCCCGTTGAGCGCGTCGACGGCCAGGCCCGAGTCGTCGGCCACCGAGGGCAGCCCCGTCGCGAGAGCGGCGTCCCGGGCCTTCGCGAGGGCGTTCTCGGCGAAGGTCGCACCGGTCTCGGGCGCCTCGGGGAACTCGGGGACGTCGGCCAGCCCGAGGACCTCGAGCCCGTCGAGCAGCCTGCGGAACTCGACGAGCTTGCCGGCGTTCCGCGTGGCCAGCAGGATCGTCACGACTCCAGTGCTTCCTGCTGCAGGCGGGTCAGCGAGGCGATCCCGGCGAGCGCCGAGTCGAGCATCGCGTCGAGGGTCGCGCGCGTGTAGGTGGCACCCTCGCCGGTGCCCTGCACCTCGACGAGCGTCCCGGTGTCCGTGGCGACGACGTTCATGTCGACCTCGGCGCGCGAGTCCTCCTCGTAGGGCAGGTCGAGGCGCACCCTGCCGTCGACGACGCCGACGCTGATGGCCGCGATCTGGCACGAGATCGGCTTCGGGTCCGCCAGCCGGTCCCGCTCGCCCAGCCAGGTCACGGCGTCGACCAGCGCCACGTAGGCCCCGGTGATCGCGGCGGTGCGGGTGCCGCCGTCGGCCTGCAGGACGTCGCAGTCGAGCGCGATCGTGTTCTCGCCCAACGCCTTCAGGTCGATGCAGGCGCGCAGGGAGCGGCCGATGAGCCGGCTGATCTCGTGTGTGCGCCCCCCGACCCGGCCCTTGACGGACTCCCGGTCCGACCGCGTGTTCGTCGCCGACGGCAGCATCGCGTACTCCGCCGTGAGCCAGCCGAGCCCGGAGCCCTTGCGCCAGCGCGGCACGCCCTCGGTCACGCTCGCCGCGCACAGCACCTTGGTGTCCCCGAACTCGACGAGCACGGAGCCCGCCGGGTGCTTCTGGAAGCCGCGGGTGATGCGCACCGGGCGCAGCTGGTCGTCGGTCCTGCCGTCTGCTCGCGTCACCCGACCATCGTAGGAACGTCAGACCTCGTAGGCCGCGTCGGGCCGGACCAGCTCCACCGGCCCGTCGAACGCCTCCTTCGCCTCGGCCAGGATCACGTCGGCGTCCGTCCAGATCGGGACGTGGGTGAGCAGCAGCCGTCCGACCCCGGCGGCGGCCGCGTGCTCGCCCGCCTGCCGCCCGGACAGGTGCACCCCGGCCGGCATCGCGTCGGAGTGCGGCCAGGAGGCCTCGCACAGCAGCACGTCCGCCCCGCGGGCCAGGTCGACCAGGCCGTCGCACGGCCCGGTGTCGCCCGAGTAGACGAGGCTCCGGCCGCCGTGTTCCACGCGCAGCCCGTAGGCCTCGCAGGGATGGTCGACCGCACCCGCGCGCAGCACGGCACCCCCGACCGTCGTCTCGCAGCCGTCGCTCAGCACCCCGAACGCCATGACGTCGCTCAGGTCTGTCTCGGCGCGCTCGGCCGCGGAGGGCGCGTAGGCCGCGGCGAACCGCTCGGGGGCCTCGACGGGCGCGTGGACGGCGAGGCGGTTGCGGGTCGCGTCGTAGGGCGGGGCCGGGTGGTAGCGACGCCAGACGAGCAGGGACGAGAAGTCCGCGCAGTGGTCCGGGTGCAGGTGGCTGAACACGCAGGCGTCGAGCTCCCAGGGGTCCAGGTGCCGCTGCAACGCACCGAACGTCCCGTTGCCCAGGTCCAGGGTGAGCCGGGTGTCCCCCGCCTCGACCAGGTAGCCCGACGCCGGCGAACCCGGCCCCGGTCCGCTGCCGGAACACCCGAGCACCACGAGCCTCATGCGAGGCAGGCTAGTGCCGCGCGCGGGTGTGCCGCAGCCACCAGAGCCCGACGAACGGCAGGATCAGCGGGATGAAGCCGTAGCCCCGGCCGTAGACCGACCAGACCGTGTCGTCCGGGAAGTCGCCGGTGTCGAAGACCGTCAGCGTGCCGATCACCAGCACCCCGACCAGCTCGAACACGACCGCCGCCCACGCCAGCCGCCGGTAGCCGGGCTTGCGGCCGGCGAGCCCGATCGTCGCCAGGATGTAGACGACGCCGGCGAGCCCGGACAGCAGGTACGCCACCGGCGCCTCGGAGAACTTCCCGGCGATCTGCACCGCGGCCCGCGCGGTGGCCGACAGCGCGAAGATCGCGTAGACGGCGATCAGGATCCGGCCGGGGCCGGTCGCCGTGGCGGAGCGCCGGGGCCGTTCGGGCTGTTCAGACACCGCCGGCCGCCCAGAGACCGTGGAGCCGCCAGACCGCCACGCCCGTCCCGATCGCGGCGACCGCGATCACCGTGCCTCCCCAGCGCGTGGGCTCGGCGGTGGCGAACTGCAGCCCGATCGGCATCACACACACGCTGACCAGCAGGTAGATGAGGAAGGTCGACTGCTCGGGCAGGCTGACCCCGCCGAACACCCGCACCGCCGCGATGACCGCCTGGATCAGCAGGATCCCCTCGAACGCACCGACGGCGATCCGGTGGGTGCGGTCCGGCGGGCGGTTCCGCACGGTGGTGAGCACGCCGTACAGCGCGACCGCCGCCGCGGCCACGTACGCCACGACCTCGAGCGCGCCGATCACGCTCTGACGCTACCGACCTGCCCGACCCGCTCGATCTCCGGCCCCAGGAAGCGGCGGCCGAGCCTGCGGAAGGGTTCGGGATCGCCGGTCGCGAGGAACTCGTGCGGCCCGAGCGGCTCGCCCTCCCGGGCGAGGTCCTGCGCCATCAGGGTCCGGACCACGTCCTTGGCCGTCTCGTCCGCACTCGAGACGAGGCTGACGTCGTCCCCCAGCGCGATCTGGAGCACCCCGCTGAGCAGCGGATAGTGCGTGCAGCCGAGCACCACGGTGTCCACCCGGGCGCGCTGCAGCGGCTCGAGATAGCTCTGCGCCAGGCCGAGGATCTGACGGCCGCTGGTCATGCCGCGCTCGACGAAGTCGACGAACCGGGGGCACGCCACCGCGGTGATCTCGACGTCCTTCGCGGCGGCGAACGCGTCCTGGTAGGCGCCGCTGGCGATCGTCGCGCTCGTGCCGATGACGCCGATCCGCCCGCTCCGGGTGGCCGCGACGGCCCGCCGCACGGCCGGCCGCAGCACCTCGATCACCGGGACGGGATAGCGCTCGCGGGCATCGGCCAGGCAGGCCGCGGACGCCGTGTTGCAGGCGATGACCAGCAGTTTCACGCCGCGCTCGACGAGGTCGTCCCCGACCGCGAGGGCGTGCCGCCGGATGTCGGCGATGCGCAGCGGGCCGTAGGGGCCGTGCGCGGTGTCGCCGACGTAGACGACCCGCTCGGACGGCAGCTGGTCGATCACGGCCCGCGCGACCGTCAGGCCGCCCACGCCGGAGTCGAAGATGCCGATGGGCGCGTCCGGATCGGTCACACGAATCCCGGGGTCGTCGGGGCCGGGGCCTGTCTGCGGTCCGCCCGCGCGACCATCCACGCGGCCAGGATCCCGAACAGCGCCCCGAAGAGGTGCGCCTGCCACGAGACGCCGGGGGTACCGGGGAGCACGCCCCACAGGATCCCGCCCTCGAGGACGAGCAGCACGACGCCCAGCACGATCTGCCGCGCCGACCGCGCGAAGAAGCCCCGGACCAGCAGGAACAGCAGCCAGCCGAAGATCACGCCGGACATCCCGATGGTGGAGGTGTAGCTCGGCCCGGTCAGCCAGACGAGCGCGCCGCTGCCGACCCAGATCAGGGCCGTGACCCCGATCCACTGCCGGATCCCGCCCGCCATCGCGAGCCAGCCGAAGAGGAGGAACGGGACAGTATTGCTGATCAGGTGGGGCCAGCCGCCGTGGAGCAGCGGTGCCCAGAGGATCCCCCACAGGCCGTCGAGCCGGCGGGAGATGATCCCGTCGTTGTCGAGCGTCTGGCCGGTGACCTGGTCGACCGCCTCGAGGGCGTAGAGCGCGGCGGTGAACACCAGCATGATCACCGCGGCCCGGAGCGGGTGCGGCGGGACGATGCGCGCGATGCCGCGCGGCGGCGGGGTGACCTGCGGAAGGGCCATGCCACGACTGTAGCGCCGCGCGGCGTCACCCGGCCGTGAAAGCGCTGAGAACGGAAATTGTCGGACCCCTTCGGCAGGATGCGGGACGATCCTCACCCGGCCCGATCACCGTCCGGCCGGATCGCCACCCCGCCTGGAGCCCACCGTGACCGCACCCGCCGCCCCGCCCCATCCCGGGCGCTGGGCCGCCCTGTTCGTCATCGGGCTCGCGCAGCTCATGGTCGTGCTCGACGCGACGATCGTGAACATCGCGCTCCCCCAGGCCCAGGCCCACCTGGGCATCTCCGATGCGGACCGGCAGTGGGTGGTCACCGCCTACACCCTCGCGTTCGGCGGGTTGCTGCTGCTCGGCGGCCGCATCGCGGACTTCTGGGGGCGCAAGCGCACGTTCGTCGTGGGGGCGCTCGGGTTCGCGGTGGCCTCGGCGCTCGGCGGGCTGGCCCAGAACGGGGAGATGCTGTTCGCCGCACGCGGGCTGCAGGGCATCTTCGGCGCGCTGCTGGCGCCGGCCGGGCTGGCGCTGCTCACGGTGCTGTTCACGGACGCGACCGAGCGGGCGCGGGCGTTCAGCGTGTTCGGGGCGATCGCCGGCGGCGGATCGGCGGTCGGACTCGTGCTCGGCGGAGTGCTCACCGAGTACGCGGACTGGCGCTGGTGCCTGCTCGTCAACATCCCGATCTCGGTGGTCGCGGTGGTGCTGGCGCTGCCGTTCGTGCCGGAGAGCAGGGCAACCGGGGACACCCGCTACGACATTCCCGGCGCGGTGGCGGTCACGGTCGGACTCGTCGCGCTCGTCTACGGCTTCACCAGGGCGAGCGAGGACGGCTGGTCGTCGCGCTGGGCGCTGGTGAGCTTCGGGGTCGCGGTGGTGCTGCTGGTGGCGTTCGTGCTGATCGAGAGGCGGTCGAAGCACCCGCTGGTGCCGCTGGGTCTGCTCGTGGACCGCAACCGCGGCGGGGCCTACCTGTTCTCGACGCTCGTGGGCGCCGGCCTGCTGGGCGCCTTCCTGTTCCTGACGTTCTACTTCCAGGTCGTCCTCGGCTACACGCCGCTGCAGGCGGGCCTGGCGTCGCTCCCGGTCACCGGCGGCGTGCTGATCGCCGCCGGGGTGGCGAGCCAGCTGATGCCGCGGATCGGGCCGAAACCGCTGATGGTCACGGGCGGGGTCGTCGCCGCGGCGGGGATGGTGCTGCTCACCCGGATCACCGTCGAGAGCGGCTTCGTCACGCTCCTGCTTCCCGCGCAGCTCGTGCTGGGCCTGGGCCTCGGGCTGTCCTTCGTGCCGCTGGCGAGCCTCGCGCTGGTCGGCGTCGGCAACCAGGACGCCGGCGCCGCGAGCGCGGTGCTCAACGCCACGCAGCAGGTCGGGGCGTCACTGGGCACCGCCCTACTCAACACGATCGCGACCACCGCGGCCGCGAGCTGGATCGCCGCGAACCCGATCACCGACCCGTCCCAGATGCTCGACGCCGCGGTCCACAGCTACGTCGTCGCCTTCGCCTGGGCGGCTGCACTGCTGGCGATCGGCACCGCCCTGATCCTGATCCTGGTCAGGGCGAACAAGCAGGACCTCCCGACGGTCCCGCCCGCCCACGTGGGCTGACAGCGCCCGCTCGGCCCAGCAGGTCCCCACCCTGGCCCGGACAGCTGGGCCCGGCGCGGTGCGACCCGGTGCGGCCTGATGCGGCCCGGTGCGACCCGGTGCGACCCGGTGCGTCCCGGCATGATCATCAGGACCTCAGCGCTGCTCCGCCGACCGCCGATCCGTCCTGGTGGTGATCACCAGGACCTCAGCGCTGTCCCGCGGTGATCATCAGGACATGGCTGCTGAATGATCATGGAAATTTCGCACTGGTGTCCTGCTGATCTTCCTGGGCCGTGATCATCAGGACCTGGCGGTCGGACTCAGGCCCAGAGGTGGCCCTCAATGCCCTCGGCGGCGTCGTCGAGCTGGCCGGAGTAGGCGCCCGTGGAGAGGTACTTCCAGCCGCCGTCGCACACCACGAGCACGATGTCCGCGCTCTCGCCCGCGCCGGCCGCCTTCTCGGCGACCGCGAGCGCGGCGTGGAGGATGCCGCCCGTCGAGATGCCGGCGAAGATGCCTTCCTTCTCGACGAGCTCGCGGGTGCGGCGCAGGGCGTCGTAGCTGCCCACGGAGTAGCGGCCGGTCAGGACGCTGGGGTCGTACAGCTCGGGGACGAAGCCCTCGTCGAGGTTCCGCAGGCCGTAGACGAGCTCGCCGTAGCGGGGCTCGGCGGCGATGATCTGCACGTCCGGCTTCTTCTCGCGCAGGAAGCGGCCCGTGCCCACCAGGGTGCCGGTGGTGCCGAGGCCCGCGACGAAGTGCGTGATCTCCGGGCAGTCCCGCAGGATCTCCGGGCCGGTGGTGCGGTAGTGCGCGTCCGCGTTGGCCGGGTTGCCGTACTGGTAGAGCATCACCCAGTCCGGGTTCTGCGCGGCGATCTCCTTGGCCATCGCGACGGCCTGGTTGGAGCCGCCCGCCGCCGGCGAGGAGATGATCTCCGCGCCGTACATGGTGAGCAGCTGCCGGCGCTCTTCGGAGGTGTTCTCCGGCATCACACAGACGATCTTGTAGCCCTTGAGCTTCGCGGCCATCGCCAGGGAGATGCCGGTGTTGCCCGACGTCGGCTCCAGGATCGTGCAGCCCGGCGCGAGCAGCCCATCCGCCTCGGCCTTCTCGATCATGGCCAGCGCGGGGCGGTCCTTGATCGAGCCGGTGGGGTTGCGGTCCTCGAGCTTCGCCCACAGCCGGACGTTCTCGGCCGGGGACAGCGAGGGGAGGCCGACCAGCGGGGTGTCCCCCACGGCCTGCAGCAACGAGTCGTAGCGCGCCATCGCTCCTCCAAGAGCGGGCACGGGCGGCGGCGCGACCGCCGCCCGGTGCCGTCAGGTCAGCGCATGCCGCCGGCGACGGCCGGCAGGATGGTGAGGGTGGAGGTCTCCTTGACGGGAGCCTCCAGGCCACCCGCGAAGCGGACGTCCTCGTCGTCGACGTAGATGTTCACGAAGCGGTGCAGCTTGCCGTCGGTGAGCAGGCGGTCCTTGAGACCGCTGTGCCGCGACTCCAGGTCGTCGATCACCTCGGCGACGGTGCCACCCTTGGCCTCGACGGCCTTCTCACCCCCCGTGTGGGTGCGCAGGATGGTCGGGATGGAGACGGTGACGGCCATGATTCTTCGGTGCTCCTGATCGTGTCGTTCGGGGTGGCTGAGGGCTGATCAGCCCAGGTCGGGAACGTCGTCCGCACCCGTGTGCGCGAACATATAAGTCTCCACGACCTGAACTTCTTCCTCGGTCACCACACCGTCGACGATCCGGAACGACCGGAAATCGTGGCCCGTGTGGTTCGTCTCCGCCGAGTCGCGGGTGGAGACCAGCACGTAGTGCGCCTCGGGCTCGGAGGCGTAGGAGATGTCGGTGCGCGACGGGTACGCCTCGGTCGCCGTGTGCGAGTGGTAGATCACCACGGGCACCTCGTCGTTCGCGTTCATCTGCTTGTACAGCTGGAACAGGTCGCCCGAGTCGAACTCGTAGAACGTGGGCGAGCGTGCCGCGTTGAGCATCGGGATGAAGCGTTCGGGCCGGTCCGAGCCCTCGGGGCCGGCGATGACGCCGCACGCCTCGTCCGGGTGGTCCCGGCGGGCGTGGGCGACGATCTCCTCCAGGAGATCTCCTCGAATGACCAGCACGCCGTCCAGGGTACGTAACGGAGCCCGCCGATCGCACATCACCCGACCCGGCTCACACCACCCGTCACCCGTCGTGGCCACGCTCCTCGGCGCGGATCACACCGGGCCCGTGCTCCGGCACCTCCCCCAGCCACGCGGACTCGGGATCGTCCTCGAGCAACCACTCGGGCCGCTGCCGCCCCTCCCCACCCCGCCCGGCCCCCATCGCCCCGGGCAGGAACGGCATGTGGGACGAGTTCCGCCCGGCCGCCGCGGCACCCCGCGCAGCCCGCTCCTCGGCGAGCGCCGCCGCCCGAGCCGTCAACCTCTCGGCGAGCGGCGCCTTCTCGGCTGCTCCTCCGCCGAGGCCACGACCACCCGGTCCGCCCAGCTCGAGCGACCGGTTGCCGCCGAGCACCCCGGGCCGACCCGCCGACCCGAACGACATGCGTCCCGCATCCGGGCGAGGCACGCCCGGGGTGATCACGCCCGGAAGCCCACCACCGACTCGGCTCGACGACAGCTCCCCGGACGGCGCCGATCCGACCGGACCACGGCCGCCTCCCGGACTGCCTGGCGCCCCGTCCGGGCTCTTCGCCGCGGGCGCAGTCACCGTGCCCGAGCCGATGCCCGGCGTCCCGGGCGCGACGACCGGACCCGGTCCCGCACTTCCCCCCGGCGCGGATCCGACCACCCCCGCCGCGGTGGACCCGGCCGCCGCCGCCGGAGGCGAGTTCACGGCCGGAGCGTCGAGGCTTGCCGGCGAGGCCGCGACGGCCCCGGCTCCTCCCGCCGAGGCACCCACGCCGCCGGTCCCGCCGACCGTGCCCACCGCCGCGGGTGCCGTGGGCGCGGCTGCGACAGCGGCGCCAGGTGCCGTCAGCTGCGGCGGATCGAAGACCTGGAACCAGTTCGCGAGATTGTCGTTGGTGTTGGCCTGATACTTGTTCGCCGCGGCCGCCGCCGCCCGGTTCGCGCGAGTGGACTCGGGGTCGAGCCCCTTCCCACCCTGCCGCCACTCCTCCGCCGGCGGCTCCGGCATCGCCTGCATCTCGCCGTAGACCGTGGCGAAGTACTCGCTCTGGTTCCGGAACGCCGCCGCAGCAGTCCGAAACTTCACCACCCCGTCAAGCCCCGGCTCCGCCAACTTCGCGATGTAGGCCCGGGTCGCCTCGGCCGCGTCTCCGGCGTGAACAGAGGGGTAGTTCCTATAGAGGGCGAGGAGGCGGTCACAGGCGTCTTCCAGACGGTCTGCCACCTTGTCCATGACCTGTCCACTGACCTCAATTTCGAGCATTCCCGCGCTTGCAAGGACCGCGTCTCGACTCTCCTTAGCAGGAACCGCGCTGTAGTCGATCCGAGTTCCGTCGTAATTTGCCATTAGTCATCCTTGGGAGCGAGACGCAGAGACGACAAGAAGGTCAAACATTTCACTAGCAAGTTCACACCAATCACGCTTCGGCCCGCCGAGCCCGCCTGCCTCTACATCGACAACGTCGCTGTCGGAGATTCCGACCACGAACTCGCAGGAGACGCCACCCTCCGGGCTCACCCTGACTGCCGGAAATCCGCTTAGCTCAGTGGGCACGAAGGTCGGGAAGGCACTGCGGAACCCGTAGGTTTCGTCGAGACCGCGCCCGGGAGCCACGACGAGGGATATCTCGTACGCGAGATCGGTTGGCTTCCACATGCACGCGGATCCATACCTCGTTGGGCGATCGTTCGCTGTTGATGGGTCGACTCCAAGCGCGCGGAGCTCGCCCGGCCCGAATACATTGCACGCACGAACCATCGGCTGCTTGAGCGGCGTTCGCACGGTCGGCACTTGATCATTTGAAGCGACCGCAGTTACTGGAACTGGCGCGACAGATTGGCTTTCGGACTTCACTGAACAAGCACCAAGAGTGGCTAAAGCCACGATGAGCACGATTAGGCGCCTCACAGCGAGCGCATCCTGTTAGCGGAATCCTGGGCAACGTAGGCTTCAGCCTGCGCCGCAAGCGCTTGCCCGGCAGTATCGAGATGCTCGCGCCACAAGCGAACGAAGGTCTGCGCCTCCTGAGCCATTGTCCATGCTTGACGATTCAGGTTCATGCTGACCTCGTCGCTCGCGGGAATTGTTAGCGTCCAAGGGCGCAGGTCAAGTTCCGCCGTAGCGATACTGGCAGCGATCTCCCGAAGCTGTCTGGCGATGGCAAGAGCTGCATCGACATCAATCTGCAAAGGCTGATCCAACTGCGCAGGCGCCGGATCCCAGCCCTCTCGGACGTTCTCGATCCTCCGCATCAGCCCGGGCGAAGGCACCGCGGGACCACTGCTCGTCATGGCCCCATGATCGCAGCCCACCGGCCCGATCAGGACATCTCAGGAAGAACCCGTCACCATGGTGAACGCCCTCAGAGCAGCTGAGCCCGTGCTCTCACCAGCGAGTCCTGCACGAAGGTCAGCCAGTGGTACACCCCGAGGTGCGGGCCTCGGGGGTCGTCCTCCGGGAACTCGTCGGGGGTGTCCTCGGAGACGTCCAGCGCCGTGCCGAGAGCGAGCCGGACGTCGTTGAGCGCCGTGAGCCACTGGTCCGCCTCGGGGACGCTGAGCTCGATCTTCCCTCCCCCTTCGGGCAGGGCGTCGAGCACGGCCGTGGCGGCGGACTGCTTCGCCTCGATGAGTGCCGGTTCGTGGAGGGAGCGCAGGCCGGCGGCGAGGTCGCGGTCCTCGGAGGTGAAGTCCGGGAGGAGGCGGGCGAGGACCCGGTCGTCCGGCCTCTTCGACGGGCCGGTCCGCATGCCGGTCAGCTCCGCGAGCTCGTCCTGCGGGGCCTCCTCGACCCGGCCGGCGAGCATCTGCGTGACCTCGGTGATCAGGCCGCGCAGGACCGAGGTCTCCTGCTCCTCCAGCGTGGCGACGAGCTTCACGCGAGACCCGCGCCCGGAGCGCTTCCAGCCGTTCACGTGCGCTGCATGGTGGCCCAGAGGCCGGCCGCGTGGAGCTTCGCGACGTCCGCCTCGATCTTGTCCTTGTCCCCCGCGGAGACCGCGGCCTTGCC
The DNA here is from genome assembly GCF_039531635.1 of Pseudonocardia ailaonensis. Lineage (NCBI taxonomy): Bacteria > Bacillati > Actinomycetota > Actinomycetes > Pseudonocardiales > Pseudonocardiaceae > Pseudonocardia > Pseudonocardia ailaonensis. The sequence goes on along the minus strand of NZ_BAAAQK010000005.1, from coordinate 992,492 downwards.
CTTGTGGTGCACGTCGAGCATCAGCGCGGTCGCCTTCGGCTCCGGATACCCGAACACCTTCTGCAGCACGTACGTGACGTACGACATGAGGTTGACCGGGTCGTTCCAGACGACCGCCTGCCACGGGGTGTCGCCGGCCGTGTCCTCGTCCACGGCAGGGTCCACCTGGGTGGTGGGCGAGCTGAGCGGGGCGGACATACCTCCATGGTGTCATGTGCGCCTCACCGCGAGCTGGCCGCATAGGCTCCCCTCATGAGCGCGAGTAGCAGCACTGGGCTCCTCACCGACATGTACGAGCTGACGATGGTCGCCGCCTCCCTGGCCGACGGGACCGCGGAGCGCGAGTGCGTGTTCGAGCTGTTCGCCCGCCGCCTGCCGGACGGTCGCCGCTACGGCGTCGTCGCCGGCACCGGCCGGGCGCTCGACGCGCTGCGGGACTTCCGCTTCGGCGACGCCGAACTGGCCTCCCTGCAGGGGAAACTCGACGACCGCATGATCGCGTGGCTCGCCGACTACCGCTTCTCCGGCGACATCGACGGCTACCCGGAGGGCGAGCTCTACTTCCCCGGCTCGCCGATCCTCACCGTCACCGGCACGTTCGCCGACGCGGTGGTCCTCGAGACCCTGTTCCTGTCGATCCTCAACCACGACAGCGCCATCGCCTCGGCCGCCGCCCGCATGGTGACGGCCGCGGGCAACCGCCCGTTGATCGAGATGGGCAGCCGCCGCACGCACGAGGAGGCGGCGGTGGCGAGCGCCCGGGCCGCCTACCTGGCCGGCTTCGCCACCACGTCGAACCTCGAGGCCGGGCGCCGCTACGGCGTCCCGTGCGCCGGCACCGCCGCGCACGCCTGGATCCTCCTGCACGACGACGAGGAGAGCGCCTTCAAGGCCCAGGTCGAGGCCCTGGGCACGGACACCACCCTGCTCGTGGACACCTACGACATCCGCCAGGGCATCGACCGCGCGATCGCCGCCGCCGGCCCCGGCCTGGGCGCGATCCGCATCGACTCCGGCGACCTGGGCGTCCTCGCCCACCAGGCCCGCGAGCAGCTGGACTCGCTCGGCGCCACCGGCACGAAGATCGTCCTGTCCGGCGACCTGGACGAGTACGCGATCGCGAGCCTGCGCGCCGAGCCGGTCGACGTCTACGGCGTGGGGACGAGCGTCGTCACCGGTTCCGGGGCCCCGACCGCCGGCATGGTCTACAAGCTGGTCGAGGTGGACGGACGGCCGGTGGCCAAGCGCTCGTCGAGCAAGGAGTCCCGGGGTGGGCGGAAGTCGGCGCTGCGCCGGCACAAGCCGACCGGGACGGCGGTCGAGGAGGTCGTGCACCTCGTCGGCCACACCCCCGACCTGGGCCCGGACGACCGGGTGCTGCCGGTCCCCCTGGCCCGCGGCGGCGAGCCCGTCCCCGGCCTGCCGACCCTGGCCGACGCCCGGGACCGCCTGCGCGCGGCGCTCGTCTCCGTGCCGTGGGAGGGCCTGAAGCTCTCGCGCGGCGAGCCGGCCATCCCGACCGTCTTCCCGGAGGCCTGATGAGCGGCTCCATCGGTTCGGCGTCCGGCGCCGCGCTCGTGCGGCAGGGGGCGGCGCGATGCGTGCGTTGATCATCGTCGACGTCCAGAACGACTTCTGCGAGGGTGGCTCGCTCGCCGTCGCGGGCGGGGCCGCGGTGGCCGCCGACGTCTCGGTGCACGCCCGCAGCGGGGGGTACGCCGCGGTCGTCGCCACCCGGGACTTCCACATCGACCCCGGCGCCCATTTCAGCGACGCCCCGGACTTCGTGCACAGCTGGCCGGTGCACTGCGTGGCCGGGACGCCCGGCGCGAGCTTCCACCCGGCCCTGGACGTCGCGACGATCGAGGCGGTGTTCGACAAGGGCGAGTTCACCGCCGCCTACTCCGGCTTCCAGGGCGCCGAGCCCGGGCACGCCACGCTGCAGGAGTGGTTGCACCGCAAGCGGATCACCGAGGTGGACGTGGTCGGGATCGCCACGGACTACTGCGTGAAGGCCACCGCGCTCGACGCCCTGGGCGCCGGCTTACGCACGACGTTGCTGCCCGACCTGTGCGCGGGGGTGGCCGAGGAGTCGACGGCCCGGACGCTGGCGGAGCTGCGCGAGGCGGGCGTCCGGCTGGCGTAGTGGCCCCTGCGACCCGAGTCGCCACCAGCTCGCCGGCGAACTCCGGCTTCGGACGTCCGGCGGCAGGGTCTCAGCGCTGCCGGTGATCGGCCGGACCCCTATCTCCACGCCCCCGGGCTCGTCCCGTGCGCCGCCCGGAACCGCCGCTGGAAGTACCCGGGATCGCGGTAGCCGACCTTCCCGGCCACCTCCGCCACGGTCAGGGAGGTCTCGGCGAGCAGCCGCCGGGCCTCCCGCATCCGCCGCTCGGTGATCCACTGCTGCACCGTCCGGCCGGTGCTCCGCCGCACGACCGTCGTCAGGTGCCCGGCGGTGAGCCCCACGGCGGCCGCCACGTCCCGCAGCGAGAGGTCCTCGGCGAACCGCTCCTCGATCACCGCGAAGACCTGCGAGACCAGCGGATCGACCTGCTCCCGGCCGTCGATCCCGAGCCGGGCGACCCGCACCAGGAGCAGCGTGAGCAGAGCGCGGGCGGCGTCGGCGTAGCCGTCGCGGCGGATCCGGAGCTCGTCGGCGAGCTCGGTGAGCAGCGCGAGCCAGGCGGGGCGGTCGTCCGCAGGAACGTGCAGCCGCCGTGCCTCCCCGCCGTCCCCGCCGAACGGCGCGAGCAGCGGATGCCCCTGCCAGGAGACGAGCGAGGCGGCGGCCGCGGGATCGACGGCGTCGGCCGGGAAGAACACGATCCACGTGTCCGCCGCGTACTCCCCCTCGTCCGCGGCGCCGACGACCGCACCGGGTGGCAGCACGAAGACGTCGCCCTCCCCGAGCGCCCACTCCCGGCCGTCGACCCGCCGGCGCATCGAGCCGGCCACGACGTAGCTGAGCATGAGGAAGTCGTGGGCGTGCGCGCCGGAGAACGGGCGCCCCGCCAGCCCCTCCCCGTGCTGCACGGTGACCGCGGGACCCGCGGCCCGGTCGTACCCGAGCAGCGGAACCGAAGAACGTCCACCCGAGGCCACAGATCATCCCTTGTCCGCACGTCAACCAGCCTGGACAGTAGGGGACATGACCGAAGTTCGTCCAGACTTCCTCCCCGCGATGGGCACGCCCGCCCTGCTCCCCTTCTACGACCGCTTCGGCAGGCTCGCCGGGATCGGCGAGCACTACTGGCGGCTGGTCGCGCAGGCCGCGATCGCGCCGGGCGCCTCGGTGCTGGACCTCGGCTGCGGCACCGGCGAGGTCTCGCTCCGCGTGGCCCGCGCCGTCCCGGGCGCCACCGTCCTGGGCGTCGACCCGGACGCCGAGGGGGTCGCGCTGGCCACCCGGAAGGCCGCCGAGCAGGGGCTCGCCGCCCGGTTCGAGCAGGCGTACGCCCAGCACCTCCCGGTACCCGACGGCAGCGTCGACCGGGTGCTGTCCTCGCTGATGTACCACCACCTGCCGGAGGACCAGAAGGGCGCGATCCTGCAGGAGGTCCGGCGGGTGCTGGCGCCCGGCGGCAGCCTGCACATCCTCGACGTCGACGGCAGCCGGCCGGAGTGGTCGGGCTGGATGCGGCCGCTGCGCGCGGGGTTCGGGCTGGCGCAGAAGATCGCCGCGCGGAAGGCCCCCCACCAGCACGGTCACGGGCACGGTCACGGGCATGGGCATGGGCATGGGCAGCCGACCCACGCGACCGCGGGCACCGTCGTCCAGCAGCTGGAGGAGGCCGGCTTCACGGACGTCACCGTGGTCGGGCAGGGCGAGTCCGGCATGGGCCGGCTCAGCTTCTACCGGGCCGCCTGACCCCGGGACCCGGCTCGCCGAGCGGGAGCCCGGTCCGTCGGGAGACCCGGGCGGCCTGGCACGCTGGTGCGGCATCGAGGAGGAACCCATGATCCGCCCGTCGCTGTCGCGGTCGACGCTGCTGCGCTTCTACGACCCCTTCAGCAGGCTGTTCGGCGCCCGCGAGGCCCACTGGCAGCTCGTCGCGCAGGCCGGGATCGAGCCGGGATCGACGGTGCTGGACCTCGGTACCGGCACCGGGAACGTCCTGCGCCTGGCCGCGGAGGCCGCGCCGGACGCCACGCTGATCGGCATCGACCCCGATCCGCAGGCGCTGCTCCTCGCCCGCCGCAAGCTCCCGGGGGTCCGGATCGAGCAGGCGGCGGCAAGCGCGATCCCCTGCGCCGACGGCAGCGTGGACCGGGTCCTCTGCGCCTTCGTGTTCCACCACATCGCCGACGACGAGCGGGCCGCCGCACTGGCGGAGGTCCGCCGGGTCCTGGCCCCGGGCGGGCGGCTGCACCTGATCGACTTCGACGGCCTGCCCAACCCGAACGCCCTGGTCGCGGGCGTGAACATCGCGCTGGGGATGCTCGAACGCGGCGAGGGCCACGCCCACGACCGCGACTTCGCGCACAGCGACCGGGACACCGTTCTGGCCCATCTCGAGCAGGCGGGCTTCACGGCCGAGCTCTCCGGCCGCGGCCGCTCGGGGATGGGCGACTACCTGCTGTACCGAGCGGTGCCGACAGAGCCCTAGGAGCGCGCTGAAAAGCTCGGGCCTGCTGCGCGCCGCCCAGCCGGCGACCTCGCGGCGTTGCGCGGATGCGCCGATACAACAACGGTATCGGCGCATCCGCGCGCCTTGCGATGCCACCACCTGGACGTCGCTCGCTACGGCCGGAGCTCTTCAGCACCCTCCTAGCCGCGCATCCGGAACCGCTCGAACGCCGCGCGCAGGTCCACGTCCGCGCCCTCGCCGTCGGCCGCCCGCACGGCGCCGGAGGCGTCGGCGAGCCCGAGGCAGGTGGCGCCGTCGAAGAGGCCGCAGGCGTAGCGGACGCCCGTGTCGTCGACGTCCAGGACGCCGACCCGCAGCTGGTAGATGCCTGGGTAGTGCACGACCGAGCGGTACTCCACGGCCAGGTCGCTGGGCGAGAGCCCGTCGAGCGGGCCGCCCTCCGGGTAGCCGAGGACGTCGGTGTGCAGCTCGGCGAGGCCGTCGAGGTACCAGCCGGCGAGCGCGACGTTGTTGACGTGCCGGTTGGTGTCCAGGTCGCCGAAGCGGGTGCGCACGTCGTAGCGGAACGGGTAGTTCTCGCGCACCAGCCGAGCGGCGGGACGCTCCGGACGCGGGACGGAGGTGAGCTCCGGGGCGTACAGGGCGGCGAGGGCCTCCCGGACCTGGCCCGAGAGGGCTGCCGGCCGCTCGTCCTCCGCGTACACGCTGGTCGACGTGCCGGTGGCCACCAGCTCGTCGCCGTCGAAGACCCCGTAGGCCCAGGCGAACGACGAGCGGCCGACCCGGCTGATGCCGTAGCCGACCCGGTAGTGCTCGGCGATCCGCAGCGGCGCGCGCACGTCGAGGCCGATCGCGGCGGCCAGGTGCGCGCCGCGCTCACCGCGCGACGGCAGGGCGTTCTGGAAGACGTCCACACGGACGTCCTCGAACCAGCGGAACAGCGCCTCGCGACCGACCCGGCGGCTCGGGTCGAGATCGCTGTAGCGGATCTGCGGCTCGTACACCCGCGGGTAGCCGGCCAGCGTCGGTCGGGTCTCGGTCGAGGTCACCCGCGCCATCCTGGTCCAGGCGGGCCCCGCGACGCCCGCCGGGTCGATCCACATCACGTGTGACGCACCCCGCTTTCCCGGTTCCGCCGCGGACTGTCGGGGGCGGTCGCTATCGTCGTTCGGTGCCCCTCGCTGCATCCAGTACCGACCTCCCCGGCGTCGCCGAGCTGCTGGAGGAGGCCGTCACCGCGGTGGGCGGCTCCCGCCGCGAGGGGCAGGACGCGATGGCCCAGGCCGTGCGCAAGGCGCTGTCCAGCGGCGAGCACCTCGCGGTGCAGGCCGGCACCGGCACGGGGAAGTCGCTGGCCTACCTCGTCCCGGCCATCCGGCACGCGATGGCGCGGGACACCACCGTCGTGATCTCCACGGCCACGATCGCCCTGCAGCGCCAGCTCGTCGACCGGGACCTCCCGCGCGTCGCCAAGGCGCTGAAGAAGTCGCTGGGCCGCGAGCCCACCTTCGCCATCCTCAAGGGCCGGCGGAACTACCTGTGCCTCAACAAGCTGCACGGGGACGACACGGCCGAGCCCGAGGACGACCAGCTGTTCGACGCGTTCGCCATCTCGGCCATGGGCCGCACGGTGAAGCGCCTGCACGAGTGGGCGAGCGACACCGAGACCGGGGACCGGGACGAGCTGGTCCCCGGCGTCCCGGACAACGCCTGGCGGCAGGTGTCGGTCACCGCGCGCGAGTGCCTCGGGGTGTCGCGCTGCCCCGTCGGCGAGGACTGCTTCGCCGAGAAGGCGCGCGGCGAGGCCGGCCGGGCGGACGTCGTCGTCACCAACCACGCCCTGCTCGCGATCGACGCGATGGGAGACGCGAACGTCCTCCCGGAGCACGACGTCGTGGTGATCGACGAGGCCCACGAGCTGGTCGACCGGGTCACCGGCGCGGCCACCGGGGAGCTCACCGCGGGCACGGTCACCGCGGCCGCGCGACGCTGCGGCAAGCTCGTCGAGGACTCGCTCGCGGACCGGCTCGCCGAGGCGGGCGAGGGCCTCGGGATGGTCCTGGAGGACCTGCCGCCGGGCCGCTGGGAGTCCATCCCCCAGGCCGCGACGGGCGCGCTCACCGTGATCCGGGACGCCGCCGGCATGTGCCGCCAGGCCCTCGGCTCGGAGCGCAAGGAGGACCCGGACGCCGCGACCGGCCGCAAGCTCGCCCTCGCGTTGCTCGACGAGGTGTCCGAGAACGTCGTGCGCATCCTCAAGACCTTCGAGGAGTCCGATCCCGCCAAGCGGTACGACGTCGTGTGGCTGGGTGAGCAGGGCCCGGACGGCGCGCGGCACAAGGTCCTGCGGGTGGCCCCGCTGTCGGTCGGCGGATTGCTGCGCGAGCGGCTCTTCGGGCAGCGCACCACGGTCCTGACCAGCGCGACCCTGGCGCTGGGCGGCTCGTTCGACGCGCTGGCCCGCCAGTGGGGCCTGCCGCCGGAGAAGGGCTCGTCCGCCCGGCCCGGCGGCGGGACCGAGTCCTCGGGCGGGGACCAGAGCGATCCCGTCCGCGATCCGGACGCGCCGCGCTGGAAGGGCCTGGACGTCGGCTCGCCCTTCGCCCACGGCAAGAGCGGCATCCTCTACATCGCCAAGCACCTGCCGCCGCCCGGGCGCGACGGGCTCGCCCCCGAGTACCTCGACGAGATCGCCGGACTGGTCGAGGCCGCCGGCGGCCGCACCCTGGGGCTGTTCTCGTCGATGCGCGCGGCCAAGCAGGCCACCGAGGCGCTGCGCGGGCGGCTGTCCGTCCCCCTGCTCTGCCAGGGCGACGACGCCACGATGCTGCTGGTCAAGCGCTTCGCCGAGGACACCGAGACCTGCCTGTTCGGCACGCTGTCGCTCTGGCAGGGCGTCGACGTCCCCGGACCGTCGCTCTCCTGCGTGATCATCGACCGGATCCCCTTCCCCCGCCCGGACGACCCGCTGGTCGCCGCCCGCCAGAAAGCTGCGGACTCGCGCGGCGGCAACGGCTTCCTCACGGTCTCCGCCACCCACGCGGCGCTGCTCCTCGCCCAGGGCGCGGGCCGGCTCCTGCGGGGCAACGACGACCGGGGCGTCGTCGCGATCCTCGATCCGCGGATCTCCACCGCCCGCTACGGCGGCTTCCTCCGCGCGTCCCTCCCCCCGTTCTGGCAGACCACGGACCCCGAGAAGGTCCGGGCAGCCCTGACCCGCCTCCGAGAGGCCTGAGCTCGACGCTCGACGAAAGGTGGTTTGTGTGCTCCGGATCGACCGACGGGGCGGCGGTATCGCCGACCTCGTGATCGCCCGTCCCGAGAAGCGCAACGCGATGTCCTACGAGATGTGGTCGTCCGTGCCCGGTCTCTGCGCCGAGCTCGACGCCGACGACTCCGTGAAGGTCGTGATCCTGCGCGGGGAGGGGGCACACTTCTGCGCGGGCGCGGACATCGCGGAGTTCGGCGAGCGACGCAGCACCGCGGACTCGGCCCGCGAGTACGGCGACCGGATCGAGAGCGCGACCCACGCCCTCGGGCACATGTCCAAGCCGACGATCGCGATGATCCAGGGCTACTGCATCGGCGGCGGCTGTGAGCTCGCCGTGGCCTGCGACCTGCGGTTCGCGGACAGCGCCGCGGAGTTCGCGATCACGCCGGCCAAGCTCGGCATCGTGTACGCCTTCGGCTCCACCCGCACCCTCGTGTCGCTGACCAGCCCGTCCTTCGCCCGCTACCTGCTCTACAGCGGCAACCGGGTCACGGCCGAGCACGCCCTGCGCGTCGGCCTGATCGACGAGGCCGTCGGGGCGGACCTGCTGGAGAAGACCACCCGGGACTTCGCGACGACGATCGCCTCCCGCGCCCAGGTGTCCGTCCGCGGCTCCAAGACCCTCATCGGCAAGATCGCCGCCGGCCTCGACGTCGCGGACGAGGAGGCCGCGAACCTCCCCCTCCTCGCCGTCGACAGTGAGGACTACCGCGAGGGCGTCGCCGCCTTCCTCGCCAAACGCCCCCCACACTTCCGCTGACCCACCGCGAGTCGGACCCAGCCTCCGGCCGAGTCGGGCCCCGCCCTCCCCGCGAGTCGGCACTTCCGGGAGGCCGTATGTGACGTTCGCGCGCGTCGTCAGCGTGCGCGGGCTCCCGACCCAGCCGATCAGCGGGCGCCGCCGCGCCGACGCCTGGTGCCGGCGGGCGCGCTCCAGGGTCGGCTCGCGGGGCGGGGCCGGTCAGGCGGCGCGGCAGGTCTCGGTGCCGGGATCGACCTCGGTGAAGCCCGCGTCCCGGACGGCGATCGCGTCGTCGCGCGCGCCCAGGGCCTCCCACAACGCGGCGTCCCGGCGGACGGCGAAGCGGGGCGCCGCGGTCCAGCCCCGGACCGCCCCGAGGATCATCGAGGCGTGGCCCACCTGGGCCGCGGCCTTGCCGACGCTCATCTCCACCGCCGGGTTGAGCGCGATCACCGGCGAGCCCGCGGGCCCCGGGGTGTCGGCAGGCAGCTCCGTGCCGCCGATCTGTAGCCGGGAGACGATCTTCGGCACCGCGTCGACCGGCCCGGGGAGCAGCGCCCGCGCCTCAGCACCGTCGACGGTCACGGTGATCCCCGGCAGTTCCTGCACGGCCGCCCAGTGCGCGCCCCGTGCCCGGCGGGCGATCTTGCGGATCCGGCCGTCGATCCAGAGCCGCAGCGCGTCCTCCCACTCCGGCTCCGGAGCCACGCACACCGCCAGCGCGGCCTGGGCCGCCGCTTCCAGCAGCGCGGTCCTTCCCGGGAGCTCCCGCTCGATCCGCAGGATCACGGGCATCGCCCGCACCACGCCGTCGGACTCGGGCGGGATCTCGGTCGGCGCCCCGCCGTATCGCGCCGCGAGGCTCCGGAGCAGCACCCCGGGCGCCGCCCCTTCCGGACCGTGGGGCCCCCGAGCACCACTCAGCGACTCTTGGGCGCCCCGAGTGTCAGGCGCACCGGACGCACCCCCACCTGACGCCTGGGCTCCCCGAGCACCATCCCGCGACGCCGGGGGACCCCACGCGTCACCGGCCGCCCCGAGACTAGCGCTCACGCGATCGGGACCCGCCGCAGCACGCCCTCCGCCGCGTCCGCCCGCTCCACCTCGTCCCGCGTGATCCCCAGGACGAACAGCACCACGTCCAGATAGGGGTGCGACAGCGCGGTGTCCGCGATCTCCCGCAGCGCCGGCTTCGCGTTGAACGCGATGCCCAGCCCCGCGGCGGAGAGCATGTCGATGTCGTTGGCGCCGTCTCCCACCGCGACCGTCTGGTCGATCGGGACCTCGTGCGAGGCGGCGAAGCGACGCAGCGCGACGGCCTTGCCCGGCCGGTCCACGATCTCCCCGACGACCCGCCCGGTGAGCCGCCCGTCGACGATCTCGAGGGTGTTGGCGGCGCAGAAGTCGAGCCCCAGCTCGTCGACCAGGCCGGCGATGACCTGCGTGAACCCGCCCGAGACGACGCCGCAGCGGAAGCCGAGCCGCTTCAGGGTCCGGATCGTGGTGCGGGCGCCGGGCATGAGCTCCAGGTCCGCGGCGACGGCGGAGATCACCGACTCCGGGAGCCCCTCCAGGGTCGCGACGCGGGCCCGCAGCGACTCCGCGAAGTCCAGCTCGCCGCGCATCGCGGCTTCGGTGATCTCGCGGACCCGCTCCTCGGCCCCGGCGTGGGCGGCGAGCATCTCGATGACCTCGCCCTGCACGAGCGTGGAGTCCACGTCGAACACGATCAGTCGTTTGCTGCGCCGGGAGAGCCCGACCCGCTCCACGGCCACGTCGATCCCCGCCTCGCGGGCGACCTCGACGAGCTTGGCCCGCAGGGTGCCGTGCGGCTGGGCGGGATCGTCCGGGTTCGGCGAGACCTCGAGCTCGAGGCCCGTGACCGGATAGTCCGCGACCCGGCGGATGGAGTCGATGTTGGCGCCGACGTCCGCGAGCGCCTGCGCGACCGCCGAGAAGGCCCGCGCCGTGATCGGCCGCCCGAGCACGACGACGGCGTGGGTGGCGTGCCGCCGCACCTCGCCGTCGTCACCGAGAGAGGTGTGGACCTGCATCCCGATGCTGTGCATGGCGGCCTCGACGGCCTCCTGCAGGTCCTCGGGATCGTCCGCCACCGCGACCAGCGCACCGAGGGTGAGCCGGCCGCGGATCACGACCTGCTCGACGTCCAGCAGCTCCACCCCGTGCCGGGTCAGCACGGTGAACAGCACCGAGCTGACGCCGGGCCGGTCCGGTCCGGTGACCGTGACCAGCACCGACGAACGGCTCATCTACCGAGACTTGGGGTCGCCGTTGGGCTGCGACTCCGGGGCGATGCCCTGCGTGATCAGCTCGCCCGGATCGGCGTGCCCGCCGACGTGGGCCTCGGCCCGTGCCCGCTCCACGAGGTGCGGGTAGTGCAGCTCGAAGGCCGGGCGCTCCGACCGGATCCGGGGCAGCTCGGTGAAGTTGTGCCGCGGCGGCGGGCAGGAGGTGGCCCACTCGAGCGAGTTGCCGTGACCCCACGGGTCGTCGACCGTGACCACACGCCCGTAGCGGTAGCTGCGGAAGACGTTCCAGATGAACGGCAGCGTGGACGCCCCGAGCACGAACGCACCGATCGACGAGATCGTGTTCAGCGTGGTGAAGCCGTCCGTCGGCAGGTAGTCGACGTAGCGGCGGGGCATGCCCTCGTTGCCCAGCCAGTGCTGGACCAGGAAGGTCAGGTGGAAGCCGACGAACGTCGTCCAGAAGTGGAACTTGCCGAGCGTCTCGTCGAGCATCCGGCCGGTCATCTTCGGGAACCAGAAGTAGATGCCCGCGTAGGTGGCGAACACGATGGTGCCGAAGAGCACGTAGTGGAAGTGCGCCACCACGAAGTACGTGTCCGACACGTGGAAGTCGATCGGCGGCGAGGCCAGCAGCACGCCCGTCAGACCGCCGAACAGGAAGGTCGCGAGGAAGCCGACGGAGAACAGCATCGGCGTCTCGAACGTGAGCTTCCCCTTCCACATCGTGCCGATCCAGTTGACGAACTTGATGCCCGTCGGGATGGCGATGAGGAAGGTCGTGAAGGAGAAGAAGGCGAGCAGCACCGCGCCGGTGGCGTACATGTGGTGCGCCCACACGGCCACCGACAGCGCCGCGATGGCGATGGTCGCGTAGATCAGCGTCTTGTAGCCGAAGACCGGCTTGCGGCTGAAGACCGGGAAGATCTCCGAGACGATGCCGAAGAACGGCAGCGCGACGATGTACACCTCGGGATGGCCGAAGAACCAGAAGAGGTGCTGCCAGAGGATGACGCCGCCGTTGGCGGGGTCGAACACGTGCGCGCCGAGGTGCCGGTCCGCGGCCAGCCCGAAGAGGGCGGCGGTGAGCACCGGGAACGCGATCAGGATGAGGATCGCCGTGACGAAGATGTTCCAGGTGAAGATGGGCATCCGGAACATCGTCATGCCGGGCGCGCGCATGCAGACGATGGTGGTGATGAAGTTGACGCCACCGAGGATGGTGCCGAGACCACCGACGGCCAGGCCCATGATCCACAGGTCCGCGCCGGCCCCCGGCGAGCGGATCGCGTCGGACAGCGGGGTGTAGGCGAACCACCCGAAGTCCGCGGCGCCGCCCGGCGTCAGGAAGCCGGAGAGGACGATCAGGCCGCCGAAGAGGAACAGCCAGTAGGAGAAGGCGTTCAGCCGCGGGAACGCGACGTCCGGCGCACCGATCTGCAGCGGGACGATGTAGTTCGCGAAGCCGAAGAGGATCGGCGTGGCGTACAGCAGCAGCATGATCGTGCCGTGCATGGTGAACAGCTGGTTGTACTGCTCACTGGACAGGAACTGCTGCCCCGGGCGTGCCAGCTCCCCGCGGATGAGCAGCGCCATCGCGCCGCCCACCATGAAGAAGCCGAACGACGTGACCAGGTACAGGATCGCGATGTCCTTGGGGTCCGTCGTCCGCAGCATCTTCAGGAACGTGGAACCCTTACCCGTCCGACGCGCCGGATACGGGCGCGTCGTGATCGGCTTGGGCGCGACGGCTGTCACTGTGCCTCCTGCACTGGACCTCGCTGGTACCTCGTGGTGGGCCAGGCCCGGACTCTATCTCCCGCTGCCCCGCTCCAGTGCCACCGGGCAGGGCTGCACGAGCATTCTGCTCTACCGGGGGTAGAAGGACCAACTGTGGGGGCGAGAGTCACGCCGATCAGTGGACGATGTCCCCCGTGACGACGTACCGCACCGAGGTCCGCCCCCTGACGCTCGCGCAGGTGGAGGCCCTGATCACCGACCCGGACGGCTTCCCCGCCGCCCACGGCCTGCGGCTGGTCGAGGGCTATCTGGCCTTCCCGGAGGCGCTGCCGGCGACCCGCGAGACCCTCCTGGCGGGCACCCCTCCGGAGTGGTTCAGCCACCTGATCGTCGACCCGGACGCGGCCGAGGTCGTCGGGCTGGGCGGGTACACCGGACCGCCCGCGGACGGGGTGGTGGAGATCGGTTACAGCGTCGCGCCCGATCGTCGCGGCCGCGGCCACGCGACGGCCGCCGCGCGGGCCTGGATCGAGTCGGCCCGGGCCCGCGGCGCGACGACGGTGATCGCGCACACCCTCGCCGAGGAGAACCCGTCGACGGGCGTGCTGCGGCGGTGCGGCTTCGTCCGCACCGCCGAGCTCCGGGATCCCCAGGAGGGCGCCGTCTGGCGGTGGGAGCTCACCGCATCGGCAGGAACAGCTCGATGAAGACGTCCGGTGCCACGGCCGGGCTCGGCGGGTCCGCCACGATGTAGAACTCCGTGCCGAAGCCCATCGCGAACATGGGCTCGGGGAGGGCGAGCATGAAGTGCTCCGGGCCCATCTGGCTCGCGTGCGCCCGCATCGACGCCCGCTTCTGGTCGGTGAAGTCCACGGCCTCGACCCGGTGCGTGATCTCCGTCTCGGGCTTGCCGAAGTCCGGCGGCGGCTCGGCCGTCGGACCGTCCCAGCCCTCCGGCACCTGCCCGGACTCGGCCAGCCCGCGCATCCCGCGGATCATCCAGTCCCGGTTGATCGTGCTCTGGGCGACGACCGGGACCGCGGAGAGCTCCCCGGCCCGCTTGCCGACCCGGTGGACCTGGATGTGGTCCGGGTGTCCGTAGCCGCCGTTGTCGTCGTAGATCGTGAGGATGTCCGGCTCCTCCTCGTCGAGGATCACCGCCAGCCGCTTGGCCGCGTGCTCCACCGGCGCCTGCCAGAAGCAGTAGGGCGCGTCGTTCGACGGCTCGCCCATCATCCCGGAGTCGACGTAGCCGAGGAACTCCACGCGCGCGGCGCCGATGGCCTTCGCGGACTCGTAGCACTCCGCCGAGCGCCGCACCGGCAGCTGCTCGCCCTCGGCCAGCACACCGGGCACCGGCTCACCCAGCTCGCCCCGCGTGGCGAAGACGATCACCACCCGGTGGCCCGCCTTCACGGCCTTGGCCAGCGTGCCGGCCGTCGCGATCGACTCGTCGTCGGGATGCGCATGAAAGCTGACGATCGTTCCCACCCGTCAGACCCTACTGCGGGTACTTTCGCCCCCTCCAGGGGGCGACACTCCTCACGAATGCCGTTGACCTGCGCAAACCCCTCAGCAGAGGACAGCGGTCAGGGCCGGGGCGATGTCGGCGAGCCGGCGGACCTCCCGGTAGCTGCCACCACCCCGCAGAGCCAGCGCCCGGCCCGCCCGCTCCGCGGCGACGTCCGGCAGCGGGGCCAGGACGTGCAGCCGGTCGATGCCGCCCAGCGCGGTCAGCGGGTCGTCGCCCGCGGTGTGCAGGCAGTCCGACAGCAGCAGCACCAGCCGCTCGTCCGCCACGGCCCCCGCGAGCTGCACGGAGGCCTCCCGCAGCGCCGCGGCGACGTCCGTGGTCCCGTGCCCGCGCAGCGCCACCAGCTCGCCGACGAGCTGGTCGGGCGGGCGCCGGACCCCCTGCCGCTGCAAGGTCCTGACCTGCGCCCCGAAGGCGATCACCCCCGGCTCCAGCGCGGTGTCCGCGGAGAGCACGACCCCGGCGGCGGCCACCGCGGCCAGCGCCACCGCGAGCCCCTGCATGGACCCCGACATGTCGACGACGAGCGACACGGCCCGCCGGTGCGCGGTCCAGCCGCGGGTGACGACCTCCTCGGGCCCCGGCCGTCGAGACGCTCTGCCGTCCGCGCGGCTCGCCGCGGCCGGCTGCCACCGCTCGAGCGTCCGGTCGAGGTCGAGATCGCCCTCCCCACCCCGGGCGGGCGCGATCCGGCGGGTGCCCCGCGCCTTGGCCGGGCCGACCTTCCCGAGCCGGATGAACACCCGTCCGGCCACGCGCCGGGCCTGCGCGCGCAGCACCGGATCGGTGGCCACCGCGAGGTCCGCGAGCAGCGCCGCGGCCGCCTCGGCGTTCTCCGCGAGAGCAGCGTCGAGGGCCGCCTCGTCGAGCTCCCCGACCTCCGGCGAGACCTCCTCGAACCGCTCGTGCCGCGCGCCGAGCTCCGCCCTTCCCAGGGTCCGCTGCCCGCGCTGCGGACGGTCCCGGCCCGACTGCCGGCCCCCCGCCCCGCCGGGCGGAGGGCCCTCAGCTTTTCCCGGGTCGTCGTCCGGGGTCGGTTCGGGGGCGTCCGCCGGCCAGAACCGCTCCAGCAGCTCGTCGATCACGGCCTCGGGGGTCCGGTCCACGCCGTCGGCCACCTTCACCCGGCCGGACAGGGCGGCGTACGCGGCGTCCCGGGCGGTCTCGCGGGCCGGTTTGTCCTCGCCGCGGAGATCGGCCAGGCCCGTCAGCAGGTGGGCGAGGTCGATCGCGCCCCGCACCGACGAGCCCATCCGCAGGTCGCGGTGCTCCCGCGTGGACCGCGCGAGCCCGACGGACAGCTCGGTCACCCACCCCTCGACCCCGCTGACGGACGTCGTGATCGCCCGCTCGGCCTCCTCGGACTGGTAGCCGAGCACGACCCGGCACATCCGGTCCGCGATCGCCTGGCTGACGCGCGCGGTGCCGACCGCGTCGAACGGGTTCATCGCCGCGATCAGCCGGAACCCGCGCCCCGCCGGCACCGTGCCGAGCCGCGGGACCGCGATCTCCCCCTCGGTGAGCACGGTGATCAGGACGTTCAGCGTCTCCTCCGGGATGCGGTTGAGCTCCTCGAGATAGAGCAGCCCGCCCTCGCGCATCGCCGTGATCAGCGGCCCGTCGACGAAGCTCGCCGGCAGGTACCCCTCGTTGAGCACCTGGGCGGGATCGAAGGTCCCGACCAGGCGCGCGGGGGTGAGCTCGGCGTTGCCCTCGACGAACACCACGTGCTGCCCGCCGTCGCGCGCGATCGACCGCAGCAGGGTGGACTTGCCCGTCCCGGGCGGCCCTTCCAGCACCACGTGCCGCCCGGTGGCCAGCGCGACGGTGAGGACCTCCCGCTCGCGGCGGAGGCCGACGACGGCGGTCGGCGCGTTCACGATCTCTGTGTAGCACAGCGCGGCTCCGATCTTCTACGACTCGTTGACGCCGCGCGACCAGGCTGTAGAGTTCGCGGCACCCGGACCGGCACTGGAGCCATTCGATGAGCGAACTCTTCAACGCTGCGGAGTACCTGACCGAAAGACGGGTGACGGCGGGCGACGGCGCCCGCACCGCGGTCCACCACCCGCGGGGCACCCTGACCTACGCCGAGCTCGCCACCGAGGTCCGTCGCGTGGCCGGCGGCCTGGCGGCACTCGGGGTCCGGCCCGAGGAGCGGGTCGTCCTCTGCATGGCCGACGACGTCGAGCTCTACACCGCGATCCTCGGCGCCATGTACCTGGGCGCGGTGGCCGTGCCGTGCTCCACCATGCTCACCGGCCCCGAGCTCGCCGTGCTGGTCGCCGACTCCCGCGCGCGCATCCTGATCGGCAGCCACCATTTCGCCGACGCCGTGCGCACCGCCGCCGAGGCCGCCCCCGACCTGCAGACCGTGATCATGGCGGGCGAGCCGTCGTGGCAGTCGTTGCTCGACGCGCCGCCCCTGCAACGCCCGCACACCACCTGGGACGAGTCCCCCGCGCTCTGGCTCTACACCTCCGGCACCACGGGGAAACCCAAGGGCGCCATGCACCGCCACGCGGACATCCGCTCGGTCTGCGAGACCTACGCCCACCAGGTCCTCGACATCCGCCCGGACGACGTCTGCCTGTCCGTCGCCAAGCTCTTCTTCGCCTACGGCATCGGCAACTCGATGTTCTTCCCGCTCTCCGTGGGCGCCGCGGCGATCCTCGAGCCGTCGCGCCCCAGCCCCGCCCTGATGGCCGAGAACGCCGCGAAGTACGGCGCCACCCTGCTGTTCGGCGTCCCCAGCTTCTGGGGTCCCCTCCTCGCCGCCGACCTTCCCGACGACGCGTTCGCGCAGGTCAGGCAGGGAGTCTCGGCCGGGGAGACGCTCCCGGCCCGGATGTTCACCGGCATCCGGGACCGGTTCGGCGTCGAGATCCTGGACGGCATCGGGTCCACCGAGGCGCTGCACATCTTCATCTCCAACCGCCCCGGCGCCGTGGTCCCGGGCAGCTCCGGGCACCCCGTCCCCGGCTACGAGATCGAGCTGCGCCGCACCGACGGCACGGTCATCACCGGCACCGGCGAGCCCGGGATGCTGTGGATCTCCGGCGACTCGATCTGCACGGGCTACTGGTGCCGCACGGCGGTGAACCGCACCGTCTTCCAGGGCGAGTGGATGCGCACGGGCGACCAGTACGTCCGCAACGAGGGCGGCAGCCTGACCTGCCTCGGCCGCACCGACGACGTCCTGAAGGTCGGCGGCATCTGGGTCTCCCCCGCCGAGGTGGAGTCGCGGATCCTGGAGCACCCGGCGGTGGCCGAGGCGGTGGTGATCGGCATCCCGGACGACGACGGACTCGACAAACCGATCGCCTACGTCGTCCCGCGCGACGGCGCCCTCGTGGATCCCGACGAGCTCATCACGTTCTGCAAGGCCGGCCTGGCCTCCTTCAAACGCCCCCGCGCGGTCGTCGTGGTCGCGGAGCTCCCGAAGACGGCGACCGGCAAGGTCCAGCGCTACCGCCTCCGCCAGTCCCACACGACCGTCCCCGCCTGACCGAAAGACCCGCGAGTCGGCACTTTTCGTAGGCCGAAACACACATCTACGACGTGTCAGCGCCGCGGAGCCAGCGCGACGAGCACACACCCGACCGCCAGCAGCACCCCGTGCGTGATGCGGAGCTCGGCGGGGAGCCAGAACTGCGGCAGGTACAGCACCGCCGCGACCGCGAACGGCACGCCCCGCCACCCGAGCCGCACCGCCGTCATCACGCCGGCAACCGCCAGCAGCACGAGCCCGATCCCGAACAGCGTCATCGGGACGATCCCGTAGCGGACCGCGTCGGCGAGCGAGGCGAGCTCCGCCCCGGAGAACCGGGAACCCAAGGCGTGCAACGAGAACGCCTCGGCCCCGTAGTACGGCAGGACCATCGCCGCCCCGATCCCCCACACGACGGCGGCGCGGCGCGCGACCGGCACCAGGCCGAACCCGGCGAGCACGAACCCGATCATCGCGGCGGTGTGCGCCGCGAGCCAGGCCGGCGAGGAGAAGGCGGCGGCCATCCCGTCCACCGTGGAGTCACCCCACGGCCGCAGGGCCGGATAGAGCAGGAACAGCACCCCGGCGACGACGAGTGCGACCCGCGACGTGCGGGCGGCCGGCCCGGTCGCGACCGGAGCGGTGAGCGTGGCGGTCATGAGAGTCCCCCGATCAACAATGAGAGCAGTGCTCACACTCTGGCGCACCGATCCCACCCCGTCAAGAGCACTGCTCTCCTTCCTGATCGCCGCCCACCACCCCACCCCGCGAGTCGGCACTTTCGGGAGGCCGAAATACACATCTGCGACGAGCGACCAGCGCCGCGCGAAGGATCCCGGACCGAGATCACCCAGGTCCCGGAGGCGGATGAACGTCACGACCCGGCCTCCCGGCTCCGCTCGATGGTCGGCCCATTCGACTCGCGGGTCAGGGCGTCGCGTAGCTTCGCGACGCCGCCAGGATCGTCTCGACGACCTGGGCCTCGGCCGCATCCCGCGGCGCCGGCACCAGCACCATTCCCGCGCTCAGCCGCACCCCCGCCAGCGGATGGGCCACCGCCCACCCCTTCAGCAGCGCGTCGTACGCCAGGTCCGGCGGCAGGCACAGGTGCAGGCTGCCGTCCGGGTGCAGGTGTGCGAACTCCGTCTTCAGGAAGCAGGCCTCCGGCGGGCCACCCTCGGAGTGCAGCGACAGTGTCCCGGGCGGACCGATCTCCGCCGGCACGGGCGATCCGCCCAGCGCGAAGCCCGGCCACGGCGCGGAGTCGAGCGGGAGCTGCGGCAGTCCGTCCGTCACCGCGGGGGCACCGCCCACGCGAGGGGAGAGCCGCCCGAGTCCCGGCCACGCCGGCTCCGGCCCGTCCGGCAGCGGACTCTCCCCGTGGGCGCGGATGAAGTCGAGCCGGTCGCCCATCCAGTTGCCCAGCGCGTCGACCACCGAGCCCGCGAGCTGCCCACCCGGCGCGAGCACCAGCCGCACGGGTGCCCCCGACCGCCGCCGCAACCAGTCGCGCGACGCCGTGAGCAGGCCCTGGGGCGTGCGCGGATCGTCGTCGGCGTGGGCGAGTAGCACCGGCATCCCCCGCAGCGCCCCGTCCGCCGGCAGGGGCGACAACGACACCGCCCCGTGCAGCAGCGCGGCCCCCGAGAACCGCTCCGGCGCCTCCAGGATCAGCGCCCCGGCAATGGTCACGCCGCCGCGGAACCCGAGCAGCAGCACGGGACGGTCGCCCTCGCCGTCCAGCCACTCGAGCAGTCGCCGGCTCGAGGCCAGGAGCTCCGCCGCATCGGGCTCGCCGTCCGGGGACGAGGCGAACCACCGGTACCCCCGCGCCGACCGCAGCGGCGCCCGCACCGCGCAGTACGCGACGGGCCCGTGCGGCAGCCACGGCGAGATCTCGATCATCGAGTGCTCGCTGGTCCCGTTCCCGTGCAGCACGACGACCAGGGGCGCGGTGGGATGCTCGGAGCCCCAGCGGGCGACGAGGAGATCGTCGTCGGGCCCGGACGCGTCGGCGGGGAACACCCCGCCGACGCTAGCGCCGCGCGCCCGCCCCGGGCGTCTCAGTTCGAGTCGCTCTTGACCACCCCGGCCGCCCCCGACACGATCGCCCCCATGACGGAGTCGTTCGTCGATACCGGCAGGCTGCGTACCCACGTGCTCACCGAGGGCAGCGGCCCGCCCCTGGTCCTGCTGCACGGCAACCTCTCCACCGCCCGCTTCTACGAGCACCTCTTCCCGGCCCTCGCCGAGCGCTTCCACGTGATCGCCCCGGACATGCGCGGCTTCGGCGACTCCGAGCCCAGGCCCCTCGACGCCACCCGCGGCCTCGCGGACTGGGCCGACGACACCGCCGCCCTCCTCGACGCCCTCGGCGTGACGGACCCGCCCCACCTGGTCGGCTGGTCCACCGCCGGCGCCGCGATCGTCGACTACGCGAAGGCGCGGCCGGTCGCGTCGCTGACCTTCCTCGATCCCGTGTCGCCCTACGGCTACGGCGCCGTCCTGCGCGACGGCACCCCGCTGCACGCGGACCACGCGGGCTCCGGTGGCGGTGTCGCGAATCCCGAGGTGGTCGCCCGTCTCGGGGCCGGGGACACGACCGCCGAGAGCCCCCTGTCGATCCGCAGCGTGATGCGCGCGACCTACTGGTCGCCGCAGTACCGGCTCGACCCGACGCGCGAGGACCTCTACGTGGCCGAGATCCTCAAGACGCTCACCGGCCCCGACGGCTACCCGGGCGACTCACGGTCCTCACCGAACTGGCCCGGGATGGCGCCCGGCACCCGGGGGATCCTGAACGCCCTGTCCCCCAAGTACTGCCGCTGGGCGGACATCGTCGATCTCGACCCGAGACCGCCGGTGCTCTGGACCCACGGCACCGCGGACCTCGTCGTCTCCGACGCCTCCCCACTCGACTTCGGCGTCCTCGGCGCAGCCGGGATCGTGCCCGGCTGGCCCGGCGCCGACGCCCATCCGCCGCAGCCGATGGTCACCCAGATCCGGGACGTCCTCGAGGCCTACGCGAAGGCCGGCGGGAGCGTCCGCACGGAGATGTTCGAGGGCTCCGGCCACGGCCCCCATGTCGACGCCGAGGAGCGCTGGCTGGCGGTCCTCGTCGACTTCCTTACGACGATCGGGTGAACCGCCGTCGGGTTCCGCGCCGCCCGTACGACGGGGGGACGTGAGCGGAACGCAGCCGGTACCGGACTCGGGACCGGCCCTGCTCTCGCTGTACGACGAGGCACTGCCCGAGGTCTACGGCTACCTGCTCGCGCGCTGCGGGCGGCGCGCCCTGGCCGAGGACCTCACCGCGGAGACGTTCCTGGCCGCCGTACAGGCGTGCCGGTCGGGATCGCCGCCGCTGAGCACGGGCTGGCTGGTCGGGATCGCCCGGCACAAGCTCGTGGACCACTGGCGGGACCTCGAGCGGCTCGACCGCAAGCTGCGTCTCCTCGACACGGACGAGGTCGACGACCCCTGGGACGCCGAGCTCGACGCCCTCCTCGCCCGCGAGGTCCTCGACGCGCTGAGCCCGCAGCACCGCGCGTCGCTGACCCTGCGGTACCTCGACGGCCTCCCGGTCGCCGAGGTCGCCACGGTCCTGGGGCGCACCGAGCAGGCCACCGAGGCCCTGCTCGTCCGCGCCCGGCATGCGTTCCGCCGCACCTACACCGCTCTGGAGGGAGGCCCGGCATGACCGATCCGCTGGACGCCCTCCGCGAACCCGTGCGGCCGGTGGACCCCGATCCGGGATTCGCCGCCCGCCTGCGCGAGCGCCTGGAAAGACTGGTGCTCGCCGGAGAGGAACCCGTGACCACCACCCTCGAGCCGACGGCCGTCGCGCTGTCGACCGTCACCCCCTACCTCGCCGTGCGCGACGCCCGTGCCGTCCTCGACTTCTATGTGGACGGTCTCGGCGCCGTCCGCCGAGGCGACCCGATCGTCATGCCGGACAACCGGATCGGCCACGCGGAGATCATCCTCGGCGGCTCCGTGATCATGCTCGCGGACGAGTACCCCGAGCTCGGCCTACGTGCCCCCGAGTCCGGCGGGGTGTCCGTGTCGCTCCGCCTGGAGGTCGCCGACCCCGACGCCGTCGTGGCCCGGGCGGTCGCCGCCGGCGCCACCCTGCACCGCGAGGTCACCGACTCGCCCTACGGCCGCGGCGGCGTGGTGGTCGATCCCTCCGGGCACCGCTGGATGGTGTCCCGCGAAGCCGAGGCCGAGCCCGGCGCCCGGCCGGGCGAGCTGACCTACGCCTCCGTCTGGACCCCGGACGCCGCCGCGGCCGACCGCTTCTACCGCGCGGTGCTCGGCTGGGAGACGGAGGAGGTCCGCGACGGCCAGGGCCGCCGGATCACGAACACAGGCACCCACCTGGGCATCTTCGGCGACCAGAGCCCCACTCTGTTCTGCTGCTACGGGGTCGCGGACGTCGACGCCGCCGTCCGGCTGGTCCGCGCGGCGGGCGGCACCGCGGCCGATCCGGCCCTGGAGCCCTTCGGCCGGGTCGCGGACTGTGTCGACGACCAGGGGGTGCGGTTCGCGGTCAGCGAGACCGGCCCAGGAGCCCCACGGAGCTCGACCGCACCCGGCGACCTGGCCTACGTCACGCTGGAGTTCCCGGACCCCACCCGCGCCCGCGCCTTCTACGGCACGGTCCTGGGCTGGGGCTTCACCCCCGGCCGCGAACCCGGCCACTGGAACGTCCGCGTGGACGGCGGCGACGCCCACCCCCCGATGGGCCTCGCCGGCGGCCGCGAGACCGCCGCCGTCCCGATGTTCGCCGTCGAGGACATCGACGCCGCCGTCGCCCGGGTGCGCGCCGCAGGGGGCACGGCGGAGGACCCTGCTCACGCGGGTTACGGGACCGCCGCCCTCTGTTCGGACGATCACGGTGCCCGTTTCCAGGTGGTCCAGTTCTGAAGACCCTGTGAGTGGCAATAGTCGCCCTGGCGACTATTGCCACTCACGACCGCTGGGGCGCAGCGCCGACCGGCGCAGCCGGTTTCTCACCGACCGGCGCGGGACGGCGACCGATCGGCTCATCCTCACCCGATCCGGTGAAGGCCGTGGTTACCATCCGTGCGTGAGCCTCCTGGGGGACCTCCGCCGCACCGTCGCCGAGTGGCAGGCCCGGCGTGTGCTGCACCGGCTGATGGACACGGTCGGGGTGCCCGGCCTGCGTTCCGCCGCACTCGAGCCCGGCCTGGCCGCCCTCGTCGACCAGCATGCGGCCGCGGTGCGGGACATCCTGCGCGAGTCCGGCACCCGCACCAGCGGTGGCGTGGCCGTGCTCGCCCCCAGCGACACGGACGCCCGGCTGCGGCTGGCCGCCTATGCGCGCGGCCTGCTCGACGAGCAACGCCGCGCCGGGGCCGCGGTCGCGTTGCCGCAGAACGGGATCTGGCGACCGCGGGACTGGACCACGATCCGCCTGATCGCCGTCTGCCAGCTGTCCCGCGGATAGCGGGCGACCCGGACCGACGTCAGAGATACGGCTCGCGGCGCTCCTCACCCTCCGGTGAGGTTTCCGGCTCGTCGTCCTCCGCGAGCACCGCGTCGATGTCGTCGAGGATGCCGCCGCCCACCGATCCCGCGGTCACCCGCCGCGATCCCGTGGCCTGCTCGGCCCGTTCCCGCCAGGCCCGGCCGCGCTCGCCGCTCACCGCGCACCCGCCGTGGCCTGCCGCAACGCCGCGGGGCCCGTGTCGAGCCCCCGGATCCGCCCGCCGTCCGTCATGTGCGTGCCGCCTCTCCTCACGGATCCCGTCCCTGCTCCATGACGAGGGTCTCACGGGAAATACCCACGGGGGGTATAGGCGTTCCACCGACGACGGGTCGTCGGCCGCGGAGGCGAAGATGCACGAGCACAGTGACCATGCTGCGGCGTTCCGGGACCGCTTCTGGTGGTCCCTCGCCCTCGCCCTCCCCGTCGTGGCCTTCAGCCCGATGTTCGCCGACCTCCTCGGCTACGACCTTCCCGGCTGGTCCTGGTGGATCTCCCCGCTCCTCGGCACGGTCGTCTTCCTGTGGGGCGGCGCGCCGTTCCTCGCCGGCGCGTCGAGCGAGATCCGCTCCCGCAGGCCCGGGATGATGCTGCTCATCGCGCTGGCGATCACGGTCGCCTTCGTCGCGAGCGCCCTGACCACCGCCGGGCTCCTGATGCTCGACTTCTGGTGGGAGCTCGCGCTCCTCGTCGTGATCATGCTGCTCGGGCACTGGCTCGAGATGCGCGCGCTCGGCCAGGCGTCCGGAGCCCTCGACGCGCTCGCCGCCCTGCTCCCCGACGCCGCCGAGCGGGTGACCGGCGACGGCGTCGAGCAGGTCCCGCCGGGCGAGCTCGCCGCCGGCGACGTCGTCCTCGTCCGCTCCGGCGGCCGGGTCCCCGCGGACGGCGTGGTCGTCGAGGGCGGGGCGGCGCTCGACGAGTCGATGATCACCGGCGAGTCCCGTGCGGTGCGGCGGGGTGCGGGCGACCGCGTCGTCGCCGGGACGGTCGCCACGGACTCCGCGATCCGGGTGCGGGTCGACCGGGTCGGCGAGGACACCGCCCTGGCCGGGATCCGGCGGCTGGTCGAGCAGGCCCAGGCCTCCCGCTCCCGCGCCCAGGCCCTGGCCGACCGCGCGGCCGGGCTGCTGTTCTGGTTCGCCTCCGGCGTCGCCGTGGTGACGTTCGCGGTGTGGGCCTCGATCGGGGACCTCGCCCAGGCGGTCGAGCGGACCGTGACGGTGCTGGTGATCTCCTGCCCGCACGCACTCGGCCTGGCGATCCCGCTGGTCATCGCCATCTCGACGGCCCGGGCCGCCCGCGCGGGCATCCTGGTGAAGGACCGCCTCGCCCTCGAACGCATGCGCACCGTCGACGCCGTGCTGTTCGACAAGACCGGCACCCTCACCACCGGCCGCCCCACCGTCGTCGCCACGGTCGGCCACGAGGACACCCTCGCCCTCGCCGCCGCGGCGGAACAGGACTCCGAACACCCCCTGGCGAAGGCGATCGTCACCGCCACCCCCGCGAGTCGGCACTTCCGGGAGGCCGAGTCACACGCTGACGACGCCCAGCCGACGATCACCGCGTCGGCCCCATCCGCGCCGCATGCGGCCTCGACGGGTCCGAACCACCGATCACCGGCGGAGGTGCGCGGCTTCCGGTCCCTCAGCGGCCGCGGGGTCGTCGCGACTGTCGACGGAGCGGCGGTGGCGGTCGGCGGGCCCGGACTTCTCCGGGACCTCGACGCCGAACCCGGACCGGAGATCGCCGAGGCCGCTCGCGCCTGGGAGGCCCAGGGCAGCACCGTCGTGTACGTCCTGCGGGACGGTCAGGTCCTCGGCGCCCTCGCGCTGGCCGACGAGGTCCGTCCGGAGTCCCGCGCGGCGGTCCGAACCCTGCGCGACAAGGGAATCCGCACGATCATGATCACCGGCGACGCCCGGCCGGTCGCCGAGGCCGTCGGCGCCCAGGTGGGTGTCGACGAGGTGGTGGCCGAGGTCCGGCCCGAGGACAAGGACTCGGCCGTGGCCCGGCTCCAGGCGCGCGGCCTCACCGTCGCGATGGTCGGCGACGGTGTGAACGACGCCCCGGCCCTCGCCCGCGCCGACGTCGGCCTCGCGATCGGCGCCGGCACGGACGTCGCGATCGAGTCCGCCGGCGTCGTCCTCGCCTCGGACGATCCCCGCGCGGTCCTCTCGGTGGTCGCGCTGTCCCGCGCGGGCTACCGGAAGATGCTGCAGAACCTGTTCTGGGCCACGGGTTACAACCTGCTGGCCGTGCCGTTGGCCGCCGGCGTGCTGGCGGGTGTCGGGTTCGTGCTCCCGCCGGCGGTCGGCGCGATCCTCATGAGCGTCTCGACGATCGTGGTGGCCGCCAACGCCCAGCTCCTGCGCCGCCTCGACCTCCGCCCCTCCTGAGCGGGGTCGGGCGATCGGGGGACGCCGGATTCGTCCGGGCGGCGGGCCGGTCGGGGGACGGAGTCCGGGGCCGATCCTCGCGATCCTTGTGGGGCAACGACGACAGCAGGGACACCCTCTCGAAGGACACCGATACCCATGCGCGCACGACACACCCTCCTCTGCGCGATCCTCGCCGGCGCCGCCCTCGTCGGGCTCGCCGGCACCGCCCAGGCCGCGACCACCCCGGCCGCGACCGCCACCACCACCGCCGTCGCCACCACCGTCTCCGGCGACGTTCAGGAGCAGGCCATAGGCGGGACGAAGACCTTCGTCCTGAAGAACTGGAGCTTCCGCGACTGGCGGATCGACAAGGTCTTCGCCACGGACGGCTCGGGCACGAACACCCGCGTCGGCCCGTTCCAGCCCCAGGACGCCCACCCGGCGGCCGGGACGGTCGTCGCCCCGTTCGGCGCGGAGACGTTCACGCTGCAGTCCAACGCGTTCAACGTCCACGGGTTCGGCGTGGTGCTGTCCGACCCGGCCCACCCCCGGGAGAGCATGACGATCTGGATGAAGGACGAGTGGTTCGGCCCCTACGTCGACGCGAAGCACCCCGCGAACGTGCTGGTCCAGGGTTACGCCAGCACCGCGGGCACCGTCGTCGGCATCTGG
>NZ_BAAAQK010000005.1:597051-966219 GCF_039531635.1 Pseudonocardia ailaonensis | reverse complement strand
CGGCTCGTCCCACTCGATGTGGTGGCGGTGCAGCCAGTCCGGCGAGGCACCACCCTTCGACGCCAGCCGCTTGAGGATCACCGGCATCATCGCGTCCCGGATCACCCGCCCCACGGGCCCGGCCGCCTTCTGGCTGCTCCCCCGCTTGCCCACCTCGACGACCGCCTCCACGCGCGAGCGGCGGATCGCGTCGAAGGTCGCGAAGGCGTGCTCCACATCGGACACGTCTCGCAGGCACTTGGCCAGCACGATCGCGTCCTCCAGGGCCATGGAGGCGCCCTGCCCGGAGGCCGGCGAGGTGGCGTGCGCCGCGTCCCCGATGATCACCATGCGGTCCCGGTGCCAGTGCGGCACGGGCGGCATGTCGTAGGTGGCCCAGCCGAACAGCGGGCCGGGGGCGGCGCGGACGATGTCGCAGGCCGGCGAGTCGTCGACCGAGAGCAGGTCGATCAGCCGGGCCCGCCACTCCGCGTCCGTGATCGCCGCGAGCTCCCCCCGGCGCGGCTCGTCGCGCTGCGGCGGGTTCGCGAACCAGCCGACCCCGCCGGAGGGGCTGCGCGCCCACCCGAAGAAGCACCGCTTGCCGAACATCATCTGGAACTCGTCCGGCGGTGCGTCGACCGCGAGGTCCGGGACGTACCCACCCACGTTGAGCACCGGGACGTAGCGCGCCGCCGGGGCCGCCTGGTCGATCAGCGTGCGCACCCGGGACCGGATGCCGTCGCAGCCGATCAGCAGGTCCCCGTCGGCCGTGGTGCCGTCCGTGAAGGTGGCCCGCACCCCGGTCGCCGACGAGCTCGCGTCCGCCAGCCGCTTGCCGTAGTGGATCCGGACGCCGCGCCGGACGGCCTCGTCGCGCAGCGCCCGGTAGAGCCCGGCCCGCGGGACGAGCCGCGGGACGGTGCCGTCCGGCAGCGGATCGCCCATCGACATCACGCCGAGCTCCTTGCCCGTGCCGCTGAAGAAGCGCATCCGCAGCGTCGGGAAGCCGAGCGGCGCGACGGCCGCGTGCGCATCGATCGCCCGGAGCGCGTCCAAGCCGTTGACCTGCAGGGTCAGCCACGAGCCGAGCTCGTCCGCCCCGGTCTCCGTGCCCTCGAACACCTCCACCGCGATCCCCGCCTGCTGCAGGGCCATCGCGACCACGGGCCCCGCGACGCCCGCGCCGATCACCAGTGCCGTTCTCATCTCGTATCCTCACTCGGGACGTCAAGTATCTCGTCGATACGAGTATCTTGGTGTCACGAGATATCTGTCAAGGAGATTCGCCATGCCCGACGTCCGGGACGAGATCATGGGATCGCTGGTGCGCTTCATCGCCGGCGTGGTGATCAACAACCACGCGGTCGCCCAGAAGCTCGGCCTGGGCCCCACGGACTCCCAGTTCATGACGCTGCTCGACGTCCACGGCCCGCTCTCCCCCGGCCGCCTCGCCGAGCTCTCCGGGCTGACCTCCGGCACCGTCACGGGCGTGATCGACCGGCTCGAGAAGGCGGGCTTCGCGACGCGGGACCGGGATCCGGGCGACCGCCGCAAGGTCATCGTGCGGCGCGACGACGACGCCGTCGAGCAGCGGCTCGCCCCGCAGTACGAGGCGCACGGCCGGCACGTCCTGGACATGCTCGACCGGCGCACCCCCGAGCAGCTGGCGGTGATCGCAGAGTTCTTCCGGGAGCTAGCCCCCGAGTAGCCCCTCCAGCGCCGCGCGGGCGGCGGCGTCCCGGGCCGCGATCCGCTGCAGGTCCTCCGCGAGCGCCTGCAACCACTCGTCCACACCGATCGGTGTGCGGCTGATCACGATGCCGCGCACCACCTTCCGCAGCTCGGCCTCCAGGCCGCGCGGCCCCTCGCGCAGCTCGAGATCACGCTCGTGGCCGTGCACGACGACCGCGACCGGACGGCCCTCGCGCCCGGCCAGCCGGTCGGCGACCGAGCGCCGCACCGAGACCTCCACCATCCCGTCGGGCAGGGTGCCGGCCAGCGCGCCGGTGAGCACCCGCGCCTGCGAGGCGACGTCCGCCCGGTCCGCCCGCAGCCCGGCCGCGAGTGTGTGGACGTCCCACATCGGCGAGTCGGTCACGAGTCGCTCAGCGGAAGGACCAGCTGCGGCGTGGGGATCCGGTGGTCCGCCCGCAGCGGCCGCACCGCCGTGCCGATCGCGAAGAACTCCGTGGTGTGCCCGCCCCACCGGTGCCCGTGCGAGCGCAGCTGCACCCCGACGATGCCCTCCGCGTGCAGCTGCTCGGCCTCGGCCTGCATCCGGCTCATGGCGAGCTCGCGGGCGTCGTAGAGCGCCTCCGTGAACTGCGGGAGCTCGACGTTCTGCCCGATGTTGCCCATCGCCTGCCAGAACCGCTGGTGGGCGATGTGGTAGACGCACGACCCCATGACCATCCCCAGCGGCGCGTACCCGGCCTGCACCAGCGTCCAGAAGTCCTGGCCGGACAGGTCCGAGGTGAAGGGCTGGTCCTTGTTGTTGCGCCAGGTGTAGCCGTCCGGCGTCTTGGGCTCGTCCGCCTTCACCGCGGTGCCGACGGCGATGAACTCGGCCAGGTCCGAGCCGAACTCCTTGAACTCGATCTCGAGCCGGACACCGACGATCCCGTCCGCGCCGAGCTGGTCCGCCTCGGCCTCCATGCGGGTCATCGCGAGCTCGCGGGCGTGGTACATCGCCTGCGAGAGCATCGTGAGCTCCTGGTTCTTGTTCCACCGGCCCATCTGGAAGCCGACGTGGTAGATGCTCGAGCCCAGGACCAGCCCGAGCGGGCGGAACCCGGCCTCGCGGACCAGCAGGAACTCGTTCACCGAGAGGTCCGAGGTGAACAGGCTGGTGGCCTGGCCGGGCCGCATCTCGGCGAGCCGGCGCATCGCGTCCTCGGGGATCCGGAGCTCGGTCGGGTCGGCCGTCATGAGGTCCTCCGTACAGGCGTCAACGCAGGGGCAGGTAGGTCAGGGTGCGGCTCGGCGCCGCACGTCCGGAGTGGAAGCGGGCCACGGCGGTGCCGAACACGGTGGACTCCGCCACCAGGTCGCGGTGGTTCTCGGCGGGCTCGACCTCCCACGTCGCGAGCGCCATGTCGTCGACGATCGCGCCGTCCG
This sequence comes from Pseudonocardia ailaonensis, assembly GCF_039531635.1. Taxonomy (NCBI): domain Bacteria; kingdom Bacillati; phylum Actinomycetota; class Actinomycetes; order Pseudonocardiales; family Pseudonocardiaceae; genus Pseudonocardia; species Pseudonocardia ailaonensis. The sequence goes on along the minus strand of NZ_BAAAQK010000005.1, from coordinate 963,120 downwards.
CCCCGGTGCCCCGCACGTGCGCGGTGAAGCGGTGCCGGGCGTCCTCACGGACCCGGGTGACGAGCTCGGTGTGCCCGGTGACCTCGACGTTCCCCGCGCCCCACGACATCTGCTGACGGGTGGACCAGTCGACGTGCCGGATCGCGACGGAGATGCCGTAGACCAGGTCCGTGGGCATCCAGCCGGCCCGCACGAGCTTCGCGACGTCCGTGGCGGGCAGCGCGGTGGTGAACACCCGGGAAGGCCGCGTGCCGCTGCGGGCGCGCACCCCGGTGCCGAGCGCGGTGAACTCCCGCGCCCCGCCCTCCATCCGGTCCTGCACGAGCCGGATCCCGACGACGCCGTCGGCCCCGATCGCCGCGGCCTCCTGGACGAGCCGGGACATCGCGGTGCCGTAGCCGTGCTCGAGCGCCGCGACGTACGGGGCGAAGCCGGAGAACGCGGCCCGGTCCGAGGACGTGATCGTGGGGGCGGTGCCGCCGTAGCCGCCGTAGGCCCCGCCGAACGGCGACCACCCGCACCCGCGGTAGCCCTGCCAGCCGATCCGTTCGACGATGCTGCCCATCACCTCGCCGACGGGGTCGAAGCCCGCGTCCGTGAGCCCGGCGGCGGCGGGCGCGCTGAGCAGCGACGTCCAGGCACCCCCGGCCGCGGCACGGCGGACCCTCTCGGCCGCCACGGGCGGGAGCCCCCGCCCGTCCCAGTCCGCCACGCGCACCCCTTCCGCCACCCCCGAGACTAGCCCCGCACGGCGGCGCCGCGCCGCACGGAAACGCGCCGGGAGCGCTTGCGCGGCAATGCATCCGACTTGTCAGGATCGTCCCGTTGGCGAGGGATGCGGGCCGGGCCGGCCCGCGCCAGCGGCAACGACAGCTGCTCCCCCTCGGGCACGTGCGGTGGGCGCCGGTACGCCCGGACCCACGACCGCCCCCGCCAGTACCCCGGAACCTTCATGCAGGCATGACAGCACGGCCCACCGACAGTTTCCGGAGGCCTCAGACCGGCGCCGTCGTCCCCCGCACCACCAGCCGCGTCGGCAGGTCGATCGACGGCGCCCCGGCGAGCCGCCCGGCCAGCGCCTCCAGCAGCAGCTCCGCCGCCCGCGCCCCCTGCTCCCGCGCCGGCTGGGCGATCGTGGTGAGGTCCGCGAACCCCGCCGCCGCCTGGTCGTCGAACCCCACGACGGACATCCGCCCCGGCACGTCCACCCCGGCCCGCCGGAACGTGCGCAGGGCACCGAGCGCCGTCTCGTCCGACATCGCGAGCACCGCGGTGGGCAGCACCCCCCGCGCCAGCAGCACCGATGCGGCGCGTGCCCCGGCCGGTGCGTCGTGCCCGGCAGGCACGACCCACTCCTCCCGCAGCGGCAGCCCGGCCTCGGCCAACCCGTCCGCGAACCCGGCGCGGCGGGCCTCGGTGACCGCCCCGCCCGCGGCGTCGTCCGGGTCGAAGGACAGCAGGCCGATCTCCCGGTGCCCCAGCCCGACCAGGTGCCGGACGGCGGCGGCCGCACCCGCGCGGTCGTCGATCCCGACGCGCGGCGCCCCGGGGAAGGTCCCGCCCACCGCGGCCACCGGCACGTCCAGCCGCGTGAGCAGCGCGGTCTCCTCCGGGGTGAAGGACGACGCCACCACGATCAGACCGGCGACGGCCGTCTGCCGCGGCAGGCCCGCGAGCACGGCGGCGCGCCCTTCCGGATCACCCACGTTGTGCAGGAGGAACGGATAGCCGCCGGCCCGCAGCACGCGCTCGATCCCGCCGATGGCCTCCGCGAAGAACCAGGCCGAGGGGAACCGGGCGAGCACCGCGACCACCGGCCGTTCCATCGCGCCTCCGCCCGTCCCCTGTGGAAGGGTCGGCCCCCAGCCGACCCGCGAGGAGCCCCAGCATGACCGACGCCACGCCCTGGTGGCGGAGCGCCGTGATCTACCAGGTCTACATCCGCAGCTTCGCCGACGGGAACGGCGACGGGGTGGGCGACATCGCCGGCCTGCGTGCTCGCCTCGGCCACCTCGCCGACCTCGGCGTGGACGCGATCTGGATCAACCCCTGGTACCCGTCCCCGCTCCACGACGCGGGCTACGACGTGTCGGACTACCGCGCGATCGAGCCCCGCTTCGGCACCCTCGACGAGGCCGGCGCCCTGATCGCGGAGGCCCACGGCCGCGGCCTGCGGGTCATCCTCGACATCGTCCCGAACCACACCTCGAACGAGCACCCGTGGTTCCGCGAGGCGCTGGCGGGCGAGCATCGGGAGCGGTACGTCTTCCGCGACTCGGGCGACTCCCCGCCCAACGACTGGCAGGCGATGTTCGGCGGCGGCGCGTGGACCCGGCTCCCGGACGGCACGTGGTACCTGCACCTGTTCGACGTCACCCAGCCCGACCTCAACTGGGACGACGCGGACGTCCGCGCAGACTTCGCCGAGACCCTGCGCTTCTGGTTCGACCGCGGCGTCGACGGCTTCCGGATCGACGTCGCGAACTCGCTGGTCAAGGAGGAGGGCCTGCCGGACGTCGGCGAGCGGCAGCACCACGATCCCGGCCCGCACCCGCACTGGGACCGCGACGAGGTGCACGAGATCTACCGGGAGTGGCGCGGCATCGCGGACACCTACGACCCGCCGCGGGTGTTCGTCGCCGAGGCGTGGGTGCCCGAGGCGGACCGCTTCGCCCGCTACCTGCGCCCGGACGAGCTGCACACCGCCTTCAACTTCGACTTCCTCAAGGCGGCGTGGACGGCGCCGGCGCTGCGCCGGTCGATCGAGCGGACCCTGCGCGAGCACGCGGCCGTGGGCGCCCCGCCGACCTGGGTGCTGTCCAACCACGACGTCGCCCGGCACGTCTCCCGCCTGGCCCGGGACCCGGACGACGGCATCGGGACGAGCCTGGACTCGATGCTCGGCGTGCCGGCGGACCTGGAGCTCGGCACCCGCCGCGCCCGTGCCGCCGCCCTACTGATCTTCGCGCTCCCCGGCGGCGCCTACGTCTACCAGGGCGACGAGCTGGGCCTGCCGGAAGTCGAGGACCTGCCGGAGGACGTGCTCGACGACCCGACCTGGCGCCGCTCCGGGCACACCCAGCGCGGCCGCGACGGCTGCCGGGTGCCGATCCCCTGGTCCGGGAGTGCCGCGCCGTTCGGCTTCGGCCCCGAGGGCAGCACGCCGTGGCTCCCGCAGCCCACCTGGTTCGCGCGGTACACCGCGGAACGCGAGGCGGCCGATCCCGGCTCGATGCTCTCGCTCTACCGGCGCGCGCTGCGTCTGCGCCGGCAGCTGCCGGCCCTCGGCGACGGTGACCTGACCTGGCTCGACGTGCCCGAGGGTGCCCTCGGCTTCGCCCGTACACCGGGCTTCGCGCTGCTGCTCAACCTCGACGCCGCCCCGTTCGCCCTCCCCGCCCACGCCGAGGTCGTCCTGCGCTCCGGCCCGCTGTCCGACGGCCTGCTCGCCGAGGACACCGCGGTCTGGCTGTCCCTGTGAGAACGTCCGCCGCCGGCGGGGCGACAGGCGCTCACGACCCGCACTGACCTGGCCTCATCGGTACCTCGCCCGGTACCGGGCCCGGGTGCGCTCGCGCTCGGCGCGCGCGGCGGCGTCCCGGACCGCCTGGGCGTGGCCGGGCGGCCAGCCCGCCCGCCGGGCGCGGTGGTCCACCGCGTCGTGCAGCAGGAAGATCGCGAACTGGGCGGAGACGAGCCAGCCCAGCAGCAGGCCGCAGAGCCGCACCCACAGCGGCCCCGGCACGAACAGCACGATCGGCGCGGACACGATCACCAGCGGCACCGCGGTGCGCAGCAGGTGCCGGGCCACCCAGGTCCGGCAGGTGGCGTCGTCGAGCACCCAGTCCGCGAAGCGGGCGGGCAGCCGGCCGCCGACGGCGTACCAGAGCCACCACCACGGGCCGGGCCGCGCCATCGCTAGGCGCGCAGTGCGGTGAGGAAGGCCGGGACGTCGTCGTGGACCACGAAGTGCCGGGTCAGCCCCAACAGGTCGACGACCTTGTGCACCGACCGGTTGCCCTCGAGCCCCGCGAGGTGCACGCGGTCCCCGGCGCGCGTGTGGGCCCCCAGGAGCGCGCTGACCCCGGCCGAGCCGAGGTAGCTCACCGCCGCGAGATCGACGACCACGGCGCGGGCCCCGAGGATGGCCGACTGGAGGGCCTCGTGGAGCCGCCCCGCGGTGTCCGTGTCCAGCTCACCGGCCAGCCGGACGGCGACGACACCGCTTCGGAGCGTCTCGTGCCGGACCTCGAGGGCCGGTGGATCGATCTCGCCGCGTCCCGCACCGTCCCGCACGACGTGATCCTCGCCCCTCCGAACGGACAGGTCAACGGTAGCCACATCACCCGACGTGTTCGGCCCGTCGCTCCAGCGGACGCGGATCCGTCCGGAGCAGTCGTCGTCTCGGCCGGCGGCGAACCCGACCGGCGTGCTCCCGTCGATCGTCACGCCTGTCGGGGTGAGGTGCGCGCTCCGTGGACGGAGGCGGAGAGTGCCGTACCGAGACCGCGGCGGCGGTATTCCCGGAGAAGTCCCGACGTGACGTTCGCCCCTCCGCATGGAGAAACGACCGTCCGTTCCACGATGCTGGTCCGCGTACGGCCGCGGGCCCCGTCGGGCTGGGCGGAGTCCTCGACCGTCGCCCGTAACGGCGCGGTAACGGAGCGGGAGTTCCGTTGGCACGTCACGGCTCGGCCAGGAGGACCCCGATGTCCCGACGCGATCCCGCGGACGCCTGATGTCCGCCCAGCCAGACCTGCTCGCCCCGCACGACCCCGTCGGCGCGGCGGTCTCGGCGCTGCGCGCCGGACGCCCCGTCCTGGTCGCGGACGCCGGCGACCGGGAGAACGAGTACGACGTCGTCCTGCCGGCCGCCCTGGCCGAACCCCGCTGGACCGCCTGGGCCGTCCGGTACAGCTCGGGGCTGTTGTGCGCCCCGATGAGCGGCGAGCGGGCAGACGCGCTCGGCCTTCCGCCGATGGTCCGGCGCAACCAGGACCCCCGCGGCACCGCGTACACCGTGAGCGTCGACGCGGCGAGCGGGATCAGCACCGGCATCAGCGCCCGCGACCGGGCCCGTACCGCGCAGGTCCTCGCGGCCCCGGACAGCCGCCCCTCCGACCTGGTCCGGCCCGGCCACGTCCTCCCGCTGCGCGCTCGCGCGGGCGGCGTCGTCGAGCGCCCCGGACACACCGAGGCCGGCGTCGACCTGTGCCGGCTGGCCGGCCTGCCGCCCGTCGCCCTGATCGCGGAGCTGGTCACGGACAGCGGGATGGCCGGAATCGCCGACGCCGCGCTGCTCGGCGCCCAGCACGACCTCACCGTCCTCACGATCGCCGATCTCGTCGCGCACCGGCTCCGCCACGGCGACGGTGAGCGGGCCCGCGTCACCCGCGCCGCCGCGACCCGGCTGCCCACCGAGCACGGCGTGTTCGACGCGCTCGGCTACCGGGACGAGGTCACCGGCGCCGAGCACATGGCACTGCTGGGCGCCCGCACCGCGAGCCGCCCGCTCGTCGCGGTGCACCGCGAGTGCCTGCTCGGGGACGTCATGGGCAGCATGGCCTGCGACTGCGCCCGCCGGTTCGCCCAGGACGCGGCCGTGATCGCGCGGGACGGCGGCGTGCTGCTGTACCTGCGCCGCCCGGACGCCCGCGCTCTCGACCCGCACGGGCTCACCCCCGCGGACGCGGGTGCCGCCGCCGCGATGCTGGCCGAGCTCGGCCACACCGCCGTCCGGTTGCTCCCCGGCTCCGCGACCCCGGCCTCCCTGGCCGGCCCGGACCTGTCCGTGGTCGACGCCGATCGCCGGGGCCTCCTCCGCCCGGCGTGACGGGCCGAGGCCCTGCGCCCACCGAGGTCCTGTGCCCACCGAGCCGCAGTGCCCACCGAGCCGCTGCGACGGCCGAGCCGGCGTGACGAGCGAGCAGGACCTGTTCGAGCGGCTGCTAGCCCTCGACCACTCGCGCGCGGAGCCGTGGGGGCCGCTGCACGGGGTGGTCGTGGCCGCGTTCACCCTCCAGCACGACCATGAACCGCGGCCGGCCGACGATCCGGCGCTGGAGCTGCTGCGCGCCTTCGTCGAGCGCGGTCGTGAGGGGCTCGCCGCGGTCACCGCGCGCCGGCGGCGCGCCAACTCGCACCGGGGTGCCGGGCTCGCGCGGCCGACCGGCCCCCTGCTCCCGGCCCCGGCCGGCTTCGCCGTCCGCATCGGGGACGTCACGGTCGACGGCGGGTTCCCCGCAGACGGACACGCGGAACGGGTGCGGGCGTGGGCCCTCGCGACGCTGACGGCCTGGGCCGATCAGCCCACCTGACGGACGACCTCGCGGACCGTCTCGAGCACCTCGTCGGGATGGTCGAGGTGCACCGAGTGGGTGGCGCCCGGCCAGCTCCGCAGCTCGCCCCCGAAGGCGCCGGCGAGCCGCTCGTGCGCCTTCCGCACCGCGGATCCCGGCGGGCGATCGGCGGTGACGACCACGGACGGCAGCCGCGGCAGGTCGGACTCGTGCAGGTTGGCCGCGAGGGTGTCGATCCCCCCGGCCGCCTTCGCGAGCTGCACCATGTCCGCCTCGAGGGTCCGCTCCATCGCCGCGGCGCAGTCCGGGCGCAGCGCCACCTCGCGCATCTGCTTGCGGCCCAACGCGCGGAAGCCGGCGGAGGCCAGCTTCCCGGCGACCGGGAGCCGGGCGAACGCCCCCAGCGGGCCGATGGTCCGGGCCATCTGCCGGCAGCTCGCGGGGTCGTTGATCGGGGAGGCGTCGAGCAGCACGAGGCCGGCGAGGTCCTCCGGATGGTCGCGCGCGAGCAGCACCGCGACGGCACCGCCGAGGCTCTGCCCCACCACGACCACCGGCCCGAGGCCGAGCTCCGCGATCAGCGCGTGCAGGTGGGCAGAGGCCCCCGCGAGATCACCGTCCACCATGGAGCGTCCGGTGCCGGGCCGGTCGTGCACGATCACCCGGCACCCCGGGTCGGCGATCAGCCCCTCGACCAGCCCGGGGAAGAACCCGTCGCAGGTCTCGGCCCCGCCGGGCAGCAACAGGACAGCCGGCCCTGAGTCCCCCAGCACCTGCACCTCACCCGCCCCCGGCCCGGGCGTCGCTGCGGGACGCGAGCTGTGGGCGTCGTCGGTCGCCATGCCGTCGACCGTAGACACGACTCGGCCCGGGCGCCCCGTGGGACGTCCGGGCCGAGCCACCTGAACCCGTGAGTGGCGATAGTCGCTCTGGCGACTATCGCCACTCACGAGGGGTGGGTTCAGGCAGCTCTTCAGGCGGCGAGGGCCATGGCGGGGGCGGTGACCGGGGCGACCGTGCCGCGGGCCTCGATGGCGGTGAACAGGGCGTCCTCGTAGCGGGCGATGCAGGAGTCCCAGGTCAGGGTCTCGGCCTTGGCCCGGGCCTGGGCGGAGCGGGTGGCGAGCAGCTCGCGGTCGTCGGCCAGCTCCCGCAGGGCGGCGCGGAGGGTGTCGACGTCGCGGGCCGGGACGATCGTGCCGGGGCCGGCGGCCAGGTCGCGGACACCGGGCAGGTCGGACACGACCGGGACGGCGCCGGCCATCATGCCCTCCAGCACGACCAGGCCGAACGCCTCGGCCTGCGTCACGGACGGGAGGGTGACCACGTCGGCGGAGTCGTAGGCGGCGGCGAGCTCCTCGTCGGACACCCGGCCGCGGAAGGTGATGTTCGTGGCGCCGGCGGCGAGGCGCTGGTAGTCGGCGCGGTGCGGGCCGTCCCCGATCAGGGTCAGCTCCATGCCCGGCTGGGAGGCGACGGCGGGGATGAGCCACTCGAGGCCCTTGTAGGGGCGCATCTGCCCGACGAACAACACCTGCAGCGGGCCGGCGGTCTTCTTCTCCGCGAGGGGGCGCAGGTCGGTGCCCCACTCGATGACCTTCACCGGCGGCCGGCCCGAGCCGCGGGACTCGCTGTCGGCGTAGAACTGCGAGGTGGTCAGGGTCATGTCCGCGCGGCCGGACAGGATGCGGTGGAGGCGGTTGTAGACCCCGGAGAGGGTTTCGGCGCCGCGGACGGCGAGGGCGGAGTGGTGGGTGTAGACCACCGGGGTGCCGCGCCGGGCGCCGGCGAGGAGGAGGAACACATCCGACATGGTGGGGACCGGGCCGTGGAGGTTGATGACGTCGTAGTCGCGGGTCATGGCCGAGATGTGGCGCCAGTAGGCGAGCATCGCCGAGAACCGGTACTCGCCGAACGACAGCCGCGGGATCTGCACGCTGGACAGGACGTCGACGCGGTGCCCGCGGCCGCGCAGCCCGGTGGTGAGGCGGTCGACGCAGCGGGAGATCCCGGAGACGATCGGCGGCGCCTCCGAGGTGACGATCAGGACGTTGAGGCCCTCGGCGTGGGCCGAGACGGCCGGGCGGAGGGTGCCGGTGGTGGGGGTGATGGTGCGCTGGGTGCGGAGGTGGGTGAGGAAGCGGCGGGCCTCGCGCACCATCGTGAACCGGCCGGTGGTGGCGGTGGTGGTGTTCGACATCGGGGGCTCCTCGTCCGTTCCTGCTGACAGGAACAAGACTGCTGCTCAGAGCCTCTTGGAACGATCGTGTGCACCCGCCGACCGGCAGGGCTCCACCCCCGAACCCGGGTAGGGTTCACCCCCCACCCGCACGCTCCAGGAGCTCGATCTCCACAGCCCCCGCGGGCAGCCGCAGCCCCAGCTCCCGACCGGCGAGCACCGCCGTGAGCTGCAGGTTTCCCGCCCGGACGCGGTAGGCGCCGTCGGGCGGGAGCAGGTCGCCCTCCACCCGGACGCTCCGCCCGGTGCTGGTGGCGGGCACCCGGTGGGGGCGGCCCAGCACCCCCGCCGCCCCGGCGAGGTCCCCCGCCGCGACGAGCTCGCGGACCCGCGTCGACGAGCACCCCGGCAGCAGGTCCACACCGTGCGCGCGGAAGCCGTGCCGGGCTCCCAGCCGGCGCAGCAGCCGGACGTCGCCCACCCCGCGGTACCCGAAGCGGAAGTTCTCCCCCACCACCACGTCCGTGGCGCGCAGGGTGCGCACGAGGACGTCACGCGCGAACTCCACCGCCGGCGTGCGGGCCAGGCCCTCGCCGAAGGGCAGTACGAGGACGGCGTCCGCCCCGAGCTCGCGGGCGAGCTCCGCACGGCGCTCCAGGCTCACGACCGCCCGGGTGTCCCGGTGCCGCCCGGCCACCGTGGCCGGGTGCGGGTCGAAGGTCGCCAGCACCACCGGCAGCCCCCGTAGCCGCCCGAGCTCGACGGCCCGGCCGAGCAGCCGCGCGTGGCCGCGGTGCAGCCCGTCGAACACCCCGAGCGTCACCACCGAGCGGCCCCAGCTCCACGGCACCTCCGCGAGCCCACGCCAGTGGCTCACCGGATCGACGACGGGTGCGGGCACAGCGGCGTGACCTGCACCGTCATGTAGGGGAACAGCGGCAGGTTCCACAGGATCTCGTGCAGCTCGTCCGTCGACTCGACGTCGAACACGCTGACGTTCGAGTACTTCCCCACGACCCGCCAGATGTGGGGCCACTTGCCCTGCCGCTGCAGGTCCTGCGAGTACGCCTTCTCGCGCGCGATCGTGTCCGCGCGGACGTCCGGATCGAGGTCGCGCGGGATGTCGACGTCCATGGTCACGTGGAACAGCACGAGCAGGTCCTTCCGGGAGCGGGCCCGGCCCCGCCGCGGCGGGGCCGGGCAGGGGTCAGCGACGGTTCTTGAGGAACGAGACGTCGTCGTTGCCGATCAGGTCCGGGACGGTCCAGCCGTCCAGGTCGTACTCGTTCAGGCATGCCTCGGCCAGGCCCTTCATCGCGGCCGTGGTGCCCTGCGCCTCGGCCGCGAACAGCAGCTCCGCCTTCACGTTCTCGTGGTTGCCCGAGTAGTTGCGCTCGTAGAGCTCGTGGCGCCCACCGAACTCGGAGCCCACGGCGTCCCACAGCGCCTTCATGACCTTCACCCGGTCCACGGCCTCGTACCCGTTGGAGCCGCGGACGTACTTGTCCAGGTAGGGCCGCACCTCGGGCGTCTTGAAGTCGATGGAGTGCGAGTTGAGGTAGATCAGGCCCGACGCGACGTCGGACTCGATGATCTCCTTGATCCGCGGGTAGGCCTGGATCATCAGCATCCGGTACGTGAGCCCGTAGTCGAGCTTGGGCAGCAGCGCCCCGTTGGTCCACTCGTCGGGGTTGCGCGCCATGGCGTCCGCCAGCGCGTAGAACGTGTTCCGCCACCCGACGACCTCGCCCACGCGGGTCTGCACGCCGCGGAAGTCCTTGCTGCCCGTGATCTCCAGGGCCCTGAGCAGCAGCCCCGCGATGAAGTCGATCTTCGTCGCGAGCCGGATGCAGCCGTGGAAGGTGAAGCGCGGGATGAAGCCCGACACCGGGAAGAAGCCGTTGATCTTCTCGATGTCGCCGTAGAGGAACACGTTCTCCCACGGCACCAGCACCTTGTCGAAGACGAAGATGGTGTCGTTCTCGTCCATCCGCGAGGAGAGCGGGTAGTCGAACGGGCTGCCCATCACCGCGGCCTGCTGGGCGTAGCTGGTGCGGCAGATCAGCTTCACGCCCGGCGCGTCCATCGGCACCGTGCAGATGAGCGCGAACTCCTTCTTCTTGATCGGCAGCCCGTAGTGCGCGATGAAGTTGTAGTTCGTGATCGCCGAGCCGGTGGCGACGACCTTGGCGCCGGAGACGATCAGCCCGGCGTCGGTCTCCTTCTCCACCTTCATGAACACGTCGCCGACCTCGTCCGGCGGCAGGTTGCGGTCCACCGGCGGGTTGATGATCGCGTGGTTCCAGTACAGGACCTTCTCCTGCGACTCCTTGTACCACCGCTTCGCGTTGTCCTCGAACGGCGCGTAGAACTCCGAGTTCGCGCCCAGCGTCCCCAGGAAGCTGGCCTTGTAGTCGGGCGAGCGGCCCATCCAGCCGTAGGACATCCGCGCCCAGGTCTGGATCGCCTCACGGTCCGCGAGCAGGTCGTCGACCGAGTGCGGGGACCGGAAGAACGGGTGCGTGACGCCGCCGTTGCCGGTGTCCGTCGGGACCGTCAGCCTGTCGCGGGTCTCGGGCGCGTGCAACGCGTCGTAGAGCCGGGCAGTCATCCGCACCGGGTTGCGGAACGCCGGGTGCGTGGTCACGTCCTTCACACGCTCGCCGTAGACCCACACCTCGCGACCGTCCTGGATGGACGCGATGTACTCGTCGCCGGTCATGGGGGCGGTGGCGGTGGGAGCGGGACGGTCCTGCTGGATGGTCATGATGTCCTTCCGGGTCAGGCGATCTTGAGGAACGTCGATTGCGCGTCGAACCAGCCGGCCTCGGGGCTGTCGAGGGAGCCGGTCCAGTGGGTCCCGGTCTCGACCGGGCCGATCTCGCGGAAGGCGCCGCAGTAGAACAGCAGCGGCTCCGCGTCGGTGACGTCGATGTGCTCGACCTCCCCGACCACGATCAGGTGGTCCCCGCCGTCGTAGGTCCGCCAGGGACGGCAGGAGTACACGGCGGCGGAGCCGACGAGCACGGGCGCGGTGGGGCCCTCGGCCCACTCCGGCCCCGGGTCGGCGGGGCGCCCGGCGAAGTGCCAGGCCGTGTCGACCTGGCCGGCGCCGAGCACGTTCACCGCGAACGGCGAGCCCTCCAGGTAGCCGCACGCGCGCGACTTGCGGGTCAGCGTGACCTGGCACAGCGCGGGCTCGAGCGAGACCGCGGTGAACGCGTTGACGGTCGCCCCGTGCGGGGTCCCCTCGTCGTTGCGGCAGGTCACGACGGTGACGCCGGTGGCGAACCGGCCGAAGGCGTTGCGCAGGTCCCGGGCTGGGACGGTCATGCCTCGCACCTCCCTGTGCGCTGTACGCTCTGCGTACTTGATGAACGCTGTGCGTTCAATGTCGACGAGAGTGCCCGACGGCGGGCGCGGGGTCAACCCCCGACCGGGGCCGTGCGGAAGGATGGGGGCGTGGCGGTGGAGGGCGGCGAGCGCGACTACGTGCAGAGCCTCGAGCGGGGCTTCGCGGTGCTGCTCGCCTTCGACGAGACCCGCACCGAACCCACGCTGGCCGAGCTCGCCACGGCCACGGGGCTCTCCCGGCCCGCCGTGCGGCGGCTGCTGCTCACGCTGCAGCGGCTCGGCTACGTGGCCAACGACGGCACCCGCTGGCGGCTGACCCCGCGCGTGCTCACCATCGGGCAGCACTACACCGCGTCGAGCGCGCTGATCGAGACCGCGCAGCCGCACCTGCTGCGGCTGGCCGAGCTCACCGGCGAGTCCGCCTCACTCGCCGAGCTCGACGAGTTCGACGCCGTCTACGTCGCCCGGGTCCCGGTGCGCCGCATCATGACCATCAACGTCGCCGTCGGCACCCGCGTCCCGGCCCATGCGACGTCCATGGGCCGGGTCCTGCTCGCCTGGTCCGGCCCCGCGCGGATCACCCGGTACCTCGAGGAGGCGCCGTTGCGCCCCTTGACCTCCCGCACCGTGACCGATCCCGCCGACCTCCGGATGGCGCTCTCCGAGGTGCGCGACCGCGGCTACTCCGTGGTCGACGGCGAGCTGGAGGACGGCCTGCTCTCGGCGTCGGCGCCGGTGCGGGACCGCTCGGGCGCGGTCGTCGCGGCCCTGGCCTCGTCGACGTCGGCGGGCCGGCTCGCGCCGGAGAAGCTCCGCAGCGACACGGTGCCCGTGCTGCGCGAGATCGCCGACGCGCTCTCGACGGAGCTCGGCTACGTGCCGCGTGCGGCGTCCGTCGAGCGCGACGGCTTCTTCTAGAGAACGTCCTTCAGGACAGGCCACTCCGGGATCTCGCCGATCCCCGAGGGCTCCCGGATGTTCTTGACGCGCGTGAACTCCAGCAGGCTCTCGATCGAGTGCTCCCGCCCGTACCCGGAGTCCTTGAAGCCGCCGAAGGGCGTCCCGAGCAGAGCGCGGTTGAAGTTGTTGAGCAGCACCACTCCTGCGTCGATCCGCCGGGCCATCCGGCGGGCCCGGGGGTGGTCGCCGGTGTAGACGGCGGCGAGCAGGCCGTACGGGGTGTCGTTGGCCAGCGCCACGGCCTCGTCCTCCGTCGCGAACGGCAGGACGGCGGTGACCGGCCCGAACAGCTCGTCGCGCGCGATCGCCATGTCCGGGGTGACCCCGGCGAACAGCGTCGGCGCCACCCAGTAGCCCCCCGCGAGCGCGGGATCGGAAGGGACCGGGGCCTCGGCGACACAGCGTGCCCCCTCGGCGAGCGCCTGCGCGATCCCCGCCTGCACCTTGTCCCGGTGCGCCGCGGTCACCATCGGCCCGACGTGTGAGCCGTCGTCCAGCCCCGGCCCCACGCGGAGCCGCCGCACCGCGTCCCCGACGCGGGACACGAACTCGTCGTGCACCCCCTCCTGGACGAGCAGCCGGGACGCGGCGGTGCACGCCTCGCCCCCGTTGAAGAAGGCCCCCTCGACGGCGCCGCGCACCGCCGAGCCGAGGTCCGCGTCGTCGAACACCACGAAGGGGTTCTTGCCGCCCAGCTCCAGCACCGCGGGCGTCAGGCCCTCCGCGGCCAGCTTCAGCACGGCCCGTCCGGTCGCGGTGGAGCCCGTGAACGACAGGTGCTCGACGCCCGGGTGCCCGGCCAGCACGGCCCCGGTCTCCGCCCCTCCGGGCACGACCTGCAGCACATCCGGCGGCAGCACCGTGGCGAGCAGCTCGACGATCCGCATGATCGTCAGCGGGTCCTGCTCGGGCGGCTTGAGCAGCACGCAGTTTCCCGCGGCCAGCGCGGGCGCGCTCTTGCCGGCGGTGTGGATCGGCGGCCAGTTGAACGGGATGATCCCCGCGACCACCCCGTAGGGCTCGTGGACGGTGTGCGCGACAACGGGTCCGAGGTCGATCGCCGCGCCCGGCAGCTTGTCCGCCAGCCCGCCGAAGAAGGCGAACGAGCTGTGGCAGAACCGCAGGTCGAAGTCGCGCGAGATGTGCCGGGGCTTGCCCATCTCCAGCGACTCGAGCTCGGCGAGCTCGTCGACGTGCGCCTCGATCACCCGGGAGCACTCGCCCAGCAGCGCGCCCCGCTCCCGCGCCCCCACCTCACGCCAGACGGCGTAGGCCGCCCGGGCCCGCCGGACGGCGGCGTCCACCTCCACCACGCCGCCGCCCTGCACGGTCGCGATCTCCCGACCGGTCGCGGGATCGTGGACGGCGAAGGGCTGCTCCCCCGACCAGGGCCCCGTCAGGGCCGGCAGAACGGTCATGCGAACGCCGGGATGACCTTCTCGCCGAACAGCTTGATCGAGGCGAGCGCCTTCTCGTGCGTCGGGCCGGTGGGGTGCCGGAAGCGCATCACGAAGTAGTCCGAGTCGAGCTCGGTGTGCCAGCGCTCGATCTCGGAGATGCAGTGCTCGGGCGAGCCGATGATGAAGCGGTCCGGCGCGACCTTGTCGAAGGTGAACTCGTCGACGGACTTGATGTCCGCGACCCACGGGTCGGCGAGCGGGCTGTAGCCGCCGGCCTCGAAGTAGAACTTGTGCGACATCATCAGGTGCTCGGTGTACTCCTCGAGCGCCTGCTCGGTCGAGGGCGCGACCCAGCACTCGCGCAGCACCGCGACCCGCGGCCGGTTGCCGTTCTTGGCCGCGGACTTGCGGTAGATCTCGCCGAACATCTGGAACGTGGGGAGCGTGTTGATCACGTCCGTGACCCACGCGTCGCCGAGCCGCCCGGCGCGGCGCAGGCCCTGCGGCGTCCAGGCGCCCAGCCACACCGGCGGCCGCGGCTGCTGCACCGGCTTCGGGGTCACGCGCATGTTCTGGAAGTGGAACACCTCGCCGTCGAAGTCCAGGTTGTCCTGGGTCCAGGCCTCCTGCAGGAACCGGACGGTGTCCTCCATCAGCGCGCCGCGCTGGCTGACGTCGACGCCGAACGCCGCCAGGTCCTCGCTCACGTAGCTCGCGCCGAGTCCGAGGATGAGCCGCCCGTTCGAGATCACGTCGAGCAGCGCGGTGTCCTCGGTGAGCCGGATCGGGTTGTAGAGGGGGGCGAGGGCGACGCAGCTGCCGACCTTGAGCGTGGTGGTCTCGCGCGCGACACCGGCGGACACCATGAGCGGGTTCGGGAAGTAGCCGTCGGCCTGCTGGTGGTGCTCGGTGATCAGGCAGGAGTCGAAGCCGACCGACTCGGCCATCTTCGCCTCGGCCACGATCTCGTTGTAGACCCGGGCCATGTCCCGCCCGTCCGGCCAGTCCTCGGTGATGGGGAAGATGCCGAACTGGATCCGGGCCATGACCACTCCTTCTGCCGCACTGCAGGGCGAGTCCGGTCAGGACGGTAGGCGGCCTGTGACGGGCGTCTCTATGGGTCAGGGCACAGGCTTGCCGTGACGGCGTTGTGGTCCGTCACAATCCCAGCAGCGCCGCCGCCGTTCCGCCCAGGATCGCGTCGACCTCGTCCTCCGCCAGCCCGGCACCCCGCACCATCGCGACGATGTCCGGGTCCCCCATGTCGTACGGGTAGTCCGTGCCGACGACGACGTGGTCCGCCCCCATCGTCTCGACGAGGAACCGCAGGTGGGCGGCGTCGTAGACCAGCGCGTCGACGTAGCAGCGGCGCAGGTAGTGCGAGGGCGGGTGGTCCGGGATCCGGTGCCGCCCCTCCGGTCGCACGGCCCAGGAGTGGTCCATGCGCGAGGAGTAGAAGGGCAGGTAGCCGCCCCCGTGGACGAAGCACAGCCGCAGGTCCGGGAGCTCCTCCAGCAGCCCGGAATGGATCATGCGCGTGGCCGCGACGGTGGTGTCCAGGGGGTTCCCGACGACGTTCGTCAGGTAGTAGTCCGTCAGCCTGGCCCCGTCGGTGAAGCCGTGCGGGTGCAGCAGGACCGGCATGCCGAGATCGGCCGCGGCGCCGAAGAACGGCCGGAAACGGGGATCGTCGAGATCGAGGCCGTTGACGTTCGTGCAGATCTCCACGCCGCGCATGTCGAGCTGGGACCGGCAGTGCTCCAGCTCGGCCACCGCCGCGTCGACATCCTGGAGCGGCACCGTGGCGAGCGCGACGAACCGGTCCGGATGATCACTCGCCAGCGCGGCGAGGTGGTCGTTCTGCATCCGGGCGAGCCGGCGGCCCAGCGCGGGATCCGTCCAGTAGTAGAACTGCGGCGGCGCCGCGGTGATGGCCTGCACGTCGATCCCGGCCCGGTCCATGTCCTCGATCCGGACGGCGGGATCGGTGAGCCGAGGGGCGAGCGAGGCGAACTGCGTGGCGTTGTACGCCGCCGTCTCCGGGCCGCTGAACAGCGTGAACGGGTCCAGGTGCGCCGGTGCGGGGCCGTCGAGCAGCCGCTCGCAGGCCGGCGTCGCCACGTGCGCGTGCAGGTCGGTCACCCTCACGTGGCGAGCACGTCCTCGATCAGGAAGGCGAGCTGGATCCGCAGCAGCGCCTGGGGGTCCCGCAGGTTCACGTCGAGCAGCTCCTCGATCCGGTGCAGCCGGTAGCTGATCGTGTTGGGGTGCACGATGAGCGACTCCGCGGTGGTGGTCGCCGTGCAGCCGCAGCGGAGGAAGGCCCGCAGGGTCTCGACGAGCGCGGCGTCGCGCTGGACGTCGTAGGCGCGGAGGGGGTCGAGCATCCCCTGCATGAACTCGATCAGCTCCTCCGGCCGCTCCACCTGCAGCAACAGCCGGTAGACGCCGAGCTCGCCGAGCGCGACGACGCGGTCCGTGCGGCCGGCGCGCTGGGTGAGGTTCAGCGCGCCCGCGGCGAGCCGGTAGGCCTCGGCGTAGTCGGTCACCGCGTGGCAGGCGCGGCCCAGCCCGACCGACACGGTGCCGGCGGTGCACGCGGTGCAGTGCCCGCGCAGGCGTTCGGCGATCTCGCGGGCGTCCGGCAGGCCGTCGCCCTCGGGCCAGAGCACGATCACGTCCCCGCCACGGGCGGCGACCAGTGCCTCCGCCGAGGTCGCGTTGACGACGTGCTGGACCTGGGTGAGCAGCCCGGTCGCCTGCCCCCCGGGATCGGGCCGGAGCACCAGCAGGGTGTGCGGCGCGCCGAGGTCCACCCCGAGCTGGCGACCTCTCGACACGGTGGCGGCCGGATCGGCAGGGGTCGTCAGCAGGTCGTCGAGGAACTCCCGCGACAGCCGCCACTCGACCTCCTGGGCGGTGCGCAGCTTGGAGACCGCCAGCGCGATCACGCTCGCCCCGCGCTCCAGCACGCGCCGCTGCCAGGCGGCGCCGGGTTCCCGGACGTCGAACGCCCAGACCCGCCCGGCCGGCTCCCCGGCGAGCACGATCGGCGCGACCAGCCCGGTGCCGTCCTCCACCTCGACCGCCCGGTAGTCCTCCGCCACCCGGGCCCCCGGCGGGGCCGTGCCCGTCGGCTGCCGGCTGGTCGTCGACGCCGCCAGCGGGTGCCCGGCGGCGTCCTCGACCAGCACGTCCGCACCGAGCTCCCGCGCCAGGTACTCGCTGATCCGCCCGAGCGGTTCGCCGGCGAGCAGCAGCCGGACGAGCGTGCCGTGCACGGCCTCGGCCCGCTGCTCGACGCGGTGCTCCTCCTCCAGGGTCGCCACCCGCGCCCGCAGCCGCGTGCGCTCGGCCCGGCCGCGTTCGCGGCGGATCGCCGCCTCCATCGTCAGCGCGGCCTGGTTGGCGAAGGTCTCCATGAGGACGACCTCGTCCGCGGTGAAGGCCCGCGGCACCCTGCTGTAGCAGCTCACCACGCCGAGGACGCCCCCGACGCCGGTCAGCGGCAGCGCGAGGATCCCCCGGTAGCCCTCGCGCACGGCCGAGGCCTCCCACTCCGTGCAGGTCGGGTCGGCACAGATGTCGGTGAGCGCGACCGGCCGCTGCGAGCGGTAGGCGCGGCTCGACGGGCCCTCCGCGGTGGCGCCCGGCGTGATCCGGGGCGGGCGCTCGGCGTTCACGCGGCTCACGTAGTCCGCGGACAGCCCGTACGAGCCCATGATCACCAGGTGCCGTCCGGACTCGTCCGGCAGCAGGACCGAGCAGAAGTCGTAGCCGGTCAGGTGCACGACGGTGCCGGCCACCAGGCTGCCGAGCTCGGCCGGGACCAGCCCGCGGTTCACCGCCCTGGACAGCTCCGCGGCGGCGTCGAGCCAGGCCCGGAGATCGTGGGTGGTCCCGATGTGCTCGTTCGTCAGCGCGGTCATCGGCGAACCCCACCCTCGTCGGTGTGGGGGAAGTCTAGGGCGCGCGTCCAGCCCCCTGGCTGTGTTCGCCCACAACGACCTGCCCCGGACGTTGCCGCTCGCCCCATGGAAAGCGCCTTCGCGGCGCTCCTACCCTCGCTCTGCTCGCACACCTCGACGAGGAGGCCTCCGTGGTCAAGGTCATGGTGCAGCTCTACCCGGTCATCCCCGCCACGCGGACCGAACGGGAGGAGCAGCGGCCGATGGGCCGCAACCGGGAGCGCTACCAGCAGCTGCTCGGCGAGTGGCACGACATCGTCCGCGCCGCCGACCGGATGGGCATCTGGGGCATGGCGACGGTCGAGCACCACTTCCACTCCGAGGGCTACGAGGTGGGCCCCAGCCCGGGTCTGCTCGACGCCTACTGGGCCGCGATCACGAAGAACGTCCGGGTGGGCCAGCTCGGCTACGTCATGAGCGCCCAGAACCCGATCCGGGTCGCCGAGGACACCGCGATCCTGGACCATCTCTCGGGCGGCCGGACCTTCGTCGGCTTCGCCCGCGGCTACCAGTCGCGCTGGACCAACATCCTCGGCCAGCACCTCGGCACCCGTGCCACGCTCTCGCCGAGCGGCTCGCCCGAGGAGAAGATGGCGCTGCTGTCGGAGGCCGAGCGCGCCGGCCGGTTCGCCGACGACAAGGTCAACCGCGAGATCTTCGAGGAGCAGGTCGATCTCGTCCTCAAGGCCTGGGACAACGACAGCATCGAGGCCAAGGGACGCTGGCAGATCCCCTACCCCTACGAGGACGGCATCGACTGGACGATGACGGCGACGAAGGAGATCGGCGCCCACGGGGAGATGGACGAGCAGAACAGGATCCGCCGGATCAGCGTCGTCCCCGCCCCGCTGACCCCGGAGCACCCGCCGATCTTCGTGTCCAGCAATGCGAGCCGCGAGACGATCGAGTACTGCGGCCCGCGCGGCTTCATCCCGACCTACTTCTCGCGGATCGAGCGCGCGTCGGAGTACGGGCAGGCCTATGTGGACTCTGCGGCGGCCGCCGGCCGGAACTACGCGCTGGGCCAGAACCAGGCGCTCGTCCGCTGGGGCAACATCGCGCCGACCATGGAGCAGGCCCGGCAGAACGTGATCGACTGGGACGTCGACGTGTTCCGGGACCTCTACGGCGGCACCACGCCGATGGTGTTCGACGAGGCCAACCCCGTCGACTCGGTGCTCAACAGCGGCCTGTGGATCATCGGCTCGCCCGACGACGTCCGCGAGCAGTATGTCGACCAGTGGAAGCGGCTGCCCGCCGAGTACGTGGTGCTGATCTACCACTTCGCCCAGCAGCCCGCGGAGAGCGTCATCGAGAACCTCGAGATGTTCATGGAGCACGTGAAGCCCGCGCTCGACGAGATCACCTCGTCCTACGGCGGCTGACATGACCACCACCGAGGGCTTCGTCGGTGAGGCGACGATCCGGGACTACATCGCGCGGTTCTCCAACTGGGGCCGCTGGGGTGCGGACGACGAGCTGGGCACGCTCAACTTCGTCGGTCCGGCGCAGCTGAAGGCCGCCGCCGGCCTGGTCAGGCAGGGCAAGGTCGTCTCCATGGCCCTGCCGTACGACGGCGCCGGCCCGCAGACCGGCGGCTTCCGCGCCAACCCGCTCAACCTCATGACGGCCACCGGCACGGACTACTGCAACGGCGACCAGGACCCACTCCCCGGCAGCTGGGGGCCGGCCCGCGGTTTCGGCTACGCCGACGACGTCGTCGTCATGCCCAACCAGGCCGGCACCCAGTGGGACGGCCTGTCGCACATCTTCTTCGAGGGAAAGATGTACCCCGGCGTCGACGCGAGCCGGGTGACCGCGAAGGGCGCCCAGCACTGCGGCATCCAGTCGCTGAAGAACCAGTTCGTGATGCGCGGCGTGCTGCTCGACGTCGCCCGCCACCAGGGTGTCGACGCGCTGGAGCCCGGCTACGCGATCGGGCCGGAGGATCTCGACGGGACCGCCGCGGCACAGGGCGTCGAGATCCGCTCGGGCGACTGCATCGTGATCCGCACCGGCTTCCTCGGCGCCCGCCGCGGGAACTGGGGCGACTACTCCGGGGGCGCCGCGCCCGGCATGTCGCTCCACAGCGCGCCCTGGCTGTACGAGCACGAGATCGCGGCGATGGCCGCCGACACGTGGGGGCTCGAGGTGCGCCCCAACCAGATCGAGCTGTTCCAGCCGCTGCACGTGATCGCCCTGGTGCACATGGGGATGCCCTTCGGCGAGGTGTGGGACACCGAGGCGATCGCCGCGGACTGCGCGGCCGACGGCGTGTACGAGTTCCTGCTCTCCGCCACCGCCCTGCCCATCACCGGCGCCTGCGGCACGCCGCTCAACCCGGTCGCGGTGAAGTAGTGGACTACCGGCTCACCGACGCCCAGCGCGAGTGGCGGGCGCGGGCGCGGGCCTTCGCCACCGAGGTGGTCGCGCCCCGCGCCGCGGCCCTGGACGCCCAGGTCGACCCGGCGGCGGCGTTCTCGTGGGAGATCGTGGAGGCGGCGGACGAGCGCGGGCTCCGGCTCGCACCGCTGCCGCCGGAGCACGGCGGCGCGGGCACGGACTTCCTCACCAACGCCGTGATGCTGGAGGAGATCGCCGCCGCGGACATGGGCATCGCCGTGGTGCTGGCCCAGACCTGGAAGTTCGCCCAGCTGCTGATGGAGCTGGGCACGCCGGACCAGCGGGACCGCTGGCTGCCGCGGCTGGCGAAGAACCCGCGCGGGCTCATGGCGGCCTCGTTCACCGAACCGGAGGCGGGCTCGGACAACGTGCTCACCTACGCGGGTGTCGACGGCGGCATGCAGACCTCCGCGACCAAGGTGGACGGCGGCTGGGTCCTGCGCGGCAAGAAGCACTACATCTCGAACTCCAACCGCGCGGACGTCCTGCTGCCCTTCGCCCGCACGGACCCGAACGCCCCGGTGAAGGACGGGTGCAGCGCGTTCATCGTCGCCGGCGACCATCCCGGGGTCCGGTTCGGCGTGGTGCACGACAAGATGGGCGAGCGCCTCGCGAACAACTCGGAGATCTTCTACGAGGACACCTTCGTGCCCGAGGAGGACCTGCTCGGGGCCGAGAACTCGATCCTGAGCGACGTCGCGCGGCTGCTGCGCGGCTCCAACGCCTACGCCGGGATCTGCACGATCGGCGTCGCCCGCACCGCGTTGACCAGGGCGATCAAGCGGGCGAAGGTGCGAGTGCAGGGCGGGAGGCCGATCATCGAGCACAGCGTGGTCGCCGCCGAGCTCGGCGACCTGTGGGCGAAGCTGGAGGCCGCACGGACGTACGTCTACCGCGCGGCCTGGGCTTCCGATCACGCCGATCCGTTCGACCCCAAGATGGCGGCGGCGCCGAAACTGGTGGCGTCGGAGGTGGCGTTCGAGGTGACCCGGCACTCGCTGGAGATCTTCGGCGGCTCCGGGGTGATGCGCGAGGTCGGCATGGAGAAGCTCCTGCGCGACGCGACGATCTTCCTGCACTCGGATGGCACCAACACGATCATGCGCAAGAAGATCGCCGCCGATCTCGCCGCGCGGACGGACGAGCAGCTCGACCTGTTGTGGGACTGGTGATGCGGGCGGCCGTCCTGTCCGCCTTCGACTCCCCGGTCCGGCTCACCGATGTCCCCCCACCGGTGGCCGGACCGGGCGAGGTGGTGCTCGACGTCGCGGTCTGCGGCGTCGGGCTCACCCTGGAGCGCGCCCGCACCGGGGCGCTCGGCGGCAGTACGCCGCGCGTGGTCGGCCACGAGATCGGCGGCACGGTCGCCGCGCTCGGCCCCGGCGTCACGGGCTGGGCCGTCGGGGACCGGGTGACCACCTCGTTCTACCTCGTCTGCGGGCGCTGCCGGTGGTGCGCCGGCGGCCGGGAGACGTTGTGCGACAACTGGGGCGGGTTCATCGGCGTGCACGTCGACGGCGGGCTCGCCGAGCAGGTCGCGCTGCCGGCGCACGGCCTCGTCCAGGTTCCCGACGAGGTGGCCCTCGACGACGCCGCGATCGCCGCGGACGCCATCGCCACCCCGTACCACGTGCTCACCGCCCGCGCCCCGGTCCGCGCCGGCCGGACCGTCGCGGTGATCGGGGCCGGGGGCGGGGTGGGGATCCATGTGGCCGGGGTGGCGCGGGCGTTCGGCGCCACGGTGATCGGGATCGAGACCGATCCGACGAAGGCGGCGGGCCTGCAGAGTCATTGCGACGAGGTGCGCGAGGAGGCCGGTGACCTGCGCGCGGACGTCGTCGTCGACACCGTGGCCTCCCGCGCCAGCCTGACCGCGGCCGTCGGTGCCGCCGCGAAGGGCGGCACGGTGGTGGTCGTCGGCTTCCAGGGCGGCGTGACCGTCGAGCTGGACCCCACGCCCCTGGTGCTCGAGGAGGTCACGATCACCGGCAGCCGCTACGCGAGCCGCGCCGACCTCATGGCCACCCTGGACCTCGTCGCCCGGCGCCGGGTCACCCCCGTGATCGGCGCCCGCTTCCCGCTCTCGGACGTCGAAGGCGCCTACCGCGCCGTGCAGGACAACGCGGTCCTCGGCCGGATCGTCGTCGACATCGCCTGACACCAGAGGGAAATGCTCGCCGAGCGGGCTCTGTCCTCCGGTCTGCGAGCCCGGATCGGCCGGCGAGGCGGGCAGTGGCGATCGCTCAGGGCGCGACCGCGGCGCGGACGCAGTCCCGCAGCAGCTCCCGGCGGCGCGCGTGCTCGGACTCCGGTTCCTCCGGGTACGCCGCGTACATCGGGCTGACCGGGGACCACGCCAGGGACATCGCGATCACCATGCTCAGCAGTGCCGCGGGCTCCCCCGCCCGCACCAGCCCGGCCCCCTGCGCGGCGGCGAGGGCGGCGAGCTTCGGCGCGTCCTGATGGTCGGGATCGTCGACGAGGTGCCCGGCGGGCCTGCGCTCGAGGCGGGCCCACGTCGCGAGGCGCACCATCTCCGGCCGCACCAGATAGTCGTCGTAGAGACCGACGGCCCAGCCCGCGAGATCCCCGGCGTCGAACGGCACGACCTCGGTGAGCTGCTGGACGGACTCGGCGAACACCTCGTCGAACAGGCCGTCCTTGCTGCCGAAGTAGCCGTAGAGCTGGGCCTTGTTGGTGCGGGCCCGCTGCACGATCCGCTCCACCCGCGCGCCCGCGATCCCGTGCTCCGCGAACTCCCCCACCGCCGCGTCGAGGATCCGCCGGCGCGTGGCGACCCCGCGGGACGTCGACGGCGCGAGAACCATCACGCCACCGTAGCGGACAGAACAGTCGGTTTGCCGTACGCTCCGAACAGACCGAACAGTCTGTTTGGAGGATCTCGATGCGCACGACGACCGGCTGGCAGAGCACGAACGGTTCCACCGACCTGCAGCGCGTCCCGCTGGAGCGGCGGGACCTCCGCAGCGAGGACATCGCGGTACGGGTGGACTACTGCGGAATCTGCCACTCCGACCTGCACGCGATCCACGGCACCACCGAGGGGACGGTCGTCCCCGGCCACGAGTTCACCGGCACCGTCACCGCCGCCGGCCCGGGCGTCACCCGGTTCGCGCCGGGCGATCCGGTGGCCGTCGGCACGATCGTCGACTCGTGCGGCGTCTGCACGATGTGCCGGGCCGGCCAGGAGAACTACTGCCACGAGTTCCCCACGCTGACCTACGGCGGCACCGACCGCGTCGACGGCAGCCGCACGCTCGGCGGCTACACCCGCGAGTACGTGCTGCGCGAGGACTTCGCCTACCCGCTCCCGGCCGGCCTCGACCCGGCGGCTGCGGCACCACTGATGTGCGCGGGCATCACCGTGTGGGAACCGTTGCGGGCGGCCGGGATCGGGCCCGGCAGCCGGGTCGCGGTGGCCGGCCTCGGCGGGCTCGGCCACCTGGCGGTGAAGCTCGCCGCCGCCCTCGGCGCGGAGGTCACCGCCCTGAGCCGCACCGCCGACAAGGCGGCGGACGCGGCGGCGCTCGGCGCCGCGGGGCTGCTCCTGACCACCGATCCCGACGCCATGGCCGCCGCCCGCGAGACCTTCGACCTGGTGGTCGACACCATCTCCGCCGAGCACGAGCTCCCGCCGCTGCTGCGGCTGCTCGCGGTCGACGGCACCCTGACCCTGCTCGGCCGGCTGGGTCCGACCCAGGTGGACATCAGGAACCTGATGGCGGGGCGCCGCAAGCTCACCTCCTCCGGCGTCGGCGGCCGGCCGAGCACCGCGGAGCTGCTGGAGTTCTGCGCCGAGCGCGGCATCACCGCGGACGTCGAGGTGCTCCCGTCCGCGCAGGTCGGCGCGGCGCTCACCCGGCTGGAGAAGGGCGACGTGCGCTACCGCTTCGTGCTGGATCTGTCCGACCTGGACTGACGGTGGTGGCGGCGACGATGGGCCGCAGTCCCGGGCCGGACGCCGCGCGGTCGCAGGCGCCCGGCCCGGATGCTCTACCCGGCGCTGCCCTTGGTGTTCCAGCCGCCGTCGACCGGGAGGATCTCGCCGGTCAGGAAGCTCGCGTCGGCGGAGAGCAGGAAGGCCGCCGCGGCGGCGATGTCCTCGGGCGTGCCGAGCCGCGGGATCAGGTGCGCCGCCACGAAGTTCTCGCGCATGCTGTCGGTGATCCCGGCGAGGATCGGGGTGTCGATCGTGCCGGGGCAGATGCAGTTGACCCGGATGCCGCGCGGGCTGTACTCCATCGCCACCTGCTGGGTCAGGCTGACCACCCCGCCCTTGGCCGCGGAGTAGGCGGCCAGGTTCTCCAGGCCCTTGAGCGCGGCCATCGAGCCGATGTTGACGATCGCGCCGCCGCCGTTGTCCAGCATCCGCGGGATCACCGCCTGCATGCCCAGCCAGACGCCCTTGAGGTCGGTGTCGATCACCAGGTTCCAGCCGGTCTCGTCCAGGTCCACGACATTGTCCGGCCCCACCGAGTTGACGACGCCGGCGATGTTGCCCAGGACGTCGATCGCGCCGAAGCCTCCGATCGCCTCGTCCGTGAGCCGCTTCCAGTCGCCGGGCTTCCGCACGTCCATCACGACGTGCGAGGCCTTACCCCCGTTGTCGACGATCTGCCGGGCCGTCGAGTCGTCCTCCTGCAGATCGCCGATCACGACGGCCGCGCCCTCCGAGGCCAGCCGCAGCGCCACGCCGCGGCCGATCCCCTGCACACCGCCGGTGACGACGGCGACCTTGCCGTCGAACCTGTTCATCGTCACTCCCACCGTTGTTGCCAAACGTCTGGTCGACTTCCGCCCCTCTCACCGTGACGTGTGCCGCCTTTGGCGTCAAGACGCGAGTGTGTAGACGACCACATGTTTGGCAACATCCCTGCCGTACTGAGGAGGCGCACCGGACTTGTGCTGCGGGACCAAGCGCCGGGACGCCGCGGGCGGTTGACTGACCGCCCCCGACCCCGGAGACGCCGATGCCGCCGCACCCGGATCCGACCGACGCGGTCCCAGCCGAACGCCCGACCCGCATCGCCGACGTCGTGGTGGTCGACCCGCGCGACGGGAGCCTGACCCCGCACCAGGACGTGCGGGTCGAGGGCGGCCGGATCACGGCCGTCGGCGCGACGAGCGGGCCCGCCGCCGACGGGGACGTCGACGGCGCGGGGCGGTTCGCCGTCCCGGGCTACACGGACATGCACGCCCATCCGCTGAACCGGCCGGATCCCGTGAACCCGTTGCGGCTCATGCTCGCCCACGGCATCACCGGCTACCGGCAGATGGCCGGGTCCGACGCGCTGCTCGCCCGCCGCCGGGCCGGGACGCTCGACCTCGGGCCCCGCACACCGCGGCTCCTCGCCCTGCCCGGTGACCTGCTGACGCCGATGAACGCCGGCACCCCGGAGGCGGCGGCCGCGGAGGTCGCGCGGCAGGCGGCGGCGGGTGCGGACTTCGTGAAGGCCGCGCTGATCACCGCGGACGTGCTGCCCGCCGCGCAGGAAGAGGCCGCGCGGCACGGCATCCCGGTGCTGGGGCACCTGCCGGCCGGGGTGGATGTCCGGGCCGCGTCGAAGGCGGGCTTCCGCTCGATCGAGCACATCGGGCCGGGGCTCGGCGTCGTCGCCGGCTGCTCGTGCGCCGAGGAGCAGGTGCGCGACGAGATCCCGCGCGGACCCCGGATCCCGCTCCCACCGGTGAAGCTCCCCTTCCTGGACCGGATCGTCGGGCGGATCGTCGCGAAGGCCGTCGTCAACCCGGCGTTGCGGACCACGCCGGCGGCGCTCGCCGCGACCCGGCACGCCCTCGACACCTTCGACGAGGAACGGGCGCGCTCACTCGCCCGGCAGTTCGCGCAGGACGGCACCTGGAACTGCCCGACCCTCATCCGGATCAAGGCGCAACAGCTCTGCGCCGCACCGGGTTTCGCGGCCGATCCCGATCTGCGGTACATGTCGCCGGGGACGCTCACCACCTGGTGGAGGACGGCCGCGAAGTTCGACGGGGCGTTCACCGCGGAGCAGCACGAGATCTTCGAGCAGCTGTGGGAGATGCAGCGGCGGCTCACCCGGATCCTCGACGAGGAGGGCGTCGGGATCCTCGCGGGCACGGACGCCGTCGGCGCCTGCTGGGTGGTCCCCGGAGCCTCGCTGTACGACGAGTTCGCACTGCTCGGCGAGGCCGGGCTGAGCCCCCTGCGGATCCTGCAGACCGCCACCTCCGAGCCCGCGAGGTTCCTCGGCCGCGAGGCGACGAGCGGGACCGTCGAGGCGGGGAAGGACGCGGACCTGACCCTGCTCGACGCCGACCCCACCGCTGCCGTCGGCAACCTGGCGACGGTCAGCGGGGTCGTGGTGCGGGGCCTGGCGCTCTCGTCCGCCGACCTGGCCGCCATGAAGGCCGAGCTCGCGGGCCGGGTGGACTGAGCCGCACCGCCACGACGCACCGCCACGACCCAGCGGCCTCAGCGCGCGAGCGCGGCGAGCCTCGGGAGCAGCCGGAGCGCGTTGTCCGTCGTCAGGTCCTCGACGGGCGCCACGGTCGCCACCTGCTCCCGGACCGCCGGCGCGGGCGTCCAGCAGAAGTCGCTGCCGTAGAGCAGCCGCTCCAGGCCGAACACCCGCTCCAGCGTCGGGACCTGGTGCGGGAAGGGCGTCCCGGCGCTGTCGAACCACAGCCCGCGCAGCTGCTCGAGCACCGGCGATCCCCCGAAGTGCCGGGCGAACAGCTCGATCCGGTCCGCGAGCAGCGGCAGTGCACCGCCGCCGTGCGGCACGATCCAGCGGATCCCCGGGTGTCGCGCGATCGCCCCGGCGAGCGCGAGATCGGCGAAGGCGCGGGCGGTGTCGAACACGAACTCCAGCATCGGCGCGGGCCG
Source organism: Pseudonocardia ailaonensis (assembly GCF_039531635.1). Lineage (NCBI taxonomy): Bacteria > Bacillati > Actinomycetota > Actinomycetes > Pseudonocardiales > Pseudonocardiaceae > Pseudonocardia > Pseudonocardia ailaonensis. The sequence continues at coordinate 935,668 of NZ_BAAAQK010000005.1, read as the reverse complement.
GCCCCCGGTCAGCGCCGGCGCCCCGGGCGGCGAGGTCGGGTGCACGAACACCACGGCGGCGCGGCGGTCGAGCTCCGCCCACAAGGGCTCGTTCGCGGGGTCGCCGAGGTAGCGGCCACCGGCGTGGGTCTTGACCGTCACGCCGTCGCTGCCCAGCTCGTCCAGCGCGCGGGCCGCCTCGGCGATCGCGCCGTCGACGTCCGGCAACGGGAGGGAGGCGAAGTGCCCGAAGCGGTCCGGGCGGCGCTCGCGCAGGGCCGCGCCCACCTCGTTGACCTCGCGGCTCAGCAGCCGGGCCGCCGCGTCCCCGCCGTGGAGGTCCCCGAAGTGGGTGCCGGGCGAGGAGATCGAGAGCAGCGAGACCTCGATCCCGCACTCGTCCATGAGCGCGAGGTGGGCGTCGGCCGACCAGGTGGGCCAGCCGGGCATGCCGTCGGGGTGCTCGTGGCCGGCCGCCCGGGCCGCGGCGACGTAGCGGTCGGTGAGGAAGTGGGAGTGGACGTCGATCAGGGCCATGGCGGGAGGACCTTCCGGTACGCGAGGATCAGGAGCGTGCAGGGACTCGGAGCGGAGACCCGGCGGTGATCCGCACCGCGCCGGGCCGCGAGTGGCTGGCCGGGCTGGAGCCGGCCGGCCCGGTGACCGTGGACCAGGCCGCGGGGACCGCCGCCAACACCGGCGACGCGGTGGCGCGGATCGGTGCCGGTCCGGTGTGCTGGGCGATCGAGGTCGGCCGGGAGATGGCGCTGCAGATCATCGCCGAGATCCCGGCCTTCGGCGGCGGCGAGGCACCCTTCGAGGTGCTGCGGCAGGGCACCGAGGCATCGATTGTGCGCGCGTTGCTCCTGCTCGCGGACCCCGGATCCGGGCTGCCGTCGAGCGCGGAGGAGTCGCTGGCCGGCGTCCGCGAGTTCGTGCAGCGCGGCATCTCGCTCGGCGGCCTGCTGCGCGGCATCCGCCTCGGGCACGAGGGCATGGCCCGGGCCTTCCTCGCCGCCTGCGAGGAGCGGGTCGACCGGGCCCGGCTGCCCGAGGAGATGGCGGCCACGACGAACGAGCTGTTCCGCTACGTCGACGGGTTCGCCGACTCCATGACCCAGGAGTACCTGGCCGAGTACGACCGCTGGGCGACGAGTGCGGCGGCGGCCCGCGCGCAGACGGTCCGGGCCCTGCTCGCGGGCGACGCCGTCGACGCCGCCGAGGCCTCCCGGGTGCTCGGCTACGACCTGGGCCGGACCCACCTCGGGCTGACGGCGTGGACGGAGCGCCCCGGCGCGGACTCGGCACTGCAGCTCGCGGCGGCCGAGCTGCTCCGGGCGCGCGGCGCCACGGCGACGCTCGTCGTGCCGGTCGGGTCGGGGCTGGTGTGGGCGTGGGGAGTCGTGGCGGGCTCCCCCGGACCGGCGGCCCACCCCCGTGACGACGTCCGGGCGGCGTTCGGGCTGCCGGGCGCCGGTGTCGCGGGCTTCCGCCGGACCCACGGCGAGGCCGGGCGCGCGGAGCGGCTGCGCCGGCTCGCCGGGGACGTCCGGGCGGGGAGCAGCGACTACGCGGACGTCGCGGTCGCGGCGCTGCTCGCCGCCGACCTCACCGGGGCGCGGGACTTCGTGCGGCGGGAGCTCGGCGCGCTGGTCGAGCCGAGCGCCGAGGACCTGCGCACCACGCTGCTGCAGTACCTGGAGGCCGAGCGGAGCGTGGCCGCTGTCGCGGCGGCGCTGCACATCGCGCGGGGCACGGTGACCTACCGGGTGCGCCGGGCCGAGCAGATCCTGGGACGGGACGTCGGCGAGCGGCGGCTGGCGCTGCACACCGCGCTCCTGCTCGCCGACGAGCTCGGCCACACGGTTCTCGACGGCTGAGAGAACAACGGCTGAGAGAACAACGGCTGAGGACACGGCACCTCCCGATCTGCGCGCACCCAGCCGACCAGCCGGCGCCGTCCTCCCGCTCGGTCCCCGGGACCAGCGCCGACCGGCGGATTCGGGCTGCGGGGACAACTCGGGGTGACCGCCCTCACAGCGGCTCAAACGCGCCGCCGGGTTCTGTGCTGCGGGACCAAGCGACGGGGCCCGGCCGGCCGCTCCACTGGGTGCACCCCACACCGAAGGAGCTCGACGATGAGCATCATCCTGGACCGCCCGGGCGCCACCGCCGCCTCGCGCGAGCTGCGCGCCGACCTCGTCGAACGCGCCGCGAAGCTCGTCCCGCTGCTGGCCGGCAACGCCGCCCGCACCGAGGGGGACCGCCGCGTCGTCGAGGAGAACATCACCGCGATCGCCGAGGCGGGCCTGCTCTCGATCATGCAGCCCGCCCGGTTCGGCGGCCTCGAGACCGACTTCCGCACCATGCTGGAGGTCTCCCGCGAGCTCGCCCGCGGCTGCGGCTCGACGGCCTGGGTCACCACCCTGATGAACGTCTGCAGCTGGTTCACCGGGCTCTGGCCGGCCGAGGCGCAGCAGGACGTCTGGGGCGCGGACCCGAGCACGCGGGTAGCGGGGGTGCTGGCGCCGACTGGGACCACCCGCGAGGTCGAGGGCGGGATGATCGTCAGCGGCCGCTGGGGCTGGGCCTCCGGATCGGCGCACTCGCAGTGGGCGCTCGTCGGTGTACCGCGGGGCGAGGACCAGGGCATGATCCTGATCCCGATGTCCGACATCACGATCGAGGACACCTGGTTCGTCGCCGGGATGCGCGGCACGGCGTCCAACACCCTGGTGGCCGACGAGGTGTTCGTCCCGGCCCACCGCTACGTCTCGGTGCCCGCGGCGATCACCGGGCAGCTGGATCTGCCCTTCCCGGACGAGGCGCTCTACCGCTCCGCGTTCGTGCCGGTCGCCGCGCTCGTCCTGGCCGGGCCGCAGCTCGGGCTGGCCCAGGCCGCGCTGGACCTCGTGATCGAGAAGGCGCCGCGCCGCACCATCTCGTACACGTTCTACGAGAACCAGGTCGCCGCGCCGTCGGTGCAGCTCGCGCTGGCCAAGGCCGCGTCGCTGATCGACTCCGCGCACCTGCACGCCTACCGCGCCGCCGCCGAGATCGACGAGGCCGCCGCCGCGGGCACCTACCCGGACTACGACGCCCGCGCGCTCGCCCGCATGGACACCGGCACCGCCGTGACCTGTGCCCGCGAGGCCATCCGGATCCTGATGTCCGCCCACGGCGCCTCGAGCTTCGCCGAGTCGAGCCCGCTGCAGCGGATCTGGCGCGACAGCGAGACCGCCAGCCGGCACGCCGTGGTGAACCCGGAGGTCAGTGCCGAGGTCTACGGCAAGTCACTGCTCGGCGTCCGCGGCGACGTCACCCCGCTCGTCTGAGAGAGGACACACCATGCGTTTCGGTTCCCTGCACGGCAGGCTCACCGCATTCCTGCCCGAGGGCGCGGTCGACGTCGAGAAGGCCTCCGGCGGCCGCTTCGGCGCCGATCCCCAGTCCGTGTACACGGATTGGGAGGCGTTCCGCGCCTTCACCTTCTCCGGGGAGGACGCGGTCGACTTCGATCCCGCCGACCTCGACGCGCCGGCCCCCGCGCCGGCCCAGGTCTTCGCCATCGGGCTCAACTACCGCGCGCACGCCGCCGAGTCGAAGCTCGACGTGCCCGAGCGGTTCCCGCCCGTCTTCACCAAGTTCCGCACGGCCCTCTCCGGTCCGGTCACCACGGTCGTGCTGCCGTCGGGGACCGTGGACTGGGAGGTCGAGCTGGTCGTGGTGATCGGCCGGCGCGCCGACCACGTGTCCGCCGCCGACGCGTGGGAGCACGTCGCCGGGCTCACCGTCGGCCAGGACCTCTCGGAGCGGACCTCGCAGCTCGCGGGCCCGGCACCGCAGTTCAGCCTGGGCAAGTCCTTCCGCGGCTTCGCCCCGACGGGACCGTGGATCGTCACGGTCGACGAGGTCGAGAACCCCGACGACCTGGAGCTCGGCTGCGCGGTCGACGGCGAGCAGGTCCAGCTCGGCCGCACCGCCGACCTGCTGTTCGGGGTGCCCGCCCTGATCGAGGGGCTGTCCGCCGTGACGTCCCTGCTACCCGGCGACCTGATCTTCACCGGCACCCCCGCCGGCGTCGGCATGGGCCGCACGCCGCAGCGCTTCCTGCAGCCCGGCGAGGTCCTGACCAGCCACATCGAGGACATCGGCGAGCTCACCCAGACGTTCGTGAAGGAGTGATCCCATGAGCCTGCACCGACTCGCGAGCGTGGTGATCGGCGTGCCCGATCTCGACGCCACCGCCCGCTACTACGCCGACTTCGGGCTCAGCGCCGTCCCGGGTGGGCCGGGTGAGCGCCGCTTCGCCACCCTCGACGGCGGCGAGCAGCTCACCCTGGTCGAGCGCCCGACCCGGCGGCTGGTCGCGCTGACCGTCGGCGCCGACGACCCCGACGACCTGGCCCGTGCCGCCGCCGGGCTCGACCGGCTCGGGGTGTCCGCCCATCGCGGCGGCGACCGGCTCACCACCGAGGAGCCCGCCACGGGCGTCGCGGTCGACGTCGTCGTCACCCCGCGGATCGTCCAGCCCGAGATCCCGCCGACGCCGTACAACGGGCCCGGCCGGACCGAGCGGACCGGCACCCGTGCCCCCGGGATCCTGCGCACCGAGCCGGTGCGGCCCCGCAAGCTGGGGCACGTCGTCCTCGGCTCGCCCGACGTCGGGGCCACCGAGCGGTTCTTCCTCGACGGCCTCGGCTTCCGGCTCAGCGACCGGGTCGCGGGCGCCGGCGCGTTCATGCGGTGCTCGACCGACCACCACAACGTCCTCGCCCTGGCCGCGCCGGTCGGGTTCCTGCACCACACGTCCTGGCAGGTCGACGACGTCGACGACGTGGGCCGCGGCGCCACCGCCATGCTGGAGGGCAACCCGGAGCGGCACGTCTGGGGCCTGGGCCGCCACCACGCCGGCTCGAACTTCTTCTGGTACCTCAAGGACCCGGCCGGCAACTTCAGCGAGTACTACTCGGACATGGACTGTGTGGTCGACGACCAGCTCTGGAGCCCGGAGAGCCTGGAGGGGGCGAAGGGCCTGTTCAGCTGGGGCCCGCCGCCGCCTCCCTCCTTCCTCCGCCCGGACGACCTCGCGGAGCTGATGACCGGGGCGCACCTGCCCGGCTAGCACCCCTCACCAGCACCCCATCCGCCGTACGACGGCGGTTCACCCGGGTCGGCCAGCCTCGGCGGCGACGAGCCCGCGGCCCCCGCGCGGCTCCCCGCGCAGAACGTGAGGTCGCCCGGACCATGACGGCCACGCCCAGTGATCTCCTCGCCCGGCGACGGTCCCGGCGGGCGGGGCCACCGGGGCGGGTGGTGGTCGTCGGGGCGACCGTCGGGCAGGGGCACGAGGGAGCCGCCCGGGAGCTGGCCCGGCGGCTGCGGCGGACCGGGGTGTGGGTGAAGGTGCACGACTACGTCGACGCGTTGCCCGGGCCCGTCGCCCGCACGGTGAAGGACCTCTACGCCCCGTCGGTCCGCTACACCCCGCGGTTGTTCGACGGCCTGTTCCGCGGCCTCGAGCACCCGGGCGTCCTGCGCAGCGTCACCGAGTGGGCGTGCGGCCTCGCGGCGGACCGGGTCGAGGCCTGGACCGGCGGCGCGGACGTCGTCGTCTCCACCTATCCCCTGGCCAGCCGCACCCTCGGCGAGCTGCGCCGGGCCGGACGGCTGCCGGCCACCACGGTCAGCTACCTCACCGATCCGGCCGCGCACGCCTTCTGGTGCCATCCGGAGATCGACCTGCACCTGACCGTCACGTCCGCGACCGCGCTCGACGCCCGCCGCTACGGGGTCCCGGCCCGTGCCTCCGGTCCGCTCTGCGCCCCGCGGTTCGGCGACACGGCCCGCCGCGCGGCGGTCCGCGGCGAGCTCGAGATCCCCCTCGACGCACCGTTCGTGCTGCTCAGCGCCGGCTCGCTCGGCATGGGCGACGTCCCCGAGACGGTCGAGGCGATCACCCGCCATCCCCGGGCGCACGCCGTGGTGCTCTGCGCCCGCAACACGGGGCTGCGCCGGGCGCTGGCGAGCCGCCCACGGGTCGTCGCGCTCGGCTGGCGGGACGACGTGCCCGACCTCATGGCGGCCGCGGACGTGCTGGTGCACAACGCCGGCGGGCTTTCCTTCACCGAGGCCCTGGTCGCGGGGCTCCCCGCCGTCACCTACCGGCCCATCCCCGGTCACGGCCGCGCCAACGCCGCGGTGCTGGCCGCGGCCGGCATCGCCGCCTGGCCGCGCACGCCCGACGAGCTGGCCGCGGAGATCGAGCGACTGCACGGGCGGCCCCGCGCCCAGGCGCACCCGTGGCCGCCGGACGCCGATCCCGCCGAGGTCGTCCGCGGGCTGCTGCCGGCCGCCCTGGAGAACGCGGCCTGAGGAGCCCTCAGGGCTCCGGCCAGGTCGGGCGGGTGAGCAGCTCGAGGATCTCCGCCGGCGGCCGCGACGGCGAGAAGTACCAGCCCTGGCCCACGTCGCAGCCCAGGTCGAGCAGCCGCTCCTGCTGCCGGCGGGTCTCCACGGACTCCGCCGTCACGGACAGGCCGAGGGTGTGCGCGAGCTGCACCAGGGTGCCCACGATCTCGGCGTCGACGGGCTCGTCCACCCCCGTCCCCGGCCCGCCGCTGACGAACGGCCCGGCCAGCTTGAGAGTGTGCACGGGCAGCCGCCGCAGGTAGGCGAGGTTCGAGTAGCCGGTGCCGAAGTCGTCGATGGCGATGCTGACGCCCATCGCGGCGAGCTCGTGCAACGGGGTCAGGGTGTCCTCGGTGGTGCCCATGACGTCGCTCTCGGTGAGCTCGAGCTGCAGCGACCCGGCCGGCAGGCCGCTCTCGGCGAGGATCTCGCGGACGTCGTCGACGACGCCGGGCTCGCGCAGCTGGCGTGCGGTGAGGTTGACGCTCATCAGCAGTGCCGCATCGGGTCTCGCGCGCGCCCACACCGCCGCCTGCCGGCACGAGCGCTCCAGGATCGAGCGGCCCAGCGGCACGATCAGCCCGCTCTGCTCGGCGATCGGGATGAACTCCGCGGGCCCCAGCCGCCCGCCGTCCGGGAGCTGCCAGCGCACCAGGGCCTCGACACCGATCATCCGGTGGTCCGACAGCCGCACCAGCGGCTGGTACTCCACCACGAACTCGCCGCGCGCGAACGCCTCCGGCATCCGGGCCATGATCGCGAAACGGCCGACGTCGCGGCGGTGGCGCTCGGCGTCGAACAGCGCGACGCGGTCCTGCCCGTCCGCCTTCGCCCAGTACATCGTGGTGTCCGCGGCCTTCATCAGCTCGGCCGCACCGCTGCTGGCCTGGTCGAACCGCACGACGCCCACGCTCGCCGTCACCGAGACCTCCTGCTCGCCCAACCGGACCGGGCGGCGGACGGCGGCCAGCGCGGCGCGGGCGACGTCCTCCAGCCGCTCGGGGCTGGCCGCGCGCTCGACCAGCACCACGAACTCGTCCCCGCCCATGCGGGCCACCAGGTGCCCGGTGAGCACGTGCGACAGCCGCGCGGCCACGGTGGAGATCAGCTGGTCGCCGGTGTCGTGGCCGAGGGTGTCGTTCACGGCCTTGAACCCGTCGAGGTCCAGGTAGCAGACGCCGGGCTCCCGGCCGGGCGTCCGCGCCGCCAGCGCCGCCTCCAGCCGGTCGAAGAACATCCGCCGGTTCGGCAGCCCGGTGAGCGGGTCGTGCAGGGCCTGGTGCTCCAGGCTGCGCTGCAGCCGGCGCCGCTCCGTGATGTCCTGGACCATCGCGACGACGTAGCGCGGCCTCCCCTCCTCGTCGCGGATCAGGGAGAGCACCAGATCGGTGAGGATGTCCGAGCCGTCCCGGTGCGGGTAGGTCTTCTCCATCCGCAGGTGGTCGGATCCGGTGCCCGCCACCGTGTCCCGCACCAGGTCCCAGTGGTCGTCGGGGTCGCTGGGGTGCACGAACTCCCAGAACCGCCGGCCCTCCAGCTCGTCCGGCCGGTAGCCCAGCATCTCCCCCAGGGCCCGGTTGACCTCGAGGATCACCCCGTCCACCCGGGCCACCGCCATCCCGATGGCGGCGACCTCGAACACGGACTCGAACCGCGCCTCGGCCTCCTTCCGCGCGGTGAACGCGGCGACCGTGATCTCCTGCTGCTCGTCGAGGGTGCGGGACTGCAGCGCCTGCGCGTAGCCGGCGGCCAGGGCGCCGAGCACGGAGCCGAGCGCGGCGGGGCTGCGGCCCTCGGGGAGCACGTCGCCGAGCACGGCCAGGCTCCGCTCGATCGCCTCGACCTCGGTGAAGTGCGCCTCCACCAGCCGCCTCCCGACGGCGCGGGCGACCTCGTGGTCCGGGTCCGGATCGCACAGGACGTCGAGGAGGTCCTGGGCGAGGCCGGTCAGGAAGGCGAGCATCGCCCGCGGCGTCATCCACACCAGGCTCGTGTGGGCGACGGCCTGCCGCCAGGCCACCGCCACGGTCCGCGCCCCCGGACGGGCCACGCCGGTCCCGTCAGTCCCGCCGGGCCACGGCGGCCAGGCCGGGATAGTCCTGCGGGACGTCGGCGTCGTCGCCCGGATCCGGATGCCACAGCGGCATCAGCGTGACGCCCGGCGGGACGATCGCGAGGTCCCCGAGGATCTCCTCCACCTCGGCGGCGGTCCGCAGCCGCATGGGGTTCGGCGAGTCCTCGCGGTCGTAGACCTTCCCGACCTGCCGCAGGGCGCTCCGCCCGTCGAGGCGGGCGTGGCTGACGGCGACGTGGCTGCCCGGCACGGTCGCGGCCATGTAGTCGCGCACGATCTCCCGCGGCCGGTCGGAGTCCAGGACGAAGTGCAGCACCGAGACCATGAGGACGGCGAGCGGACGGCCGAGGTCGACCAGCCCGGTCCGCACGGCGTCGTCGAGCACGGCCCGCGGTTCGCGCAGGTCCCCCGCCACGATCGTCGCGTTCGGGTCGTCCTTCAGCAGCGCGCGGCTGTGGGCGACGGCCACCGGATCGTGGTCGACGTAGACGACCCGCGCCGACGGGTCGACACCCTGGGCGACCTCGTGCACGTTCCCGACGGTCGGGATGCCCGATCCCAGGTCGAGGAACTGGTCGATGCCCAGCCCGGACAGGTGGGCGACGGCACGGCGCAGGAAGGCGCGATTGTCCCGCAGCACCGTCGGCAGGTCCGGCATGCGCTCCAGGGCCTGCCGGCCGAAGGCGCGGTCGGACTCGAAGTTGTGCGAGCCGCCGAGGTAGAAGTCGTACACCCGCGCCACGCTCGGGCGCGTGTGGTCGATCTCCTCCGACGCCCAGTCCGGCCCCTCGCCCATCCGGCACCCCCTCACCCGTCCCTGATCGTGCCCGATGCGACGGGACGGGCGCAGTGTGTCACCGGTGGGGCCTAGTTGCCGACGCCGAGTGCCCCCATGAACGCCGACGGGTAGCGGTCGCCGCGGGCCGAGCCGGGCGGCAGCGCCTCCTCGATCGCGGCGAGGTCCGCGGCGGTCAGCTCGAGGTCGGCGGCGGGCAGTGCCTCGGCCAGTCGTTCCCGCGTCCGGGCCCCGACGAGCGGCACGATGTCCGCGCCCTGCGCCGCGACCCAGGCGATCACGAGCTGGGCGACCGTGCGGCCCTTGGCCTCCGCGATCCGGCGGAGCCCCTCGACCAGGGCGAGGTTGTGCTCCAGGTTGTCCCCGGAGAACCGCGGGGAGCGGGCCCGCGCGTCCCCCGCCCTGCCCGGGACGAAGGTCCCGGAGATCAGCCCGCGGGCCAGCACGCCGTAGGCCGTGAGGCCGATGCCGAGCTCGCGCAGGGCCGGCAGGACCTCCGCCTCCACCGCCCGGGAGATCAGCGAGTACTCGATCTGCAGGTCGGCGACCGGGTGCACGGCGTGGGCCCGGCGGACGGTCGCCGCGTCGACCTCGGAGAGGCCCACGTACCGCACGTACCCGGCGTCGATCATGTCCTTGATCGCCCCGACGGTGTCCTCGATCGGCACCGCCGGGTCCAGCCGGGCGGGCCGGTAGACGTCGACGTGGTCCACGCCGAGCCGGGTCAGCGAGTACGCGAGGAAGTTCTTGACGGCGGCGGGCCGGCAGTCCTGGGTCAGCGGCGGCAGGCCGGGCCCGCCCATCCCGCCGAACTTCACCGAGAGCACGTAGCTGTCGCGGGGCCGGCCGCGCAGGGCCTCGGCGAGCAGCAGCTCGTTGTGGCCCATGGCGTAGAAGTCGCCGGTGTCGATCAGGGTGATGCCGGCGTCGAGCGCCGCGTGCACGGTCGCGATGCTCTCCCCGCGATCGGCGGGGCCGTAGGCGCCGGACATGCTCATCGCGCCCAGGCCGAGGGCGGAGACGGTGGGGCCGTGGAGGCCGAGGGTTCTCGTCTGCATGGACCCACCGTGCGCCCGTCCGCCCGGCGGCGGCAGCGGAGCGTCGATCGTGGGAGCGCCGCTCCCTGGATCGTCGCGGGCGCGGCGAGCACCATGGAGGGCATGCAGCGCGCGGAGCTCGCCGACTTCCTGCGCCGTCGGCGCGAGGGGATCCGGCCCGTCGACGTCGGGATCGCCGAGGGGCCCCGGCGCCGCGCGGCGGGCCTGCGCCGCGAGGAGGTGGCGATGCTGGCCGGGATGTCGACGGACTACGTCGTGCGTCTCGAACAGGGCCGGAGCAGCCAACCGTCGACCCAGCTGCTCGGTGCGCTCGCCCGCGCCCTGCGCCTGTCCGACGACGAGCGCGACCACCTCTTCCACCTGGCCGGGCACCAGCCGCCGCCCGCCGCCGGCACGGCGCGCCTCGCCCGCGCGGGCCTGCTGCGGATGCTCGACCTGCTCGGCGACACCCCCGCCCTCGTCGTCTCCGACCTCGGTGAGGTGCTGGCCCAGAACCGGGCCTCCCGGTTGCTGACGGGTGACCACGGCGGCGGCACCGGCGACCGTCGGTACCTGGTGTACCGCTGGTTCACCGAGCCGGAGGCCCGCGCGGTCACCCCGCCCGAGGAGCAGGAGCACCACGCCCGCCAGCAGGTGGCGGACCTGCGCGCGGCACTCGGCCGGCGGGGTACGGATGCCGAGGTCACCGGGCTCGTCGCACGGTTGCGCGAGGTGAGCGCGGACTTCCGCCGGCTCTGGGACGACCACGAGGTCGCCGTCCGCCGCGCGGACCGCAAGACCTTCCTGAACCCCCGGGTCGGCCGGATGTGCATGGACTGCGAGACGCTGCTGACCCCCGACCGCGGGCAGCTGCTCGTGGTGCTCACCCCCGCCGACGACGAGACCCGCGAGCGGCTGGAGCTGCTGCGGGTGCTCGGGGTGGAGGACTTCCCCGGGGTGCCCCTCTAGCCCGCAGCCGTGCCGCAGTTCTGGCAGAAGGGCGTGCCGCGCTGCGGGGCGCCGCAGCCCCGGCAGGGCGGGGCGTCGTAGGAGGTGCCGCAGGCGCCGCAGAACCGGCCGGTGCCCTCGGCGCCGCAGTGCCCGCAGTAGCGGGTGGGCTCGGCCGGGGCGGGGGCCGGCGGTGCGCCGTGGGCCTGGCCGCCGTAGCCCTGGGCGGCGTACTGCTCCGGATAGCTCTGGGCGCCGTACGCCGGGGCCACCTGGGGCGGGGTGCCGTACCCCTGGTCGTACGACGGCGCGCCGTAGGCGGGCGGCGCCTGGGCGGCGGCACAGTTGCGGCAGCAGTCCACGCGCTGGTCCCAGCAGAAGTGCCGGCAGACCCAGTCCGTGCAGCCCCGGCACTGCCGGAACTCCCCCGCGACGTCCTCGGACGCCTCGCGCATCCGCTGGTCGTTCGTGGTGCCGCGGGTGCTGGGCCGGTTCCACTGCGCCATCAGGCCGACGTGCTCCACGCGGCTGCCGATCTCCCCGCCGAGGATGCTGCCGCCGAGCGCGGCCAGCCGGCCGCCGAAGCCCGTGACCGAGTGGCGGAAGCGGGAACGGAAGCCGTTGCCACACCGCTGGCAGTGGAACTCGAACTGGTAGCCGTCCGTGGTGCTGCAGTCCGTGATGTTGCTCGTGAAGGGGATCAGGTCGGGCATCTGGTTCCGGTCCTCCACTCGGCTGCCTGTCCTCGCATCCGGTACTCGCCGCAACGACCCGTTTCGCTACACCCCGGGCGTCGCAAGGTGAGATCGGCCGGGTGCTCCGGCTGCGCGACGATGGTCCCCATGGACGTGCCCGGGATCTACGCGCGCTGCAGCGCGGCCTTCGGGGAGCGGGTCCACCTGGTCGGCGACCGCTGGGGCGCCGCGACCGGGCTCCCCGGCTGGGACGTCCGGGCGCTGGTGAACCACCTCGTCACCGAGGAGCGCTGGACACCCGAGCTCTTCGGAGGCGCCACGATCGACCAGGTGGGGGACCGTTTCGACGGTGACCTGCTGGGCGAGGACCCCCTCGCGACGTACGACGGGGCGGCCGCGGCCGCCCTCGCCACGATCCGGGAGCCCGGCGCGACCGAGCGCACGGTCCACCTGTCCTTCGGCGACCGGCCGGGATCCGAGTACGCGCTGCAGCTGTCGGCGGACCATCTCGTCCACGCCTGGGACCTCGCGCGCGCCCTCGGCACGGACGACATCCTCGACGAGGAGCTCGTCGCGCTCCTGCTCGACTGGTACGTCCGCGAGACCGAGGCTCTCTACCACCGGATCGCGGTCATCGGCCCCCGGATCGAGGTCCCGGCCGGCAGCGGCCCGCAGGCGGAGCTGCTGGCCCGCTTCGGCCGGGTGGGCTAGCTCACCGACGCCGAGGCCGGGCGCGCACCGTCCGCCACCTGCTGTTCCGTCCAGCCCTTGTGGGAGACGACCTTGGCGGGGTCGTCGTAGAGGTCGTACTCGGTGCTGTGCAGGCCCTCGGTCAGGCCGGTCTGCCAGTTGTGCACGACCGGGTAGGCGGGGCTGTCGTCGGCGCCGGGGGCGATCCAGCCGACCACCCGGCCCAGGTACTCGTCGGTGTCCCCTTCCGTCCAGAGGGCCCACAGGGGGTAGGGCTGCGCGGCGAAGGTCTTCTGCACCCTGTGGTTCTACCGAACGGGTTCTGCCGAACGCCCCGCGGGCTCACCGCATCCGGTCCCCGGCGAGCCGGGGGCACCGACCCGGCATATTTGTGAGCGTTCAACTGTTCTCCCGTACGATGAGGCACGACCGGGAGGAAGAGATGAGTGAGCTCGAGTTCGGACTCGACACGTTCGGCGACGTCACCGTCGACGAGCGCGGCGACCGCAAGCCCCACGCGCAGGTCATCCGCGACGTCGTCGAGGAGGCCGAGCTCGCCGAGCGCGTCGGCGTCGACGCGTTCGGGATCGGCGAGCACCACCGGGACGACTTCGCGGTCTCCGCGCCGGAGGTCGTGCTGGCGGCGATCGCGGGCCGCACGGAGAAGATCACCCTCGGCACCGCGGTGACGGTGCTCAGCTCGGACGATCCCGTCCGCGTCTTCGAGCGCTTCGCCACCCTCGACGCCGTGTCGCGGGGCCGCGCGGAGATGACGCTGGGCCGCGGGTCGTTCACGGAGTCCTTCCCGCTGTTCGGTTTCGACCTCGCGGACTACGAGGCCCTGTTCTCCGAGAAGCTGGACCTGATGGCGCGGCTGCTCGAGGAGGGGCCGGTGACGTGGGAGGGCACGATCCGCGCCGCCCTGCGCGACCAGCAGGTCTACCCGAAGACGGAGTCCGGACGGATCCCGGCCTGGGTCGGGGTCGGCGGGAGCCCGGAGTCCGTGGTCCGCGCCGCGAGCCACGATCTGCCGATGGTGCTGGCGATCATCGGGGGCGACCCGGCACGGTTCGCGCCCTTCGCCGACCTGTACCGCAAGGCCCGCGAGCAGATGGGCGCGCCGCCGCTGCCGATCGCGGTGCACGCGCCCGGCTTCGTCGCCGAGACGGACGACGAGGCGGTGGAGACGATCTTCCCGCACGCGAAGTCCATCATGGACCGGATCGGGCGCGAGCGCGGCTGGCCGCCGCTGACCCGCGCCCGCTTCGAGAGCGACGTGCTCCACGGCGCCCAGCACATCGGCTCCCCGGAGACGGTGGCGCGCAAGATCGCCCGCACGGTGAGTGCCCTGGGCATCCAGCGCTTCGACCTGAAGTACTCCAGCGGCACCCTGCCGCACAGCGAGATGATGAGGTCGATCGAGCTCTACGGCACCGTCGTCGCCCCGAGGGTGCGGGAGCTGCTCGCCTCCGAGCCGGTCGCCGTCTGAGCCCGCGTCAGACGGCCCGCATGCGGTTGTTGCGTGCGTTGTGCTCGACCTCGGCCAGGCCGAGCACCTCCAGGACCGGCGGGACGTAGTTGCCGAAGCGGCCGCGCAGGCCCTTCTTCATGCCGTACCAGCCACCGACGGGGTTGTCGGCCGAACGGCCCCAGTCCTCGACCGTGTCCGGCTTGGTCGGCTTCTGCTCGTCCGCGTTGCCCAGCGGCATCCAGTCGCCGTGGGCCTTCAGCATCGCGTGCAGGTCGTCGATGCAGCGGAGCTGGTAGCGCAGCTGCGTCGTGCCGACCTGCACGACGAGCGCGGGCGGCTCGGCCCCGGGATCACGGTAGGCCTCGTACTCGGACGACCCCGGCGGCGTCGTCAGCCGCCAGGGGTCCTCGCGCGTGCCCGTGCCCTCGACCGTGCTCATGCCTGCTCCTCGTCGCCGGTGATCGGTGGGCACGTTAGACCCGGAAGGTGACATCTCTTGTCACCTTCGTCCGGACGCGCGACCCTGCCGGGATGCGGGCGAGCCGGCTGGTCGCGATGCTGGCGATCCTGCACGCCGAGGGCCGGATCAGCGCGGCCCGGCTCGCGACCCGGCTGGAGGTCAGCCGGCGCACCGTCCTGCGGGACGTCGAGGCGCTGTCCGGGGCGGGCGTGCCGATCTACGCGACGCGCGGCGCCGGCGGCGGCATCCAGCTGCTCCCGGGCAGGTCGACGATCCCGCCCGATCTCCTGACCTGGGGGGCCGGGCCGCCGGCCCGCGCGACGATCCGGATCTCACCGGAGGGCATCCCCCTCGCCACCCTGCCGGGCCTGCGCGTCCGACCCGAGACGGATCCGGACGGCTGGTGCGAGGCCACCTTCCGGCTCGGTCCCGGACGGCGGGCCGCGGCGGACCTGCTCGCCCTCGGCCCGACCGTCGAGGTCCTGGGTCCCGAGGAGCTCCGGGCCGAGGTCGCCGGGCTGGCCCGGCGCACCGCGGCGCTCTACGCCCGGGGCACCACCTAGCGTTCCCGCAGCTCGCGGCGCAGGACCTTGCCGCTGACCGTCTTCGGGATCTCGTCGAGGATCTCGACCTGTCGCGGGTACTTGTAGGCGGCCATCCGCTCCTTCGCGAACGCGACGATCTCGGTGCCCGTGACCGCCGCCCCGGCCCGCAGCGACACGAAGGCCTTGACGGTCTCGCCGCGGTAGGAGTCCGGCACCCCGACCACGGCGGCCTCCCGCACGGCGGGATGCTCGTACAGGACGTCCTCGACCTCGCGCGGCCACACCTTGTACCCGCCCGCGTTGATCTGGTCCTTCTTGCGGTCGACGATGTAGAACCAGCCCTCGGCGTCCCGGTAGCCGACGTCGCCGGTGTGCAGGGCACGGGGCCGGGCGGGATCGCGGTGCAGCGCGCGAGCCGTCTCCTCGGGCTTGTTCCAGTACCCCGGCACCACCTGCGGGCCCTCGACCACCAGCTCGCCGACGTCGCCGACCGGGACCTCCACCCCGTCCTCGTCGACCACGCGGACGACGGTGTCGTAGACCGGGACGCCGACGGACAGTGCGCCGGACGCCTCGTCCACCGGCGCCTCCGTCCCGAACGGCACGGCGTGCGACGGCGAGGTGGTCTCGGTGAGCCCGTAGATGTTGTGGATCGTGTGCCCGAAGGCCGCCCGGAACGCCTCGACCGTGCTCGGCGGGACGGGAGCACCACCGGAGTAGATCTTCCCGAGGGTGGCGAGCTTCGCGCGCGAGGCGTCGGGCACGTTCATGAGTGCGATGTAGACGGTGATCGAGCCGACCGTGAACGTCGCCCCCTCCGCCTCGACGGTGTCCAGGGTCAACGCCGGATCGAGCCGGTACATCAGCACCAGCGGCGTGGCGGTGAGGACGGCGACCGCCAGGTGCCCGACCAGCCCGGTGACGTGGAACAACGGCGCGACGGCGAGCACGACGTCCGTCTCGTCGAGCCCGACCCAGTCCCGGTAGGTGCGGGCGTTGAACAGCAGGTTCCGGTGGGTGGTCATCGCGCCCTTGGGCGGGCCGGTGGTGCCCGAGGTGTAGGTCAGGACCGCGACGTCGTCGGCGTTCGTGGCGACGACGGGCGCGGGCCGGCCCCGGAAGCGCTCCACCAGCTCGGTCATGTCCTGCGCGCCCGGGCACTCGATCCGCGCGCTCCGCGCGAACACCCGCGGATCGTCCACGGTCTGGTACTCCAGCTCCGAGGTGGTGAGGACCGTGCGCACGGTGCTGTCCCCGCCGTCGCCGACGACGTGGGCCGCGACGTCGCGGTACAGCGACTCCAGCGTCACGAGCACGCTCGCCCCGCTGTCGCGCAGCAGCTCGGTGACCTCCCGCTCCCGGTTCATCGGGTTGATCGCGACGCTGATGCCGCCGGCCTTCCAGGTGCCCAGCTGCGCGATCACGAACTGCGGGACGTTCTGCAGGAACAGCGCCACCCGGTCGCCCGGGGTGAATCCCGCGGCGGTGATGCCGGCGGCGAAGGCGTCGCTGAGCGCGTCGAGCTCGGCGTAGGAGAGACGGCCGTCGAAGTAGCGCACCGCGTCGCCCCCGGGGTTGCGGGCGACGGCGGCGCTGAGCATGTCGAGGGCGCTCTCGAACCGGTCGTCCGGTGCACGCCCGGTGTGGAAGGCCAGCCAGGGCCTGTCGTGGTCGGTGGACAAGTGGCTCTCCTGCTCTACGAGCTGAGCTCGTCGACGAAGAAGTCGAGCTCGGGATCGGGCCCGCCGCCGTAGGGCGCGAGGTCGGTGGTGCCGGCCTCGCGGAGGACCTCGACGTCGAGGTAGACGCGGCCGGTGCGGTCCTGGGGCAGCTCGAGCAGGGCCATGGCGGCGTCGGCCATGATCTGCGGATCCCGGGACCGGTCGACGGTGTCCCCGCCGCCCAGCAGGTTCTGCACCGCCGCGGTCTTGATCGCGGTCTCCGGCCAGAGGCAGTTGGCGGCGATGCCCTCGCCGGCGAACTCGGCGGCCCAGCCCAGGGTCAGGATCGTCATGCCGAACTTGCTGAGCGCGTAGGCCGGGAACCTCCCGAGCCAGTGCGGGGCGAGGGTGATCGGCGGCGACAGCGTGATCACCCGCGCCCGATCGGACGCACGCAGGGCCGGCAACGCGGCTCTGAAGAGCAGGAACGTGCCCCGGGAGTTGATGTCCTGCATCAGGTCGTAGCGCTTGGGCGTGAGCTCCGCGGTGCCGGTGAGGTTCAGCGCGGAGGCGTTGTTGACCACCACGTCGATCCCCCCGAACCGGTCGACGGCGGCCGCGGCGGCGCGCTCCACGTCGTCCTCGTTGCGGACGTCGCCGACCACGGCGAGGCCCTGCCCGCCCGCCGCCTCGATCTCGGCGACCGCGGTGTGCACGGTCCCGGGCAGCCGCGGATCGGGCTGGTCGGTCTTCGCCAGGATCACGACGTTGGCGCCGCGACCGGCCGCCGCGACCGCGATGGCCAGCCCGATGCCCCGGCTGCCGCCGGACATCAGCAGGGTCCGGTCCTTCAGCGCACTCATCGGCCACCGACCCCCAGCCCGGCGAGGTCGCGGACGTACGCGACGGCCGTGGACGGGTCGTACGAGCGGGCGATCTGCATCTTCTCCGCCTCCAGTGATCCCTCGGCATGGGTGGCCAGCACGGCCTGGTACCCGCCGTAGTCCCGTGCGGTGAGATCCCCGACGAAGTTGAGGATCCGCAGCCGCTCCTCCGCGGGAACCGCTGCGGCGTAGTACTTCTCGAGCACCGCCCGGATCGACGGGTTCTCCCAGTCCTCGATCCCGGGCCCCGTGGCGAGCAGGCCTCCGGCGAGGTCGACGAGCGTCGCGGTGGCCTCGTGGAAGCCGTGCGCGAAGGTGTACTTGGCCATGTTCACCGCGAGCGGGTCCGGCAGCCAGACCCCTTGTGCCCCTTCGCGGGCGCGCAGGGCGGAGAGCTCGGCGAGGCCCCGGACCGTCTCGGACCAGGCGATCAGTTTGGCGATCTTGTCCCGGACGTGCCCGGCGCGGGAGATGCCGTTGGCCTCGGCCACCAGGTGCGCGGCGCCGACGATGATGTCGAGCATCGGCAGCTTGTAGTTCACCGCGGTGAAGCGGTGGTAGTCCACGAACGCGATCGCCAGCGGCCCGGCGAGCTCCGGGCGGCGCTCGAGGAAGACCCGGTCCCGTGGGACCCGGACGTCGTCGAACACGGTCAGCGACTCGAGCAGCTTGTGCCTGGAGCTCAACGGGAAGCTGAACCCGTCGCGCTCCCCCGCCGCGTAGGGCGACACGTAGAGATCGAGCCCCGGCGTGTCGACCGGGACCGCGAACGACACCGCCCAGTCCGCGTCGCCGGGGCCCATCGCCCGGGTCGGGAGGACGACGATCTCGTCCGCGTTCGCGGAGAACGAGGTGTGGGTCTTGGCCCCGCGCACCGTGATCGACTCCGCATCGGAGTCCACGATCCGCAGGTAGAGATCGGGATCGGACTGCTGCGACGGGCCGAGGACGCGGTTGCCCTTGACGTCGGTCTGGGCCACGGCGAGCGCGAGGTCCTCCTCGAGGACGCGCTGGTAGAACGCCTGTGCGCGCTCCAGCCCCGCGCCCTCGGTCGCGCGCAGGAGCGCGAACAACGCGTCCGACCCGACCTCCTTGAGCACGATCGTGCCCGCCCCGCGCCGCGACACCTCCTCGATGAGGGCGCCGCGGTCGCGGAGGTCCTCGGGGGTGCGCGGGAGGTGGTAGAAGGCCGAGTAGGTCTCGGGATCGGTGCCGGCCTCCGTGCCCTTGCGCACCGCGAGATCGGGCAGGTCCTCCGCGATGGAGTAGCAGAGGGCCGAGTGGTCGACGGCGGGTCGCAGCTCCGGGTGGGCGACGACGTCGGCCACCCGCTCCCCGCGGTAGTGGACGCGCCGGCCGTCCCGCAGACCGTCGCGGTACTGCTGCGCGGTGCGCAGAGCCATGGGATGTCCCTTCATCGGGGGTCGATGGACGCTAGAGGCGCCGGTCCGGGCCGCGGGAGTGCACGCCGGGGGACGTCGGGAAGTCCACCTTCGTGCACTGTGCAGCGGGCCGGCGGGCGCTGAGGGTGGCAGGCGACACACGCAGCGCCGCATGGGAGGTCACATGGCCAGGCTGAAGTTCGGCATCTTCCTCGCCCCCGTCCACGATCCCGGGGTGAAACCCGCCGTCGCGTTCGAGCAGGACCTGCAGCTGGTCGAGCACCTCGACGCGCTCGACTACGACGAGGCGTGGTTCGGGGAGCACCACAGCGCGGGCTCGGAGATCTACGCGTCCCCGGAGATCCTCATCGCCGCCGCGGCCCAGCGCACCCGCCGCATCAAGCTCGGCACCGGCGTCACCTCGATCAGCTACCACAACCCGCTGTGGGTGGCGGACCGCATGATCATGCTCGACCACCTCACGCGGGGCCGGACGCTGTTCGGCGTCGGTCCGGGATCGCTGCCCACCGACTCGGCGATGATCGGGCTGAACCCCACCGAGACCCGCGAGCTGCTCGAGGAGAACCTCGACATCATCCTGCGACTGTTCCGGGGTGAGACCGTCACCGCCAGGACGCGCACCCACGAGCTGGTCGACGCGCAGCTCCAGCTGGCGCCGTACTCGGATCCGCTGTTCGACATCGCGGTCGCCGCGGTCGCGTCGCCCACCGGCGCGCGGCTCGCCGGCACCCACGGGCTCGGTCTGCTGAGCATCGGGGCCACCCTGTCCGCGGACGGCTTCGACGCGCTGGCCCACCACTGGAACGTGATGGAGGAGCGTGCGCAGGCCGCGGGCACCACGGTCGACCGGTCCGGCTGGCGGCTCGTGGGCCCCTTCCACCTCGCCGAGACCGAGGAACAGGCCCGGCGCGAGGTCGCGTACGGGATCGAGCACTGGTTCCGGTACTTCCAGAAGGTCGCGGCCTTCCC
The DNA here is from genome assembly GCF_039531635.1 of Pseudonocardia ailaonensis. Classification (NCBI taxonomy): domain Bacteria; kingdom Bacillati; phylum Actinomycetota; class Actinomycetes; order Pseudonocardiales; family Pseudonocardiaceae; genus Pseudonocardia; species Pseudonocardia ailaonensis. Next base: position 915,645 of record NZ_BAAAQK010000005.1, on the reverse strand, counting down.
GCAGATGGCGGTCTCCGGGAACGACCTCGACGAGATGATCGACTTCGTCAACGCGGCCGGGATCGGCGTCATCGGCACGGCCGACCAGGCCCGCGCCCAGGTGCAGCGCCTGGTCGACCAGGCCGGCGGCTTCGGCACGATGCTGCTGATGGGCCACGACTGGGCCGACCCGACGGCCACCCGACGGTCCTTCGAGATCTTCGCCCGGGACGTCGCCCCGCACTTCCAGGGCCAGGCCGAGCCGACGATCGCGGCGGCCCGCCGGGCCGCCGAACGGCGGGACGTGCACTCCAAGGCCCAGCTCGACGCCGTCGCCCACATGACCGCCCGCTACGAGCAGGAGAAGGTGCGATGAGCGAGCTCGCGGACCGCGTGGTGCAGGCCCTGAACACCCTCGAACCCGAGGACGGGCTGTTCGCGGCGGACGCCGTGACATGGCACTCCTTCGACGAGGTCGAGGCCCCGACGGTCCCGGACACGCTGGAGAGCGTCCGCGGGATCCGCACGGTGGTCCCGGACTTCGGGCTGGTCGAGGTCCGGACGACCCCGCTGGTGGACGGGGTGTCCTGGGCGCGCTACGCCGTCACCGGGACGCTCCCGGACGGCACGGCCTTCCGCGCCCCGGCGGCGCTCGCCGTCCACGTCGACGGATCCGGGCAGGTCACCCGGATCGAGGAGTACGTGGACACCGCCCAGCTCGCCGGGCTGTTCGCCGCGCTGAGCTGACCGGCCGGGCCCGCCAACACGTCGTACCGGTCCCGGTGCCGCGGACCCGCGCGGATCCGGCGCCGCTGCCGTCCCTCGAGCAGCGGCGCCGGGTCCGGCGGAGGAGGCGGTGCCTAGTACTCCGTGACGCCGGCGTCCGGGGACAGCTCGTGGGCCGTCATGAAGCGGGACTCGTCCGAGGCCAGGAACAGCACCGTGTTCGCGATGTCCCGCGGTTCGGCCTGCTCCAGCGGCAGAATGTTGGTGAACATCCCGCCGAGCTTCGGGTGGGCCTCGAGGGCCTCGCCGATGATGCCCAGCACGTCGCCGCCGCCCATCGGGGTCTGCACCGCGCACGGGTGCACGCTGTTGACCCTGATGTTGTGCTCGCCCAGCTCCACCGCGAACGCCTTCGCCAGGCCGCGCACCGCGAACTTGCTGGTCGTGTACGGCACGAGGAAGGGCTGCACGGTGATCCCGGCGGCCGAGCTGGTGATGATCACCGAGCCGCCGCCCGCGGCGACGAGGTGCGGCGCCCCGACCATCACGGTGTTCCAGGTGCCCGTGACGTTGACGCTCTGGTGGTACTCGAACAGCTCCGGGGTGACCCGGTCCCACATCGCCGGGACGCAGATCCCGGCGTTGGCCACCACGACGTCCAGGTGCCCGAGCTCGGCCACCGCACCGTCCACGGCGGACCTCAGGCCGCTCAGGTCACGGATGTCCACCTGCGCGGAGACGATCCGCCGGTCCAGCTTCTCGACGAGCGCCACGGTCTCGGCGAGGTCCTCCGGCGTGGAGGACGGGTACGGGACGTTCAGGTCGGCGCAGACGTCCACCGCCACGATGTCCGCGCCCTCCTCGGCGAGCCGCAGCGCGTGCGCCCGGCCCTGACCGCGCGCCGCCCCGGTGACCAGGGCGACCTTTCCCTCGACGCGTCCCATCAGGCGAGGCCCAGGCGCTTCCAGTACTCGCCGAAGCTCGGCGGGCACACGTCGGCGCCACGGGTGACCTTGCCGTCCACGAACTGGTGGACCATGACGAGGGTGAAGTCCAGGACGTCGTCGCCCTTGCGTCGGTAGGCCTGGATCCAGGCGATCACCAGGCCCTCGGGGGTCTCCTCCGTGCGGACCACCTCGTTGCGGGCCTCGTCGAGCTTCGCGAGGATGCCGAAGGCCTCGAGGAACGAGCCCTTGGTGAAGACGGTCTGGGTGCCGTCGGCCTGGAAGCCGGCCCAGGTCATGTCATCCGCGTAGAGGTCGACGAGCAGGCTCGCGTCACCCTTGTCCGCTGCGGCGAAGGCGTCGGTCAGGTTCTGGGCGTCGGACATCAGTTCTCCTTCAGGTAGCCGGCGATGATCGGCGCCGAGGCGTCGACCAGGGTCATCGGCTCGACGAGCATGTGCTGGGCGCCCACGGAGATGTCCCGCAGGCAGCGGCCCAGCACACTGGGGTTGCGGATCGAGGCGGAGCCGCCCCAGTTGTAGGCCCAGGTCACGATGTCCTGGGCGACCTTCTGCACCCAGGTCGCGGCCTGGCGCAGGCGCGCGCGGTGCTCGTCGGTGATGGTGCCCGCGGCCGCGGCGGCCTCGGCGTCGGCGTGGGCCTGGTAGACGTAGAGGCGGGCGGCCTGCAGGAGCGCGTCGTTCTCGACGAAGCCGCGGCGGAACATCTCCGAGTCGCCGACCACGGTCGGGTAGCCGGGACGCTTCTTCTCCTTGGTGATCTGCGCGATCTCCTCGAGCGCGCGCTGCGCGATACCCAGCGCGACCGGCGCGTGGCCGCCGACGCCGATACCGAGCATGCCGAGCTTGTACACGGCCTCGGGGCGCACCGGCTCGGTGGAGAAGGTGTCCATCGTGCGGGACTCGGGCACGAACAGGCCGTCGACCTTGTAGTTGTCGCTGCCGGTCGCCGCCATCCCCATGACGTCCCAGCCGCCGAGGAACTCGACCTCCTCACGCGGGACGAACGCGATCCGGCAGACCGGCATCTCGCCGTTCATCTCCGGGGTGCCGTCCTCGCCGACCACGACGAAGCCCGCGCCGATCCGCGACGCGTGGTGCGAGCCGCTGGCGAAGCCGTAGGTGCCGGTGACCTCGTAGCCGCCGTCCACGCGCTTGCCGGTGCCGGTCGGCAGGATCATCCCCGCCGTGACGGCCTTGTCCGCACCCGCGTACAGCTCCTCGGCGCCCTCGGTCGAGAAGAACCCCGCCGCGACACCGGTCGAGAAGGCGTTGGCCATGAAGGCCCAGCCGACGGACCCGTCCGCGCGGGACAGCTCCTCGACGATCTTCAGCGAGGTCACGATGCCCTCGCCGGCGCCGCCGTACTCCGTGGGTACCAGGACCCAGAACAGGCCCGCCCCGGCGAGCGCGTCCACCACGGGCTTCGTGATGGTGGCGCCGGCCTCCATCGTGTCCGCCTCGGCGTCGATGATCGGCTTGAGGCTCCGGGCCCGCGCCACGTAGTCGACCGTGCCGGCGCCGTCGGCAGCCGGCCTGGTGAGTGTCTCCGTCATGAGTGTCGGCCTCCGTTGGTCACAGCTCGCTTGACGGGGATCAGCCTGTCGAGCCGGACGGCCGGGGGAATCCGGGCAACCACGTGGTCCGCCACGTGGTCCGCGTCACGATCGGGTGGCGCCGGTCCCCGCCTGCAGGAGCGCGACGGCGACCTGGTTGCGGTTGCGCAGGTTCAGCTTCCGCAGGATGTGCTCGACGTGGCCCTCGACCGTGCGGTGGGACACCACGAGCACCTCGGCGATCTCGCGGTTCGTCCGGCCCGCCGCGAGATGGCCGGCGACCTCGCGCTCGCGGCGGGACAGCACCGCCGTCACCCCGTCGTCGCCCACCGGGCCGCCCGCGACCTGCCGGTCGAGCGCGAAGTCCATCAGTTCGGTCATGGTCATCGCGGCACCCCGGCGGACGGCCGCGTCGAACGCGGCGTTGCCCAGCTCGGAGCGGGCGCGCAGGACGAACCGCTCGCGGCGGGCCATCCACTGCGCGGAGCCGTAGAGCTGCTGGCCGAAGGCCCGCCAGAGGACCGACGCCGCGCCGATCAGCGTCGCCGAGCGGGTGGCCGAGCCCGCCCCGGCCTCCGCCCACCCCAGCACGTCCATGGCCAGCGGGGTGCCGACCGCGTCCTCGAAGTCCCGCTTGAGGGCGAGGCTCTCGCGGGCCAGCGCGACGGCGTCGGCGAAGCGTTCCTCGACCACCGCGACCAGGCCCTGGCCGACCACGGCGTAGGAGAGCATCCAGCGCTCACCCACCTGTTCGCAGCGGCCCCGGACGTCGTCGAAGTAGCGCGCGGCCTCCGCGGTGCGGCCGTCGAAGCACAGCAGGAGTCCGAGGTGGACGCGCACGGCGCAGGGCAGGTCCTCCCGGACGTCCGGGAGGGACTCGTAGCAGGCCAGCGACCTCGTCAGCAGCTCGTGGGCCGGTCCGTGGTCGCCACCGAAGAACAGGCCCAGACCCTGGGCGTCGAGGGCGAAGGCGGTGGCGGGCCGGTCGCCGGCCCGCCGGGCCAGCTCCAGGGCCTCGGCGACAACCGGATCGGCCGCGGCCTGGTAGCCCTGCATCGTCCTGACCAGGCCGAGCGTGCCGAGCACCGCGGCCCGCCGGCCCGGGTCCAGGTCCTCCCGCTCCAGGACCTTGCCCAGCCACATCGCGTGCTCCCGCGCGGAGAGCCCGCAGGCCCACAGGAACCACGGCGCGGACACCAGCGCGGCGGCCGCGTCGGACGAGACGGCGAGCGCGGTCTCCAGCGCCTTGCGGACGTTGGCCAGGTTGGCGCGCAGGCGCTCCGAGATCGCGAACTGTCCACCGCTGAACCAGGTCCGGACGGACTCCGCGACGAGCCCGCTGGCCCACCCGAGGTGCCGTTCGTGCAGTCGCTCGCTCTCCTCGTCGGTCAGCAGGCCGTGGCCGAACTCGCGGATCGTCTCGAGGATCCGGAAGCGCACCTGGCCCCTCGACTCCTCCCGCTGCAGGACCGACTTGCCCACCAGGTCGTAGAGGCAGTCGAGGACCTCGGCCGCGGGCAACGCACGGTCCGCGCACACGCTCTCGGCCGCGCGGATGTCGAAGCCACCCGCGAAGATCGACACCCGGGCCCACAGCAGCTGCTGCGGGCGGGTGCAGAGCTCGTAGCTCCAGGCCATGGCAGTCTGCAGGCTCCCGTGGCGGTCGGCGGCGCCGCGCCCCCGGCTGGAGAGCAGGTCGACGCCGTCGGTCAGCCGGTCGGCGAGCTCCTGCACCGAGAGCACCCGCAGGCGGGCGCACGCCAGCTCGATGGCGAGCGGCAGGCCGTCGAGACGCTCGCAGACCCGGCGCACGGCCTCGCGGTTCGACTCGTCGATCGCGAACCCCGGCACGATGTCGCGCGCCCGGCTCTCGAACAGCTCCACGGCGTCGCCGCTCAGCGGCCGCAGCACGCTGATCCGCTCGCCCGGCAGGTTGAGCACCTCGCGGCTGGTCGCGAGGAAGTGCACGCGGGAGGTGGCGCGCAGGACGTCGTCGACGAACCGGGCGGCGGCCTCCAGCACGTGCTCGCAGTTGTCGAGCACGATCAGGAGGTGCCGGGTGCGGACGTGCTCCACGAGCGTGTCGACGGCCGAGCGGTCCGGCCGGTCCCGGTGCCCGAGCCCCAGGTTGTCGAACACCGCCTGGGGCAGCAGCGCGGGATTGCGCAGCGACGCCAGCTCCACCACCCGGACCCCGTCGGCGAAGGCGCGGTTCAGCTCCACCGCGGTCTGCGCCGCCAGCCTGGTCTTCCCCACCCCACCGACCCCGGTCAGGGTGACGAGCCGGTGCGACCCCAGCAGGTCGCGGAGCTCCCGCAGCTCGGCGCTGCGCCCCACGAACTCCGTCGCGAACCGGGGCACCGAGCCGGTCGGGCCGGGCCTCGGCGCCGGTCCCCCGTCGTCGTCCCCGGTCAGGAGGTCGCGCTCGTGGGCGACGCGACGGGCCAGCGTGGCCCGGGACCTCGACCAGCCGATCCGCTCCCCGATCTCGGGGACCGTCAGCCCGGGCTCCGCCGTCAGCAGGGCACGGATGCGGGGCGCGTCCGTGTCCGACGCCGAGCCCGCCCGGGGACGGTGGTCGGGCGGGGGCACGTCGAAGGTCAGGGCCCGGCGGACCGTGTTGCGGGACATCCCCAGGTGGGCCGCGATCCCCTTGATCGACATGCCGTCCGCGCGGAGCCGCGTGATCTCACCCCACTCGCTGGCGTTCAACAGCTCCTCCACGCTCCATCACGAGGACCGGCCCACCTTCCCGACGTGTTTCGCGGGGCGTCAAGGAGAGCGGCCGAAACCACGCGGGCCGCTCACCCGCAGGGGGGTCAACATTGACCGGCCGGATCAGGCCGTCGCAGAGCTGACCCCTCGGGTCAGCCCGGCCGTGACCAGGGAGGCCAGCTCGGCGTACGCCTGGCTGTCCGAGAGCCCGGTGGCGGCCGCGACCTGTCGTTGCTGGATGCGGACCATCTGGGCCGCGACGAGATCGGCGACGTAGCCGGCGTGCACGCTGCGGAAGGCCCCCGCACCGACGCCCTCCTCGATCAGCTGGCCGATCCGCCGCGCGGCCGCACGGGTGTTGCGCTCGTAGACCTCGGCGGCGGGGGCGAAGGAGGCGACGTCGTCGAAGAACGCCGGACCGGCCGCCGCCAGCTCCGCCGCCACGGCCAGCAGGTACGCGCGGATGCGCTCGCCGGGCTCGGTGTCGGCGCCGGTGACGGCCTGCTCGACCCGGCCGGTCGCCTCCCGGAAGAACCGGACGACCGCGGCCCTGACCAGCTGTTCACGGCTGGCCGCGAGCGTGTAGAGGGTTCGCTTCGAGCAGCGCAGCCGCCCCGCGACCGCGTCGAGGGTCAGGTGCGCGAAGCCCTCACCGAGGATCAGCGCCAGCACGCCGTCCTCGAGCTCTTGGCGGCGGGTCTCGCCGCGGCGGACGGGGGCGCTCGTCACTCCGGCATTCTCCCACGGACGTTGTATCGGTACGCTGTCATGAACGATCGTACCGATGTGAGTACCGGAACCGGAGTGCACCGTGGCCGTCGACCGTCTCCTGCCCACCCAGGAGGCCGAGGATTTCCTCGACCTCACCCGCGATCTCGCGGACTCCGAGCTCGCCACCCGCGTCGAGGAGCACGAACGCGCGCAGACCTACCCCGAGGGCCTGTTCGCCGTGCTCGGGCAGGCCGGCCTGCTGGGCCTGCCCTACCCCGAGCAGTACGGCGGCGGCGCCCAGCCCTACGAGGTGTACCTGCAGGTCCTCGAGGAGCTGGCCGCCCGCTGGGCCGCAGTGGCCGTGGCGACGAGCGTCCACGGCCTGGCCTGCTTCCCGGTCGCGACCTACGGGACCGACGCGCAGAAGCAGCGGTGGCTGCCCGAGCTGCTCGGCGGCACGGTCGTCGGTGGGTACAGCCTGTCCGAGCCGCAGGCCGGGTCCGACGCGGCAGCGCTGACCTGCCGGGCCGTCGCCGAGCCGGGCGGCTACCGGGTCACCGGCACCAAGGCGTGGATCACCCACGGCGGCCGGGCCGACTTCTACGCGCTGTTCGCGCGGACCGGCGAGGGCAGCCGCGGGATCTCGTGCCTGCTCGCGCCCGGGCAGGCCGACGGGCTCTCCTTCGGCAGGCCCGAGGAGAAGATGGGCCTGCACGCGATCCCGACCACCACCGCGTTCTGGGACGGCGTCCTGCTCGACCCCGACAGGCTGCTCGGCAACGAGGGCCAGGGCCTGCAGATCGCGTTCAGCGCGCTGGACTCCGGACGCCTCGGCATCGCGGCCTGCGCCACCGGACTCGCCCAGTCCGCCCTGGACGCCGCCGTCGCCTACGCGAACCAGCGCACGACCTTCGGCAAGAAGATCGTCGACCACCAAGGGCTCGGGTTCCTGCTCGCGGACATGGCCGCCGCCGTGGACTCCGCCCGCGCCACCTACCTCGACGCCGCCCGTCGTCGCGACCTCGGACGGCCCTACGGACGGCAGGCCAGCGTGGCCAAACTGATCGCCACCGACGCCGCCATGAAAGTCACCACCGACGCCGTCCAGGTGTTCGGCGGCTACGGCTACACCCGCGACTTCCCCGTCGAGCGCTACATGCGCGAGGCCAAGATCATGCAGATCTTCGAGGGCACCAACCAGATCCAGCGGCTCGTCATCAGCCGCGGACTCGCCGACCGGTAGGGAACCCGTGCCGCTCGGCGGAACGTTCGCCCTCGTCACCGGTCCCGCGGCCGGGAGGTGACCCGATCGGCGCTTCGCGCCTCAGTCGACGCCGAGCTGCTCGAGGGTCCGTTGGGCGGCGTCGAGCTCCTCGCGCAGGTGCGCCACCCGCTCCTCCTGACGCCGGCGGGCCTCGGCCAGCGCCGTGGTGATCACCTCGGCGACCGCCGGCGGAAGGGCGCGGGACACCACGGCGACGTCGGCGGCCTGGATCGGCGTGGCGGGCACGACCCTCCTCGTGCCCACCAGCACCTCCACCTTCCAGTCGCCCTCGCCGGTCGAGGTCAGGCTGACCGTCAGCGCGCCCGACCGCTCGTTGCGCCTGCGCGGACGCGCCGGGGCGGGCTTCGAGGGCTGGGCCGGGGCCGGGCTCGCCACCACCTTCTCCTCCGGCGCGGGACGACCGGTGGCCGGTGTCGCGGAGGCGGGCTCCGCGGGCGGGGCGGCGCGCCGAGCGCGGACGGGCCGGACCGCGGCCGCGGGTGGGGCCTCGGTGTGGTCGGTCGCCGTCTCCGCCGGCTGCCGGGACTTCGCCGACCCGCGGGCCGGCCTGCTCCGGGTGAGCTCGCCCGGCGAGCAGAAGAGCGCGTCCCGCGAGCCCGCGGGGCGGACCTGGATGAAGTCCCCCTCCGCGAGGTCACCGACGGCCAGGACCTTGGCGGACCCACCCGCCGGCACCCCCACCGCCGCCGGGGTGAACCACACCGTCACCGTCCTGCCCGAGGACGTCTCCTCGCGCACGGCCGCCACGTCCTGCTCGGTCAACCCGCGCTGTGCCGCGGTCGAACCCTGCCCTGCCATCCGTCAGCTCCCCACTGTTCGCCGGGTGAATTCTCACCCGGAGCCCGAGGGGCCGCGCACCCTCCTCGGCCGGCCGCGCGCCTGGTGCGTGAGGGCGGCGCGGACGGCGCACCGAACTGCATCGGCCTGCACGGCTCCCGGCCGGGCCGGCGCCCTCACCGCCGGGGGCCGGGCCTCCCTCCACCGTGCCGGCGCAGCCCGTCGAGCAGGAGGGTGACGACCCCGTCGGCCTCCGCCCGCCATCCGGGGCGCGCATGGGCGGCGCCGATGCCGTGCAGCGCCATCATGACGGACCCGGCGCCCACGTCGTCGCGCACGGCGCCGGCCTCCGCGGCGGCGGCCACCAGGTCGGCGACGGCCTCCTCCAGCTCCCGGCCACCGGCGGCGAGGGTGTCCGAGCCGGAGGCCAACAGCGTTGCCAGCGTTCGCGCGAGGCCCTGATGCTCGTGGATGTGCTCGACCATGCCCCGCAGGAAGACGGCCAGCGCCTCGTCCGCGGACCGCGTGGCCAGCAGGTGCCGCGCGCGGTCGCGCAACGTGGCGATCTCGGTGTGGTACACCGCCTCGGCCAGGGCCTCGCGGGTGGGGAAGTGTCGGTAGAGCGTGCCGACACCCACCCCGGCCAGGCCCGCGAAGTCGTCGAACCGCATGTCGAAGAAACGCCCGGCGTCGAAGACCTCCCGCGCCGCGGCGATGATCGCCTCGCGGTTGCGCTGGGCGTCGGCGCGCAACGGCCTGTCGATGGTCACGCAGTCCTCCTCGGAGCTCGCCGTCCCATCGTGCCCGGTGTCGTGGCCCGGCTCGTTCCCGGGTGGAACCCCCGACTCCCGGACCGCCAGGACTCCGTCGACCCAATCACAGGCCTTCTACCAGCGACGGCCCGGCGATCCGGAGGACGCGTCACCGCGCTGTCGGCCCCAGCAGCGAGGTGCGGTAGATCGCCAGTTCGTCCGCCATGCGGAGCGGCTCGTGGAAGCCCTCGGTCGAGCAGATCTCGGCCCAGTGTTCGCGGATGTCCGCCACCGCGGGCGGGCGAGCACCGGTCCATCCCACCGCCTCGCCGACGAAGATCCGGGCGATCCGCCCGCCACCCACCGAGAACGCCTGCCCGGTGGTCGCGCAGTCGGGGCTGCACAGCCAGACGACGAGGGGGGACACGTCGTCCGGCGCCATCCGCGCGAACAGGTCGCCGAGCACGCTGGACGCACTCGTCCGGCTCCCCGACGTGTCCCCGCTCATCGGCGTCAGCGCGAGCGGGGCGACCGCATTGGCCGAGATGCCGTGCTCGGCCCCCTCGACCGCGAGCATCCTGGCGAGCCCGAGCACTCCGGCCTTGGCGGCGCCGTAGTTGGCGTGCCCCCGGTTGCCGAAGATCCCCGACGCCGACGTCGTGAGCACGATCCGGCCCGTGCCCTGCCGCTGCATGTACGGCCACGCGGCCCGGACCACGGTGAACGACCCGGTGAGGTTGACGTCGACGACCTCACGCCAGGTCTGCTCCGACATGTCGGCGACCAGGGAGTCGAGGAGGACCCCCGCGTTGGCGACGACCGCGTCGACCCGGTCGAAGGCGGCCACGGCGTGCTCGACGACAGCGGCCCCGCCCTCCCAGCTGGATACCGAGCCGCCGACCGCGATCGCCTCACCGCCCTCGGCCCGGATCTCGTCCGCGACGGTGGTGGCCCTCGCCAGGACGACGTCGTTCAGGACGACCCGGGCTCCCGCGCGTGCCAGCGCGAGGGCGTGGGAGCGGCCCAGCCCGCTGCCGGCGCCGGTCACCACGGCGACCCGGTCCTGAAGTGGCTCGGTCACGCGAGCGCCTCCTTGCATCCGTGTGTACGACGGGGTGGGGCGCCGGGAGCGACGCCCCACCGTGGCCCGACGAGGGTCAGCGGTTGGTGCAGCCCGCGTCGACCGTCATCTCGAGACCCGTGACGTACTGCGCCTCGTCCGAGGCGAGGAACAGCACCGCGTTGCTGATGTCCCGAGGCTCGACGAACTCGATCGGCAGGGAGTTCACGAAGATGCCCCCGGTCGACGGGTCGAGGCCGATGAGCTCGTCCATCCCTCCGAGGCCCGCGAGCAGCGGGGTGTTCACCCCGGTGGGGTGGACGGTGTTGACCCGGATGCACTTCTGCGCCAGCTCGTTCGCCATCGACTTCATGATCCCGACGACGCCGTGCTTCGCGGCGACGTACGGCGTCAGGAACGGCTGACCCTTGATGCCCGCCGTGGAGCTGGTCAGCACGATCGACCCGGATCCGCGGGCGAGGAGATGCGGCAGCGCCGCCACCACGGTGTTCCACGCCCCGGTGAGGCACACGTCGAGGGTGTCCTGCCAGATCGCCGGGGTCACCTTGTCCCAGGGCTGCACCGTGCAGATGCCCGCGTTGACGCTGACCACGTCCAGCCCGCCGAGCTGGTCGACGCCCTCCGCGACGGCCGCCGCCAGGGCGGCCGGATCGCGGACGTCCGCCACACGGGAGACGATCCGCCGGTCGAGCGCCTCGACCTCCTTGACCGTCTGGTCGAGGTCGGCCTCGGTGGCCATCGCGTAGCCGACGCTGTCGTAGTCGACGCACGCGTCGACGGCGATGATGTCCGCGCCCTCCTCCGCGAGCCGGACGGCGTGGCTGCGGCCCTGGCCGCGGGCCGCCCCCGTGATGAGCGCGATCTTGCCCTGTACTCGTCCTGGCATGGGTTTCTCTCCTCCTCGGTGGACGTCGATCAAAGCGCGCCGGCGCCGATCGGCGGCATGATGCACTTGAGCTCGGTGTAGTCGGAGATGCCTTCGGGGCCGCACTCGCGGCCGATGCCGGACTGGCGGTAGCCCCCGAAGGGGCCCGCCATGTCCATGTTGTGCGAGTTGACCCCCACGGTGCCGCAGAGCATCCGGCGGGCCACCTCGACGCCGCGGTCCGGGTCCGCCGTCCAGACGCTGCCCTCGAGGCCGTACCGGGTGTCGTTGGCGATGCGGACCGCCTCGTCGACGTCCGTGTACGGAATCACGCAGTACACCGGCCCGAAGATCTCCTCCTGCGCGATGCGCATCGAGTTGTCGACGCCGGTGAAGATGGTCGGCTCGATGTACCAGCCGGGCCGGTCCGGGCGGCCGCCACCGGTGGCCGCCTTGGCGCCCTCGTTCCTGCCGATGTCGAGGTAGGAGGCCACCCGGTCACGCTGGCGGCGCGAGGCGAGCGGGCCGATGAAGGTGTTCGGGTCGTTGGGGTCGCCGAAGGGCAGCGACCGGAGGGTCTCGACGATCGCCTCGGTGGCCTCGTCGTAGCGCGACGCGGGCACGAGCAGGCGCGACGGTGCGTTGCAGGCCTGGCCGTTGATGAACGCCATCGGCGGGGTCAGCGCGGGCATCGCGTCGGCCAGCACGACGTCGTCGAGCAGGATCGCGGCGCCCTTGCCACCGAGCTCGAGCGTGCAGCGCTTGACGGCCTCGGCGCAGATCGCGCCGACCCGCCTGCCCGCCGCCGTGCTGCCCGTGAGCGAGACCTTGTCGACGCCCGGGTGGGACACCAGGTACTCGCTGACCTCCCGGTCCGCGGGCACGATGTTGAGCACACCCTCGGGCAGGCCCGCCTTCCGGAACGCCTCGGCGAGGTGTCCGAAGCTCTGGGAGGCCTCCTCGGAGGGCTTGAGCACTGCGGTGCACCCGGCGACGAGCGCGGGGGCGAGCTTCATCGCGGCCACGATCTGCGGACCGTTCCAGGGCACGATCGCCGCGACCACGCCGACCGGCTCGCGCTCGATCAGCAGCTCGAGGGAGGCGTTGACCTCGTCGTAGGAGGGCCGTCGCTGCCGCCACGGGTAGTCCTCGGCCAGCGCGGAGAAGTACTCCCAGATCTGGTAGGCGCGCGGCACCTGGACCCCGATCGACTGGGCGATCGGCGATCCCATCTCCGAGGTGATGACCCGGGCGATGTCGTCGGTCCCCGCGCGCAGGTTCGCCGCGGCCTCCCGGATGATCGCGGCGCGTTCGCCAACGCTCATCCGCGGCCACGGCCCGCTGTCGAACGCGGTGCGGGCGGCCGCGACCGCGGCGTCGATGTCCGGGCGGGTCGCGGCGGCCACCCGGCCCGACTCCTGCTCGGTGTGCGGGTCGTAGGCGGTGATCCACTCGGATCCGTGGGAGGGGACCCAGTCCCCACCGATGAACAGGCGGCCATCAGAGCTCGACATCGTTGACTCTCTCCAGTGTGGACGAGGGGTTTCGGTGAGGGATGGTCGGTCAGTAGGACTTGGGGAGCTTCAGCGCACGCTCGGCGACGTAGTTGAGGATCTGCTCCTCGGTCACCGGCGTGATCCGCAGCATCCGGGCCTCGCGGAAGTAGCGCTCGACGTGGTACTCGGTGGCGTAGCCCATGCCACCGTGGTTCTGCAGGGCACGGTCCGCGGCGAAGAACGCGGCCCGCGCGGCGAGGAACTTCGCCGTGTTGGCCTCGGTGCCGCAGGGCTTGCCGCCGTCGTAGAGCCGGGCGGCGACCCGCACCATGTTCGCCGCGGCCTGCAGCTGCATGTAGGCGTCGGCGAGGGGGTGCGCGATCCCCTGGTTCTGTCCGATGGGCCGGCCGAACACCACACGGTCGCGGGCGTAGTCGGTGCCACGGCGCAGCGCGGCGATCCCCAGCCCGACGGCCTCCGCCGCGACCAGGATGCGTTCGGGGTTGAGGCCGTCGAGCAGGTTGTAGAACCCCCTGCCCTCCTCGCCGACCAGGTTCTCCCGGGGGATCGGCAGATCGTCGAAGACCACCTCGCAGCTCGCGACCGCGTTGCGGCCCATCTTCGAGATGGGCGTGATCTCGACGAAGGCGGGATCGAGGTCGGCGACGAACAGCGACAGACCGTCGACCGGGCGCGCGGTCTCCCCGAGCGCCCTGGTCCGCGCGAGCACCAGCGCCGCGGAGGACTGGAGACCTTTGGTCATCCAGACCTTCCGGCCACGCAGGACCCAGCCGTCGTCGGTCGGCACCGCGCGGGTCGTGATCCGCGTCGTGTCCGAGCCCGCGTCGGGTTCGGTGACGCTGAAGGACACGTGGATCTCACCGGAGGAGATCCGCGGCAGGTACTTCTCCCGCAGCGCGGCGGTGCCCCACTTCGTGACGGGATGGAACCCGAACATCGACAGGTGCACCGTGGAGCACCCGTTGATCCCCGCGCCGCTCGCCGCGATCTCCTGCAGCGCGAGTGCGGCGTCCTCGACGGTCGACCCTCCGCCGCCGTACTCCGGCTCGGCCATCATCCCGACGACGCCGACCTTGACCATGGCGTCGAAGAAGTCGTCCGGGAACAGGTGCTCCTGGTCGTGGCGGGACCAGTAGTCGTCGTCGAACCCGGCGCAGACCGAGCGGATCGCGCCGACGAGGTCGCGCTGGGTATCGGACAGGTCGAGCTCGAACACGGTCGTCCCTCGGAGTTCGGGCCGCACGGCGGCCGGGGTGCGGTGGAGAGGGACCGAGCAGCGCTCAGCCGGCGGCGGGCTCGAGCCCGGCCAGCAACATCCGGGCCATGCCCTCGCCGAGCTCGGTGGCGTCCATCAGGCCGTTCGGCCGGAACCACGCGTGCGACGAGTTCATCATCCCGATCACGCAGTTCGCCACGACACCGGCGGGCAGCGAGGTCCGCAGGTCGCCGGCGGCGACTCCCTCTGACACGACCTGTTTGACCAGGTCGAAGTAGCGCTGGTTCCACTCCCGGATCGTGGCGTCCCACGGTTCGGTCGCGGTCTCGGCGTCGCCGCCGAGCTTGCTGAAGTCCTCCTGCACGAAGACGTAGAGATAGGGGAAGTGTTCCTCGAACGAGCGCATCAGCAGCTCGATCAGCCGGGCCAGCTTGCTGCTCGCCGGCAGCGTCTGGGCGAGCACCTTCTCCGCGGCCTCGATGTTGGCCGTGACCGCCTCGGAGACCACGTCCCGGAACAGCTCCTCCTTGCTCCCGACGTAGTAGTACAACGAGGCGCGGGAGGTTCCGAGCTCCTCGGCGACGTCGTTCAGCGACGCCACCCGCAGCCCCTTCGCCCGGAAGACCCGGACCGCCGCCTCACGGATCTCGCCGAGCCGCTGGGTGTACGCGGGGTCGTCCGCCGCGGCCCTGGCGGCGCGCCGTCGGCCTATGTCGCTCATCACCCGTCCCTTCGCCACCGACCGACGCTAGCAGGCGCAAGCGAGCGTAAACGGGATCGTTGAACTCGTCTACCCCTCATCGCCTTCGACCTCGTCCGGTCGGCATGTCCATGATCCTGATCTGGCAATTCAGGCCGAACCCTTGTGCGTAAACGGGGTCGTTTATAGAGTCCGGACCCACGAGATCGGTCGGCACGGCGGCCGTCGATCCGGGAAGGACGAGATGAGCGAGAGCGTCGTCACACTGCGACGGGAGGGCAGAGCCCTCCGCCTGACGATCAACCGGCCGGACCAGCGCAACGCGCTGTCGAACGAGGTGTTCACCGAGCTCCGGGCGGGGCTGTCCGAGGCGAAGGCGGACCCGTCGGTCCGTGCCGTCGTCCTCGCGGGGGCGGGCGACAAGGCGTTCTGCGCGGGTGGTGACCTGCGGCAGATGGGCGAGGACGCCGACGAGCTGGCCGCCCATCGCGGTCGTGCGGGGCTCGCCGGGGTCCTCCGCGACCTGTGGGAGCTGGGCAAGCCGACCGTGGCACGGGTGCAGGGGTACGCACTCGCCGGCGGGTTCGGGCTCGCCGCGGCCTGTGACTTCCTCGTCGCCAGTGAGCGCGCGGTCTTCGGTGTCCCCGAAGCGGGTGTGGGCCTATGGCCGTACATGATCACCGTCCCGCTGCTGCAGTCGATGCCGCCCAAGGACGCCCTGCGGCTCATGCTGACCGGCCGCCGGATCGACGCCGCGGAGGGCCGCAGGCTGGGCGTGGTGAGCGACGTCGTGCCGCACGACACCCTCGACAAGGCCGTCGCCGAGCTCGTCGACGAGCTCGCCCTGGCCGCGCCACAGGCCGTCGCGCTGGGCCGGACCACCTTCTACTCGGTCCTGAACAACGACGTCGACGCCCGGTTGCGCATGCTGGAGGCCTCGCTGACCGTCAACCTCGGGTTCGGCGACGCGCGCGAGGGGATGGCGGCGTTCGTGGAGAAGCGTCGGCCGGCCTGGCAGGTGGAGTCGTGACGCACGCGGAGCACCGCCCCGCGGCCTGGGGCCGGTGGGGTGCGGACGACGAGCGCGGTGCGCTGAACCGGCTGGGCCCGCAGGCCGCCCTCCGCGGGATCGCGACCGTCCGCGAGGGACGGTCGATCCCCCTCGCCGTGCCGCTCCGGGCGGGCAAGGGGCCGATCGCCGGACGCCGACAGCCGTTGCAGCACTTCATGGTCCGCGACGGCGGCGACTACGCCGCCGGGCTCACCGAGAAGGGCTTCGGGTTCGCCGACGACTGCGTGGTGCTCTCCACCCACGGCAACACCCACCTCGACGCGCTCGCGCACGTGTGGCAGGACCACCGGATGTGGAACGGGCACTCGGCCGACCACGTGACGAGCCACGGGGCGCGGCGCTGCGCGATCGACCGCGTGGGCCCGATCGTGACCCGCGGGATCCTCGTCGACCTCGCGGCACCCGGCGGCCCCTCGGACCACGACGGGCACGCCATCTCCCTCGCCGAGCTCGTCGCCGCCGTCGGGGCCACCGGATGCACGCCCGCGGCGGGCGACGTGCTGCTCGTCCGCACCGGCTGGCTCGCGCGGTGGCGTCGCGGCGAGGCCACCGAGGCGCTCTGGGCCGGACTCGCGCCCGAGTGCGCCGAGTGGATCGACGAGCAGGGGTTCGTGCTGGTCGGGGCCGACAACATCGCCGTCGAGCAGGGGCCGTCCGCCGATCCCGCCGACACCGCGCCGCTGCACGTCGAGCTCATCCGCAACCGCGGCATCCACCTGATGGAGCTGGTGGACCTCGAGGCGCTCGCCGCCACCGGGCGCGCCGAGTTCCTGCTGATGATCGCACCGCTGCCGCTGGTCGGCGGGGTCGGCAGCCCGGTCAACCCGGTGGCCGTGCTGTGAGCGGCGTGCGGGTGTGCGAGGCCTGGCTGCGCGACGGCATCCAGGGCTGGCCGACGGTGCTCGACACCGCGGACAAGATCCGGATGCTCGAGGCGGTCGCCGCCGCCGGGGTACCGGAGATCGATGTGACCTCCTTCGTCCCGGCCCATGTCGTGCCCCAGTTCGGCGATGCCGAGGAGGTGCTGGCTGCCGTGCCGGAGCAGGTCCTCGTCCGGGTGCTGACGGTGAACGCCAAGGGCGCGCGGCGAGTCGCCGCGGCCCACGCCACGGGCCGCCGGATCGACCGCTGCGGCTTTCCCATCTCCGCCAGCGAGCCGCACAACCTCGCGAACCTGCGCCGCGACCACGCGGCGCACAAGGTGGCGGTGGCCGAGATGGTCGACGTCCTGGGCGAGGCCGGGATCGCGCCGCTGCTCGGGGTCGCCACCGCCTACGGCTGCCCGATCCAGGGCCGCGTCGAGCGCGCCGCCGTGCTGGACCTCGTCGGCTGGGGCCACGCGCTCGGGATCCGGTCGATCATGTTCGGCGACACCACCGGCATGGCCGACCCCCGCACGGTGCACGACCTGTTCACCGAGGCAGTGCGGACCTTCCCCGACGTGGAGTTCGTCGCCCACTTCCACGACAACCGCGGCTGCGGCATCGCCAACACCCTCGCCGCGATCGACGCGGGGGCCGCGACCGTCGACGCGAGCCTCGGCGGCGTGGGCGGCGAACCCGCGGCCGTCGAGCAGGGGTTCGTCGGGGAGAGCGGCAACGTCACCACCGAGGACCTCGCCGCCGTGCTCGACCGCATGGGCGTGCGCACCGGGATCGACCTGACGGCCCTGCTCCGCGCGGGCGCACTGGCCGAGGAGCTCCTCGGCCGCCCGCTGCTCAGCCGGGTCCTGCGCGCGGGACCCGTGCCCGCATGACCCGATCCGCCTGACCACCGAGGAGACCACCGTGGGCCGCATCGACCTCCGGGTCGCGGAGCACATCGCGACGATCACCCTGGACAACCCCGCCAAGCGCAACGCCGTCGACGCCCCGATGCGCGAGGGCCTGCGCGCCGCGTACGAGCGCGTCGAGCACGACGACGACATCCGGGTCGCCGTGATCCGGGGGGCCGGCGACAAGGCCTTCAGCTCCGGCGGCGACATCGACGGCTACCACCAGGTCGACGCGTTCGGGCCCGAGGGCGGCGGGGTGCCGCCGATCCCCCGCCCCTGGCCGATCTGGAAGCCCTTCATCGCCGCCATCACCGGGTACGCCGTCGGCGGCGGCTTCGCTCTCGCCCTGGCCTGCGACCTGCGGGTGGTCGGCCGGAACGCGACGATCGGCCCGTCCGGGCTGCGCCGGGGCGCGGTCCAGGGCGCGCAGCAGAGCCAGCGGCTGAGCAGGCTGGTCGGGACGAGCAAGGCACTCGAGCTGTTACTGCTGTCGAAGTACGTCAGCGGCGAGGAGGCCGCGAGCTTCGGGCTCGCCCAGGCGGTCGTCGACGACGACGCGGTCATGGACACCGCGACGGAATGGGCGCGCACGATCGCCGGGTACAGCCCGTGGGCGGTGCAGCGCACCAAGCAGCTCGTCTACGAGGGCCAGCACCTCCCGCTCGACGAGGCCTTCGCGTGGGAGGAGCAGGTCGCCGCGGAGGGCTACCGCTCGGCCGACGCGCTGGCCGGCTTCCGGGCGTTCACCGAGGGCACGGCGTCGTCGTGACGGGTCCCCTCGCGGGGACGCGGGTGGTGCACCTGGCCTCCCTCGGTCCCGGCCCCTACGCCGCGATGCTGCTCGCCGACCTCGGCGCCGACGTCGTGGTGGTCGACCGCACCGCGGCGATGACCACCTCGGTCCCGGCGGACCGCGACCCGCGCCGCCGCGGCCAGCGCAGCATCCGCCTCGACCTCACGCGGCCGGACTCCCGCGCCGTGCTCGACGAGCTCCTGACCGGCGCCGACGTGCTGATCGAGGGCATGCGCCCCGGTGCCGCCGAACGTCTCGGCCTGGGCCCGGAGCGGCTGCTCGAGCTGAACCCCGGGCTCGTCTACGCACGGATGACCGGCTGGGGCCAGGACGGGCCGCTCGCCGCACGGGCCGGGCACGACATCAACTACATCGGCCTGACCGGCGCCCTGCACGCCATGGGGGACGCGGACCGGCCGCCGCCGGTGCCGCTCAACCTGCTCGGTGACTACGCGGGTGGCGGGACCTTCCTCGTGATCGGGGTGCTCGCCGCGCTTCTCGAGCGGCGGTCGTCCGGGCGCGGGCAGGTCGTCGACGGCGCGATCGTCGACGGCGCGGGATCGCTCACGGCCGCGACCCTCGGCATGCTGGCCACCGACCGCTGGCACGCTCGCGGGACGAACGTGCTCGACGGCGGGGTCCCCTGGTACCGGACCTACCGCACCGCAGACGGTGGGTACGTCGCCGTCGGGGCGATCGAGCCGAAGTTCTACGTCGAGCTCCTCACGAGGTTGGACCTGGACCCCGCCGGCTATCCGCGGGACGAGCCCGCCACCGCGGACCGGCTCGCGCAGATCCTCACCGCCCGCTTCGCCTCCGCGGACCGCGCCCACTGGGAGTCGGTCTTCGCCGACAGCGACGCGTGCGTGACACCCGTGCTCACCTTCGCCGAGGCGACGGAGCATCCCCACCAGCGCGAGCGCGCCGGCTACCTCGACCTCGCGGGCGTCCGGCAGCCGGCCCCCGCGCCGCGGCTGTCCCGGACTCCCGCCCCGGTCCCCGCCGCGCCGCCCGGCCTCGGGGCGCACACCGACGAGCTGCTCCGCGAGCTCGGCCGGTCCGCGGCGGAGATCACCGCCCTGCACCGGGACGGGGCCGTGGCATGACCGACACGATGCCGCGCGGGGAGGTCCTGCGCGAGGTCCCCGCGGACGCGGGCGACACCCGGATGGGAGCCTTCGCCCGTGCCGTCGGCCGGGAGTCCTACGCCGACCTGTGGCGGTGGTCCGTGGACTCCCCCGCCGCCTTCTGGGGCGCGGTGATCGACTTCTTCGACCTCCGCATCTCCGGCGGCGGCCCGGTGCTCGCCGACGCCACGATGCCCGGGGCACGCTGGCTCCCCGGCGCTCGCCTGTCGTACCCCGAGCACGCCCTGCGGGCGGAGTGGACGGGTCCCGCGGTCGTCGGGCTCTCCCAGACCCGGGACCGCGTGGAGCTGAGCTTCGCCGAGCTGCGCGACCAGGTCGCCCGGTGCCGAGCGGGGCTGCTGCGCCTCGGCGTCGAGCCGGGCGACCGGATCGCCGGGTACCTGCCGCACGTCCCGGAGGCCGTCGTGGCGTTCCTCGCCGCGGCGTCCCTCGGCGCGATCTGGGTCGCGTGCCCGCCGGAGTTCGGCACCCGCGCGGTGGTCGACCGGCTCGGCCAGGTCGAGCCCGTCGTGCTGATCGCGGTCGACGGACACACCTACGGCGCCAAGGAGATCGACCGCACGGCCCAGATCGCCGGAGTCCGTGCGGCACTTCCGTCGCTGCGGGCCACGGTCACGATCCCGTACCTCCGCGGCGCGGCGGTACCCGCCGACACCCTGGCGTGGGCGGACCTGCTCGCCGACCCCGGGCCGCTCGAGTTCGCCGCGGTCCCGTTCGACCATCCCCTCTACGTCCTGTTCAGCTCGGGGACCACGGGGCTGCCGAAGGCGATCGTGCACGGACACGGCGGCATCCTGCTCGAGCACGCGAAGGCGCTCGGCCTGCACAACGACGTCCGACGCGGGGACCGCTTCCACTGGTTCTCGACCACCGGCTGGATGATGTGGAACTACGCGGTCTCCGCCCTGCTGCACGGCGCCACCGTGGTCTGCTTCGACGGGAACCCCGCGTGGCCGGGCCCCGACGCGCTCTGGGCCATGGCGGCGCGGGAACGGCTGACGTACTTCGGGGCCTCGGCCTCGTTCCTCATGGGCTGTCGCGGGGCCGAGCAGGATCCGACCGCCGGGCACGACCTCAGCAGCCTGCGCGGCATCGGGTCCACGGGATCACCGCTGCCCGCCGAGGGATACCGCTGGGTGCACGAGCGGTTCGGACCCGGTGTCCTCCTGAACTCCGCCTCCGGCGGGACGGACGTGTGCTCCGCCTTCGTCGGCGCCTCGCCGCTGCTGCCGGTCCGTGCTGGGGAGATCGCCGGTCCGATGCTCGGCTGCCGGGTGGCGGCCTTCGACGACACGGGACACCCCGTCGTCGACACGCCGGGCGAGCTGGTCCTGACCGCCCCGCTCCCGTCGATGCCGGTGGGGCTCTGGGGCGACATCGACGGCAGCCGCCTGCGTGCGGCCTACTTCGCGCGGTTCCCCGGTGTCTGGGCGCAGGGTGACTGGATCACCCTGCACGGCGACGGCGGCTGTGTGATCAGCGGACGGTCCGACTCGACGCTCAACCGCGGGGGCGTCCGCCTCGGGACCTCCGACTTCTACGCCGTCGTCGAGGACGTCGCCGGCATCGCGGACAGCCTGGTCGTGCACCTCGAGGACCCCGCGGGCGGCCCCGGCAGCCTGCTGCTGTTCGTGGTCCCCCGACCGGGCACGGTCCTCGACGACGCCCTGCGCGCCGACATCGCCGGTCGGCTCCGCAGCGAGATGTCACCCCGGCACGTACCGGACGAGATCGTCGCGCTGGCGGCCCTGCCCCGGACACTGTCGGGGAAGAAGCTCGAGACCCCGGTGAAGCGGCTGCTCGGTGGCGCCGAACCGGACGAGGTCGCCGCCCGCGAGAGCCTCGTCCACCCCGACGCCCTGGCCGCGATCCGCGAATGGCGGGACCGTCACCCCCAGCTCGGTCCCCGAACGGCCCAGCACCACAGGAGGAGCGGCCATGCCGGACAGCTACCTTGACTCCATCCCGCCCCGCGACCTCACCCTGGGACGGTTGCTGGGACGCCGGGCCGCCGAGGACCCGGACGGGGTCTTCTTCTCCTGGGCCGAGGCCACGACGACGTTCCGCGGGTTCGAGACCGACGTCGACCGGATGGCGGCCCGGCTGGTGGCCGAGGGCATCGGCGCGGGCACGCACGTGGCGGTCCTGATGGACAGCAGCCCGGACTACCTCACTCTCTGGTTCGCCCTCGCCAGGGTCGGCGCCGTCGAGATCCCGATCAACACCGCCTACCTGGGAGACGTGCTCAGCCACCAGCTGACGCTCAGTGCCGCCACGGTCTGCGTCGCGGACGCCGCGTACGCCGAGCGGATCGGGCAGGTCGCCTCCGAGCTGCCCGGACTCGAGCGGCTCTACGTCCGCGGTCGGGCCCCGGCCGTCGCCGGTCCGCCCTGTCGTGACTTCGCCGACCTGCTCACCGGGACGGCGGACGCCGCTCCCACCGTCGAGGTCGGGCACGACGAGACCGCCGGGATCATCTTCACCTCCGGCACCACCGGCCCGTCCAAGGGCGTGCTGCTGAGCCACCACTACCTCGCCGCGTACGGGACGATGTACGCGGACATCAACGGCCTGCGCCCCGACGACGTGCTGCTCAACTTCCTGCCGTTCTTCCACGTCGGCGCCAAGTTCCTGACCATCGCGACGCTGGTCTGCGGCGGCCGGATGCGCCTGCTCCCGCGGCTGAGCATCAGCACCTTCCTCGACGAGGTGAGCACCCACGGCGTCACGAACTTCGTGGCCGTCGGTGGGGTGTGCAACATGCTGCTGTCCAAGCCGCCCCGGGCGGACGACGCCCGGAGCAGCATCCGCACGATCTACGCCGTCCCGGATCCCGCCGACATCCACGAGGAGATGGAGCGCCGCTTCGGTTGCCGCATGACGACCGTCTACGGCTCCACCGAGGTGGGCCTGCCGATCTTCCGCGGGATCGACGACGACTACCGGCCGGGATCGTGCGGGCGGCAGAGCCCGTACTACGAGGTCCGGATCGTCGACGAGCAGGACAACGAGCTCCCCGTCGGTGAGCCGGGCGAGCTCGTGATCCGCCCTCGGCGCCCGTTCCTGGTCGGCTCCGGCTACATCGGCATGCCGGAGCGCACCGTGGAGGCGTGGCGCAACCTCTGGCTGCACTCGGGTGACCGCGGCCGCATCGACGCCGACGGCTGGTTCTACTTCGAGGACCGGGCGACCGACTCGCTGCGGCGGCGGGGCGAGAACATCTCGTCCTTCGAGGTCGAGACGCTGGTGACCGGCCATCCCGCCGTCGCCGAGGCGATCGCGGTGGCCGCCGCGGCCGACGTCGGCGAGGACGACGTGTGGGTGCTGGTCACCCTGCGGGACGGCATGTCCGTGGGGCCGGAGGAGCTGCTCCGCTACTGCGCCGAGAAGATGCCCTACTTCATGGTGCCCCGATACCTGGACTTCGTGGAGGACTTCCCGCGCACCCCGACCGCGAAGGTCGAGAAGTACAAGCTGCGGGCCGCGGGCCCCGGCCCGACGAGCTGGGACCGCGACGCCCACGGCTGGCGGGTCACCCGCGAGGGCCTGGTCCGCACGGTGGGTGCCGACCTCCTCGGGAGCCGATGATGCACGAACGGCACGTGCGCCGGGACCGCTCCCTGGAGGTCGAGCCACTCGGCGACGGGGTGTTCGCCTTCGAGGCCCGGCTGACCGACGCCTCGCACGGCGGCCACCACGATCCGCCCTCCGACACGGCCACGATCCACGACTTCCGGATCGTCGGCGAGGTCCGCGGGACCGATCTCGTCCTCGGCCGGCTCGAGGTGGAGGCCCTCACCCACCCGTACCCGGGCTGCCCGTTCATCCTCCCGGCCTGCGACGCGCTGGTCGGTGCGTCGCTGGCGTCGGGCTGGCGCCACGAGGTCCTCCGGCGCCTGCGGGGCCCCTCGGGCTGCACCCACGTGGTCTCCCTGCTGCTCGGCCTCACCGAGCTGACGACCCTGACCTTCTTCCTGCGCATCAACGAGTCCGTCCCCTACGGCGCCGCCCACCGCGCCGCAGGGGACTGGAACGCGGCCGGGCTCGACGCCGTCCCGGACCTCGGCGACGCCTGCCACGTCCTGACGACCGACGGCCCCGTGCTCAGCCTCGCCCGCGAACGCCGAGCCGCCCGCCCCGGGACCATCCCTCTCTCCGCAAAGGACCCCCATGTCTGATCCCGACGAGTTCGCCACCGTCGCCACCACGTGGTTGGACGCGCTGAACGCCGGATGGGCGAGCCAGGACCCGACCGAGATCTCGGCGCTGTTCGAGTCGGACGGCTACTGGAAGGACATCGTCGCGTTCACCTGGGCCTACCGGACCTTCAGCGGCACCGACGAGATCGAACGCGCCTTCAAGCTCACGCTCGGCGAGACCCGCCCCCGCAACGCGCGCCTCGCCCCCGACCGGACCGCACCCCGGTTCGTGAAGCGGTCCGGCCGACCGATGATCGAGGCCTACTTCGACTTCGACACCGAGGCCGGCCGTGGGACCGGGTTCGTCCGGCTCCCCTTCACCCCGGACGCGCCGGCCACTCCGCGGGCGTGGATCCTGCTCACCACGCTCCAGGAGCTCGCGGGCGCGCCCCTGCGGATCGGGGCGCACCGACCGACCGGTGTCGAGTTCTCGGAGAGCTTCAGCGGCGACAACTGGCTCGACCAGCGGGTCGCCCGCCGGTCCTACGAGGACCGCGATCCCGAGGTCCTGATCGTCGGGGGCGGGCAGTCCGGGCTGATCCTCGCCGCGCGGCTCGGTCTGATGGGGGTCGACGTCCTCGTCGTCGAGCGCCACGCCCGGATCGGCGACAACTGGCGGGAGCGGTACCACTCGCTGACCCTGCACAACGAGGTCTGGGCGAACTCCCTGCCCTACATGCCGTTCCCCCCGAACTGGCCCACCTTCGTGCCCAAGGACAAGCTGGCGGGCTGGCTCGAGGCCTATGCCGAGTTCATGGAGCTCAACGTCTGGACCGGCACGACGTTCGCGGGTGGCGACTACGACGAGGACTCCCGGAGCTGGACCGTGACCCTCACCCGGGCGGACGGCACCGAGCGCACCGTGCGCTGCCCGCACCTGGTCCTCGCGACCGGCGGCAGCAGCGGAGTCCCGAACATGCCCCGGCTGCCCGGGCTGGACGACTTCCGGGGCGAGGTCCTGCACTCCAGCGCCTTCGGCAGCGGCACCTCCTACACGGGCAGGAAGGCCGTCGTCTTCGGCACCGGCAACAGCGGCCACGACGTCGCGCAGGACCTGCACGCCAACGGCGCCGCGGAGGTCACGATCATCCAGCGCAGCCCGACCTGCGTGGTCAGCCTCGTCCCCAGCGGCACGATGGTCTACGCGCTCTACTCCGAGGGCCCCTCCAACGACGACATCGACCTGATCACCGCCGCCATTCCCTACCCGGTGCTGCGGGACACCTACCAGTGGCTGACCGAGCGGACCTGCGCGCTCGACGCCGAGCTGCTCGGCAGGCTCGACGCGGTCGGGTTCGAGACCGACTACGAGCCCGACCGCACCGGATTCCACATGAAGTACCTGCGCAAGGGCGGGGGCTACTACATCAACGTGGGGTGCTCGGACCTCATCGCCGAGGGCGAGATCGCCCTGCGCCACGCCCGTGACCTCGACCGGTTCGACGCCGCCGGGCTCCGCTTCGCCGACGGCAGCACCGTCGAGGCGGACGTCGTCGTGCTCGCGACCGGGTACGACAACCTGCAGGAGGGCGTCCGGCGGCTGCTCGGCGACGAGGTCGCCGAACGCGTCGGCCCCATCTGGGGCTTCGACGACCACGGCGCGATGCGCAACATGTGGATGCGCACCCCCCAACCGGGTTTCTGGGTCATGGGCGGGTCCCTGATCGACGCCCGCCTCCACTCGACGTTCCTCGCCGTGCAGATCAAGGCCGAGCTCGACGGGCTGTTCCCGGACGAGCTGCCCGTCTGAGACGCGACACCGGAGACGGAGGGAGGTGACCGACACCGTGGCGACGAACCGACCCGCTGTTCAACAAGTTGGACGATCGTCTCACTTGTCGGATACTCACCGAACGACCCCGCTGCTGGGCGGGCGACCAGCCCGAGGAGCCCCGCTCGATGACCGACCTCACCTCCGCACTCCGTCCGGTGGCGATCCTCGAATACCTGGCCGCCCACCCGGACGGAGCAGCCCTGCGGGACATCCGCGACGAGCTCGACCTCCCCCGCAGCTCCGTCTGGCTCCTCGTCCGCCAGCTCGTCGAGGGCGGCTACGTCCACCGGGTCGACGACACGCGGTTCACCGTGGGCTCTCGCCTGCTCCGGATGGGCCTGAACGTCTACCAGATCGCCAGCATGGGCGGCGACGGCCGGATGTACCTGCAGAGCCTCTCGTCCGAGACCGGCCTCGACGTCTACCTGGCCATCCGGACCGGTGACAACGTCGTCTACGCCGACCGGGTGTTCGGCGCCAACTCGGTGCAGATCCGGCACCGGCTCGGCGAACCGCGCTCACTGCACGCGAGCGCGGCGGGGAAGCTCTTCCTGGCCTTCGACGAGGACGGCCTGTGGGAACGGCGGATCGACGGCCGGACCCTCGAGTCGTTCACCCCCCACACGCTCGTCGACCACGACGCGCTGCGCGCGCAGCTCGCCGAGGCCCGCCTGCGCGGCTATGTCGACGTGCGCGACGAGGTCCTGACGAGCATCTGCAGCATCGGAGCCATGTCGTTCGACCCGGACGGCTCACCGTGGGGCGCGGTCGTCGTCTCGGCCCACGAGTCCGACCTCGGTGACCGGCACGACGAGGTGCTGGCGACCCTGCTGGAGACGGTCCGTCAGCTCACCGCGGCACGTTCGGCGATCGGCGCCGGCGCCCGCTGACCACGACCCACCGGGCGGGCCGGCTCGCACGAGCCTGCTCGCTCCCTCCACTGTGGCCTCGGAACGGCCTCGCGGGGGCTTGTTGACACGAACGCTCGACACTGCTTCAGTTCCATCCAAGATAGTGCTTGCGCGTCCAACATATTGGACAGCGTCCGCTGTCCGTCCACTCCTCACACCGGAGGCGCTCGACGATGAGCAGACCCACGCACGACCTGACCGTCCCGTCCGGAGACGATCTCCCCGAGGGCGCCACCCCGGGGAACGAGGCAGGCCCCAGCCGACGACGCGTCGTCCTCTCGGCGAGTGCGGGCACCTTCGTCGAGTACTACGACTTCGCCATCTACGGCGCGTTCGCGACCACGCTGGCGCAGGTCTTCTTCCCGCAGCAGGACCCCACGGCCGCCCTGCTCAGCACGTTCGCGGTGTTCGCGGGGGCGTTCGTCGCCCGCCCGCTCGGCGGACTGATCTGGGGCCCGCTCGGAGATCGCATCGGCCGCCAGCGCACCCTCGTCATCACGATCACGGTGATGACGATCGCCACGATCGTCATCGGCCTCATCCCCAGCCACGCGTCGATCGGAGCGCTGGCTCCCGTCCTGCTCGTGGTGATGCGTCTGGTGCAGGGCCTGTCGGCGGGCGGTGAGATGCCCGGCGCCGCGATCTTCGTCGGCGAGCACTCCCCCGCCCGGCGCCGCGGGTACCTGGCGAGCTGGCTGCAGGTGTCGAACGTGGTCGCGCTGCTGACCGGCATCCTGATCGCCGCGATCCTCACGGGGTTGCTCTCCCCCGAGGACCTCCAGTCGTGGGGATGGCGGATCCCGTTCTTCATCGCGGCCCCCCTCGGCCTGATCGGCCTCTACGTCCGGCGACGCGTCGAGGACACCCCCAGCTTCACCGCGCTGAAGGAGGCAGGTGGCACCGCCCGCAGCCCGATCCGCGACCTGTTCGCCGGGGGCCACCTCAAGCCGTTCCTGCTGGCGATGGCGCTCGCGACCCCGACCACGGTCCCCTACTACCTGCTGATGACCTACATGCCGACCTTCTTCCGGACCGGGCTGAAGTTCAGCCAGGCGCAGGGCCTGTGGGCAGTGGTGGCCGCGGGCGCCGTCCTCCTCGCCGTCATCCCCTTCGCGGGCAGGCTGTCCGACCGGATCGGGCGCAGGCGGGCCCTGATGACGGCGTGCCTCGCGTTCTTCGTCCTCACCTTCCCGGCCTGGGCCCTTCTGACGTCCGGCCATTTCGCCCTCGCCGTGCTCGGCATGATGGTGCTGTCGGTGCCGTGCGGCCTGGCGATGGGGAACCTGCTCGCCGCCGCCATCGAACAGTTCCCGACCGCGGTCCGCTACACCGGTTTCGCGCTGTCCCTGGGGGTCTCCGTCGCCCTCTTCTCCGGGACCGCGCCGTACGTCTCCGCGGCCCTCGTCAGCGGCACGGGGAGCCTGTACGCCCCCGCGTTCTACCTGGTCGGCGTGGTGTTGCTGCCGTTCCTCGCCTCCTTCGCGCTCCGGGACACCTCCCGACGGCCGCTGGCGGACTGAGCCGACCCGACACACCGGGAAGTGCCGGGCGGACCGAGTCCGCCCGGCATTTCGCCGCGCCCGGAACACGAGCGGAAATGCGCACGGAAAGCGACGGGGCCGCCGGTTGACAAGGTCGAAAATCGGACCGTAGCCTCGATCCAAGATGATGGATATGCGTCCAGCATATTAGCTATCGCGGATGGGACGTCACGATGAAGTTCGGCATCATGCACCTCTTCCAGCAGGACCCGACCACCGATCCCGTCAAGCAGGCCGGCGCGGTGATCCGGGAGTCCATCGCGCAGTGCGTCTACGCGGAGGAGCTCGGCTTCGACTCCGTCTGGCTCGCCGAGCACCACTTCAACCCGTACGGCCTCGTCGGGAGCCCGCTGATCGCCGCGGGCGCCGTCGCCGCCGCGACGGAGCGCATCCGGATCGGCACCGCGGTCCTCGTCCTGCCGTTCTACAACCCGCTGCGGCTCGCCGAGGACTGCGCGCTGGTGGACCAGATCAGCGAGGGACGCCTGGACGTCGGGTTCGGGCGCGGCTACCAGCCTGCCGAGTTCCGCAGGCTCGGCGTGCCGCAGTCCGAGGCGCGGGCCCGCACAGAAGAGGCGGTCGAGATCCTGAAGCTGGCCTGGACCCAGGACCAGTTCGACTTCCACGGGAAGTTCTGGAACATCGACGGGGCGACCATCCTGCCCAAGCCGGTCCAGGACCCGCACCCGTCCCTCTACCAGGCAGCCAGCAGCATCGACACGTTCACGATCGCGGGCGCCACGGGGAGCCGGATCCTGACCAGCCCGAACTTCACCCCGCTGCGCACCGTCAAGAAGCAGTTCGGGGCCTATGTGGATGCGCTGGTCGAGGGCGGGCACGATCCTCGGGACTTCGACCGGCCGATGCTGCAGCAGACCTACGTCGGCGACACGGCGGCGGACGCGTTCGACACCCCGCGCCCCTACGTCGACCTCATGGACCGGATGAAGCGGACGCTGCTCCCCGGCGCGAACGGTGAGGCCATCGCCGAGGGCTACGAGAGCTGGGCGCGCATCGCGGCGGGGATCGGGGACTCCGACTACAGCCAGCGCTTCTCGGAGGGTGGGATGCTCGGCACCGCCGCGGACATCCGGGAGCGGCTGACCCGGCTGCGCGACGAGGTCGGGGTCACCGAGTTCATCTGCCAGTTCAACTTCGGCGGGATGCCCGCAGACCTGGTCCGGCGCTCGATGAAGCGCTTCGCCGACGACGTCATGCCGCACTTCCAGTAGTCCCACCACCCCGAAGGGAGACGCCGATGACGCCGTCGGTCACCGCAGTGCCCGCGGACACCCGCCCGACCAGGGCCACCCGGATGGACTGGCTCTCGGGCGTGCGCGTCGCGCGGATCGGGACGTCCCGGTCGTCGGACACCGCCGCTCGCGTGCTGGAGCAGTTCGGCGCGACCGTCTCGACGGTGCCGGGTGGTGCCGACCCCCTCGCGCTGCACGGCGCGGACATCGTCCTGGTCGACCGCGTCGCAGGCCCGACGGCGCTGCCGGGCCTCGGTGAGGCTCCCGCGGCCGAGTACCTCGCGCACGTCGGGCGGCACAACCGCGCGGTCTGGGTGACCGCGACCGCGTACGGGCTCACCGGCTCCCGCGCCGATGCCGTGGGGTCGGACCTGACCCTGCTGGCGGCAGGCGGGGTCCTCGGCCACTCGCGCATTTCCGGTGACCACGCCCCCACCCTGCCGGCCGGGTCGATCGCGCTGACCCTGCTCGGGGACGTGCTCGCGCTCGCCGCCCTGCACGGCCTGCACAACCTCCGCAGCACCGGCGAGCCCGTGCACGTCGACGTCTCGGCCCAGGCAGCGGTGATCGCGACCGGGCTCTCGCTCGAGATGGCGCACGCCCTGATGGACTGCCCGGACGAGGGCGGGAGCGCCCGCTACGGCGCGCCGACGGGCTTCTTCGACTGCCGGGACGGCGCGGTCTACGTCGTCGTCCTCGAGCAGCACCAGTGGCGCGGCCTGGAGGCCTGCCTCGGCGAGGGGCTCGCCGGCATCACCACGGTGGAGGCCGCGCGCACCGCGGCCGACCGGGTCAACGCGGCCATGGCCGCGTGGGCGTCGACCCGCAGCGCCGAGGAGTGCGAACGGATCCTGCAGGAGGCGGGGGTGCCCTGCACCGCGGTGAACGACGCGGCCACGCTGCTCGCCCGGTCCGCGGAGGCGGGTCGCCCGCTGGACCTCCGACCGGACGCCGGGCCCGGCATGCCCGCGCTGCTGACCGCGAGTGGTGCGGCGACCGGGCCCGTCACTCCGGTACCGCTGTCGGACCTGCGGGTGCTCGACGCGGGGCACGTCCTCGCCGTCCCGTTGGCGTCCGCCTGGCTGGGGGCCATGGGCGCGCGGGTGACCAAGCTGGAGGACCCGGAGCGGCTCGACGTGTACCGGCGCCGGGGCCCGTTCGCCGGGGGCGTCCCCGGGCCGGACCGGAGCGCCTACTTCAACGCGATCAACTACAACAAGGAGTCCACCGACCTGACCTTCACGGACGGGGTGAGCGATCTGGACCCGACCGCCCACGACGTGATCGTGCAGAACCTGAGCCCGCGGCGGGCCCGTGCGGTCGGCGTCGACGCCGCCTCGGTCCTGGCCCGTCCCGGCCGGCGGCTCGTCGTGTCCTCCAGCGGTTTCGGCGCCCACGGCGCGTGGGCGGACTACCGCGCCTACGGGCACAACATCCATGCCTTCGCCGGTCTGGTCGCGGCGACGCGGGACGCCGAGGGCGCGATGGCGGACGTCGGCACCCCCTGGTGCGACCCGCTGACCAGCGTCGCGCTCGTCACCTGGGTCACGGCGTGGTCGCTGTCCACGGATCCCGACGCCACCGCGGTGGACCTGTCCATGGCCGAGACCATGGTCAGTCACCTCTCGGGGCTCATCGGCGTCGACGCGGAGCTCGAGTACACCCAGCCCCCCGAGGGCGCGGACCTGTGCCTGCGGGTGCGGGACGGCGGCGGTCTGCTGGCCGTGTCCCTGCGCGACGAGGCCGAGCGTGCCCGGTTGGCGGAGTTCCTCGGCGTGGCCGTGCCGAGCCCGGCGCGCCGCGGCGGGCTGGTCGACGTCCGGCCGCGGCGCGCCGACACCGACGCGGAGATCGAGCGGCGGCTGCGGGATCTCGGGCTCGCCGTGAGCCTCGTGCACACCGCGCCCGAGCTCGCCCGGGACGACTTCGTGCGCAGCACCGGCCTCTACGCCTCGGTCGAGAGCGCCGCACTGGGCCGCTACGAGGTCGTCGGGCTGCCGTGGCGGTTCGTCGATCGGCCGCGGGCCGTGCTGCGGGCGGCGCCCGAGCGGGAGGGCCGCCCGTGACCGGCACGACGGCACCCGCCCGGCACCGCGAGGTGACCTACGAACGCGGCGCGAACGGCGTCGGGTACCTCGTGCTGCGCCGCCCGGACAAGCTCAACGCCGTGCACCGCAGCATGATGGGCGACCTCACGGAGGCCTTCGCCGCCTTCCACGGCGACGACGCGGCGGCCGTGGCCGTGCTCCGCGGGGAGGGCCGGGCCTTCTGCGCGGGCGCGGACGTGGCGGCCCGCGCCGCCGCGGACGGGCCGCCGGCGCCGGGCGAGGACCTCTCCCGGCTGCCCGACCTCTTCCTCGCCCGCGACGCGGTCAAGCCGATCGTCGCCGCCGCGCACGGCCACGTCGTCGGGATGGGCCTGCGGATGGTGCTGCTCGCCGACCTCGCGCTCTGCACGGCGACCACCCGGTTCCGCGCGCCCGAGGTCGGGCAGGGCCTCGACGGCGGCCCCTACTGGTGGCTGCTCCAGGCCAGGGCGGGAGACGCCTTCGCCACCCACGCCGTCGCGACGGGACGCGAATGGTCCGGGGCGGAGGCCGAGCGGCGCGGCCTCGTCACGCGGTGCGTCGCGGAGGATGCCCTGACCACCGAGGCGGAAGGGCTCGCCGCGGCCCTCGCCGCCCAGCCGCGACGCGCGCTCACCGCGCTGGTGGACACCCGCCGACAGGCACTGCGCGACGTGGAACTCACCGCCTGGCGGGCCCGGATGCGCACCGGGACGACCCGATGAAGGGGGAGAACGTGGCGCTGGTCGAGTACCGCCCGGGCGGCCGGGTCGGGGAGATCGTCCTCAACAACCCGGCGCGAAGGAACGCGCTCTCGCCGGAGATGCTCGACGGACTCGGTGCGGCCCTCGACGGTCTGCTCGCCGACGACGCCGCCCGGGTCGGGATCGTCCGGGGCGAGGGGCCCAGCTTCTGCTCGGGCGTCGACGTCGGGGCCGGCTCCCGGTACGGCACGCTCACCGGTCCCCAGGACCATGCCCGCCTGCACCGGATGGCCTCGCTCTGGCTGCGGTTCTGGGACTCCCCGAAGCCTATCCTCGCCCAGGTCCACGGCCACTGCCTCGCCGGCGCGCTGCAGCTACCGCTGTCCTGCGACATCGTCTGCGTGGCCGACGACGCCGTGATCGGCGGACCCAAGCTCCCGATGGGCGGGGGCTGGATCGGCCCGATGCTCGCCCACCGGATCGGACCGCAGCAGGCCAAGGTGTTCGCCTTCCAGGTCGGGCGCGAGCTCACCGGCCGCGAGGCCAGGGACGCCGGGTTCGCGGCGCTGTCGGTGCCCGCCGCCGACCTGCCCGGCGAGACCCGCGCGCTCGCCGAACGCATCGCGCTGATGCCCCCGGACCTGCTGCGCATCGAGAAGGAGTCGATCAACGCCATGGCGGACGCGGCAGGATTCCGCGCCTCGGTCCTGCAGGGGATCGTGTGGGACGCGCTCGCCCACACCTCGGAGGGTGTCGCCGAGGCCCGCGCGATGATCGCGGCCAAGGGTGTGAAGGGCGCGATCGCCGAGTACGGCGGGGCACGTCCGTGAGGTCCGTCCCCGTGGCCGACGGGTTCCGGCTCCCGGAGAGCCTGCGCTGGCACGACGGTCGACTCTGGATGTCCGACATGGACGGCGGCGCGGTCCTCGTGCTCGGCACCCGGGGCCCGCAGCGGGTCCTGGACCTGCCCGCCCAGCCCAGCGGACTCGGCTGGGACCCGCGCGGCCGGCTCCTCGTGGTCTCCCAGCTCGACGCCCGTCTGCTGCGGGTCGACGGCGACAGGGCCACCCTCGTCGCCGATCTCGCGCCGGTGATGCACGCCCACGGCGGGGACGTCCGGCCCAACGACATGTGGGTCGCGCCGGACGGGACCGCCTACATCGGCAGCGCCTCCTTCCAGGTCGTCGAGGGCCGGCTCGTCGCCGACGACCGGGTCCCCACCCCGCTGGTCGCCGTGTCGCCGGCGGGCGCGGTGACCCTGCTGACCGACGAGCTCCTGTGCCCCAACGGGATCGCACCCTGCGGGCCCGACGCGATCCTCGTCGCCGAGACCCGCTCGTCACGGCTGGTCGAGGTCCGGCCGGGCAGCCCCACCGTCGTCCGGGAGCACGCACCGTGCGTCGCGGGACCGGACGGCATCGCCCTGGACCCGGCGGGCGGGGTGTGGGCGGCGTTCCCCTTCGCGGGTCGCGTCCAGCGGATCGCCCACGGCGGCGCCGTCCTCGACGAGATCGACCTCGGCCCGCGGATCCCCCTGGACTGCACCCTCGGCGGTCCCACCGGCGACACCCTCTTCGTGGCCAGCGTCGCGGAGATCGACCACCTCGGCTCCTCGCGCACCGGACGCGTCGACGCCTACGACCTCACCCACCGCCAGACGGAGGAACCATGAAGATCGGCCTGATCCACATCCCGTACGTGAGCCCGCACCGCACGAGCCGCGAGACCTTCGAGTGGTCGCTGCGGCTCGCCGTCGAGGCGGACCAGGCGGGCGTCGACGAGATGATGATCACCGAGCACGCGACCGAGGCATGGGAGCCCATCCCGAACCCCGAGCTGGTGATCGCCGCCGCGGCGCTGCAGACCGAACGGATCAGGTTCGCGCCCATGGCGCACCTGCTGCCGTACCACAACCCGGCGTCGCTGGCCCTGCAGGTCGGCTGGCTCTCGCAGATCCTGGAGGGCCGCTACTTCCTGGGCATTGGCGCAGGGGCGTACCCCAACGACGGCGTGGTGCACGGCCACAAGGACCTCGGGGAGAACCACCTGATGCTCCAGGAGGCCCTGGACATCATGCACCGGATCTGGGCCCGCGAGCCCTTCCTGTTCGAGGGCGACTACTTCCGGGCGGGCTTCCCCGAGCCGGTCCCGCAGGGCGGGCCGGACGACGAGGACCACCTGATCTCCGACTTCAGCCCCTGGGGCGGCTCGGTCGACATCGCCGTCACGGGGCTGAGCCCGGTCTCGTCGTCCATGAAGATCGCCGGCGCGAACGGCTACATCCCGGTCTCGGTGTACTCCGGTGCGGCCGCGCTCAAGGCCCACTGGGAGACCTACGCGGAGGCCGCGCGCGGAGCGGGGCTCGTACCGAACCAGCACCTGCACCACGTGTCCCATGACGTGCTCATCGCCGACACCGACAAGGAGGCGAAGCGGCTGGCCGTCGAGGGCGGGCTGGGCCAGACCTGGCAGCGCTACCTGCTGCCGCTGTTCCGGCGGATGCGCCCGGAGCGCTTCCAGGGCTTCCTCGACGCGGTCCCCGGCTCCACCCTCGCGGACGTCACCCCCGAGTGGCTCGCCGAGCACGTCTGGATCGTCGGCTCGCCCGAGACGGTGCGGGAGAAGCTGGAGGCGTTGTTCGAGGAGAGCGGCGGCTGGGGCACGCTCAACCTGCAGACCCACGACTACATCGACGACCCGAAGCCGTGGCTGGAGTCGATGCGGCGGCTGGTCGACGAGGTGGCCCCCAAGGTCGCGCTGCCCGGGACCCCGTCGTCGACGTCGCCGTCGACGGTCCGTTCCTCCTGACCACGGCCGTACCGGAGCAGGTGCGGCTCGGCCGCCCGCCCACACCACGACAGAGAGGTCGGATCATGCAGACACGCGTTCTCGGAACGGAGCTCACGGTGTCGGCCGTCGGGCTCGGCGCCATGGCGCTCTCCGAGCAGAACTACGGCCCGGTCGACGAGGCGGAAGCGGTGCGGACGCTGCACGAGGCGATCGACGGCGGCGTCACGCTCGTCGACACCGCGGAGACCTACGGTCACGACCACGCGAACGAGCTGCTCCTGGGTCGGGCGCTCGGCCACCGCCGCGACCACGTCGTGCTCTCCACCAAGTTCGGCCTGGAGTTCGACGCGCGGACGAAGTCCATCCGGGTCGCGGGCGCCCCGGACACCGTGAAGGCCTCCTGCGAGGCGTCGCTCCGGCGGCTGCGGACGGACCACATCGACCTCTACTACCAGCACCGGGTCAACCCGGCCTATCCCGTCGAGGACGTCTTCGGTGTCCTGTCCGAGCTCGTGGCCGAGGGCAAGGTCCGCTACCTCGGCATGTCGGAGCCCGGCATCGACAGCCTCCGCCGAGCCCACGCGGTGCACCCGATCACCGCTGTCCAGAACGAGTACTCGCTGTTCACCCGGGACCCGGAGACGGAGCTGCTCCCGGTACTGCGCGAGCTCGGCATCGGCCTGGTCTGTTTCGGCCCGCTCGGCCGCGGGGTCCTCACCGGCCGGTTCCGCACCGAGGAGGACTTCCCGGCGGGAGACTTCCGGCGCCTGCTACCCCGGTTCCAGGGGGAGAACCTCCGTCGCAACGTCGCGCTCGTCGACCGGCTCGGCGAGCTCGCCTCCGGCCTGGGCTGCACCAGCGTGCAGCTCGCCCTGGCCTGGCTGCTCACCCGCGGCCCCGACGTGGTGCCCATCCCCGGCATGGAGACCCGTGAGCGGCTGCGCCACAACCTGCATGCTGCCGACCTCGAGCTCGGTGCCGCGACACTGGCCGCGATCGAGGAGGTCATCCCCACCGGTGCGCTCGGTTCCCGCTACGGCGCCCGCTTCGACGAGCTCAGCAACGCCGAGTCGGCCGGCTGACGCGTGCCCGTGCCGAGCGGCCCCGCCAGGAGTGGCTCCCCGAAGCGAGGTCGGCCGTCCTCAACCGAGGTAGGTGGCGGCGAGGACGGCAGCATCCTCGAACTCGCCCGGCTCCCCCGACGCCCGCAGCCGCCCGGTCGCCATCACGTAGACGTGGTCGGCCAGAGGCAGTGAGACGGCGGCGTTCTGCTCCACCAGCAGGATCGACAGCCCTTCCGAGGCGATCTCCTTCATCCGGGCGAGCAGCTCACGGATCACGATCGGGGCGAGACCCATCGAGGGCTCGTCGAGCAGCAGGATGCCCGGCTTCGACATCAGCGCCCGACCGACGGCGAGCATCTGTTGCTCACCGCCGGACAGGGTCCCCGCCTTCTGGCTGCGTCGCTCGGCAAGGCGCGGGAAGAGCGTGTGCACGTAGTCCAGCTGGTCGGTGGTCCCCCGCGTCGTCGCGCCGAGCTCGAGGTTCTCGCGGACCGTGAGCGCGGTGAAGATCTCCCGCCCCTCCGGGACGTGGGCGATGCCGGCCTTGACGATCTCGTGCGCAGACGCCCGCGTGATGTCCTGCCCGCCCGTTCGGATGCTCCCCGCGCGGACGGGGGCGACGCCCGAGATCGCCCGCAGCGTCGAGGACTTCCCGGCGCCGTTGGGCCCCAGCAGCGCGACGATCTGCCCACGGCGCACCTGCAGCGTGAGGCCCTGGACCGCGCGCACCCGACCGTACTCGACCTGCAGGTCGGTCAGCTCCAGCACCGTGTCACGCACCGAGGTACACCTCCCGCACCCGCTGGTCGGACAGGACGACGTCCGGTGTCCCGTCCACGACGAGGCGCCCGCGGTCGAGCACCCAGATCCGCTCGCAGGCCCGCGAGACCAGGCCGACGTTGTGCTCGACGAGGACCACGGTCGTCTCCCGCCCGGTCGTGATCGCCCCGAGGATCGCCTCCAGCCGGGTGACCTCCGCCTCGTTGAGGCCCGCCCCGGGCTCGTCGAGCAGCAGCAGGCGCGGGCGCGACATGAGTGCGACCGCGATCTCGAGGTACCGCAGCTCGCCGTACGCCAGGGACTTCGCGACGACGCCCCGCCGCGACGTCATCCCGACGAGGTCGAGGACGTCCTCGGCCCGTTCCCGGAGCGCGACGTCGGCGCGGTGGTGACGGAACGGCCGGAGGAACGCGGACACCGCGGTACGGCGGTCGACGAGGTAGGCGCCCACCAGCAGGTTGTCGAGCACGGACAGGCTGTCGAACACCGAGGTGTTCTGGAAGGTGCGGAGCACTCCCCGCCGCGCAAGGCCCTCGGGTGGGGTGCCGGTGACCTCCTCGTCGTCGAGCAGCACCGCGCCCGACGACGGCCGGTGCGCACCCGAGATGAGGTTGAACAGGGTCGTCTTGCCCGCCCCGTTCGGCCCGATCAGCCCGTAGGTGCCGGCGGCCTGCATCCGCAGCGAGACACCGTCGACGGCCTGCAGGTTGCCGAAGGACTTCGAGACATCGCGCAGCTCGAGCCCGAGTGCGCCGCTCATCGCGCCTCCCCACCGGCGTCGAGCGGGCGGGTCCGCCGCGTGAGCAGGTCACGGATCGGGGCGACGAGCGACCACAAGCCGTTGGGGACGAAGACCACGCCGAGCGCGAGCACCCCCCCGAACACGAGCAGTCGCAGCGTGTCCGCCGCGCGTAGGGCTTCCGGCAGCACCACGAACAGGATCGCGCCCAGCACCGCCCCGTACACCGACCCGCGGCCACCGACGATCACGATGACGATCGCCCCGACCAGGATCGACACGGACATGTTGTCCGGGCTGACGAACCCCGAGCTGTAGGCGAGCAGCCCACCGGCCACGGCGGAGATCGCCGAGCTGACCATTGCCGCGGTCATCCGCGCCCGGAACGGGGACACTCCCTGCGCGCGAGCGAGTGCCACGTTCTCCCGGACGCACAGCCAGCTGCTCCCGACCCGCGATCGCAGGAGCCGGCGCACGACGCCGACCGTGAGGACGAGCAGTCCCAGCCCGACGAGGTAGACGATGATGTCGGAGTCGAGCTCGATACCGATGTCGCCGAAGCCGAGTACCCCGTAGGAGGGCAGGCTGATGCCGAGCGGGCCCCGGGTCAGGTCGACCGCGTTCTGCACCCAGATGAGCACGATCTGCCAGATGCCGAGACTGATCATCGCGAACTGAGGACCCTCGGTCCGTAGCCCCACGAGGCCGATGAGACCTCCGACGACCGTCCCGACGACCGCCGCCGCAGCGAGCCCGATGAAGATCGATGTCGAGTCGGCCCGGGTGCAGAGCAGCGCCACGGTGTAGGAGCCGGCCCCGAACACCAGGGCCTGCCCCATCGAGAACATGCCGGTCAGCCCGAGCTGGACGTCGTACCCGACGCCGTTGATCGCGTAGATGACGACGAGCACGAGCAGGCCGTGCACGTAGGGCGACGGCACCGCGAACGGCAGGGCGATCGCGACGACCAGCAGGAGCAGCACCCCCACGCGACCGTAGCGACCGCTGCCGCGCGGGGCGGGCGGGCGCGACGGCACGGCCTCCCCGGTGACCTGTTCGGCGGATGTCGTCACAGGGCTGCCTTCCGACGGGCCAGGCCGGCGGGCCTGATGGCGAGCACGAGCACGAGCACGAGGTAGCCGTAGGTGTCGTGGTAGGCGGTGGACAGATAGCCGCTGCCGAGGGCCTCGACGAGGCCGAGCATCAGACCGGCCCACACCGCGCCGGAGATGTTGCCGAGACCGGCGACGATGACGACGACGAATCCCTTGAGGATGATGCTCTGCCCGACCGTGGGATAGACGGCCTCGGCCGCGCCGGCGGTGGCACCGGCGAGCCCCGCGAGCGCGACGCCGACGGTGAAGGTCAGCCGGTGGACGTGCTCCACGCGGATGCCGGTGAGAGCGGCACCGAAGGGGTTCTCCGCGACGGCGCGCATGTGCCGCCCGAGCGGGGTCCGGTAGACCACCGCGAACATCACGACCGCGGTGAGCAGCGCCAGCCCGGCACTGAGCAGGCTCTGGACCGTGATGTGGACCGATCCGGCCGACACCGTGGAGTTGAGCCAGGGGAGGTCGGTCTGCTTCGGGTTCGGGTTCCACACGATCTGGGCGAGCTCGAGCATCAGGTAGCTGAGCCCGACCGTCCCGACCAGGGTGGCGGTCTCGTCGAACCGCACCAGGCGGGTGATGTAGACGCGGGCCAGGAGCCAGCCGAGGAGCGCCGCCCCCGCCACGGCGATCGGCACCCCGACGAGGTAGGGCCATCCGAGCAGGTTCGTCACCGTGTACACGATCAGTCCGGCGACCATGTAGAACTCGCCCTGCGCGAAGTTGATGATCTTGAGGACGCCGAAGACGAGGCTGAGGCCGAGGCCGATGAGGGCGTAGGTCACGCCGGCGGCGAGCCCGTTCACGAACAGCTGGACGAAGGTGCTCATCAGGCGCTCCCCGCTCAGGCCGGACCGGGCACGAGCGCCAGCGGACGGACCGGCGAGCCCGTGGCCCCGCGGAGCCGCAGCGGCGCGACGACCAGGAGGAACTCGCTCACGCCTGCGGCGCACAGCTCGTCGAGCGCGACGGCCTCCATGATGTGGATCCCGCGCTCGACCAGGAGCTGGCGGTGCACCGGCAGCCCCGGCCCGGGCGTGAACTCGAACGCCAGGGTGTCCGAGCCGAAGAGGTCCCCGCCGTGGTCGAGTGCCCACCCCACGGCCTCGGTCCCCGGGCCGGGCGCCTCGTGCACGTCCGGCAGGGCGGGCCAGTCCCGCGCCCAGCCCGTCCGGAAGAACACGGCCGTGCCCGGGACGATCCCGACGTCCTGACGGTGCAGGGCCGCCTCGACCTCGGCCGCCGACACCCGGTGGCCCTGCTCCAGAACGTCCACGCCGAGCAGCGCCGGAAGGTCGAGGACCACCGCCCGCTTGACGATCGGCGCCACGTTCTCGATTCCGAGGCCCGAACCGTGCTCGGGGCCCGGCGAGGGTTCGACCCCGCCGTGCAGCAGCCCGTCCTGGGAGATGTGGGCGAGCCCGTCGATGTGGGTCCCGACGTGCACACCGGTGACGAACATGTCGCAGGACGCGCTGAGCCCGTCGTCGTAGACGACGTCGCCGTGGCGCTTGGTCTGCTGGTAGAGGAAGGGCACGTGCGCGACGCCCCGGGGCACCTCCGGTTCGAGGACGTGCCCGAGGTCGAACACCCTGGCGTCGACGGCGAGCGCGGTCAGGGTGGCGAGTGGTGCCGCGGTGGTCACTGGTCCTGCACCTTCTGGATCTCGCCGTTCACGACGCGCGTCACGTACGGCGTGAGGTTGATCCGCCCGTTGGCGTCGAACACGTTGCGGCCGCGGGCACCCTCGAAGTCGACCTTGCGCATCGCGGCCGCGATCTTCGTCTTGTCGGTCGTGCTGTTCGCGCCCTTCATCGCCTGCGCCACGACCATGATCGCGTCGTAGGAGGTCGCCGAGAAGTACTGCGGGACCTGGTCGGGGTAGGCCTTGCGGTAGTCCGCGGTGAACTTCTGGGTGGACGCGTCGCCACCCGAGGTCGTGTAGACGGACGCCGTCGTGACGCCGTCGAGCAGGCCACCGGCGAGCTTGATCGCGGTCGGCGTGACCTGCTCCCCCGAGACCCACACGAACGGGATCGAGGAGTTGAGCTGCTTGAGCTCGCGCATGATCGTGGAGATCGTCACGGCGCTGCCGGTCACGTAGAGCCCGTCCGGCTTCGCCGCGATCGCCTTGGTCACGATGGCCGAGTAGTCCGTGTCCGTGGGCTGGTAGTAGGCCTCCGAGAGGATCTGCGGACCCTTACCCCCGGACCAGGCGTCCTGGTAGACCTTGAACAGACCTCGGCCGGCGTCGTCGTTCGACAGGACGAAGGCGGCCGTCCTGACCTTCCCCGCCACGTACTTCGTGAGCGGAACCTCCTTGGTCGTGAAGGCCGAGTTCGTCGCGACCACGTTCGGGTAGTTCGGTGAGGTGATGCCGTCCGCGGACGCGATCACCGAGACGAACGGGGTTCCCTCGCGCTTGACCGTCTCGATCTCGGCCAGACCGACGGTGCTGTTGTAGGCCGCCGCGATCGCGTTGTCACCGTTCGCCTGGAACTTCTTGACGGCCGCGACCCCGACCTGAGGGTTCGACTGGTCGTCCTGGATGTCGAGCACGATCTTGCTGCCCAGCACGCCACCCGAGTCGTTGACGGTGGTGGCCGCCAGCTGGGCGCCGCGGACCATCTCGGCCCCCTCGGCGGCGTAGAGCCCGCTCGTCGGGACGGTCATGCCGATCGTCACGGTCCCGCCGGAGGACGGGGAGCCGCCCTCGCCCGAACCGGCGCCGCCGGTTCCGCACGCGGCCACCGTGGTCGCCGCGAGTGCGACCACGCAGAGGGAACGGATGACGCCCGTACGTCTAGCCATGGTGGGTCCTTCCCTCGGGACCGGGTCCGTGCAGGAGGAGGACCGTCGCCCAGCCGGTGATGTGGGTCGTTCCGTTCTGTCTGTCCACGGAGAGCTCGAGATCGACGGCCCGTCCGTCGGAGCGGTCCTCGGCGGCGACGACGCGCCCGCGGTAGGTCAGCACGTCGCCGGGCCAGACCTGGGCGTCGAACCGGACACCGAAGCGGCGCACCGACTCCGGGCCGAAGGTCTCGGCGACGTACGTCCCGAGGATCCCCGCCTGGAGCATGCCGACGGAGAACACGCTCGGATAGCCGGCGGCCCGCGCGACCGCCTCGTCGTGGTGGAACGAGGTGAAGTCTCCGGAGGCTCCCTGGTAGCGCACGATGTCGGTGGCCGTGAGGGGATCGTCGACGAACTCGGTCAGCGTGTCGCCGACCTGCCAGCCGCGAGTGGTGGTCACGACTCCTCCTCCAGGGCGGGCCGGCCGGTCTCGATGGTGGTGTTGCGCATCTCGGCGACCACGTGGCCCGACTCGTCGCGGAACTCGGTGAGGGCCACGACGAACCGCATCGTCCCGCCACGGCGTCCGGTCTTGGTGTAGGTCTTCTCCACGCGCTGCTGGGCGGTGAGGCGGGCGCCGACCTTCGGTGGCGGGCCGCTGAAGACGAACTCCCTGCCTCCGTGCAGCACCCGGTCCGCCTCGAGCCCCTGCCGGGTGTAGGGCAGCGCGTCCGGCGGCGCCCAGTGGAGGAACACCGAGAGGAACGTCGGCGGGGTGACGGCGTCCGGCCGGCGGGAGTAGCCGTCGGTCCCCCGGGTCGCCCGCACGAACTCCCGGAACTTCCCGAGCTCCATCACGACGGGGAACGCGGGACCGTTCCCATCGGTCGGCCGGGTGTCGTCGACACCGGATTCCTGTGCTGCCATGTCCACCCCGAGACCGTCGACGACACCGAGAATGGATCCATGATCTCGGCGTTGAGTACGCGGCCGACAGTAGGGCGGCAAGCCGGTCTCGAACAGATCCTTGCCGCACAGTGGAAACGCGGTGTCGACCTCGGCGACGAGCTCAGGCGGGAGATGGTGATGTATCCATGGACGACAGACAGGCGGCGGCAACGATGTGTGCCACGCGGCCCGGCCTCTCGACCGGCACGAGGTGTGCCGCCCCCGGCACGGCGTGCGCGACGAGCCCGGGCCAACGCTCTCCGAGCACCCCCGCGCTGCGGGGAGGGGTACGACGGTCGAGCTCGCCCCAGATCCCGGTCACGGCGACGTCGCGGGCCGGGCGTGCGTCGTACGTCCGCGCGGAGGCGAGCACCTCGCAGCACCACGCATAGGAGCCGGGATCGACGGCGTCGAGCTCGCTCAGGAACGCGTGGGTGCGATCGGGGCGGGAGGCCCGGTAGGCGGCTCCGAACCAGTGTTCGGCGGCGACCCTGCAGACGCCACGCATCCCCGTCCGGCGGACCTCGCCGGCGCGCCCGAGCCAGTCCGCGGCCCCCGCATCGCTGCCGACCGACGTCACCACCACCGAGTCCAGCCGGTCGTCCCCGGCCACCCACCGCAGGCCCACGAGAGCGCCGAGTGCGCTTCCGACGTAGTGGACCGGCGGCCCCTCCGGGTCCGCGAGCAGCAGGTCCGCCACGCCCTTCCGCACCGCCGCGACGAGGTCGTCCACGGAGAACGAGCCATCGGCGACAGGGCTGTCCCCGTGGCCGGGCAGATCCCAACCCACCGCCGTGCAGCGGTCACCCAGCACCGCCACGACCGGCATCCACAGTGACCGGACGGACAGCCCGAGCGCAGGTCCGAAGACGAGGGTCGGACGGTCCCGTCGGCCCTCGTTGAGCTGTCGCACCACGATGTGCGGCCTCGCCCCGTACACCGGGTCAGCCCGGCGACGGGGTGAGAGGGTCAGAGTCCGACATAGGCGGTCCGCAGCGACTCGGAGGCGAGGATCTCGGCGCTGGTGCCGTCGGCCCGCACCCGACCCTGGTCGAGGATCAGGGCGCGGCGCGAGGCGCGCAGGGCCAGCCGGGCGTTCTGCTCGATCAGCAGCACCGCCACGCCGCGCTCGAGCAGCCGCGGGACCAGGCGGAGGATGACCTCGGTGGTGAGCAGCGGCGACAGCCCGAGCGAGGGCTCGTCCATCACGACGACCCGCGGGCGCGCCAGCAGCGCCTTGCTGATCAGCAGCATCCGCCGTTCCCCACCGGAAAGCGTGCCGGCGCGCTGGTCGAGGCGCTCGCGCAGGCGAGGGAACAGCTCGAAGCACGTCTGCAGGGCAGAACCACCGCCGGAACCACCGAACTCGTCGCTGACGGTGA
Source organism: Pseudonocardia ailaonensis (assembly GCF_039531635.1). NCBI lineage: Bacteria > Bacillati > Actinomycetota > Actinomycetes > Pseudonocardiales > Pseudonocardiaceae > Pseudonocardia > Pseudonocardia ailaonensis. The sequence goes on along the minus strand of NZ_BAAAQK010000005.1, from coordinate 871,961 downwards.
GGTTCTCCCCCACCGTCATCGAGGTGAAGAGCCCACCGCGCTCGGGGACGAGGGCCAGACCCTGGCGCACGATCTGGTCGCCCCGTTGCCCCAGGATCTGCGTGCCGCCGAGCCGGACCGCCCCGCTCCCCGCACCGCCGATGCCGAGGAGGGTGCGCGCGAGGGTGGTCTTGCCGGCACCGTTGGGCCCGATGACCGCGACGCATTCGTCCGGCGCGACCTCGAGAGACACGGAGTGCAGGACCTGCCGCTTGCCGTAGGAGACCGAGAGGTTCTCGACGCTCAGCATCAGACGCCTCCCGTCCACTGTGGTAGCTCGGATCCGTCGAGGTCTGCCCCGAGGTAGGCGGACATGACGTCAGGGTCGGCGAGGACGACCTCCGGTGGGCCTTCAGCGAGGTTCCGGCCCCGGTCGAACACGTAGAGCCGGTCGGCCGCCCGCGACACCGCGGCCATGTTGTGCTCGATCATGAGGATCGAGAAGCCCCGTTCGCGCAACGTCGCGAAGATGTCCAGCGCCCTGCTCATCTCGACGTCGTTCATGCCGGCCAGCGGCTCGTCCAGGAGCAGGACGCCCGGGAAGACGGTGCAGGCGGTGACGCTCATGGCGATCCCGAGCAGGCGCTGGCTGCCGAACGGGAGCTCGTCGGCGTTCTCGTCGAGGGCGCCGGAGAGGTGGAACCGTTCCGCGATCGTCTCGACCTCCGCGCCTCTGCCGACGTCACGCCCGAAGGTGCGCAGCAGGGTCCGGAACGCGCCCGGCCCGTTCGCGGCCTGGATCCCCAGCCGGATGTGGTCTCGCACCGTTCGGGACTCGAACATCATGTTGGCCTGGAACGTCCGCACCAGTCCGCGGCGGGCGAGCTGCCAGCTCCGCTGACCGGTGACGTCGTCCCCGCGGAAGCGGACGGTTCCGCCCGAGGGCCGCCGCCGCCCGGACAGCACGTCGAGCGCCGTCGTCTTGCCCGCTCCGTTGGGCCCGACGAGCCCCAGGAACTCGTTCTCCGCCAGGGTCAGATCGATCTCGTCGAGGGCCTGGAGACCCCCGAACCGCACCGACACGGCCTCGGCGGTGAGCAGTGTCGTCATCAGGTCCTCCAGCCCAGGGCCGCCCGCACCCGCAGGACGACGAAGAGCAACACCGCGAACACGACGACCCGGTAGTCGTCGAGCGCGTGCAGGTACTCCGGCACGACCGTGAGCACGATGGCCGTGGCCACGGTGCCCCACGCGTTGCCGAGGCCACCGATCGCCACGACGACGATCGCGTTGAAGGCGGTGAAGATGGTGAAGTTGTCGGGGCCGACGAAGCTGATGTACTGCGCGTACATCCCGCCGGCGAGGGCCGCGAGGCCGGCCGAGAAGGCGAAGGTCGCCAGCCGGTAGAAGCCCGGCCGGAATCCGAGGCTCTCGACCAGCACCTCGGAGCGTTTGATCGACTTCAGGACGTTGCCGAACCCGCCGCGCAGCACGACGACGTTGAGCACGAGGACGACCAGCACGACGAGCCAGACCAGGTAGAACTGGCGCACCCCGGACTGGACGAAGATGCTGCCGGGCACCGGGATCCCGTCGAGCGGGGCTCGTGGGATGTTGGCCAGCCCCACCGAGCCGCCGGTCACGGACGTCCAGCCGCCGAACACGTTCGCCAGGAACAGGCCCATGCCGAGGGTCGCGATCGCGAAGCTGAGGGTACGGGTACGCAGCGCCGGGATCCCGACGGCGACTCCGACGGCCGTTCCCGCGGCCGTGGCGACGAGGAGGGCCGGCCAGAAGGACAGGGTGTTCCCCACCGTCAGGATGCCGAGCACGTACGCCCCGACGCCGTAGAAGCCACCGTGCGCGAAGCTGATCTCCCCCGGCCCGCCGATCAGGAGGTTCATCGCCAGGGCGAGGATCGCGAGCAGCCCCGCCGCCGTCGCCACGCGCAGCCGGTACGCGTCCGCGAAGACGAGCGGCGCGACCGCCACCAGCACGATCGCCAGCGGCAGGGCGAATCGCAGCGGCAGCCGCGGCACCGGGATCCGACGCCGCCGGCGGCCCCGCGCCGTGCCGGGCTCGGGAGGGCTGATCGTCTCGGTCACACCCGGGCTCCCTGCACTCCGTTCGGCCGCGCGATCAGCGCGACGAAAATGATCAAGAAGACGACCGCGGACGACCAGGACTGTGAGCCGAAGCCGGCGAGAAGGCTCTCCACGACGCCGAGTGCGAGCCCGACGACGGTCGCGCCGACGACGCTGCCCATACCGCCGACGACCACGATGGCGAACGCGACGAGCAGCGGCTGGTCCCCGAGGAAGGGGGTGATCGGCACGAAGGTCGCCAGCAGCAGACCCGCCAGACCCGCCAGGGCCGTCGCGATCACGAACACCCACCGGTGCACCCAGTCGACGTTGATCCCCGAGATGCGCGCGGCATCGGGATCCTCCGCCACCGCCCGGGTCGCGCGGCCGAACTTGGTGTGCCGCACCGCCCACGCGAGGACGGCCGTCGCCGCGAGGGCGACGACGAGCGCGATCACCCGCTGGACGGACAACGTGACGCCGCCCAGCGACACCGACCCGTCGAGCGGGAAGCTCACCTGCCGGGCGTACTCCTGCCCGAAGAACTTCTGGAAGCCGCCCTGCACGAACTGGTTGACCGCGAACGCGGCGAGCATCAGTGCGAGCTCGCCCGAGCGGCCGAGGGGCCGGTAGACGACCCGCTCCAGCACCAGACCCAGCAGCCCGAGCGCGACGATGACCACCGGGGCCGCCACGAGCAGGTTCCAGCCCATCGCCACCACGAGGGCGAAGGTCAGGTAGGCGGCCACCATCACGAACACGCCGTGGGCGAAGTGCGGGATGCGCAGGACCCCGAACACCAGGGTCAGCCCGACCGCGACCAGGACGTAGAGCGCGCCGAGGACGAGACCGTTCAGCGCGTACCCGACTGCCAGGCCCACGGGCTACTTCACCGACTCGGTGTCGACGATCTTCCCGTTCTCCCACTTGGCGGCCACGAAGTCGACCGAGATCTCGTGGCCGGGGCCGAAGATCACCCCGCCCTGGGCGTTGAGCGGGTAGAGCTGACCGGCGTACGGCTTCAGCTGCTGCAGCGCCCCGATCACCTTGCCGGGGTCCACGGTGCCGGCCTGCGTCAGACTCCCCGCGAGCGCCTTGACCGCCTCGTAGCCGACGAAGGTCAGGCCGCCCGGGTCCGCGTTGAAGCGGCCCTTGTACTCCGTGACCGCCTGCTTGGCAGCGGCACTGCCGTCGGCCTCCAGGTTCGCCCAGGTCGGGGGCGAGACCTCGTAGACGTTCGTCATCGCCGCGGCCGGGATCGCCACACCCACACGGTCGAGCGGGGTGGCGTTCACCCCGGTGATGGGGATGTTCCAGCCCAGCTGCCGCGCCTGCTTGACGAAGAGGAGCTGCTCGTCGGCATACATGCGCAGGAACACGACGTCCGGGTTCGCCGCGCGGATCTTGCCGATCATGGAGGTGAAGTCGGTCTGACCGGTCTGCATCGTCTCCTGCGAGATCAGGTCGATGCCGGAGGCCTGGTAGTCCGCGACGGTCTGCGGCGTGGCCTCCACCTCGCCGGCGTGCTTGATGTCGGTGACGATCGTCGCCCGCTTCGCACCGAGCGCCACCTGGAACTTGATGTTCTGCTTGTTGTACTCGGCGATCGTCGGGTTCATGCGGAAGACGCTGGGCACCTTGGTGAGCGGCCCGAGACCGGCACCGGCGACGATGACGGGAAGATCCTGCTGGTGCTGCTGCAGGAAGGGCAGGATCGCGTTGCCGACGCTGCTGGTGTCCGGCCCGATGAGGAAGTGGATGTCGTCGTTCTCCACCATCCGGGTCAGCTGGGTGAGACCCGTCGCCGGGTCACCGGCCGTGTCGTAGTGCGACACGGCCAGCTTGTAGGAGGTCGAGCCGACCTTCACCCCGCCGGCGGCGTTGACGTCGGAGACCGCCAGCTCGATGCCGTTCTCGATCCCCACACCGATGGACCCGGCGGGCCCGGTGGTCGCAATGAGTGCACCGATCTTGATCGTGTCGTCGGCGCCCGCGCTCTGGCCGCCCTGAGCACAGGCGGCCAGCGTGGCGGCGACCATCGCGGCCAGGGCGACGCGCAGTGCCCGCGACACCGCTCGGGTTCGGGTCATGACTCCTCCTGATCGTGGCCGTGCTGCCGCGCTGCTGCGTTCGTGTCGTCGAGGTGGGTGCCGAACCAGGCGACGGCGGCATCACGTGCCGCGGCGAAACCCGACTCGTACACCGCGTAGTGACCGCCCGTCAGCAACAGGAGCTGCTTCGGCTCGTGGGCGCGTCCGTAGGCCCAGAGCGAGTCGGCGGTCGGGGTCGTGCGGTCCCCGTCGCACACGATCATCAGCAGCGGGGTCGGCGCGATGCGCGGGACGAGCCACCCCGGCTCGTACCCGAAATACCATTCGTAGCTGCGGACCGTGACCTCCGGGCGGTACCCGGTGAAGTGCTCGGGATCGTGGCGGGCGCGGAAGGCGACCGTGTCCGTGGAGCCCGCGCGCGCATAGCCGGCCTCGCCACCGGCGAAGCGTCCGTCGCGGTCCTCGGCCCACCGGGCGCGCATCGCGGCCAGATCGTCCTGCGCGAGGCGGCCGGTCAGGTTGCGCCGGCCGCTGATCGTCTGGGCCTGCGACACCACGCAGGACACCCGGCGGTCGTCGGCCGCGACGGCGAGCACGTGACCGCCCGAGTAGCTCGTTCCCCAGATCCCGATCCGGCTCGGGTCGACGACACCGAGCGAGAGCAGGTAGGTGATCGCGTCGGAGTATCCACGTTGCTGCGCAACGGGATCGAGCTCCTGACGAGGCAGCCCGTCGCTCTCGCCGGTGCAGGGGTGGTCGTAGGACAGGGACACGAACCCGGCGTCGGCGAAGGCTCCCGGGTAGTCGTGCAGGGCGAAGGTCCGCTCGACGAAGGCGAAACCGTGAGTGGACACCACGGCGCCGAAAGGGCCCTCGCCCTCCGGGACACGGAGGGTGCCACGCAGGGTCAGCCCGCCGGACCCGAACTCGACGCGCGAACGGCGGTAGGCGCTCATTCGGCCACCTCGACCGCGGTCCCCGTCCGGGCTTCCCCGAATGCGCCCTCGGCCGTGAGGCTCGCGATCCGCTCCGCGCTCGCGCCGGTCCACTCCGCCAGGACCGGCTCGTTGTGCTCCCCCAGCTTCGGCGGCGGCAGGCGGGTCGCCGCCGTCGAGCGCGACAACCGGGCGACGTGGCCGGGGACGACGAACCGCGTCCCGTCCTCGGCGACCGTGCGGGAGACCATGTCCCGATGGCGGATCTGCGGGTCGGCCATCGCGTCGGCGATGGTGGCCACCGGCCCGAAGGGGATGCCGGCCGCGCCGAAGACCGCGCCGAGCTCCTCGAGCGTCCGGCTCGCGGTCCACCGCTGCACGAGCTCCTCGAGCTCTGCGCTGCGCCGCAACCGGCCCGACAGGGTTCGGAAGCCCGGGTCCCGCAGCGCCTCGATCCCGGTGGCGGTGACGAGCCGCCCGAACATGATGTCGTTGCCGGCACTGATGTAGGCGTGTCCGTCGGCAGCCTCGAACAGCCCGGACGGCGACACCATCTGGTCGCGGTTGCCCACCCGGGCCATCGACTCACCGGTGGCCGCGAGCGCCGGCACGGCGACACCCATGATCGAGAACGTCGCGTCGAGCAGGGCCACGTCGACCGACTGGCCGATCCCCGAGCGCTGCTTCTCGTAGAGCGCGGTCAAGGCGCCCAACGCGGCGTAGAGGCCCGTCACGTGGTCCGCGACGAAGGTCCCGACCATGTGTGGTCCGGTCCCGTCGGTCCCGGTGGCCCACATCAGCCCGGACAGCGCCTGGGCGATCGAGTCGAAGGCGACCTGGTCGCGCCGCGGGCCGGACTGGCCGAACCCGGAGACGGACACCACCACCAGCGCCGGGTTGAGGTCGTCGAGCACCTCGGCCGTCAGGCCCATCTTCGCGAGCGTGCCGGGCCGGAAGTTCTCGACGAGCACGTCGGCGGACGCGATGAGCTCGCGCAGCACCCCGAGGCCCGGGGCACCGCGCATGTCGAGGGTCATCGCCCGCTTGTTCCTGTTGAACCAGGACGTGTAGATGCTCTCGCCGTCGTAGGTCGGACCGGTCCAGCGTCCCGGCTCGCCCCCGGGACCCTCGATCTTGACGACGTCGGCGCCCATGTCCCCGAGGAGCATGGCGCAGAAGGGCCCCGCGATGAACCGCGACAGATCCAGCACGCGGATCCCCCGCAGTGCGCCGCGGCCGAACCCCGGATCGGCGGCGATCATGCGGGCACCCCCGCACGCAGGAAGCCCTGGGGGTCGACCTGCTCGCGGAGGACCGCGAGCTCGTCGGCCGTCGGGTCCGGTGTCGGCAGCGCGGCGGCGCAGTCGAGGTCGAACCCGGTCTCCTCGCGCACCCGCTCGACCGACACCCCCGGGTGGACGTACCGCAACCGCATCACACCGGTCACGTCGTCGAAGTCGAGCACCCCCAGCGGTGTCACGACCAGCGCGGGGCCCGAACCGGGGACCTGCATCTCGGCGCGTCCCGCCTTCCCGCCCGGGTGGCCGACGGCGGAGACGTAGTCGACGCGCTCGACGAACGTCCGCCGGTCGTGCCGCGGCATCATCACGATCTCGCGGCCGTAGAAAGCCATGTGCTCGGTGACCATCACGGGCCCGACGAGCCGGACGTGCGAACCGTCCGGCCGGTCGATCCGCACCGTGTTGACCGAACCGACCCGGTCGATCTGGGCCGCCGAGCAGAATCCGACGGTCACGTCGCTGCGGTACATCGAGTGGATGCCCGGCCAGGTGTCCTTGCGCGCCTCCGACGGCACGTCGTACCAGGACAGCGGAAACTCGGACCGGGGCAGCGCACCGAGGTCGCGAAGGCTGGGGTTGTGGCACCAGCCGGCCATGAACAGGGTGAGGTCGGGCGCATGCGTCAACCGCGCGAGCTGCATGGCCGCCACCGGGATGTAGGTCCCGAACATGGCCGTCGGGCCTCCGGTGGTCAGTCCGGTGAACCCCACGTCGTCGGCGCGCAGCGTCCGGGCGACGAGTACGGCGAGCCGCTCGTGCAGGGACACCTCGCTCACGCGATCACCGCCCAGCGCTCGCGGTGGAACAGCCGTGCCGCACCGACCGTCTCGAGATAGGCCTCGTGGGTCGCGCCGCGGACGTGGTCGTCGAGGAAGCCGTCGAAGGAGTCGGCCCCGGTGGCGGCCGGCAGATAGGTGTCGCGCATGAACTCGTCGTCCACCTCGTAGAAGCCCGGCAGGGCTGTGGGATGGGCGCCCCACGGCGCATGGGCGACAAGCGTCGTCCGGAACGCGGGGATCTGGGTCAGCTGCGGGTTGCGGAGCACGAAGTTGCTGTCCACGACCCGCTCGACGGTCACCAGGACGACGTCGGCGGCGCACGCCATCGTGAGGTCCAGCCCCTGGGGCAGCATCCGCGACTGCGGATAGAGGATGTTCCCGAACTCGTCCGCGGCCGGCGCATGGATGACCGCCACCTCGACGTTCGCCGCCGGCACAGCGTGATACGGACGCCCGGTCAGCGGACACGGGAACGGGACGATCTCCGGGTTGCGCGCCGCGATGTCGGTCCCGACCAGCTGCGCGACCGGCACGAACGTCAACCCCTCCTGCCCGGCCCGGAACCGGTCGAACGCGACGCCCTCGGAGTAGTCGACGACCTCGACCGCCCCCGCCTCGGCCGCCCGCCGGTAGTTGGGCGCCAGGCCGAACTCCTCGAGCCCGACGTAGGCCGTCTCGATTCGGCGCACGGCCCCGGCCGCGACGAGGACGTCGACCTCGATGCCGTTGCTCGTGCCGACGACGACCAGCTCCCGGGAACCGCGCCGGACCAGTTCCCGCACGGCTGCCATCGGCTTGCCGAACATCGGGAAACCGCCGAAGGCGATCCGGCAGCCGTCGGGCACGCGGGCCGCGAGATCCTCCAGCGCGACGAGCTTGACCGTGCGCGATGGCCGTCCGGTTCGGGCGGCTGTGGCCACGAGCGTCCTCCTAGCACTCCGGTGTGCAGCGATCACGGGTCGAATGCGCCTACGGAGGCTCCATGGATCCATCCGGATCCGTATCGGCCGGTTCGTCCAGGCAATTCGTCGTCCGCGTGCAGAGGCTACGACGGCAGATGTATCCATAGCAAGGGGCGGTCACCGTCGATCTGCTGTACGGTCAGCACACTCCTCGGGCGGGTGGCATCGCCGCGTGAGGGGCTTCCACCCGCACGAACCGACTACGCTGTCGTTCGGTCGCGCGAGGGAAGGCACGTCGCGACTCATCGAACGCCGAGGGGACATGTATCCAGAGGAGAGCCGGAACGGGGTGGAAGTCGCCAGCCATCGTGTGGCGCGGGAGATCCGGGAGCGCATCGTTACCGGCGACCTGCCGCCCGGGACACGCATCTTCCAGGATGAGCTGGCCGACGAGTTGCACACCAGCCGGATCCCGGTCCGGGACGCGCTGCGCATTCTCCAGTCCAACGGCCTGGTGACGCTGAAGTCCAACCGTGGCGCGTGGGTGATCAAGCTGTCCCACCGCCAGTACGACCTCAACTACAAGATCCGCGAGGAGCTCGAGCCGCTCCTCATCGCCGAGAGTCTCGCCCAGATCACCGACGAGGACGTGGCGGCGATCGTGGAACTGCAGCGCCGCATCGAGGAGGGGCCCGACGACGCGACCTATCTCGCCCTGGACCGCGAGCTCCATTTCAGGACGTACAAGGGGCACGAGGGTGAGCTGATGGACACGGTCACCCGGCTCTGGGACACGACGGCCCACCATCGCCGCATGTTCACCAAGCTGTCCCGACCGACGCTGCAGGTCGTGTTCAACGCGGAGCACCAACTGCTGATCGAGGCGCTGCGCAACCGCGACGCCGAGGACGCCCGCGCGATCCTGGCCATGCACATCCGGCGGACGCGCAGGAGCCTCGCGCAGCATCCGGAGATCTTCGAGTAGCCGGCTTTCCCGGCCGCGTCACCCGGCCGCGAACCGCGGGGACCGGTGCTCCCGGCGCGCCGCGAGAGCCTCGGCGACATCGGGCCGGCGCAACGACTCCGCCATCGGGGCGAGGGAGCGGTGGACCGCGGTCTCCATCGGCAGGGTGGTGTCGGCATAGAGCTGTCGCTTCATCTGCCGCAGGGCCCAGGGAGAGCAGTTGTCCGCGACGTCGTTCGCCCAGGCGAGGGCTCGCGTGAGCACCTCACCCGCGGGCATCGCCTCGACCGCCAGCCCGATGCGCGCCGCCTCGTCGCCTCGCAGAGTCCTGCCGGACAACAGGATCTCGACCGCGCGGCTCATCCCGACCACCCGCGGCAACAGCCACGCCGTCCCGTGCTCGGCGATCAGGCCGAGCCGGGCGAAGCTCGTGACCAGCTTGGCGTCCTCGGCGACGAAGGAGACATCGGCGCACAGCATGAGCGCGAAGCCGATCCCCGCGGCCGGCCCGTTGACGGCCGCGACCACCGGAGTGCCCAGCTCCAGCACGGCGGTCGGGAGATTGTCGAGGGTGCTGCGCTGGTGCGCCGGCCGATCAGCCGCACCTGCCAGGGCCGCGGTGTCGGCCCCCGCGCAGAATCCGCGACCCGCACCGGTGACGACGATGACCCGGACCTCCGGGTCGCGGTCGAGCGCCCGGAGCCGCTCGACCAGGTCGACCCGCATCTCGAACGACAGGGCGTTGAGCACCTCGGGACGGTTCAGCGTGACCACGGCGACGCGGTTCTCGACGCCGGAGGAGATCTCGGGGCGGGGGTCCTCAGACGACACCGTCACGCTTGAGCTCCTCGATCTCGTCGGGCATGAGGTGGCACAGGACGCGCAGCACCTCGTCGGTGTGTTCGCCGAGCGCCGGCGGTGGACGTCGGAGTGTGGCGGGCGACGCCGAGAGCTTCGCGGTGATGCCCGGCACCGCGCAGGCACCCAGGGTCGGATGAGGCATGGTCACGAGGAGCTCGCGGTGGCGCACGTGATCGGACGTGACCACCTGGTCGATGGTCGCCACCGGCCCGTACGGGATCCGCGACCTCTCCAGCAGCTCGCAGACCTCCGTGGTGGTGAGCTGCGACGTCCACGCCTCGACGACCGAGGCGAGCGCGTCCCGGTTGGCCACCCGCATGGCCGGCTCCGAGAACTCCGGCGCTCGCAGGCGCTCGTCGTCAACGGTCGCGGCGAGCGAGGCGAACAGGGCGTTGCTGCCCGCGCTGAGCCAGACGTGGCCGTCGCGGGTGCCGAAGACCTGGGACGGCGCGGTGAAGCGGTCCCTCCGGCCGATCGGGGGGAGCCGGGTTCCGGTCTCGGTGAAGGTCGGCACCGTCAGACCCAGCACCGAGAACAACGCGTCGAAGAGCGCGACGTCGACCTGCTGACCCTCACCGGTCGCCTCGCGCGAGCGCAGGGCCGCCAGCACGCCGATGGTGCCGTACAGGGCCGCAAGATGGTCGGCGACGAACGCACCGGCGAGCAGCGGTCCGGTGTCGTCGGTCCCGGTGAGCGACATCAGACCGGTCATGGCCTGGATCACCGAGTCGAAGGCAGCCCGCTCCCGCCAGGGGCCGTCCTGCCCGAACCCCGACAACGAGGCGACCACCAGCCGCGGGTTGAGCTCACGGAGACGATCGGCCGTCAGACCCATCCCGTCGAGGGTGCCCGGGCGGAAGTTCTCGACGAGGACGTCCGCCTCCGACACCAGGGTCTCGAGGACCGCGATCCCCCGCGGGTCGCGCAGGTTCAGCTCGATCGCCCGCTTATTCCGGTTGTACCAGTTGGAGTACAGACTGTTTCCCGCCTCGTCGCGGGCGATGTGCCGGGCGTCCTCACCGCCCTGACGCTCCACCTTGACCACGTCCGCGCCGAAGTCCGCGAGCAGCATCGCGCACATCGGACCGGCGATGAACCGGGAGAGATCGACGACCCGGATCCCGTCGAGCACGGGCGGCATCCCCGTCACCGGGCGACCGGCACGAGGTCGCGGCCGAGCAGCTGCAGGGTGGTCGACGCGAGCTCGGCGATCTCCCCGGGCGACGGCGGTGCCGTCTCGCCCTCGACCACGACCGCCGCGGGAGGACTCGCCGCGGGGCCGGTGAACGGGACGCACACGCGCCAGCGCCCACCGTCCCCACCGCGAGCGGCCGCCCACCCTCGCGCGCGGATGCCGGCGATCTCCCCGACGAGCTCGTGAGCGCCGCGCCGACGACCGGCGGTGCTCGTGGCCCGTCCCGGATGAGCACGGTCGACGGCTCGGTCCACGATGTCGAGGAGAGCGTGCGCTCCCCCGGCCTGCTGGGCGTAGAGGACCCGCCCGACGATCGACCGGACCATCGGCACACGATCCCCGATCCGACGGTCGACACCGCCGGGGTGGGCACTCGCGACACAGACTGCATCGATGCCCTCCTCGACGAAGACGAGCACGTCGAGGCCGGTCGAGCCTGCGATGGCGGCGGCCGGCGCGGCCACCGCGCGTCGCAGGTCCAGGACCGGGTCACCGATCGCGGCAGCCCATCTCACCATCGTGCGGCTGAGCCGGTAGTACTCGCCGTCGCGGACGAGGAAGTCCTCCACCACGAGGCTGCGCAGGATGCGAAGCGCCGTCGACACCGGGAGCGCGGTCGACCGGCTGACGTCCGCGAGGGTCAACTGCGCGTCGCGGGGCAGGAAGCACTGCAGGACACCGTGCATGCGGTGGATCGTCTGCAGCGCGGAGTCCGGCGGCGACGGCGCTGCCAGGGCCGGCGCGCTCACGCCGCGGCCACGGTGACGTGACGAAACGCGGGAGCGGTGACGACCGGAGCGCCGACGGGTCCGTCGACATCCGCCGGGACCACCTCGAGCCGCGCGATCTCCCGGACCTGTCCCTGCTCGACGCTCATGGGTGTCCCTTCGTCGGGCCGCGAGGCGCTCCCTCGCGCAGCGACACCAGGATCTGTAGTTCAACCCTCCAAGACAAGTGCCGCGAAGACCAACCACATCGCTTTCTGGGGGGTGCATCATTGTGCACATGGCCAACGCACCGGGGCTCAGCGTCGCAGCGCGGATCGCCGCTCATCTGGAGCGGGACACCTCGGCGCTGCTGGAACGGGTCGCCGCGACCTACCGCCGCAATCCCGGCTACTCGGGCTTCGACCACAGCACCTACCAGGCCGACGTCATGGCCGTCTCGGCGGCCAACCTTCGCCTTCTCGCCCAACGTCTGCGTGGCCAGCAGCTCGCCGAGGACGACATCGCGATCATCGCCGAGTCCGGCGCCCGCCGGATGACCCAGCAGGTACCGGAGGCGGAGGTCGGCCGCGCCTACCGGCTCTGGTCGATGGCCGTCTGGACCGAGATCACCGAGGCCGCCCGGGAGATCGGCGACATCGACGCCGCGGACGTCGTCCCCCTCGCCGCCGTCGTGCTCGAGCACAACGAGTACGTCGGCGGTCTCGCCGCCGACGCCTACGAGGGCGAGTCCCGCGGCATCTGGGTCCAGACGACCCGTCTCGACGACGTCACGATGGGCGAGCTCGTCACCGGCACCGCACAGCGCGAACAGATCGAGGCCCTGCGACTGCAGTGCCTGGGCGACCGGGCCGACGGCCCCGTGACGCTGTTGGCGGTGACGACCCGTGAGCGCGGGGCCGGCATCACCGCCGGCAACGCCGCGGTCCGGCAGGTCGTCGACTCCTGCCGGAGGGCGGCGGACACCCGCATCTTCGTCGGTGTCGTCGACCGCGACGTCATCCTCATCGGACAGCCGCCCGAGCCCGAGAGGTGGATCTCCGACCTCGGGGCCTTCGGGCTCCAGCAGGTCGCCATGGTCCACCTCCCCTCACTCGGGAGCTTCCGATCCGGCCTGATCGCCGTGCCCGAGGCCCGCGAGATGCTCGCCGCGGCGCGGGCCCTCCCTGCGCGCCGCACCCCCTACACGTGGCGCGAGACGGTGCTCACCGCGATCGGGATGACCGCCCCGCCCGGCTTCGCGGCACGCCTCCGGAACAGCCTCGTCCGGATCGTCGAGTACGAGGAGCGGAGGGGGACGCCGCTCCGACAGACCCTCCACGTCCATCTCGACAACGGCGAATCCGTCACCAGGACGGCGGACGCCCTGTTCTGCCACCCCAACACGGTGCGGCACCGACTCGGAAGGATCTCCGCACTCACCGGGCTGGATCCCGCCAACTCCACGGACCTGGCCGTCCTCGCCATCGCTCTGGCACTCGCGCCGAGCGCCGGACCACGCACCGGCTGAGCCGCCACCCAGTGGCGACCGCCGCACCGTGCGGGAACCAGGCCGACGCCGGGGGCACCGGACGCTCGCGGCGGACAGCTCGGGACGGAGAGTCATCTGTCTCGGTCGGTGTGGGGACGGATGACCGATCCACCAGCCCCGACCGTGCGCTTGGCTGGACCCTGACCGGGCGCATCGCCTGCCCGACCGGTCCCGCGTTCGAGGGAGAACGATGACCACCAGCAACGACCTGATCCGGGGCCTGCCCAGCGCGGTGGAGGTCGAGGGGTACATCGAGACGCTGTCGAACTGGGGGCGGTGGGGTGCCGAGGACCGACTCGGCACCCTGAACCTGATCACCCCGCAGAAGCGGGTCGAGGCCGCCGCGCTGGTCCGTGAGGGTCAGGTCGTGTCGCTGTCCCGCGACATCGACCCCGAGGACGCGGACCCGCTGCACACCGGAATCGCGAAGGTCCAGCGCTTCATGGGAATCGGCGAGCTGGAACACCACCTCGGCCGGGGGGTCTCCCGGTTCGACGGGATCACCGACTACGTCGGGATCGCGGCGCACGGCTCCAACACCCATCTCGACGGGCTCGCGCACTACAGCTGGGACGGCAAGCAGTACAACAACCGGCTCGTCACCGACACGGTCACCTCCATCGGCGGCTGTCTCGAGCTCTCGGTCCGGGACGCGTACGAAGGCATCGTGAGCCGCGGTGTCCTCCTCGACATCGTCGCCCTCCACGACGGCGACTGGCTGGAGCCGGGACACGCCATCGGGCCCGAGGAGCTCGAGGAGGCCGAGCGACGGCAGAAGGTCACCGTCGGATCCGGCGACGTTCTCCTCGTGCACACCGGGCACGTCGCCCGGACCCTGCAGCACGGCGTGGCGCGAGAGAACGGCAAGGTCAGACAGCCGGGCCTGCACGCCGGCTGCCTCCCCTGGCTGCGCGAGCGGGACGTCGCGACGCTGGCGAGCGACGCGATCCAGGACGTGCAGCCCTCCGGCTACCCGGACGTCTCGTTCCTGCGACCCATCCACACGGTGGGTCTGGTCGCACTGGGGCTGTGGCTGATCGACAACATGGAGCTGACCGAGCTGGCCGCCGCGTGCGCCGAGCGCGGGCGATGGGAGTTCTTCTTCGCGATGCTGCCCTGGCGCATGGCCGGGGTGACCTCCAGTGCCACCAACCCCGTTGCGATCTTCTGACCGCGCTTCTCGAACGACATGCCGCACGGCGAGATGAGGACACGATGAGCGACACGGTGGACGTCCTGGTGATCGGAGCCGGTTTCGCCGGCCTGCACATGGTCTACAAGCTCCGCGAAGCGGGCTTCGCCGTGCACGGCCTCGAGGCGGGCAGCGGCCCGGGCGGTACCTGGTACTGGAACCGGTATCCGGGCGCGCGCTGCGACTCGGAGGTCATGTACTACTCCTTCTCCTTCCTGCCCGAGCTGGAGCAGGAGTGGCCGCTGCAGGAGCGCTACCCCGCCCAGCCCGAGATCCTGCGCTACCTGGAGAGGGTCACCGAGCTGCTCGACCTGCACAAGGACTTCACCTTCGACACCCGGGTCGACCGCCTGACCTTCGACGCGGACACGAACCTGTGGACCATCCGTGGCGAGGCGGGCGGCGAGTGGACCGCCCGATTCGTCGTGACCGCCGTCGGATGCCTGTCGGCGGCCAACGTTCCGCAGATCCCGGGTGCGGACTCGTTCGCGGGGCGGACGCTGCACACCGCCGCCTGGCCGCACGAGCCGGTCGACCTCGGAGGGAAGCGGGTCGGTGTCATCGGCACCGGCGCGTCCGGGATCCAGGCGATCCCGGTCATCGCGACGCAGGCCGCCCACCTGACCGTCTTCCAGCGGACAGCGCAGTTCACGCTGCCCGCCGCGAACGGTCCGCTCGATCCTCGGATGGTCGAGCTCTGGAAGCAGAACTACCCGGAGTGGCGGCGGCGAGCACGGCTGTCGTCGGCCGGCATCCCGTACACCCCGACCGACGTCTCGGCGATGGAGGTCACCGCCGAGGAGCGGCGCGCCCGCTACGAGGCGGCCTGGGAGCAGGGCGGTTACCAGTTCGGGCTGGGCACGTTCAACGACATCCTGCTCAACGAGGAGTCGAACGCCACCGCGGCGGACTTCGTCCGGGGCAAGATCGGCGAGCTGGTCGACGACCCGGAGGTCGCGGAGCTGCTCACGCCTCGGGGCTACCCCATCGCAACCAAGCGGATGCCGCTGGACACCGGGTACTACGTCACCTACAACCGCCCGAACGTGTCACTGGTCGATCTGCGGCGGTCGCCGATCGAGGAGATCACGGAGGCCGGCATACGCACGACCGCGGGCCTGCACGAGCTCGACGTGATCGTCTACGCGACCGGCTTCGACGCCCTGACCGGTCCGCTCACCGCACTGAACGTCATCGGCCGCAACGGGTCCGCGCTGACCGACGCCTGGTGCGAGGGCCCTCGCACCTATCTCGGCGTGGCGATTCCGGACTTCCCCAACCTGTTCACCATCACCGGTCCCGGTAGCCCGTCGGTGGTCAGCAACATGCCGGTGTCCACGGAGCAGCACGCCGAGTGGATCGGCAACCTGTTGATCCACCTGCGCGAACAGGGGATCGAGCGGGTCGAGGCGACTCGCGAGGCCGCCGACCAGTGGACCGATCACGTCCAGCAGGTCGCGTCGGGGACGCTCTACCCGCGGGCGGCGTCGTGGTACATGGGCGCCAACATCCCGGGCAAGCCGCGCGTCTTCCTGCCCTACGTCGGCGGGGTCGGCAACTACCGCAAGAAGTGCGATGACGTCGCAGCGAGCGGCTACCCGGGGTTCGCGCTCACCGCGGGCCGGACCCGGGTCTGACCCCGACGGATCGAGACGGAGGAGACGACGATGGCGCTCGACGAGGCAAGCGCGGGCTTGCTCGAGCAGATGGCCCAGCTGGACGCGAAGCCGCTGCACGAGATGGCTCCCGAGCAGGCCAGGGACTTCGTGGCGACGATGGGCGGGCGTGGCGGACCGGGGCCCGCCATGCACCGCGTCCGCAACACCCGTGTCCTGGTCAGCGGCGGCGCGGTGCCGGTGCGGATCCTGACGCCCGCCGAACAGGTGCGCGGTGTCATCGTCTGGTACCACGGCGGCGGCTGGGTGCTCGGCGGGACCGACGAGGCCGAGCCGGTCGGCCGCACCTTGGCCGACCGCACCGGCTGCACGGTTGTGCTCGTGGGGTACCGGACGGCACCGGAGTACCGCTTCCCCACCGCGGTCGACGACGCCTGGGCCGCCTACACATGGACGCTGGAACGCCTCGACGAGCTGGCGGGCGGGACGGCTCCGGTCGTCGTCGCCGGTGACAGCGCGGGAGGGAACCTCGCCGCGGTCGTCGCCCAGCGAGCGGTTCGCCGGGGGACGCCGCTGCCCGCGCTGCAGGTCCTCGTCTACCCGGTGACGGACTGCGACCTGAGTACGACCAGCTACGAGGACCCGGCGAACCAGCTGCTGCTGAGCCGGGACACCATGACCTGGTTCTGGGACCACTACGCCCCCGACGAGGTCGCGCGGCTGCATGCGGACGCCTCACCGCTCCGGGGCGCGTTCGCGGGGCTGCCCCCCGCGGTCGTCCTCACCGCCGAGCACGACGTCCTTCGGGACGAGGGCGAGATCTACGCCACTCGGATGATCAAGGCGGGTGTGCAGGTCGAGCATCGCCGGTTCGCCGGCCAGATGCACGGCTTCTTCACCATGATCGGAGCTCTGCCGGGTGCGGAGGCCGGCATGGACTACGTCGTCGGGGCCATCGACAACGGCCTGGGCTGAGCCACCCGCACCGGCCGACACACCCCGGGGCGAGCTGGAGACGCCTCGCCTCCAGGGGACGTCACGGATCCGGGCCGTCGCCGCGGACCCACAGGGCGAGCTGCACCCTCGACCTGAAGTTGAGTTTCGTGAGGATGTGGCTCACGTGGGTGCGAGCGGTCCGTTCGGAGACGAAGAGGTCGGCCGCGATCTCGAGGTTCGACTTCCCTTCCGCCACGAGCGCCGCGACCTCGTGCTCCCGCTTCGTCAGCGCGGGAGTGGTGCGGCCGTCCACGGCCTGCACGAGCCGCAGGGCCAGGGCCGGGTCGAGGTACTGCTCGCCCTTCGCCGCGGCCCGGACGGAAGCCAGGATGGTGTCCGGCCTGCTGGACTTCATCACGTACGCGGAGACCTCCTGGGCGAGTGCCCGCCGGACGCGGTCGGAGTCCCCGTACGCGCTCAGCACGACGACCCGGGTGGGGGCCCCCAGCTCGACAACGCCACGAGCGATCTCGAGCCCGCCCACCTCGGGCATCAGCAGGTCGGTCACGACCACGTCCGCCGGACACCCCGCTCGGGCGAGCTCGTCGATCTCGCGCAGGGCCTGCCGCCCGTCCGCCGTCTCGCCGACCACCTCGACGTCCCCTGCACTCTCGAGGAACGCCCGCAGGCCCTGACGGACGATCTCGTGGTCGTCGACGAGGTAGGTGCGGATCTTCGACAACGGACGCCTCCGGAGCCGGCGGACTTGCCGGTGTGCGGCACACTACCGCGATGTGGACCAGCCGATGACGGACCGGGCGCCCGCCCCGTTCTCATGGGCCCGCGTGCATCCCGACGGCCGGTTCGTCGACGGGGACCGGCGGCTGTTCGACCTCGCCACGGCCCGCCGGTCGGTCCTCGTCCCGAGCGGGGGACGGCATGCCTGGGACAGCACGCCCGACCGCGATCTGATCTGGCGCATCGGGCCGAGCGGCACCCACTGGCTGCTGGAGGGATTCCCGGATCCCGGGCCGGTGCTGACCTGGACCGAGCTGCAGCGGACCGACGCGGCCCATTTCCTGTCCGTGACGGGCTCGACGACCATGGACGGCACGGTCCGCGACCTGGCTGCGGACTTCGTGGAGGCCAGCGGGCTCGCGGACCCGCTCGTGATCCTGATCGACTCGACCGGCGACCCGACCTTCGCGGGCGGGCAGTCCATCTCCCACCGAGCTCTGGCGGCGATGGAGCGCACCCGGCGGAACGGCGCTCCGATGATCATCTGGGAGGCGTTCGACGAGCGCCGGATGATCATCGATCCGGACTGGTTCGCCGTCGCTCGCCGCGACGAGCGCTTCGCCCCGGTGGGCGCCCTGCTCGCGGACGGGCGCGAGGGTGCCTACGTCGCCATACCGCTGGCCGTGGGCCGCCGCGTGATCGGAGTCCTGTCGGGGATCTGGACCCGATCGGAGCAGCTGGACGCCGCCCGCGTGGTCAGATGGTGGACACTCGCCGACCGGCTGACTCTGGCCCTGCGCTACTCCGACGCGAACCGGCGTACCCGTGCGCACGGTGCCGAGGCGGCGTGGGCCAAGCTGCGCGACGACCTGCACGCCACAGTGGCACAGGACGTCTTCGTTCTGTCTCTGGAGGTCGCCCGGCTCACCGCGGGGACGGGCCCGGTCTCACCGGCCGACATGGCGACGACGAAGACGCTCACCGAGCGCCTGGTCAGCGGAATCCGCGCCGTCATAGCGAGCCCCGACGAGGACACCGGCGACGTCGGCCCGGCCGAGCGGCTGCGCGAGCTCGCCGAGGACGTCCACTTTCGGTCGACCGCCCATGTGCACTTCGACCGGGAGATCGACTGGGACCTGCTCAGCTCCGCCTTCGCCGACGACGTCGTCCGGATCGTGGCCGAGGCGTTCCGGAACGCGCTCAAGCACGCCCACCCGACGACGATCACGGTGTCCGCCACGCTCGAGTCCTCGACCCGGAACCTGCGACTGGTGGTGGCCGACGACGGGCGTCCCCCCGCCGCCACGGTGCCCTCGGGGACCGGTGCGGGCCTCGACCTGCTACGCCGGATCATCGAGGAACGCGGCGGCGTGCTCACCCTCGACGTGTCGTCCGCCGGAGCCACCCTCACCGTCGTGGTGCCTGCGGAGCTGAAGTCGGAATGGGCGGTGGCCCAGCAGGCCCTCGACGAGCGCTCCCCCGAGCAGTCGGACACACGGCAGTAGGCGGTCGGCGGCATCGAGACGTATGTCGCACCGAGAAGGCGACACACCGCAGACGCAGGCGGGCTCGGGCCGCTGCGAGGCTGGGCACACGGCGTGGATCCCGGTCGGGCAGATCAGAGCGGTGTCCACCTCGGACAGCGCCGCCGCCTTCCCGATGCCGGCGGGCCCGGCCGTCTCACGCGGAGGGGTAACGGAAAGGCGAGCTCGGCCGGTGGCGAAGCAGCTCCGACCCCCTCGTCCCCGGATGGCCCGGTGGACACATCCGGAGACGTGACGAGCAAGGAGCACCACCTCGTGACCGACGCCGCGCACGCGCGTGTGAACCCCCTGATCGAGCTTCTCGAGGCCGACAAGCCGATCTTCTCCGTGTGGGCCAACTACTACGGTGTGGGCGCCGACTACCAGGTCGCCGCCTCCCTGCAGGCCAGTCCTCACTACGACTTCCTGCTCTACGACCTCGAGCACCAGCCCTACGACCTCGGGCAGCTCCGCAGGTTCCTCTGGGACCTGCTCGACCCGGCGACGCTCGTCACCGGTGGCCGCGGCGCGATCAAGCCGGTGATCGCCCGGATCCCGCCCGGCGGACGGGACTCCACCACCTGGGTCACCAAACAGGTCCTCGACATGGGCGTCGCCGGGCTGATGCTGCCCCACGTCGAGACGCCCGAGCAGGCGCTGGGGGCCGTTGCCGCCGCGCGCTACGCACAGCACCCCGACGCCCGGGATCTCCATCCGGAGGGCCTGCGCGGCTACAGCCCCGCCGTTCCCGCCCGGTACTGGGGGCTGGACCCGCACGACTACCAGGCGCGCTCGGACATCTGGGGCCTCGACCCCCTCGGTGAGCTCCTTCTGATCTTCATCATCGAGAGCAGGCGCGGGGTGGACAACGTCCGTGCGATCGCCGAGGGACTGACCGAGGCGGGCGTCAGGTGCATCCTCTGGGCCGGCGGCGGGGACATGTCGATCTCCTACGGCGAGCCGCCCTACGGCGGGGAGCAGCCGGCCACCGAGGCGGGCATCGAGGCGGTGCTCTCGGCCGGGCGGGAGTTCGGGCTGCCCGTCGGGATGAACAACTACCGGTCGGTGGAGGCGGACTTCGCGCGGGGCGCCCGCGCGTTCTTCACCCTCGGCCCCCAGGCGATCGCCACATCGCCGCTGTCCGACGAGGCCCGCCGGGCCGTCGGGCGCTAGCGAGACACGGGAAGGAACCACGGTCATGCCGGTCACAGACTTCACCGGGTCCGTCGCACTCGTCACGGGTGCCGCAGGGGGCATCGGCCTCGGGATCGCCGAGGCGCTCCTCGCCGAAGGCGCCCGGGTGGCGCTGGCGGACATCGACACGGTCGAGCTCGGACGGACCGTCGACGATCTGAAGGCTCGGGGGCATGCGGTCCTCGGGGTGGAGCTGGACGTCACCGACCGGGCCGCGTGGGCGGCGGCGGTCGATCTCGTGCGGGAGACCTGGGGCGAGCTGCGCGTCCTGGTGAACAACGCCGGCGTGAGCACGCTCGGCATGCCGTTCGAGACGATCGAGCCGACGCTCTGGGACAAGGTCGTCGACATCAACCTCACCGGCGTCTACAACGGCATCCACGCCTCGCTGGCCTCGCTGCTCGCCGACGGCGGGGGGCACATCGTCAACACCGCCTCGGTCGGGGGCCTGCTGGGCATACCGGCCCTGGGGCCGTACGTGGCGACGAAGTTCGCCGTGGTCGGCCTCAGCGAAGCCCTGCGAGCGGAGCTGTCCGACCAGGGAGTCGGCGTTTCGGTCCTGTGCCCCGCATCGGTCCGGAGCAGGCTGTGGCGCACCTCGCGACCGGTGCGTGGGCTACCGGACGTCGACACCCCGCCTGCGGACGCGAGCGGCCAGTCCGGGCGCGAGGGCGGTATGGATCCCGCCGAGGTGGGCCGGCGTGTCGTGGACGGAGTCCGGCGAAACGACCTCTACATCCTCACCCATCCCGAGATCCGGTCCTGGCTCGTTCGCCGGCACGACGGACTGGTCGCGGCTCTCGACCACGCAGGCGAGTACGTCGACTGAGCGAGACCGATCTCATCGAGCGCAACCCGGCTCCTGCCGCTTCCTTCCCGCCGTCCCGGGCCACGAGGGGGGTCGGCGAGGCGCTCGGGCCCGCGGTGCAGAACCTCGAGGTCGGTGACCGTTCGCACGAACCGCCCCGAACGCAACAGGCCCGAGAGTCAGGAGACTCATCGGGCCTGATCAGAAGGGTGGAGCTGAGGGGATTCGAACCCCTGACCCCTTGACTGCCAGGATTCTGTCGAGACCCTCACAAGCCTCTCACCAGCAACTACACCACCGGAGGGTTTCTCTGCAGCCTCTACAACTCGCACCACGCGCAGAGTTTCGCACCACGAATGGCTCCATGCCTCACGTCTGGTCGTCTGACACTCGGCTGCGACGGCAGCAGAGGATCCCGACGACAACCGGCGCTGTCCAGCACCAGCCGAGTACAGGTGACCGACGCCGAGCTTGATCCACCACTGAGCGCCGGGGCAGCACATCCGAGGCCATCTCCGGGGTGGCATGTGTTGTCAGCCTGCGGCCGATCACGATCGACGGCGAGACGATCAGCCCCCGCAACGGCTCACACCCCGAGCAATTTCTTCCGCCCGATCCCACGCCGCGGAATCTCCGCCCGGCTCGTACCGGGCGAGCTCGACCGAGGCCCGCAGCAGCGCCCGCAGCTCGGGCAGCCCACCCGCGACCGCGCCGAGCGCCCGGGCCTGGACCAGCGCGTTCCCGTAGGCGGCGGCCTCGACCGGCCCCGCCAGGACGGGCAGCCCGCAGGCGTCCGCGGTCAGCCGGCACAGCAGAGTGTTGAGGGCCCCGCCCCCGACTACGTGCACGATCTCGACCTCGTGCCCGGACAGGC
Organism: Pseudonocardia ailaonensis; assembly: GCF_039531635.1. NCBI lineage: Bacteria > Bacillati > Actinomycetota > Actinomycetes > Pseudonocardiales > Pseudonocardiaceae > Pseudonocardia > Pseudonocardia ailaonensis. Next base: position 849,773 of record NZ_BAAAQK010000005.1, on the reverse strand, counting down.
GAACCGCGTCCCGCACCGCCCGCCGATGCGCGAGCGCGAGGCTGTCCAGGATGCAGCGCACCAGGGCGGGCCGCGACGCCGGCTCCGGATACCCCGCCCGTACGCACGCGGCCCGGATCCGGGCCGGCATGTCCCCCGGCGCCAGGAAGCCGGGATCGCCCGCGTCCACGACCGCGGCGAGACCGGGCTCCTGCGTGGCCGCGGCGAGCACCGGGCCGAGGGCGGGGTCGCCCCAGGACCGCAGGCACTCCTGCAGCAGCCAGAGCCCCATGACGTTGCGCAGGTAGCGCACGGTCCCGTCGACGCCGAGCTCGTTGGAGAAGTTGGCGGCCCGGCCCTCCTCCGAGGTCAGCGGGGCCCGCAGCTCGACGCCGGCGAGCGACCACGTCCCGGTCGCGATGTAGGCGTACCGGTCCGTGGCGGCGGGCACGCCCACCACGGCCGACGCGGTGTCGTGGGAACCCACCGCGACGACCGGGACGGGCCGGTCCACGCCCACCTCCGCGCGGACCGGCGCGGTCAGCCCGCCGACGACCGTCCCCGCCTCGACCAGCGGGGCGAACAGCACGGGATCGAGGCCCAGGCGCCCCATCAGGGTCGTGGCCCAGGCCCGCGAACGGGCGTCGAGCAGACCGGTCGTCGAGGCGTTGGTGACCTCAGCGACCCGGGCGCCGGTGAGCCAGTGGGTCAGCAGGTCCGGGATCAGCAGCAGCTGCTCGGCCGCCGCGAGCTGCGGGGTCCCCGTGGCCGCGACGAGCTGGTAGACGGTGTTGAACGGCAGCACCTGGACCCCGGCCGTCCCGTAGAGGACCTCCGCGGGGACCCGCTCGTGCACCCGCGCCGCGACCCCGTCGGTGCGGGCGTCGCGATAGTGCACCGGGTTGCCGAGCAGGGCGCCGGTCGCGTCGAGCAAGCCGTAGTCGACGGCCCATGAGTCGATGCCGACCGCGTCGAGCGGACCCCCGTGCGCCGTGCGCCGCAGGCCGGTCAGGATCCCCTGGTGGAGGCCGAGGACGTCCCAGTGCAGGGTCGGTCCGACCTGCACCGGCCCGTTGGGGAAGCGGTGCACCTCGGAGAGCGCGACGCCGCCGGGCCCGACCTCGACAGCCATGACGCGACCGCTCGACGCGCCGAGGTCGACCGCGGCGACCCGCACCGTCATCGCAGGAACGCAGCCGCGACGCCCGAGTCCACCGGGACGTGCAGCCCGGTCGTGCGGGTCAGGTCCCCGCCGGTGAGGGCCAGGACCGCGGCGGCGACGTGCTCCGGCAGCACCTCGCGCTTGAGGAGGGTCCGCTGGGCGTAGAACTCGCCGAGCTTGTCCTCCTCCACCCCATACACCGCGGCGCGCGAGGCGCCCCAGCCGCCGGCGAAGATCCCGGACCCGCGGACGACGCCGTCGGGGTTGATCCCGTTGACCCGGATCTGGTGCGGGCCGAGCTCGGCGGCGAGCAGCCGGACCTGGTGGGCCTGGTCGGCCTTCGTCGCGCCGTAGGCGACGTTGTTCGGGCCGGCGAACACGGCGTTCTTGCTGGAGATGTAAACGATGTCACCGCCCATCCCCTGCTCGACCATGATCCGGGCGGCCTCGCGGGAGACGTCGCCGGTGCCTCCTCGGACGACATGTCAGCGCTCCCCGGTCCGACGCGACCTCGGCACATCCCGGCACATCCCGGCTCGACACCCCGTCCAGATCGCTCCGCCAGCAACGGCGAATCCTACGTCGGTCGGGGGCCGGGCGGACCCGGCCGGCCACCAGCCCTTCCACCACACTCGCGCCGGGGTCGCGCAATCCTTGACACCCTTCGCGCGCCGATGCCACGATCAATAACATGAATTCAGCTCAGGATCAGGCGCAGGTGTCTCCGCCGACGGTCGCTGAGAGCCCCGGCGTCTATCCCGCCGGATACGGAACCCGGCTGCGGCGACCGGCGGACCCGGGCCGCAGGCCGAACATCCTCATGATCGTCCTGGACGACGTCGGGTTCGCCCAGTTCGGCTGCTTCGGTTCCGACATCCGTACACCGACCTTCGACCGCCTCGCCGGGGACGGCCTGCGGTACAACAACTTCCACGTCACCTCCATCTGCTCCTCGACGCGCGCGAGCCTGCTGACGGGGATGAACCACCATGCGGTCGGCATGGGCGCGCTGGTCGACCACCCGATCGACTACCCCGGGTACACGGGGCGGATCCCGGACGGGGTGGAGGCGCTGCCGGCGACCCTGCGCCGCGCGGGCTACAGCACGTTCGCCGTGGGCAAGTGGCACCTCATCCCCCGCTGGGACACCAGCGCGGTGGGACCGTTCGACCGGTGGCCGCTGGGGCTGGGGTTCGAGCGCTTCTACGGGTTCCTGGGCGGCGAGACCAACCAGTGGGCGCCGACGCTCGTCCGCGACAACCAGATGGTCGACCAGCCCCGTCGCCCCGAGGAGGGCTACCACCTGTCCGAGGACCTGGCGGACACCGCGATCGGCATGATTCTCGACCAGCAGCACGTCCGTCCGGACAAGCCGTTCTTCTGCTACCTGGCCCCGGGTGCGATGCACGCGCCGCACCAGGTCACCGAGGAATGGTCGGACCCCTACCGGGGCGCCTACGACCGGGGCTGGGACGACTGGCGGGACGAGGTATTCGCCAAGCAGCAGGAGCTCGGTGTCGTCCCGGCGGGCTCGGCGGCGAGCGACCGGCCCTCGTGGGTGCAGTCCTGGGACTCGCTGTCCCCCGACGAGCGCCGGCTGTTCGCGAGGATGCACGAGGTGTACGCCGGGTTCATGACCCACACCGACCACTGCATCGGCCGGATCGTCGCCACGCTCGAGGAGCTCGGCATCCTCGACGACACCGTCATCGTGGTCACCTCGGACAACGGGGCCAGCGCCGAGGGCGGCGACGTGGGCAGTGTGAACGAGCACCGGCTGGTCAACCGGCTGCCCGACGACGTGGCCCTGAACCTGGCACACCTCGACGAGCTCGGCGGGCACCGTGTGCACAACCACTACCCGTGGGGCTGGGCCTGGGCCGGCAACACGCCGTTCCGACTGTGGAAGCGCTACACCTGGCTCGGCGGGACCCGGGTGCCGTTCATCGTGCGCTGGGGCGCCGGGGTCGAGCAGGACGGACAGGTCCGGAGCCAGTTCTGCCACGCGGTCGACATCATGCCGACCCTGTGCGAGCTCGCCGGCGCGGAGCCCCGGTCCACGCTGCGCGACCTCGACGGCACGAGCTTCGCGGCCACGCTCCGGGACGGCGCCGCGGAGACACGCACCACCCAGTACTTCGAGATGTACGGCTCCCGGGCCCTCTACCACGACGGCTGGCGGGTCGTGACCGACCACATGGCCTCCGGGTTCGCCGTCGAGGACAAGGTCGAGGGGAGCCGGGACTTCGGCACCGACCACTGGTCGCTGTTCGACACCGCACACGACTTCGCCGAGGCGAACGACCTCGCGGAGACCCACCCGGAACGGGCCGAGGAGCTGGTCCGGCTGTGGTGGGCGGAGGCCGGCCGGAACAACGTCCTCCCGATGCTCGACGTGTTCGGCGCGCCGAAGAGGGACGTCCACCTGGGCCCGTCGCCGATGCCGTCGCGGCAGACCTACGTGTACCGGCCGGGCGGCTCCCCCGTCCCGGAACGGTGCTCGGCCCCGCTCGCGGGCGGGTTCACCGTGTCCGCCGTCGTCCACGTCGGCGACGAAGAGCCGTCGGGCATCCTCTGCGCGCAGGGCAACTGGAACAACGGCTGGGCCCTGCTGGTCGTCGACGGCGACTACCGCTACGTGCTGAACCGGGCGGGTTCGGAGATCGGCCTCGGCGCCCCCTGCACCCTCGGTCGCGGCCGGCACGAGCTGGGGCTGGAGTACCGCTGCGGGGACGGGGACGGTCGCCTCACGCTGCGCGTCGACGGCGAGGTCGTCGCCGAGAGGGGCCTGTCCGAGTCCATGCCCCGTCGCTGGCAGATCGGCGACGCGCCGTTGAGCATCGGGCGGGACAGCGGCTTCCCGGTCACCCCGGCGTACCGGCCGCCGTTCACCTGGAACGGGACCATCGAGACGGTGACGTTCGAGGTTGCGGACCCGGAACACGGCACGCCGAGTCTCGGCAGCGCTCTCGTCGCGGACTGACCGCACCCACGACGACACCGATCCCCGTGGCGGACCGCCACGGGGATCGGTCGTGTGCGCCCCCGGGTGTGCTGCCGGGGGGCGGGGGTCGGACCGGGGGTCGTGCGACGAGGCGACCTGGTCGGTCCCGACGGGTCACGGCCGGCGCGTCGACCGTCGACGAGGACGGCCCAGCCGGTTCAGGAACCTCCCCGCCGACGACGGGTGGGCACCGCAACTCTCACGGTCAGTACTTGCCGTCGCGGACCGCGGCCACCGGCGACTCGTCGAAGATGTCGTCGACCGTGAGGGTCTTGTCGTAGGAGAGCACCTTGGCCTCCCGGAACATGTTCTGGTACACCGGGAAGAGCTGCTTCTGGTTCGCGGCGTCGAGATCGGCCGAGTACTTCGCGAGGCCGCTCTGGATCACGTTCTCGGGTGTCGAGCCCAGGATCTGCGCCTGCGCGTCCAGGACGGTCTTGTCCGCGAGATAGTCCCCCTGCAGGTACGTGCGGTTCGTCCGCATGATCGCCCGGAAGAAGGCGGCCGCCGCCTCGGGCTCGTCCTTGAGCCACTGCGAGTTCGACAGGAACAGGGCGATGGGCGGACTCTGCTGGACCAGCGTGAACCGGCTCTTCTCCGGCTGCAGGACATTGACCGCCGCACCGAACAGCGAGCCACCGGCGATCTGCCCCCGGATCAGGGCGTTCGCGACGTCGATGGAACCCGGGATGTTCGCCAGCACGACGGAGTCCAGGGGCAGACCGACCTTCTTCGCCGCAAGGTAGAAACTGCCGGCCCCCGGGCTACCGAAACTCCCCGCACCGGGGCCGAAGGACACCTGCTGACCGCGGATCTTCACCGGATCGATATTGCCGTCCTTGACGAAGTCGTTGTTGACGTAGAGCCCCTCGCTCGGAGGCTGCTCCTGCGCCGCGGTGGTCGTGTACTTGAGGGGTGAGTTGTCCCGGGCCAGCAGGTTGAACGCCGCCGCGTTGAACCCGGAGAGCTGGACCTGCGCCTTCCCCTGCGCCGTCAGGACCGAACCGTCGGTCGTCGGGACGATCTGCAGCTCGACGTCGAGGTTCTCCTTGTCGAACTCCTTGAAGTGGTCCGCCAACAGGACACTCATGAACGACTGGGCCGGTGCGGAGTACAGCACCGTGACCTTGGCCCTCTTGGCCAGCGGCCGTGGTTGCGGCGTGTTCGGACCGGTACCGACCGAGGCCGGCCCTCCACCACCGCCGGCCGAGGTGCCCGACGAGGATGTCCCGGCCGAGCCGCAGCTCGCCACCGCCACGAGAAGTACCGCGCTGAGCACGGCGACGCAGATCCTTCGCCACCTGACTACGACATCAACCATGTTGTTCCTCGACTGGTTCGGATTCCTCAACGGTGGGCCCGAGAACACGATCCTCGGCCGCCCCGGACAACCACGCGGCGACGGTGCCGGGATCGACCGGCCGGTCGACGGGGTGGACTCGACGATGCGGGAACGGATCGGTCGTCCACGATCCGACGGTTCGCGGCCGGCGATCGCGGCGGGACATGGGCTGCGTGGTCAGCTCCTCATGCACCCCCGTCCGTCCGGACCGGTCGTCAGGTGCACTCGAGCGTCGCCTTCGGCGGCCCGGTGGGCGAACCGTGGGGAAGTCACGAGCAATCTGACGGCACTGTCGATACTCATCTAACTGAGTTGAACTCGATTCGAGCAACAGTGGCACAACGGCCCGGGCCGGTCAAGGCGGCACCTGGCTCACACAGGGCTGTTGGTCAGGACCCTGCGTCGGGCCCGGAGCCGAAGTCCTCGTGGAAGTCGCGGACATGGGCCTCCATGAGGTCCGCCGCCCGGGAGCCCCGGCCGTCGGAGATCGCGGAGTAGATCCCCTCATGCTCGCGCCGCAGCCGCTCCCGCAGACCCGCCCAGTCCCCCGGCGCCGTCATCGCCGTGAGGAGTCGGCCACGCAGGGACTCCCGGATGGCCACGGTCAGCTCGTCGACGAGCCGGTTGCCTGCCGTGCCCGCGACGGCGACGTGGAAGGCGACGTCGGCGTGGCTGAACGCCAAGGGGTCGAGGTCGGCTTCCATCGCGTCCAGCTCGGCGTGGATCCGCAGGAGGTCCTTGGCCGTGCGGCGCCGCGCAGCACGACCCGCGGCGAAGCCCTCCAGCAGGATGCGCGCCTCGATGACGTCGTCGACCGGGAACGACTCGAGCGCGAGGTGCAGCGCCAGCACCCTGCCCAGTGCCCGGGCGGGGGCCGGGACGACGATCGTCCCCGACCGGTCGCCGGTCCCCACCTGCGACCGGATCACCCCCTGGGTCTGCAGCACGCGCATGGCCTCCCGGACGGCCTGCCTGCTCGCTCCCAGCTGTGCTGCGAGCTCCCGCTCCGGGGGGAGCCGATCGCCCGGCCGGAGCTCGTGGGAGGTCAACAGTCGCTCGACGTGGTCGAGGACGACCTGGTACGTGCCCGGCCGCGGACGATCACCGGATGTCATGTGACCCCCTCATCGCCGCCCCGCCGGCCTCCGCCGGGTGGGACGGTACAACGTCCCCTGGGTTGCTTTGGTTGTACCATAGCGCTGCCTTGGTCCGACCATCGTACTTTTCCGTCACCGAGGACCCAGGAGGCCCGATGACCCGCGTCGGACTGATGGTCACCTGCCTGAACGACACCCTGTTTCCCGGGACGGGGCGGGCAGTGGTGATACTGCTGCGGAGGCTGGGCGTCGAGGTCGACGTTCCGCCCGAACAGACCTGCTGCGGCCAGCCGATGGTCAACACGGGCTACCTCGACGAGGCCGTTCCGTTGGTGCGCAACCACCTTGAGGCGTTCGAGGACTGCGACGCGGTCGTCGCCCCGTCCGGTTCGTGCGTGGGATCCGTGCGGCACCAGCACCGCCTCGTCGCCGAGCGTTCCGGGGACCCGGGGCTCGTGAGGGCGGTCGAGCAGGCGGCGCCGGTGTACGAGCTCACCGAGTACCTGGTCGACGTCCTGGGGGTCGTGGACGTCGGTGCCTACTTCCCGCACCACGTCACCTACCACCCGACCTGCCACTCGCTGCGCATGCTCGGCGTCGGCGACCGTCCGACCCGCCTCCTGCGAGCGGTGCGGGGGCTGCGGCTGCACGATCTGCCGGCGGCCGCCGAGTGCTGCGGGTTCGGGGGGACGTTCGCGGTCAAGAACGCGGACACCTCGGTCGCGATGGGCGGCGACAAAGCACGACGGGTCCGCGAGAGCGGCGCCGAGGTCCTCGTGGCGGGCGACAACTCCTGTCTCATGCACATCGGGGGCATGCTCTCCCGCCAACGTTCGGGGGTACGGGTGATGCATCTGGCCGAGGTGCTCGCACAGACCGGGTCCACGCCGACGGTCGAGGTGGCCGGCCGATGAGCGGCACCTTCCTCGGCACTCCCGCGTTCCCCTCGGCGGCGCGCGCGGCCCTGTCGGACAGCCAGCTGCGCCGCAACCTCGCGCACGCGACGGGGGTGATCCGCACCAAGCGTTCCGGCGTCGTCTCCGAGGTCGCCGAGTGGGAGGAGCTGCGGCTGGCCGGCGAGGCGATCAAGAACCGCGTCCTGCGCCACCTGCCGGAGTACCTCGAACAGCTGGAAGCCTCGTTGACGGCCGCGGGCGCCACCGTGCACTGGGCGCAGGACGCCGACGAGGCCAACGCCATCGTCGTCGACATCGCCCGCCGCCACAGTGCCGACGAGGTCGTGAAGGTCAAGTCGATGGCCACCCAGGAGATCGATCTCAACACGGCCCTCGAGCAGGCCGGGATCCGCGCCTGGGAGACCGATCTCGCCGAGCTCATCGTGCAGCTGGGCGACGACCTGCCCAGCCACATCCTGGTCCCCGCCATCCACCGCAACCGCGCGGAGATCCGCGAGATCTTCCTGCGGGAGATGGGCCGGGCCGGGCGTCCCGCGCCCGCAGGCGTGTCCGACGAGCCCACCGACCTCGCCGAGGCGGCTCGCGCCCACCTGCGCGAGAAGTTCCTGCGCGCCCGGGTCGCCGTGTCGGGCGCGAACTTCGCCGTCGCCGAGACCGGAACCCTGACCGTCGTGGAGTCCGAGGGCAACGGCCGGATGTGCCTGACGCTGCCCGAGGTGCTCATCTCCGTGGTCGGCATCGAGAAGATCCTGCCCACCTACCGCGACCTGGACGTCATGCTCCAGCTCCTGCCCCGCTCGTCGACCGGGGAACGGATGAACCCGTACACCTCGACCTGGACCGGGGTGACACCCGGCGACGGGCCGCAGGAGGTGCACGTCATCCTGCTGGACAACGGCCGGACGACGGTCCTGGCCGACCCCACGGGCCGGCAGGCGCTGCGGTGCATCCGCTGCTCGGCCTGCCTGAACGTGTGCCCGGTGTACGAGCGCACCGGCGGCCACGCCTACGGCTCGGTCTACCCGGGCCCCATCGGCGCCATCCTCACCCCGCAGCTGCGGGGCGCGGCCGGCGACGGGCCGCCGAACCCCCAGGCCGACTCCCTGCCGTACGCATCGAGCCTCTGCGGTGCGTGCTTCGAGGTCTGTCCGGTGCGCATCGACATCCCGGAGGTGCTCGTCCACCTGCGGAGCCGGGTCGTCGACCGCAGGAGGGCAGCCACGCGGCTGCCGTCGGCACAGGACACCGCGATGAAGCTCGCCTCGTGGACCTTCGCGACGGCGGGCCGGACGAAGGCCGCCGAACGAGTCGCGACAGCGGGTGGCCGGATCGCGTCGGCGTTCTCCCGCCGGACGCCCGGCGGACGCCGGGTGCTGGGGTCCGTCCCCGGCCCAGGTGCGGGGTGGTCCGCTGCGCGGGACATCCCGCTGCCGGCCACGGAGTCGTTCCGCGCGTGTTGGGAGCGCACCGACGGAGGGCGCACCGAGCGCCCCGGGAAGGACGGGCAGCCGTGAGCTCTCGCGAGGCGATCCTGCAGCGCGCACGCCGGGCCCTGGCCGACGTACCGGCCGGGGACCCCGCCGACGACGTGCCGGTGGTGCGGGCCGAGCCCTCCCGCCTGCTCACCCTCGAGCAGGTCGTGTCGCTGTTCGCCGAGCGGGTGGCGGACTACCGCGCGACGGTGGAGCGGATTTCCGCGGACCAGGTCGCCGGGGCTGTCCGCGCGGCGCTCGCGGAGCGGACCGCGCCGGGTACCGCGCGGCTGCTGGTGCCGCGCGACCTCCCCGACGGGCTCGTCCCGACCGGCGACGAGGTGGGCATCGACGTGGGCATCGAGGTCGTCCTCGACGGGCCGGACGTGCCGATCGCCGAGCTCGACCGCTGCGACGCGGTCCTCACCACGGCCCGGGTCGCCGTCGCGGAGACCGGGACCGTCGTGCTGGACCACGGGCCCGGCCAGGGTCGCCGCGCCGCCAGCCTGATCCCGGACCTGCACCTGTGCCTGGTCCGGGAGCACCAGGTGCGGCACGGTGTGCCGGAGGCGATCGCCGAGCTGGACCCGCTGCGCCCCCAGACGTGGATCAGCGGACCGAGCGCGACGAGCGACATCGAGCTCGACCGGGTCGAGGGAGTCCACGGTCCTCGAACGCTGCACGTCCTGATCGCCGCGGACTGAGCCCGGCGGCGGACCCACGCCGCCGGCCCGAGGAGCTCGGCCGTCAGCCCCGCAGCAGGGGGCGGGCGGGACCCCGGCGGGGACCGGCCTCTCCCGCCGGCCCCGGGCGGATGCCGTACCGGCTGATCCTGCGGTACACCGTGGCCCTGCTCATCCCCAGGCTCTCGGCGGCCTGGGCCACCGTGACCCCCGGCTGGGCGAGGGCCCGGGCGATCTCGTCCCGCTCGAGGGTCTCGAGCCGCGTGAGGACCCGGCCCGGACCGCAGAGGACCTCCGGGGCGAGGTGCCCGGAGTCCACGACGTCGCTCTTCAGGACCGCGTCGCTCACCACCCGGCGGAGCTGACCGACGTTGCCCGGCCAGGTGAAGGCCGCGAGGGCACGCGCGGCCGCGGGGGTGAACCGCACGTCGGTCCCGCGTGCGCACCGTCCGAGGTGCTCGGCCAGCGGGCTGATGCCGTCCGGGCGAAGGCGCAGCGGCGGGAGCTCCACGACCACGTCGAGCAGGCTCACGAGGGGGTCCGGGACGGCGGCGACGTCGGAGGCGGTGACCGCCAGCGAGACGCCCGGGGCGCCGGACACGATCCGCGCCAGCTCCGCGGCCGCCCACAGGGGCAGGGCATCGACCCCGCCGACGATGACCTCGGCCCACCCCTTCCGCAGCTCGGGCACCCACAACGCGAGCCAGGGCTCCAGATCGCGCTGGTCGGGCGGCCTCGCCTCGAGGATCCTCCGGTCGCGGCCGGCCTCCCGCAGCGCCGTCCTGAGCAACGCCGTCTTCCCGACGCCCGGCTCCCCGACCACTCCGGCGGTCCGGCCCGTCCGGACCGCGTCGACGACCGTGGCGAGCGCGTCGTCCCAGGACTTCCCCGCGCCGACGGCATCGGGTCCGTACCGGCCGGCGGGGACGACGCGGAAGACCTCGCCCCTGGGGGTCCGCTGCGGGACGGTGCCGTGGCCGGTGACCAGGGCGGAGATGTGGGCGGCGGCCGTCCGGGCCAGCGCGAGGAGGAGCGCGTCCGACCGGTGGGTCCACGTCGTGAGGTTGACGCTGCCCAGCAGGCGGTGGTGCACCGGGTCGATCACCGGCGCGGCGGCGCAGGTGTACCCCCACAAGCCGGTGCAGTAGTGCTCGGAGCCGCGGACCAGCGACGGGGCGCGGTCGGCGAGGGCCAGGCCCAGCCCGTTCGTCCCCGCCTCCCGCTCCGAGAAGGCGAACCCCGGTGCGAGGTGCGTGGCGTCCAGCGCCCGGGTCAGGGCGGGTTCGTCGCACATCCGGCTGAGCACCAGGCCGTCGGCGTCCGTCAGCATCATGCTGACGGGCTCGCCGCTGAGGGCCTCCTTCAGCCCGCGGAGGACCTCGTGCCCACACCGGAAGTACAGCGACTCGTCGTCGACGCCCCCGGCGAACACGGGATCGACCGCGTCCACCGGGGCACCGTAGTCCCTGCTCCGCCGCCAGGACGCGGACAACCGCGGGCTCACGACGACGCTCCGCTCGACCGTCACCCACACCTCCTCGTCGACCCGGACGCCGACACCCACGGACCTCAGGTGGCCGGTGCGACCTCGCCGAGGAACCCGAGCACCAGCTTCGTGACCGCATCGGGCTGCTCGACCATCGGCCAGTGCCCCGCGTCGGGGATGCAGACCTTGTCCAGCAGCTGCGCGAAGTACTCCTCCTGCTGGTCGAGCGGCGCCTTCGACAGGGTCGTGTCGAATTCGGCCGTCCGGCGCGTGACCGGCTCGTCACTGCCGTAGGCGAACATGGCGGGCACCAGGATGCGCGCCTCCTCGAGCCACGGCGTGAGCTCGCGGATGCGGGGCATGTTCCGGTAGTAGTTGAGCGGCCCGCGCATCCCCGACTCGCGGTAGAGGCTCAGGCAGTAGTCGATGTCGGCCTGGCTGTGTCCCGGGATGGAGGTCGGGGCCGGCCCGAGACCGTCGAACAGCGTGCGGTCCTTCGGCCCGCCGCTGATGATCTCGGCCATGTCCTTGCCGCTGTCGTTGCTCGACGCGGCGTACCACATCCACATCAGGCTGTTCGTGAGGTCGGCGTCGAACTCCGCCTCCGCGACACCCGGCTGCAGGAAGTAGCGGGCGTACCAGAAGGAGTCGGCGTGCATCGCCGGCTCGGCCCAGTTGCGGAGCATCTTCGGCACGTAGGGAACGGAGAAGCCGAGGACACCGCGGACGCGGTGGGGGTAGAGCAGCGCCACGTGCCACGCGGTGATGCAGCCCCAGTCCTGGCCCACGACCGTGAACTTCTCGGCGCCGAGGTGGTCGGCCAGCCCGACGATGTCGGCCGACACCTTCCGGATGTCGTAGTCCTCGACACCCGGGGGACGGTCGCTGAGGCCGTAGCCACGCTGGTCGGGAGCCACCACGCGGTAGCCGGCCTCGACCAGGGGACGCACCTGGTTGCGCCAGACGTACCAGCTCTGCGGGAACCCGTGGATCAGGACGACGAGCTCCCCCTCCCCCTCGTGGGCCGCGTGCAGGCGGAGGCCGTTGGTCGGGATCATCTCGGTGTGGATCCCGGCGGGGTTGTTCGCGCTGATGGGTATCGGTCCTTCCGGTCGTCGACGGTCAGCGACGGTACTGCGAGGTCCAGAGGTAGGGGCGGGAACCGTCGGAACTCAGTACCGGCCCTGCAGGACGTTGTCCACGGGGCTGGAGTCGAAGACGTCCTCGACGGTCAGGGTCTTGTCGTAGGACAGCACCTTGGCCGCCCGGGACAGGTCCTGGAAGACCGGGAAGTACGTCTTCGGCACCTTCGGGTCGAGGTCGGCGGCGTAGCCCGCCAGACCGTCGGCGACCAGGTTCTCCGGCGTGGTGCCGAGGATCTTGGCCTCGGCGTCGACCACCTTCTGGTTGTTCAGGTAGTCACCCTGCAGATAGGTGCGGTTCGTGCGCATGGCGGCCCGGAAGAACGCGGCCGCGACCTCCGGCTGGTTCTTGAGCCACTCGGCACTCGCCAGGAAGGTTCCCGTGGCCGCGTTGTGCTGCACCATCGTGAACCGGTCCTTCTGCGGCTGCAGCAGGCGCGCGGCGGCGCTCCACAGCCCGGCACCGGCGATCCGGTTGTTGAGCAGGGCGATGGCCCCGTCGGTCACGCTGCTGATGGTCGCCGGGGTGACGGCGTCCAGGGGGATGTCGTGCTCCTTGGCGTGCATGTACCACTGCAGCGCACCCGTGTTGCCGAGGCCGCCGCCGCCGGAGCCGAACATGACCGTCTGGCCCTTGATCTTGGTGGCGTCGACGTGGCCGTCCGTCACGAAGTCGTTGTTGACGTACAGACCCGCGGCGGGAGGCTCCTCCTGGCAGGCCGTGGTCACGTACTTGATGGGCGACGGGTTCTGGGCGAGCAGGTTCAGCGCCGAGGCGTTGAATCCGGCCATCTGCACCTGCGCCGCGCCCCGGGCCACCAGGACGGCGCCGTCGGTCGTCGGGACCTGCTTCAGCTCGACGTCGAGGTTCTCCTTCTCGAACTCTCCCATCTGGGCGCCGAGCAGCACGCTCATGAAGGTCTGCGCCGGCGCTGAGTACAGCACCGTCACCTTCGTGCGCTCCTTGAGCGGGCTCGGCTTCGGCGTGTTGGGCCCGGAGCCGACCGACGCCGGGCCACCCCCCTGGGCGACCGTGTTCGTGGAGCCGCCGGATCCTCCGGATCCACATGCGGAAAGGGCAATCAGCGCGATCGCCGTGACGGCGACCCCCAGTTGCCGCCCCCGTCTCCATTGACCAGAACGGAACATCACGGACTCCTTTGTGGACTTCGTGGGGCTGTGCGTTCCTTGCGCGGGGCCGCTCCGCTCACCGGCCCCGGGGCGCCTCGACCGAGGCGTGCGTCGTGCTGCGCGGACACCCACCGCGAGCGATCGAACCTCCGGCGGGTGAGCCCACTGCCGAAACGTCCCGCTCGCGGTGTCGCATAGCGTAACCTGTATTGAGTTCATGTCAATCCCAGTTCCCGCCGACGCGGGAAGGATGTCCGGTCGAGCTGAACCGGCATCAGCACGAGCCCGGGCACCGCGGGTGCCGGCTCACCGGTCCGGACGTACGACGCCGACCGGAGGAGCCGGGGTGGTCGGCCCCTCCGGTCGGCGAGGACGTGCGGAGGGTGCTGCGGTCAGGCCCGGCGACGCCGGCCCGCTCTGCGGAGCCCAGTCATTCCCGAACGCCCGGGACCACGACCTCGGGCATGCTCAGTGGGCGGGGCAGGGGCAGCGCGAGGGAGTACGGAATGGCCGAGATGAGCTCGTGACCCACCCCGTCCGGGTCCGTGAACACCACGACCCGGCGGGTCCCGCCGAAGTCGGGCCCGAAGTCCCACTCCTCGGGCGGACCCGAGACGCGGACGCCCGGGAACTGCGCCGCCTGCTCGACGAGCGTGGCGTACGCGGCGTCGATGTCGTCCACCTCCAGGGCCAGGCGCTGGAAGCCGAGATGCAGACCGCTCTCGTAGGGGATCCCGGAGTTCTCCGGGCCACCGGTCCACGACAGGCGGTCGAGGAACAGCCGGGGGTCCCCACGGGCGGCGAAGAAGGCCGCGTCGTATCCGGCCTTGCCCCCGTAGGCGTCGAAGGTGTTGGTGACCGGCGGCCCTGAGACGCTGGCGGTGTGGTCGACGCCGACGAGGTCGCGGTAGAAGCGAATCGTCTCGTTCACGTCCTTGGAGCTGCTGGCCAGGTGGGCCAGACGATCGACGGAGGCGGGTGCCGCACCCGGCCGCCGGTCGACGAACTCCAGCACGATCCCGTCCGGGTCGGGGAAGGCGATCGCGGTGACGTCCTCGGCGGGCGGGCTGAACGGCTGGACGCCGGCGGCGACCAGCTCGTCGTACACCACCCGGGTCGGCCGCTCGGACCGGAAGGCCAGCCGGTACCACCCGATCTGCGACGCGCGGTCGTAGGGACGGCCGACCGGCTCGGGGGTGAGCCACTGCACGAGATGAACCGCGCAGTAGTTCGGGTTGTGGGAGTTCTGGGTCGGGGTGACGACGCCGCCGTCGGAGGCGTCGCGCAACAGGTACCCGGTGAACTGCCCGCGGTCGATGCCGAGCGCCGGGAACGACTGGACCGGGGACCGCGTCCGACCGAACACCCGCATCGGGGTGTGGCGCTCCCAGAACTCGCGGGCCCGCTCGAGGTCCGACACGTTGACGACGATGTGGGAGATCCGGTTGATCCAGGGTCGCAGACTGGCGGGCCGCGGCCCGCTGCCCGAAGAGCTCATCGAGGAGCCTTCCTCTCGTGCGGTGGGTCGTGGGCGACCGGGACCGCACCCGGCCGGCTAGTACTTGCCCTGCAGGACATCACGTACCGGGGTGTCGTCGAATGCCTTGTCCGTGGGAAGCGGCGCCCCGTAGGAGAGCACCCCGGCTGCCCGGGACAGGTCCTGGTAGCTCGGGAACAGTCCCTTCGGGACGGAGGAGTCGAGGTCCGGCGAGTAGCGCGCCAGCCCGTCCGCCACCACGTTTTCGGGGGTCGACCCGAGCAGCTTCGCCTCGATGTCGAGGACGTTCTTGTTCTCGAGGTAGTCGCCCTGCAGGTAGGTGCGGTTGGTACGCATCACGGCCCGGAAGAAGGCCGCGGCGACCTGCGGCTGGTCCTTCAACCACTCGCTGTTCGCCACGTAGACGGCGGCGGCCGCGTTGTGCTCCACCATCGTGAAACGGTCCTTCTGCGCATCCAGCAGGCGCGCGGCGGAGGTGAACAACCCGCCCCCCGCGATCCGGTTGTTGAGCATGGCGATCGCCCCGTCCGTGGAGCTGCTCAGGACCGCAGGCGTGACGGCGTCGAGCGGGATGCCGTTCTTCGTCGCGTGCGTGTACCACTGCAGTGCGCCGGGATTGCCCAGCCCACCGCCACCGGGACCGAACATCAGCGACTGGCCGCGGATCGCGGCCGGATCGACGTGGCCGTCCTTGACGTATTGGTTGTTCACGTACAGCCCGGCCGTGGGGGGCTCCTCGACGCTGGCCGACGTCACGTACTTGATCGGGGCCGAGGACTGGGCGAGCAGGTTCAGCGCCGAGGCGTTGAACCCGGCCATCTGCACGTCGGCCTCACCGCGGGCGACCAGCACGGCGCCGTCCGTGGTCGGCACCGTCCGGAGCTCGACGTCGAGGTTCTCCTTCTCAAACTCGCCCATCTCCTTCGCGATCAGGACGCTCATGAAGGAGGTGGCCGCGGTGGAGTAGAGCACCGTCACCGTGGTGCGTTCCTTCAGCGGGCTGGGGTTCGGGGTGCCGGGGCCCTGACCCACCGAGGCCGGGCCGCCTCCGTCGGCCTCCACCGGGCCCGAGGCGGACCCTCCGGATCCGCATGCGGTCAGCGCCATCAGCGCGACCGCGCCCATGGTGATCCCCCACCGCCATCGACCGGAACGGAACATCCTTGCTCTCTCCTTCGATGGTCCTGTGACGTGAACGGGTCGGCTGCTGCCTGCTACTCCCAGGAGACCGGGAGCGAGTGGAGGCCCCGGATGATGAAGGAGTTCCGCCAGACGGGGTCGCCGTCCACCTGCAGGGCGCGGGGCTCCCGGGCCAGGGCCGTAAACACCTCGTTCGCCTCGAACCTCACCAGCGCGGCCCCCACGCAGAAGTGCATGCCGAGGCCGAAGGTGAGGTGGCGGTTCTTCGGCCGCGCGATGTCGAAGCGGTGCGGGTCGGTATAGACCTCGGGATCGCGGCCGGCGGCACAGATCAGGCCGTAGACCTCGGACCCCTTCTCGATCCGCTGACCGCCGAGCTCCATGGTCTCCGGGGCGATGCGGTGCAGGCTGTTCCGGGCCGGAGGCTCGAAGCGCAGCATCTCCTCGATCGCTGCGGGCACCTGGGAAGGGTCCGCCTGCACCGCCCGGTAGGCCTCGGGGTTGTTGGCCAGCAGGTAGATACCGCTCGTGATCAGGTTTGCCGTCGTCTCGTGGCCGCCCACGTGGAGAGCCACGCACATCGCGACGACCTCCTCCAGGCTCAGCTTGGAGTCCTCGGCCACGGACGCCTCGACGAGCATCGTCATCAGCGAGTCGTCCGGCTGCCGGCGCTTCTCCTCGATCAGCTCCTCGAAGAACTCGAGGCACTGCGCCGCCGCGACGTCCGCGGCCTCCAGCATCTCCGCGGTGTGCACGCCGGGCTCCTGCGCCTCGACCATGATCTGGGACCAGGTCAGGAAGTCGTCCTGGCGCTCGGCGGGCACTCCCAGGAGGCGACAGATGATCTGGACGGGCAGGGCGAAGGCGAAGTCCCGGTAGAACTCGAAGCCGTCGAGCTCGCGGACCGCGTCGAGCTGCTCGGCGACGAGCTGCCGGATGAGCTCCCCCCGCCGGCGGACGGCTGCCGCGGTGAACGCCGGGGCGACGGTCTTGCGCAAGCGTTCGTGGTCGGGCGAGTCGTACGAGGCGACGTTCCGCAGGAACACCCGGTCGGCGAGCCGCATGTCGGCCTCGCTCATCTGCGGCACGCGGGACCAGCGGTTGTCCTTCAGGAGGTCGTTGACCCCCTCGTAGGACGAGACCAGCCACTTCCCCTCGGTCACCTCGAGCACGGGCGCGTGCTCCCGCAGGCGGTCGAAGAAGGGGTACGGGTTCCGGCGCAACGCCTCGTGGCGGGGATCGGAGCCGGTGAAGTACCAGCGGGCTTCGTCCTCGACGCTGTCGACGGCGGTCCCTGTGGACGAGTCGGTCACCATGGCTTGCAGTCCTTCCTGATGCCGGATGACGGCCCGGGCGCGGGCGCCGCACCACCTCCCGACGGATCCGTCCCACCGGTCGCTGCGCGACGCACAACCGAAGTCAGTTCAGTTTATCGCTGTACCGGGGCCCCGTACAGGGATTTCCCCCGCATCGTCCCCGGGGTCGCCGGTCCGGGCGGCTCACGCCATCCCCCCGGCCACCTCCCAGACGGTGCCCTGGACGTAGCTGGCCGCATCGGACGCCAGGAAGGCGACGACGTCGGAGACCTCGTCGGGCGAGCAGGTACGCCCGAGCGCGGTCCGCACCACGGTGTTCGTCAGCCCGCTCGCGTAGTCGGCCTGGTTGTCCGAGTCCTCGAGGATGCTGATCGCCCGCGCGCTGGAGATGGTGCCGGGAGCGACCCCGGTGACCCGGACCCCGTGCTCGGACAGCTGCCACGCGAGCGTCTTCGTCAGCATGCTGACCGCCGCCTTGCAGGCGCAGTAGACGTCGGCCTTGGTCCACGTCACGTTGGCGCCCTGAGAGGAGACGTTGACGATCACGCCCTTACCCTGCGCGATCATCACCTCGGAGACGGCCCTGATCATGTAGAGGGTGGCGAACAGGTTGCGGTCGACGATCCGCGCGATGTCCTCGGGGGACTGCGTGAGGAAGTCCCCCACCCCGCCACCGCCGACATTGTTGACGAGGATGTCCACCGAGCCGAGCAGCTCCTCGGCCTCCGCGACGATACGGAAGGCCTCCTCGGCCCGGGTGACGTCCGCGGCCACCGAGAACGTCTTCACCCCGTACCGCGCCTGGACGTCGGCCGCCACCTCCGCGGCAGCCGCGCCGTCCAGGTCCACGACCGCGACCGACGCCCCCATCGCCGCGAGACGCCGCACGATGGACTGCCCCAGCCCCGGCCCACCGCCACCGGTCACCAGCGCCGTGCGCCCGGCCAGCGACATCAGCTCCGGGAGCGGCGTGCGGCCCTCCGGGGTCGGGGCGGTCGCCCGCAGGATCTCGAGCATGTCCACAGCGAATCGGCTCCTCTGCACATAGCGGTTCGACGGGCGCCTCGGGGAGCGGCGTCCGGGGGTGCGCTCCTCAGACGATGGAGGCGCCGACCCGGCCGATCACCTTCTTGCCCGGGTCGAAATCGGTCCACTCGTTCCGCAGGTCGGCCCCGAGACCGTCGCCCATGGCCAAGGCGAACGACTCGAAGGTCCAGCCACCGGCCGGACAGTACGCGGTGCGCAGCAGCTCCGGCTCCGAGTAGAGCGCGACCTGCGAACCACGGAGGAGGAACGTCGCACCGTTGACGTTCGCCGCACGCTCGGACACGAGGTAGGCCATGACCGGCGCGAGCTCCTCGGGCTCGGGGATGTCCGCGACTACGGACAGACCGGCCGCCGAGACCGGCATCAGCCGGGTCTTCGCGATCGGCCGGACGGCGTTGCAGGTGACCCCGTGCGGGCCGAGCTCGCGCGCGACCGCCCGGGTCAGGCCGATGACCCCTTCCTTGGCCGCGCTGTAGCTCGCCTTCCCCGCGTCACCGAGGCCCGACCGGCTCGACATGTTCAGGATCCGGCCGTAGCGCTGCGCCATGAACACCGGCGCGGCGTTGCGGATGAGGTTGAACTGGCCCTTGAGGTGGACCCGGATGATGGAGTCCCAGTCGTCCTCGGACATCTCCCAGATCGGCGCGGCACGGTAGTGACCGGCGTTGTTGACGATGATGTCGAGCCGGCCGAACTCGCCGACCGTCGACCGGACCAGCTCGGCCACCTGGTCGAAGTCGCCGACGTCCGCCGGGTTGGTGCGGGCCGTGCCGCCCAGCGCGGTGATCTCGTCGACGACGAACTGCGCGGGCGAGGTGCTGGATCCCGTCCCGTCGTGGGCCGAGCCCCGGTCGTTGACGACGACCGTGGCCCCGTGCGAGGCGAGCTCGAGCGCCGCCGCCCGGCCGATCCCGGCGCCAGCGCCGGTCACCACCGCGACTCGCCCGGACAGGTTGCTCGACATGGTCCCTCCTCTCGTCGGGTGCGTCATGACACCGTGCCGGGGCCGGCGGGTGTCAGCACGACGAGGGCCATCACCCGCTCGTGGCTCGCGGCACCGGAGTCGTAGGCACGCACATGGGGGCGCCGCTCGCTCGCCAGAGCGAGCAGGCGGTCACGTTCGTCACCGGTCGTGATGCGGGCCGTGGCCCGCAGCCGCCGGCGTCCGACCGTGACGACGACGTCCGGGTCGGCACGGACGTTGTGCACCCACAGGGGGTCGGTGGGGCCGCCGCCGTTGGACCCCACGACCAGCATGTCCCGGCCGCCGGCCGGGGTATAGGGCAACACGACCTCGCGGGCGAGCCCGGAGCGGCGGCCCACGGTCTCGAGCAGCAGCGCGGGCGCGAGCGGGACGTGGCGGGACAGGGACACCTGGCCCAGGATCACTGAGAACCCGAGGCGGCGCACGGACCACTTGTCGAGCCGGGTGCCCCACTTGCCCCGCACGGGGCGCAACCTCCAGTACCAGCGGTGCCGCGAAGGGCCGCCGCCCGCCGAACGACCGGTCATCACGACCTCTCGGAGGCCGGCCGGAGACCACCGAAGAAGCTCCGGAGGTCGGCCAGCAACGAGTCGGGGTGCTCCATGGCGGCGAAGTGACCTCCGTGCGGGTGCTCGACCCAGGCCCTGATGTCGCTGAACCGCCGGTCGATCCACGCCCGCGGGATCCGGGTCATCTCCTTGGGGTACTGCGAGATGGCGGTGGGCACCGGGACCGGCTCCATCGGCGGACTGACGGCGCTCTCCCAGTACAGGCGGGCCGAGGAGGCCGCGGTGTTCGTCAGCCAGTACATCATCACGTTGTCGAGGACGCGGTCCTTCGCGAGGGGCCAGTCGTCACCCGTGGGGTCGACCCACTCCCGGAACTTCTCGGCGATCCACGAGCACTGACCCATCGGCGAGTCGGCCAGCGCGTACCCGACCGTCTGCGGGCGGCTCGACTGCAGGACCGAGTAGCCGCGGCCGTTGCTGCGGAAGAGGTCCGTCGCGGCCGTCCGCGCCCGGTCCGCCTCGTCGAGGTCGGCGGTGTCCGGATCCGCCTTGGCGAGCGGCAGCGTGATGTGGATGCCGAGCACCTCGTCCGGAAGCGCCGCACCGAGGGACTCCGTCACCGCGGAGCCCCAGTCGCCCCCGTGGGCGGCGTAGCGCGGGTAACCGAGACCTCGCATGATCTCCGACCACGCCAGCACGATGCGCTCGGCGCCCCAGCCCGTCCTCGTGGGCTTGCCACTGAACCCGAACCCGGGCAGCGTCGGCAGGACCACGTGGAACGCGATCTCCGACGGGTCCTCCGGATCGGTCAGCTGCGGGAGGAGGTCCAGGTACTCGACGATCGAGCCCGGCCAGCCGTGGGTGACCAGCAGGGGCATGGCGTCGGGCCGGGGCGACCTCGCGTGCAGCACGTGGATGTCCAGGGGCTCGTCGCCACCACCGGTCACCGGCACGAGGACCTGCTCGTAGGCGTTGATCTGCGCTTCGCAGCGCCGCCAGTCGTACTCCGTGAGCCAGTACTCGTGCAGCTCCTTGGCCAGCGCCAGCGGCAGCCCTTGCGACTCGTCCGGCACCGTCTCGGGCGCCGGCCACCGACAGCGTTCGAGCCGCTCGCGCAGGTCGGCGAGCGCGCTGTCGGGGACCGCGACCCGGAACGGCGTGGTGCCCCGGGCAGGCGAATCGGACGCGGAGTCGTGCGAGGAAAGGGTGAACACGGACCTGGCGAACCGGTCAGAGCCCATGTGCCCACGGCACCATTCGCCGACCGATGACGCCGACCAGCAGGGTGAAGGCCGACCCGGTGACCGCGACGACGACGATGCCGACGTACATGCGGTCGGGGAGGAAGACCTGCCACGAGTTCCAGATGATGTAGCCCAGTCCGCCGCCGCCGATCACGAACTCCGTCGCGACCGCGACGAGGATGGCCGCACCGGACGCGATCTTCAGCGACACGAAGACCTCGACGAGCGACGACGGCAGCAGCACGTGCCGGAACAGCTGCCACGGGCTAGCCGAGAAGGCGCGCGCCGTCTCCAGCAGCTCCGGAGAGGCGCCGGCGATGCCGGCCGCCGTCGGGATCATCACGAGGAAGAGCGTGTTCAGGATGATGAGGACGATCAGCGGCATGCTCCCGAGTCCGAAGATCAGCAGGAGCAGCGGCAGGAGCGCCAGCTTGGGGATGGTCCACAGCGCGTAGAGGACGGGCTCGAACGCCGCGCGCAGGATGGGCACGGCACCGATGGCCACGCCGGCGATGAACCCGATCACGGCACCGACGCCGAACCCGAGGAGCGTCCGCCAGCCCGTCAGCACGAAGGCCTCGGTCATCGTGCCGTCGCTGAACTGCGAGATGGCCGTGCGGAAGATCTGGTCCGGCCCCGGGAAGTACAGCGTGTTGATCCACTGCTGCGAGGCAGCCAGCTGCCACAGGGCGATGAGCACCACCGGGGTCGCCCAGCGCAACGTCAGGTGGAGGTACTTACGCCTCCGCGCACCGACGACCGACTCGTGCGCGGCCGGCGTGAAGGTGACGCCCCTGCCCTCCTGGCTCGACGGTGCCGCAACGGTCTTCTGCTGTGTCTGCGCAGTGGTCATTTCTGCCTCCGTCCCAGGCGGCGCGGGCTCCGGCTCAGGGTCAGCTTCTGGTTCTCCGACACCTGGGCGTCCACCTCGGCCTTCAGGCTCGTCCAGATTTCCTCGTGCATCGCGGCGAACTCCCCCGTCGCTCTCAGCTCGTGCCGCCGGGGGCGCGGGAACGGGACCGTGAACTCACGCGTGATCCGCCCCGGCCGCGCCGAGCACAGGAGGACCCGATCGCTGAGGATCAGGGCCTCCTCGATGCTGTGGGTGATGAACAGGACCGTCCGGCGGTGCTGCTCCCAGATGCTGAGGAGCTCGTCCTGCAGCAGCACGCGCATCTGCGCGTCGAGCGCGGCGAAGGGCTCGTCCATCAGCAGAATGGCCGGGTCGATTGCGAGCGCGCGGGCGATCGCCATCCGCTGCCGCATCCCGCCCGAGAGCGCGCTGGGCAGGACGTCGGCGAAGGCCGTCAGGCCCGTCGTCGCGAGCCACTGGTCGACGGTCTTGCGGCGCTCCGCCTTGGACAGCCTGCCGGCGAAGTCCAGTCCCATGCTGACGTTCTCGCGGACCGTCTTCCACGGGAAGGCGCTGCTGGCCTGCGGGACGAAGCCGTACCAGCCGGTGCCGGGTTCGACGTCCGCGATGTCCACGACACCCTCGGTCGGGGGCAGTAGGCCCGCCACGACCCGCAGCAAGGTGGACTTGCCGCAGCCGGACGGCCCGACCACGGAGACGAACTCCCCGTGTCTGAGCTCCACGTCCATGGGCCCGAGAGCGTGAACCGGGTTCCCGCTCCGCGATGTGAACGTCCGGGTGACACCCCGGACGCGAATCTTGGCGTCGGTCCCGGACCCCGCCGTTCGATCGTCTGCGACCGGATCGGGGGACGCGACGGAGTCTCGAGCTGCTTCGGTGGTCGGAATGCCCACGGGCTCTCTCCTGACGCTACGTTGCGGTTGAGTCAGCGTAACCTGGACTGACTTCATGTCAATAGTGGCCGGCCGTCACGGCCGGTCGAGCGAAAGGTGCTCCCGGAACCAGTCGAGAGCCAACCGGGCGGAGACCTTGAACCACCGCCCGGTGTACATGTCGTAGTGGTGGCACGGCAGGCACTCCCAGCGCTTCGGGGCCGGAATGAGGTCGAAGGCCTTCCGGTACTCCGCAGCGAGGGTGAGGTCGTCGTGCTCGGCCGCCACGAGCAGACTGGGAGTCCGCTCGATCAGGTGCACGACGTCGAGGGGCCGGTAGGACAGCGTGTCCTCCGCCGTCCCCCACGGCACCAGGGCGGCGAAGCCCGGGTGCTCCTCGTTCATCCGCGCCACGTACCGCTGAGTGTCCGGGCTGTCCAGGATCTCGGTCGCCGGCACGAGCGCACCCGCGCCCTCGAACACCCGCCTGCGCCGGTCCTCGGCCAGCCGCGCGAAGAAGCGGTCCGGGTCCGGACCGGTCGGGCGGTCCAGGACGAGCTTGCGGCCGTCGGCGTAGCCGTTCTGGCCCACCATGACCTTGACCCGCTCGTCGCGCGCGGCGATGGACAGCGCGTGCGCCCCGCCGTTGGACACGCCCCAGACGGCCAGCCGGTCCGCGTCCACCCGGGGCTCGTGCTCGAGCCAGGTGAGCGCGTTGCCGATGTCCTGGAGCTGCTCGTTCTGGACGAGGCGGCCGCGCGGGCCCTCGCTCCCGCCGAAGCCCCGGTAGTCGAAGGTCAGGGTGGGGTACCCGGCCCGGGCGAACTCCCGCGCGTACCGGGCGCCGAGGCGGTCCCGCACCGACCCGAACCCGCCGAGGACCAGGACGGCGGGCCTGGCGTCGGTGATCCCGCCGGGCACGAACAGGTCCGCCTCGAGCCCGAGCCCCTCGCTGAAGAACCGGACCGTCTCGACGGCGAAGCCCGGTGACTCCGTCTCCCCCATCGCTAGTACCTCCCCTGCAGGACCGCGGCCACGGGTGACTCGTCGACGATGCGGTCCGCCGTCAGGTCCTTGTCCTAGGACAGCACCTTCGCCTGGATGGAGGACCCGCCCGTTCCCGGGTTGCCGTACCCCCGCCACCGCCGCCCAGCGAGACCTGCTTGCCGCTGAGCTCGACCGGGTCGATCCTGCCGTCCGTGACGACGTCGTTGTGGAAGGAGAAGCCCTCGGTCGGCGGCTGCTCCTGGGTGCCGGTCGTGGTGTAGCGGATCGGCGCGGGGTCCTGCCCGCCCCCGGAGGTGACGGCGCCGGGCGCCCCGCCCCGGGCCGCCCCGCAGCCCGTGACCACCAAGCCCGTGACCACCAACAGCCCCAGGACGACGGCGGCGACCCGGATCCGCCGCCGGCCGCGACCGGAACCGAGCATCCTTTTGGCCCTCCACTGAGTCGAGCGGGCACCAGCCGGACAGGGACGCCTCCCGGCGCCGGGACACGTCAGTGGGTCGCGAGATAGCTTCCGCCGTTGACCGAGAGCACCTGCCCGGTCAGGAAGTTGCACTCCTCGGACAGCAGGAAGGTGACGATGGCCGCGATCTCCTCCGGGTCCGCCAGCCGGTTCATCGGGTTCAGCCCGGCGGCCGCGCGAACGGGGTCGGACGCCCGCTCCTCGGTGAGCGCCAGCCCGGTCGGGGTGGCGACCATGCCGGGCGCGACGCAGTTGGCCCGGATCCCGTGCGGGGCCCAGCGGCGGGCCGTGTGCCGGGTCAGCGCCTCGACGGCGGACTTCGACACCGAGTAGGCCACCTCGGTCGCCCCCGTCACCGACGCGACGGACGACATGTTGACGATCGCGCCGCCGCCCCGCTCCAGCATGGATGGTACGGCCGCCTTGGTGGTCAGGAAGTAGCCGGTGAGGTTGATCTGGAGGGTCTCGCTCCAGACGGCGGGATCGATGTCGACGACGTCGGCATCCTGCGAGTAGAGCGAGTTCGCCCCGAGGCTGGCCGCGACGTTGTGCAGCAGGTCCAGCCCGCCGAACTCGGCTCCGACGAAGGCGAACAGCGCCTCGATGGACTCCGCGTCACCGAGGTCGAACTCCACCGCGACGGCCTTGCTGCCGGACTCCTCGATGGCGGCCGCGGTGTCGCGGGCGCGGGGCAGGCTGCGGTCCGCGACCACGACCACGGCGCCCTCGCCGGCGAGTCGGTGCGCCGTGGCCGCGCCGATGCCCTGGCCGCCTCCGGCGACCACCGCCACCTTGCCCGTCAAGCCCTTCATCGAAGATCTCCTCGCGCCGGGTGGCGCAGCTCGAGGCCGTCCATCGACCCGGCAGCGCGCCAGTCCTCCAGAATCTGCACGAACTTCAGCGTCCCGCCCCCGAACTTCCTGGTGAAGAAGCTGAACGGGGCCGCGACATTACCCTCGCCGTTGATGTAGCTCGGGGTGCACTCCTGCCACCTCTTCAGCTCGGCCTCGGTGGCGTGCTCGACCATCTCCGACCGCCACCGCGCCTCTCCGTCCGGCGTCACCTCGACGATCTCGTACCCACGGTCGCGGACCTGTGAGACCACGTGGGCGAGGTGCACCGCCTGGTGCGTCAGCATCTCCGTGAAGTTGATCGACGAGGCGTTCTGGATGATCCCCATGGTGAACAGATTGGGGAACGAGCGCGACTGCAGGCCGTGGAGGGTTCGCGGCCCCTCCTGCCAGCGCTCGGACAGGTGCACACCGTCCCGGCCGACGGGGTCGAAACCCGTCTGGCTCCGGTAGGACGTCGCCACCTCGAACCCGGTGGCCAGCACCATGCAGTCCAGCTCGACGACCTTGCCGTCCACCTCGACGCCCGTCTCGGTGAAGCGACGGACCGGGTGCGTCGCGGTGTCGACCACCTCGACGTTGGGCCGGTTGAAGGCGGGCAGGTACTCGTCGTGGAAGCAGGGCCGCTTGCAGTGGGTCTGGTACCAGGGCAGCAGCGCCGCCGCGGTCTCGGGGTCGCTCACCGTGCTGCGGATGCGGTCACGGAAGCGCTCGCCCTTGAGCATGTCGATCAGCTCGACGACGTCGCGCTTCTCGGCCGGGTCGAGCTCGCGGCCGAGCTCCTGCCCGATCTTGGCCAGCTCCTCCTCGGTGACCGCGCGGTAGAGCTCGGTCCAGGAGTCGTGCACCCGGTCCACGTCGTCGAGCTCGCCCGACAGGATGCGGGTGAAGTTCTCCATCCGCTTGCGCTGCCACCCGGGCTTGAGCGAGGCCGCCCACTCCGGGTCGGTCGGCCGGTTGTTGCGGGGCACGACGACCGACGGGGTGCGCTGGAACACGATCAGCTTCTCGGCAGCCTCGGCGAGGTGCGGGACGACCTGGACGGCCGTGGCCCCCGTACCGATGATGCCGACGGTCTTGTCCCGCAGGCCGTCGAGATCGCCCGCGGTGCTGCCGCCCGTGTAGTCGTAGTCCCACCGGCTGGTGTGGAACACGCGCCCGCGGAAGTCGGCCAGGCCCTCGATGCCGGGCAGCTGTGGGCGGCTCAGGTTCCCGTTGGCGATGACGACGAACCGGGCGTGGAACCGGTCCCCGCGGTCGGTCGCGATCTCCCAGCCGGCCTGCTCCTCCTGCCAGGTCAGCTCGGTGAGCTTGGTCTGCAGCAGCGCGTCCCGGTACAGGTCGTAGTGCTCGGCGATGCGCCGGGTGTGCGCGAAGAGCTCCGGGCCGTAGGCGTACTTCTCCGTCGGGACGTAGCCGAGCTCGTCCAGCAACGGCATGTAGATGTAGGACTCCACGTCGCACTGGACGCCCGGGTACCGGTTCCAGTACCAAGTCCCGCCGACATCCGCCGCGGTGTCGATCATCCGGATGCGTTCCACACCGGCGTCACGCAGCTTCGCGCCGGCGAGGAGACCGCCGTGCCCGGCCCCGATCACGGCGACGTCGACGACGTCGTGACGGGGTTCCCTGGCGACCGGGTCCCCGGCCGCCGGGTCCTTCTCGAAGGCCTCCCATCCGGCGGTGATCCGTCGGTGGCCGGCACCGCCCGGGCGTACGCGCCGGTCGCGCTCGCGCTCGTACACCGCACGCAGCGCGTCGGTGTCGAACCCCTGGGGTGCCAGGAGCTTCAGGACGTCGTTGTTCACATGGTCTCCCGAACCGAGTTGAACTCGCTTTGGTACCCTGACACGGCCCCACTGCACCGGTCAAGGGCACGGGCGGCGGGCTCAGAGGAGCGTCTGCCCGCCGTCGACGCGCACCACGCTGCCGGTCACGTAGGAGGACAGGTCGGAAGCGAGAAACGCCACGGCCCCCTTGAGCTCGTGGGGCCGCCCGAGCCGGCCGGCCGGGATCTGGTCGACCATCCGCTGCTTGCGCTCGTCCGGCACGGACTCCATCAGACCGGAATCCATCGACCCAGGCGCCACCGCGTTCACCCTGACCCCGCGGCCCGCCCACTGCGAGGCGAGATCCCGGGTGAGGGTCACCACGGCCCCCTTGCTGACCGTGTAGCTGAGCGTGGATCCGACCTCCGGGAGGAAGGAGATGAACGCGACGCTCGAGGCCATGTTGATGATCGAGCCCCGGCCGGCGGCCAGCATGACCCGCCCCGCGGCCCGGCAGACGAGGAACGTGCCCGTCAGGTTCACGTCGACGACCCGCTGCCAGCCGCGCTCGAGGGGCACGTCCTCGGGGGGTGCGGCCCAGAAGGTCGCCGCGTTGTTCACCACGACATCCAGGGACCCGTGTCGCGACACGACCCCGGCGACCAGGCCGTCGACCTGAGCCTCGTCCGACACGTCGAGCTGGCGGACGTCGACGGTCGCGCCGAGGCGCGTGACGAGGGAGTCGGCGAGCTCCTCGCACGGGCCGGTACGACGGGCGGCGAGGACGATCGAGCAGCCGAGCTCGGCCAGTGCCGCCGCGATCGGAGCGGCAAGAGGGCCGTGGCCCCCCGCGAGCAGGGCGACCCGCCCGCTCAGGTCCATCATGTCGGCCAGGGTGGGTTCGGCAGCTGCCACTTGGGGGGACCTCGCTCCTGGGGTACGTTCCACGGCTTGCGCGACACGCGGGCCGGTGGCGGATCGCCCGGCATAGAACCAGGGCGTCGAGATGAGTAGCCTAGGACGCGCTGACAGATGAAGCGAGTTCGTGTTACCTGCTCGCTCCGGTTGCGCACGACCCGCCCGAGAAGGAGTGATCCGATGGCGAGGCCCGCCGCCCCGAGGACCAAGCGAGCTCCCGCGAAGGCTTCGGCCACGAGTGACCCCGAGCCGGCCGCGCCGCAGAAGACCTCGAGACGCAGCAAGCGGGCGATCATCATGCGGACGGCGGTGAAGCACTTCGGCACCGACGGCTACGACGAGACGAAGTGGGCGGAGGTCGCCATCGAGGTGGGCCTCGGCGGCACCGCGCTGTACCACTACTTCGAGTCCAAGCAGCACTGTCTCTTCGAGATCATGGCGGACGCGCTGGCCAGCTACCGCGAGGCGTTCGCCGCGGCCACCGGCGCCCACGACGAGTACCTGCCCGGTCTCCGGGCAGCCCTGCGGTCCGGCTTCGCCCTCGACGACTACGAGATCCTCCGGATGCGGGTCCTTGTCGACAAGCAGGGCTCGATCGGCGGGAAGTCCTCCACCCCGCGGGAGGAGGAGTCCCGCCTGCGTGCCCGGAACAACATCCGGGGTCTGGAGATGGACTGGGCGGCCTACCTGGCCCGGGGGGTGGCCGGGGGGCTGATCCCCAACAACGACATGCGGCTCCTCGCCCGTGCGGTGCTCGCCATGAACACCAGCGTCTGGCAGTGGTACCGGCCCGACGGGGCGATCCCGCTGAGCGAGGTCGCCGACTTCTACGTCGGCAAGCAGCTGGCCATCATCGGCATCGACTAGCGGCCGGGCCCCCCGGACTCGCGCCGCACCCGACCGGTCCGGGCCAGGCTGCGACGCGAGTGGCACGGGTCAGCGCCGCACCGGCCGGGGTGTCACGGCGGTCGCGATGGCCGCGATCACCAGGGCGAGGGCCGAGACGCCGAAAACGACCATGTACCCGAGGGACGTCGGGACCGCACCCACCTGGTCCGGGGCGGCGTGCGGAGCCGCGATGAACGCAGTGACCACCGCGACCGACACCTGGGTGCCGATGGCGCCGCCGGTCGTCCGCACGATGGTGTTCGCGCCGGTCGCCTGGCCCGTCTCGGCCGGCTCGACCGCCTCGATCGCCTCGATCGCCTCGATCGCGAGGTTGACCACGGACGAGAACGAGAAGCCGACCCCGATGCCCAGCACCCCGGCGCCCACCGCGATCGCCCAGAGGCTGCCGATGCCGAGCGCGAACACGCCGTACCCGACCGCGGCCACGACACAGGCCAGCAGCAGTGTCGTGCGGAAGCCCACGCGGGAGCCCAGCCGCCCGGCCAGCGGGCCGGCGAAGAGCATCGTCACGGCCATCGGCAGCAGGATCAGCCCGGCCTTCGTGGCGGTGGCATCGAACCCGTAGCCGAACCGGCTCGGGGTGGCGAGCAGCTTGGGCACCAGCGTGAACGCGCCGTACAGCCCGAAGCTGACCAGCAGGCTGACCGCGTTCGGGACGGCCACCGCGGGCCGCCGCAGCAGCGCCAGGTCGAGCAGCGGCTCGCGGGAACGGCTCTCGACGAGAGCGAACGCGACGAGGGCCACGACCGCCACCGCCAGCACGCCGACGACGGCCGGGACCGACCACCTGCTGGACTGGCTGATCGCCAGCAGGGCGACGAGGGCGGCGCCGACCAGCAGCGCTCCGGCCCAGTCGACCCGCCCGCCGAGGGTGGGTGGTGAGTGCGGGACGAGCAGCGCCACGGCCAGCAGGGCGAGTACGACGGTCACCAGGCTCAGCCAGAACAACCACCGCCAGCCGAGGTGGTCGAGGATCGGGCCGGGGACGACGAGCCCGATCCCGAACCCGATCCCGAACATGGCACTGATGGTCCCGATGGCCACGGCCACCCGTTCCGGCGGGAACAGCTCCCGGACCAGCCCGAAGGCCAGCGGGAACGTGGCCGCGCCGAAGCCCTGCACGGCGCGCCCGGCGATGAGCACGCTCACCGACCCGGCGAGGGCCGCCACGAGGGTGCCCAGTCCGAGCAGGCCGATGCTGACCAGCAGCATCCGGCTCTTGCCATAGCGGTCCCCGAGCCGGCGGAGCAGCACCGTCGCCACCGAGGACGACAGCAGGAACGAGGTGAGGACCCACGACGCGTTGGCCGGGGAGGTGTCGAAGACGACCTGGAGCTGCGGTAGCGCGGGCACCACCGTGGTCTGCAGGAGGGAGAAGGAAAGTACGGCCGTCAGCAGGGCGGCGAACGCGGCCCGCGGTGAGCGGGCCACCGTGGCCGTGGGCGAGAGGAGTGTCATCGTGGGTCCGTCTGCACCACGCCGACCCTGCGAGAGGCGGATGCGGTGGTCATGTCCGGCCTTTCAGAGGAGTGAGGATGTCGGGGAGAGCCGGGGGTGCACGACGGGCGCGACCTCGTCGGCGAGCCGCTCGACCGAGCGGAGCAACGGCACCTGCGGGATCCCGCCGAGGTCGACCTGGCCGACGAAGCGCACGGCACCGAGGGCCTCGCGCTGGCGGAGCATCTTGTCGCCGATCTCCGCCGGGCTGCCGACGAGCAGCGCGCCCTCGGGCCCGGCCATCTCGTCGAAGGCCGCACGGTCGAGGTGCACACCGCGGCCCTCCCGGAAGTAGGTCCGGTAGTAGGGATAGAAGTCCTCCCGGGCGCCCTGGGAGGTCGCACCGACGTACAGGTGGCTCGCCAGGCCCACGTCGGCGGCACCGGGGTGGCCGGCGTCCTGCCAGGCCTGCCGGTACGCCCGGACGAGCCGCGCCGCACTGCCCGGCCCCCCGATGAGGTGGGCCAGGGTCATCGGCAGCCCCAGGGCGCCGGCCCGGCGGGCGCTGTCGGGCGAACCACCGACGCCGACGCGGACGGGGAGCAGCCGGTCCAGCCGCGGCACGATCGTCGAGTCGCGCAGCTCGGGACGCAGCCTCCCCAGCCGCTCCCCCGCGTCGTCGGCACGCAGCGCCAGCAGGAGGTCGAGCCTCCCGGCGAAGATCTCGTCGTACCTGTTCCGGTCGACCCCGAAGAGGGTGAACGGCTCGGCGTAGGCGCTGCGCCCGACCGTGATCTCGGCCCGCCCGCCCGACACCTGGTCGAGCTGGGCGAAGTCCTGGTAGAGGCGGATCGGGTCGAGCACGCTCAGGACCGACACGGCGCTGGTCAGCGTGATCGAGGACGTCCGAGCGGCGACCGCGGCGAGGACGACGGCCGGCGAGGACACCGCGAACCTCGAGGTGTGGTGCTCACCCACCCCGAACACGTCGATGCCGACCCGATCGGCGTGGACGCCAAGCTCGACGATGTCCGCGACGCGGCGTGCGGGAGGGACACCGGCGACGACGTCGGCAAGTGACTGGACGCCGAGCTCGACCCGCTCGGGCCCGGCAGGGGTTGATCTCATGGACCGAACACTAGGAAGCCGACAGGTACCCGTCGGTACCCGACGGCGTGACAATATCGGTCCCGTGAGCCTCCGACCCGGGACCGTGTTCCTCACCGACTGCCCCACCCGCCTGACCATGGAGGTCATCACCGGCAAGTGGGCGGTGATCGACCTGTTCGCACTCGGCGACGGTCCCGTGCGGCACGGCGATCTCGCCGAGCTGGTGGGCTGCATCTCGCGGAAGGTGCTGACCCAGACGCTCCGGCGCCTGCAGGACAACGGCCTGGTCGAGCGGCACGTCTACGCCGAGGCCCCGCCCCGGGTCGAGTACGGCCTGACCGAGCTCGGGCGCACCCTCAAGGAGCCCATCAAGATGCTGACGGACTGGGCGGTCGTCCACGGCGAGGCCGTCGCCGAGATGCAGGAGACCGCGGGCCGCAGGGCCGAGGACGCAACGGGTCAGCGACCCGCGGCGGCCTCGACGACGCGCGACCAGCGGACCACCTCGTCCGGTGCCTCCAGATAGGGCGAGTGCCCCACCTCCTCCAGCACGCGGACGACCGCACCGCACCGCTGCGCGAGCTCGAGCTGGTCCTCCGGTCGGACGCTCCGGTCGAGCAGCCCCTGGAAGACCACCGTGGGCACGACCCGCCGCGGTTCCCGCGCACGGTGCTCCCGCAGAGCCGCGAGCTGCCGGTACATGACCCCGTCGGCGCGCGACGCGAGGTCCTCCCGCCGGGCCCGCACGTGCTCCTCGACCGGGTGCCCGAGGCCCGACCGGGCGACCTGGTCGAAGACCTCCGGCCCGGCGTCGTCGAGCAGGGAAAGGGTGGAGCGACCGACCCGGATGCCGAACCCGGCGGCCATCGCCACCATGCCCGAGACCTCGGTCCGCCACCCCAGCTCCAGTGCCACGACCGCACCCAGCGACGCACCCACCGTGACGAGCGGCCCGGTGACGTCCAGCTCGGCGACCTGCGCGGCCACCGCGTCGGCCATGTCCGCGACCGACCCCAGGTCGGGCACCGGCAGCACGACCGCGCCGAGCTCCTCGGCGACCCCGGCCCACGCCGACCCGGAGAAGCCCGCACCCGGGAGGATCAGGAAGGTCACTGCGCCGTGTGCTCGCGGGAGGCGATCATCCGCGCCGACCGGTAGGTGAGGACGACCTCGTCGCGCTGGTTCACCACCTCGTGCACCAGCTCGAGCACCCCCCGCTCGGGATTCGAGCTCAGCCGTGCGACCGCCACCTCCGCGCGCACGTGGATGGTGTCGTTCACGAACGTGGGAGCGTGGAACCGGAGCTGGTCCAGGCCGAGGTACGCCCGCGCGTTGTGGGTCTGCCCGGTCTGGATGTAGAGCCCCTCGGCGACGGTCAGGATCAGCAGAGCCGGGATGACCCGCTGTCCGAAGAGGCTCTTGGTGGCGGCGTACTCGATGTTGAGGAAGACCTCCTCGAAGATGCCACCGAGGTTCACGAAGGTGATGAGCTCGACCTCGGTCAGCGTCCGCCCGCGCGTGACGTGGACCTGGCCCGGCTCGAAGTCCTCGATGTACCAGTCGTCGCTCACGCGTGGTCTCCCGTCACGTCCCGGCGGATCCCGGCGCGGTCGAGCTTGCCCAGCTCGGTGCGGGCGAGCGCCGTCACCGGGAACAGGTGCTCCGGCAGGCTCTGCCGCCCGATCCCCTGGGAGCGGAGGAACTCGCACAGCTCTTCGAGGCCGGGGAGCTCGTGCTCCTCCGCCGCCACCGCGACGACGGCGGCCTTCTCGCCGAGCCGCTCGTCGGGCACCCCGACGACGACGACCTCCGACAGCGCGGGGTGTCCGGCGAGGAGGTTCTCCAGCTCGATGGGGTCGATCTGGAGCCCACCCCGCCTGATGATGTCCTTCGTCCGCCCCATCCAGGTGAGGTACCCGTCCGCGTCCTGGCCGATGAGGTCGCCCGGCGAGTAGAACCCGTCGTCGGTCACCGCCTCCCGGGTGAGATCCGGCCGGCCGGCGTAGCCGAGGAACAGGTTGGGTCCCCGACACGAGTAGGGGCCGGCCGCCACGAACCGGGCGTCGGCGTGCGGGCCCTCCCCGATCCGGGTCTCCATACCGGGGAACGGGACGCCGTCGCGCAGCAGCCGGGTGCTGCTGTCCTCGTCGAGACGCCCCAGCGCGTGTCCGGGGGCCTCGGAGAAGCCGTACATCCGCACCAGGGTGAAGCCCAGCGACTTCTCCCCCTCGACGAACAGCCGGTCGGGACCGGCACCGGTCGCGGCGACGCGCATCGACCGCAGCTTGGTGGCGCCCGCGGCGCCCAGCTGCACGAGGTCGTAGATGTGGGTCCCCATTGTCAGGCAGTAGGTCCCGCCCCACGTCTCGATCGCGTCGGCGACCTCGGCCGGAAGCCAGACCGGGGCCGGCAGCACGGTCGCCCCGAAGATCAAGGGCATGTAGATCTCGAACACCGAGCCGCCCGCGTGCCCGTAGGGCGCGATCGCGACGTGAACGTCGGACTCCCCGTAGCCGGTGGCGGCGGCGAAGTGACGTGCCGCGAAGACGACCGCCTCGGAGGCGTGCAGGATGCTCTTCGGGGTCCCGGTAGAGCCACCCGTGGACAGCACGATGGTCGGGGCGAGGGGCCGCGGGGGTACGGCCGCGGCCCGCTCACGGCCGTTGAGATGGAGGTCGAACTCCTCGAGTCCCTCGGCATGCCCGGCGGTGGTGACGATCCGCCCCCGCGGGAGGCCCATCTCCGGCAGCGCCTGCGCCCAGCGCTCGTCTCCGACCAGCGGCGCGTCGATGACCAACGCCCTGATCTCGAGCTGGTGGGCCAGGTTCACGGCCAGCACCGGCGAGATCCGGGAGGAGCGCGGGGCGAGGACCAGTCCGCTGAGCGACGCCGCGACCTGCAGCACCATGCCACGCCAGCCGGCCTGCATGACGGCCAGGACGCTGTCCCCGGCCTCCAGACCGGTACCCTGGAACCACCGGGCGACGGAATGGGCGCGCTGCCACAGCTCGCCGTAGGTCATCGGCTCCGGCCCGGTGACGGCGAGCCGGTCCGGGCTGCTCTCGGCCCAGTCCCGGACGAACTCGTAGAGGACGCGGCCCTCCCAGAAACCGAGCTCGCGGTAGCGCTGCTGCAGCTCGTCAGGCAGCAGCGGATGCCGGTCCAGGGCGGGCTGACCCGGACCGCCGGTCGGCTCCGTCGACGTCGACGTCGGCGATGTCGTCGGCGATGTCGTCGGCGATGTCGTCGGCGATGTCATCGTGTCCCTTCCTCGTCGTGCGGCCTGAACCACAGGATCCCGAAGTCGGCGACGCCTTCGATCTCCGCAGTCACCGGCAGTCCATCACGGAGCAGGCCCGGATCCCCGGAGAACCGCCCGACCAGCCGGCCCCCGCCGTCCAGGTCGACGGCGACGATCCCGTACGGCACGTCGCCCGCGAACTCCTCGGCGAAGGCACGGTGCACCACGACCCAGGAGTAGACGGTCCCGTCACCGGCGTGCGGCTGCAGCTGCGCCGAGGTCGAGCCGCAGTGCGGACAGTACGGCTGCGGCGGGAAGAACCGTCGCCGGCAGTCGTCGCAGGTCGGCACCGTCAGCTGTCCCTCGGCGAGCGCCTCCCACCACGGGACGGTGTCGTGGCCGGGCTCGGGCTCCACGAACCCGGTCATCGTCCGCTCGCTCCTGTCCGTCGGGCCCGTCATTCGCCGACCAGGACGAGCGCCGAGCCGTCCATGAGCGCACCCGACGTCACCAGCGCGACGTCGTTGCGCTGCAGCTGTCGCTCGCCCTCGTTGCCCTGGATCTGCAGCACCGCCTCGGCCAGGGTGTTCATCCCGTGCAGGTAGCCCTCGCTGAGCAGGCCGCCGTGCGTGTTGACGGGCAGGGGGCCGTCGGGACCGGTCCGGCCGTCGGCGACGAACCCCGGCGCGGCACCTCGCTCGCACATGCCCAGCCCCTCCAGTGCCATCGGCACGACCGCGCTGAAGCAGTCGTAGATCTCGGCGAAGTCGACCTCCGCACGGCTGACGCTCGCGCGCTCCCACAGCTGGTCGGCCAGGTAGGAGTGGCAGTTCCGGGACCAGTCCGGCCACATGAACAGGTCCGCCATGTCCAGGCCGGAGCAGCGGGGGGTCACCCATGCCGCCGAGTCGATGACCGCGGGCCGCTGCCGCAGGTCGCGGGCACGGTCCCGGGAGGTGACCAGGACGGCGCAGGCACCGTCGACCTCGGAGGTGCAGTCGGCCCGGCGGAAGGGGTCCACCACGTAGGGCATCGCCAGGTACTCGTCCATCGTGATCGGATTCCGCACGATCGCGCGGGGGTTGCGTTCGGCGTACGCCCGCTGGGCCAGCACGATCGCGCCGAGATCCTCGGCGGTCCCACCGGTCTCGACCAGGTACCGGCGGGCCCACATCGCGATATATTGGGGATAGGCGCCGAACCCGATCGGGTACCGGAACTCCGAGGTGGGTGAGGCGTAGCTGGTCGACCCGATCCGCAGGGCGCTCCGCCCGTTGAGGGCCCGGTAGACCAGCACGTTCTCGGCGAGACCGGCGTCGACCGCCATGGCCGCCAGCGCGACGGCGTGGCACGGGGCCTGGCCGCCGAGGTTGAGGTCCACGGCGTAGCTCAGCTCGACCCCGCCCAGCCCGGCCGCGACGGCCTGGCCGAGGACGGAGTCGTTCAGCACGCTGTAG
This sequence comes from Pseudonocardia ailaonensis, assembly GCF_039531635.1. Lineage (NCBI taxonomy): Bacteria > Bacillati > Actinomycetota > Actinomycetes > Pseudonocardiales > Pseudonocardiaceae > Pseudonocardia > Pseudonocardia ailaonensis. Next base: position 813,713 of record NZ_BAAAQK010000005.1, on the reverse strand, counting down.
CTGACGATCCCGTCCACCTGGTCGGGCTCGAGCCCGGCGTGGTCGATCGCCGCCCGGCACGCCTCGACCGCCTGCGCGAGAACGCTCCGTCCGGAGTTGCGGGTCAGCTCGGTGTAACCGACGCCTGCGATCGCGGTGTTCCCCGCGAACGACGGGCGGGAGCTGCTCAACGCAGCCGCCGGTAGTCGGGCTTGCGCTTCTCGATGAACGCCCGGATGCCCTCCATGGAGTCCGGGTTGGACATCAGGTACTCCAGCGCGCTGTCCCGCTCCAGCCGCAGCGCGGACGGGGTGTCGGTCGCCAGCCCGTTCCATACCGTCTTCTTCATGTACTCGGCCGCCTTGCGGCTCTTGCCGGCGAACTGGCGCGCGAAGTCGAGGGCGGCCGGGAGGAGGTCCTCGTCCGGCAGGACCCGGTTGACCAGGCCCCAGTCCAGTGCCTCGCGGGCGTCGAGCATCCGCCCCGACAGCATCAGCTCGAGCGCCCTCGAGGACCCGATCAGCCGCGGGAGCCGCGCCAGGGCGCCCGCACCCCCGATTTGGGCGAAGTTGATGTGCATGTCCCCGATGCGTGCCGACTCGGCCGCCCAGGCGAAGTCGCAGGCCAGGAGCAGCTCGGTCCCGCCGGCGGCGCACAACCCGTTGACCAGCGCGATGACCGGCTTGTCCAGCTTGCCGATCAGCTCCAGCAGGCCGCAGTACTCGTCCAGGAACTCCGTGAAGGCCTCGGCGTCGGCCTGGAGCTCGGCGTAGGCCTTGATGTCACCCCCGGCGCTGAACCCGCGACCGGTCCCGGTGACGAAGATGATCCGGACGTCGTCGTCGGTGGCGGCCTCCTCGATGGCCCGGATCAGCACACGCTGCACCGTCCAGCTGATGGCGTTGAGCTGCTCCGGGCGGTTCAGCCGGACGACGGCCGCGAACTGGCCGTTCTCGTCAAGCGGCACTCGTTCGAGGGCGACGTACTGGGCGTCGCCGCTCGTGGCGGTCTCGATGTTGAGCGACATCTCTGCGAATCTCCGATGTGAATCGGGAACTGAACTGACCTAAGTTCATCCTCTTGGTCCACCACTGTCAAGACGGTCTGCCGACGAGCGCGACCGGGGACGACGTGGTTGACACCCGGTGACCGGACGCCCGATGCTAACTGAAGTTAAGTCGGTTTATTCGTCACGAACTGTGAGTGAGGCGTAGTGGGGGAAGCAACGGAGCGCCCGGAGACCCGCGTGCTCGACACTGACGTGCTCGTCATCGGCGGCGGGATGGCCGGGATGACCGCGGCCGCACGCGCCACCCGGCGAGGAGCCCGGGTGGTCCTCGTGGAGGTGGCGCCAAACCTGGGTGGGTCGGCCACCTACGCCGGCTACATCTGGACGGCGCCGAGCCACGAGGTGATGGACGTCGAGAACCCACAAGGGGGCCTCGAGCTGCGACGCGCACTGGTGGACCGGTTCTCCGACGGCGTGGACTGGATCCGGCAGATGGACGTCCTGTGCGGACCGGAGGTGACCGTCGCGCACGTCGGCCGGGGTCACCAGTTCGACACCATGCACTACGTCGACCAGTGCCGCCGCGAGGTGGAGCGTTCGGGATCGGTGCACCTGGGCGCGCGGGTCGAGCGGCTCGAGACCCACGAGGGCGCGGTGGTCGGCGCCGAGGTGACGATGGCCGACGGGGAGACCTGCCTCGTGCGCGCCTCCTCGACGGTGCTCGCGACCGGTGGGTTCCAGGCCAACCCGGAGATGCTGGTCGAACGGGTGCACCCGCAGGCCGACCTGATGACGCTGCGGTCGAACCCCGAGAGCCGCGGCACGGGGCTGCGGCTCGCGACCTCCGTGGGTGCCGCCACCGGCCCAGACGACGCCGGCTTCTACGGCCACCTCGTCCCGTCGGGGATCACCCTCGACCCGTCCGAGTTCGTCGCCCTGGCGCTCTACTACAGCGAGCACGCGCTGCTGTTCAACACCGAGAACCGCCGCTTCGTCGACGAGACGATCGGCGACCACCTCAACAACATGGCCCTGGTCACCCAGCCCGGCGCCCGCGGGCTGCTGATCGCCGACGCCCGCGTCCACCGGGACTGGATGACCACCGCCTACGTCGAGGGCGCCATCAGCCTGGACAAGTTCGAGCTGGCCCAGAAGCGCGGCGCGCGGTGCGGGTACGCCGAGGAACTCGACGAGCTGGCCTACCTCCCCGAGGAGTGGGGGTACGACGGGAAGGCGATCCGGCAGGCGATCGAGGCCCACAACGAGGCGGCCCGCGCCGGTACGGCCATCACCCCGGAGCGCAGCCAGGATCCCCTCCCCCTGGACGAACCGCCCTACTACGTCATCGAGTGCGTGCCGGGCATCACTTTCACCTTCCACGGCGTCACCATCGACACCTCCGGGCGCGTCCTCGACACAGCCGGCCGTCCGATCCCCGGGCTGCTGGCGGCGGGCTCGGATATCGGTGGCCTTTACAACCACGCCTACCTGGGCGGTCTCGCGTCCGCGCTGATCTTCGGACTGGCCGCCGCGGACTCCGCGACGGCGTCGTCGTGACCCGGCCGGACACCCTGCCCGTAGCCGGTCTCGACCTCGATCGTCTCGAGCCGTGGTTCCGCCGCCACGTCCTCGGCGTCGCGGGTGGGCTCACGGCGACGCTGCTGACCGGGGGCATGTCCAACCTGACCTTCCTGGTCACCGACGGGTCGCGGAGCTGGGTCGTACGCCGGCCGCCGCTGGGGCACGTCCTGGCGACGGCGCACGACATGTCCCGGGAGTTCCGGGTGATGACGGCGCTGCGCGACACCGGCGTCCCGGTGCCGGCGGCCCACGCGCTGTGCGACGACCTCGATGTTCTCGGTGCGCCCTTCTACGTCATGGAGTACGTCGCGGGACGGCCGTTCCGCCATGCCCACGAGCTCGCCGGCCTGGGCACCAACCGCACCCGCGCCGTCTCGACCGCGCTGGTGGACACGCTCGCGGCCCTGCACCGGATCGACCCGGCCGACGTCGGCCTCGCCGACTTCGGGCGCCCGGCCGGCTTCCCGGCCCGCCAGGTCCGGCGCTGGCGCAAGCAGCTCGACGCGTCCCGCAGCCGCGAGCTGCCCGACGCCGACCGGCTGCACGCGGCGCTCGTCGAGAGGACCCCGGCCGACGCCCGGCACGCGATCGTCCACGGCGACTACCGGCTCGACAACGTCCTCGTCGACGACGTCGACCGGGTGGCGGCCGTCGTCGACTGGGAGATGTCGACGCTCGGCGACCCGCTCACCGACGTGGCCCTCCTCGTCCTCTACACCCGGCTGCCGGAGCTGCTCCCGGGCCATCCGGCCGTCGCCGACGCGCCCGGCGCGCCCGGCTTCCTGACGGCCGACGCCCTCGCGGGGCGCTACGCCGAGAGCAGCGGTCACGATCTTGGGGACTTCGGCTTCTACCTGGGGCTGGCCGCCTTCAAGCTGGCGGTGATCAACGAGGGCATCCACTACCGCTTCCTCGCGAAGAAGACCGTCGGGGACGGCTTCGACCGTGCCGGCGAGGCCGTGCCACCGCTCCTGGAGTTCGGGATCGCGGCGCTCGAGCGGTAGCCGCGGGCGACCCATGAGATACCTCTGGGTATCTCACGGCCGCCTAGCGTTCGGCCCATGACATCGACCATCGAATCCGCTCCCCGCACCTTCGTCCTCGTGCACGGGGCGTGGCACGACGGCCAGGCCTGGCAGCGGGTCGTCCCACTGCTCCGGGCCCACGGCCACCGCGTCCTGGCCCCTACCCTGACCGGCCACGGCGACACGACGCACCTGCTCGGCCCCGACATCGACCTGAGCACCCACGTCGAGGACATCACCGCCACCGTCCTCGACAACGACCTCACCGACGTCGTCCTCGTCGGACACAGCTACGCCGGCATGATCATCTCCGCGGCCGCCCACCGCATCCCTGACCGCATCGCCCACCTGGTCTTCGTCGACGCCATGGCCCTCATCCACGGCGAGAGCGCCCTCGACGTCATGCCGATCACCCAGATGATGATCGACGACGCTGCCGCCACCGACCAGCCCTGGCGCATCCCCCCGCTGCCGGAGATGCCCGCACCCCACGGCCTGTTCGGCGTGACCGCCCGAGGACCTCGACTGGGTCCGCCCCACCCTCGGCGCGGAGTCCGTGCGCTGCTTCCTCGAACCGGTCACCCTCTACAACCCCGACGCCGACGCCATCCCCCGCACCCACGTCCACTGCGTCGGCACCGGACCCGCCGACATCGCCCGTCGGCCCGTCCCCTCCCACCAGCCCGACGGACAGCCCGCCCGCATCCGTGAGCTCACCACCGGACACGACTGCATGATCACCGAACCGGCCCGGCTCACTGACCTCCTCCTCGACATCCCCACCACCGAACCCACCGCGACCGGACACGGCGCGGCCTGAGGCCGACCCCGTCGCCCCTTCCCCGAGCGCCGTGCGCCGAGCGGGGTCGGCCGGGCCGTCCGCTCCGGGGAGGACGGCCCGGCCCCGGGGCACCGGCGCTCCCGCTGCATCTGCCCAAACCGTGGACGTTGGTCCGCTCGAAGTCGCTCTCCGCGAACCCCCACTCCCGCGTGCACGCGAGCACCTGCGCGGGGAACGCCTGGTTCAGCTCGATGAGATCGACGTCCTTGAGCGCGACCTCCGCCACGTCCAGGGCCTTGGCGACGGCCGGGACCGGGCCGATGCCCATCGTCTTCGGCGCCACCCCACCCAGGCCCAGGACACCAGCTTCGCCAGCGGGCGCAGGCCCAGCTCGGCCGCCTTCTCCGGCGAGGTGACGATGCAGATCGACGCGCCGTCGTTCTGCCGCGACGCGTTCCCGGCGGTCACGGTGGCGTCCGGGTCCTGCTTGCCCATGATCGGGCGCAGGGTGGACAGCTTCTCCACGTTCGCGTCCGGCCGGATGTGCTCGTCGGAGTCGACGACCGTGCCGTCGGCGGAGCCCTTCCGGCCCGGCAGGGTGACCGGCACGATCTCCTCGGCGAACACCCCGGAGGCCTGCGCCGCGGCCGCCCGCCGGTGCGAGCGCACCGCGTAGGCGTCCTGCTCGGCGCGCGGGATCTCGTACTCCGCGCGGAGGTTCTCGGCGGTCTCGATCATGCCGCCGGGCACGGGGAAGTTCTCCCCGCCTGCGGTCACGCGGCCGCGGGCCAGCGCGTCGTGCAGCAGCACGCCGGGCCCGGCCTTGGCACCCCAGCGCATGGCGGTGGAGTAGAAGGGCGCGTTGGACATCGACTCCGCCCCGCCGGCCAGCACGACCTCACTGACCCCGGTCTGCACCTGCATCGCGGCGAACAGCACGGCCTGCAGCCCCGACCCGCAGCGGCGGTCGATCTGCAGCCCCGAGGCGGTGATCGGCAGCCCGGCGTCGAGCGCGGCGACGCGGCCGATCGCCGGGGCGTCCATCGTCGGGTAGCAGTTGCCGAGCAGCACGTCGTCGACCGACTCGGGGGGCAGCCCGGACCGCTCGACCACGGCCCTGATCACCGTGGCGGCCAGCACGTGCGCCGGCACCTCGCGCAGGACGCCGCCGAACCCACCCACCGGCGTCCGCAGGGACTCGCAGATCACCGCCGGCCCCTCGGCGCCGAGCGTCGCGAAGAGCGCCCGAGGACGTCCAGGACGCCCTGGCGAAGTCCGTGACCTTCCCCCAGCGCCTCGCCGAGCCGGACGAGTACGCCCGTCTCGTCGCGATGATCACGGAGCACGACTACCTCAACGGCGAGACGATCCGCATGGACGGCGCCATCCGGATGGCGGCCCGGTAGCCGCGGGCCGCCGGTCCGGACGCCATCCCGTCGCGTCCGGACCGACCGGGCTACGGCTGGACCGCGGCGTGCCGCCGCACCGCCTCCGCACCCGCCCGCGCGCACTCCCGGTCCTCGGACAGCGAGCCCCCCGAGACCCCGATGGCGCCCACCGTCCGCCCGCCGATGTCCAGCGGCCACCCCCCGGCCATGAACAACAGCCGGGGATCGGCCACGGCCGCCTGCCGGACGGCGGAGAACCCGTCCGCCCCCGACAGCTCGTCGGGAGGGCTGTGGAAGACGAGCGCGGTGTACGCCTTCTTGAGTGCGAAGTCGCGCGCGATCAGCGGCGCGCCCTCCTGGACGGCCACCATCTGCGGGTCACCGTGCCCGTCGACGACGACCACGGCCACCTTCACCCCGCTCTGCTCGGCGCACCACAACGCCGCGTCGGTGACCATCCGGGCGATGGCCAGGGTCATCGCTGTCATGGGTACACGCCTTCAGGTACTGCTGCCGTCGCTGTCCGCACCCGTCTAGTTCTGCCCGTTCCAGACGAGTTCGGCGCAGGTCGGCGCGCTCTTCAGCACACCACCGGTGACGGCCGCGGCGAGCGCCTTCTCGATGGGTCCGCAGCTCAGGTCCGTCGAGTAGTGGGTGGACACGACCGTGAGCGCCTCGGGGATCGCCGCGTCCGGCACCCCGAAGGAGCTCTTGAGCATCGCCGTGATCGGCTCCTTGTTCGCGGGGTCGGCCAGGTACTTCATGGAGTCACCCGCCGCCGCGCAGAAGGCCTTGGCCGCGTCGGGGTTCGCGGCGAGCCAGGACTCCGTGGCCAGGTAGCCGCCCTGCGCCTGCTGTCCGATCGCCGCGACCCCGTCCGTGCTGAAGTCGAAGACGACGGGATAGTTCTGCGACGCCATGATCTGCTGCACGAAGGGCGAGGTGGCCACCAGGTCCACCTTCTTCGTGTCGAGCGCGGACGTCGCCGCAGCGCCGAGCCCCACCGCGACAAAGGTGATCTTCTTCTTGTCGAGCCCGGCCGCGTCCGCGACGAGCTCGAGCCAGATCTGCAGCGCTCCCCCCAGCGTCGGCACCCCGATGGTGGCGCCCTCCCAGGCCGAGACCTCGGTCCGCCAGTCGCTGGTCCTCGCCCGGGCGAAGCTGCTGTCCGGGCGTGCCATCACCGCAAGGGCGATCGTGTTCAGCACACCGCAGAAGAGCTTGAGCTTGGAGCCGGTCTGGCCGGACTGGACGGCGAATGCGGGCGACTGCGTCATCACGTTGATCGACCCGCTCGCCAGTCCGGCGGCCGCGGGACCGGCGCCACCGACGGGCACCAGGTCCGGCACGATCCCGTGCGCGGCGAACATGCCGTGCTCGGCCGCGATCTTCGCGATGATGTCCACATCGGAGCCCTGGGTGGCGATCACCACGCGGTGCTGGCCTCCGGCGGCGCCGCCGGTGTCCTGGGCGGCACCGCTCGAGCACGCCACGGTGAGCGCGCCCACGAGGGCCGCCCCCAGGATGGCCTGCAGCTTCTTCATCGAGCTCCTCCTGTCCTGGTCGCGGGCCCGGTCAGCGCAACCGGGAGCCGGCGTCGACGCGGAGCTCGGCGCCCGTCACGAACCGGGCCTCGTCCGAGCAGAGGAACGCGACCGCGTCGGCGATGTCCTGGGGCTCGACGAAGCGCACGGGCATCGCGTTCGCGACCGCCAGCTTGTCGTCCGGGTCGATCGTCCCGAAGCGCTCGTGGACCATGGGGTTGTCGGTCATGGGGGTGTTGACCCCAGTGGGGTGCACGACGTTGACCCGGATGTGGTGCGCGGCGAGGATGCTGGCGTAGTTCTGGGCGAGGTTGACCACCGCAGCCTTGGCCGCGCTGTAGCCGAGCCCGCCCAGGGTGCGTCCGCCGAGGGTCCGCATCATCGGCTTCAGCGCCGCCATCGAGCCGGTGAGCACGATGGACCCGCCGGTGCCCTGTTCGAGCAGGCGCGGGTACGCGGTCTCGACCGTGTGCAGCACCCCGGTGAGCATCACGTCCAGGCTGTCCTGCCAGGCGAGCATCGTGTCCGAGTCCCGGCCCCAGATCGGCATAATCCCGGCGTTGGCCACCACGAGGTCGACGTGACCGAACGTGGCCTCGCCCTCCGCGTAGAGGGCCCGCAGCGACTCAATGTCGCGGACGTCGCCCGCCCCGGCGATCATGCGCCGGCCGTGCTTCTCGACCAGCTCGACGGTCTCCTGCAGGTCCTCGGGCGTGCTCATGGGGTAGTCGACCGAGTCGATCTGCCCGCAGATGTCGAGCCCCACGATGTCGGCGCCCTCGCTCGCCAGCTTCACGGCGTGGGCACGCCCCTGGCCCCGGGCCGCCCCGGTGATGAATGCGACCTTGCCCTCGAGACGTCCTGTCATGATGTCGACCTCACTGTCGTCGGTGTTTTCGATGGGCCGCAGGGCGGCCGGGCGGACGACGCTCTCGTCGTCGCCGGGTTCAGTTCTTGCGCGCCTCGGCCAGGATCTCCGCCGCACCGCCGCGCAGGCACGAGGTCACCGAGGTGAGGATGTAACTGGCACCTCGCTCCCGCGCCGCCCGGACACCTGCGGCGGAGTCCGCGCCGAGACCGAAGGGGCGGTTGGCCGCCAGGCACATCGAGGCGATCGCGTCGGACGCCGCACGGACCGTCGGATGGTCCTTCTGGCCGACGAGGCCCAGGGAGTCCGAGAGGTCTCCCTCGCCGATGAGGATCACGTCGATCCCGGGCATCTTCAGCAGGCTCGGCAGGGCGTCGATGCCCTCTTGGTCCTCGATCGCCACCATCACGATGGTGTCCCCGTTCGCCGTCCTCATCATCTCGGTCGGCCATCCCTCCCGCAGACCGAAGTCGGACGCGCGGAAGTTCCCCACCGACCGGGTCCCCAACGGCAGGAAACGGGCCGCCCCCGTGACCTCCTCGGCCTCCGCCACGGTCCGCACCCGCGGGATGTGCAGGCCGGACAGGCCCATCCCCAGATAGCGCTCGATCTGCGGCCCGGAGACGGGCAGCCGGATGATGCTGGCGGTCTGCGTCAGCGCCGCGGCCCGGGCGACGTCCTCGACACAGCTGTCGACCACCGGACCGTGCTCCCCGTCGATCACGACGCAGTCGAACCCCAGGTTGCCCAGGAACTCCGTCAGTCCTGCGTGGACGAAGTTCACGGTCACCCCGACGACCAGCTCGTCGTAGGCCATCCGGGCCTTGATGAGTGATCCCAGACCCATGGTCTTCTCCTCGTTGTCAGTCGGCGAGAACGGTGATGGCCTGCGTCGGGCAGACCCGCTCCGCCTCGCCCAGCCGTCCCGCGGATGTCTCCTCCACGGACTCCTGCAGCAGGCTCAGCCCGCCGTCGTCGAGGATCGCGAACACCTCGGGACAGATCTCCGCGCAGAAGCCGTGCCCGTCGCACGCGTCGAAGTCCACCGACACCTTCACCCGCCACCGCCTCCTCGACAGTCAGGACGTTCCTCGATCGGACTCACCGCGCCGGCGCGAGGTAGGCGGGGTTGAGCAGACGCCCTGGACCGGTCCCGCCCTCGCAGAGGAACGACACGGCCGTCTCCGCCGCCGCCAAGGCCACGCGTGCCGCCCCCTCCCAGCTCAGGCCCCCCACGTGCGGGCTCGTCAGGACGTTCGGGAGGTCGAACAGCGGGTTCCCCGGTTCCGGTGGCTCCACCTCGAACACGTCGAGGGCCGCCGCAGTGAGCCGGCCCTCCCGGAGCGCGACCGCGAGGGCCTGCTCGTCGACGAGGCCCCCTCTCGCCGTGTTAACGAGGATCGCGCCGGGCTTCATCGCGGCGATCTCCTCCGCGCCGACGAGGTGTGCGGAGCCCGTCGTCAGCGGGGCGTGGAGCGTCAGGACGTCCGCCATCCGCAGCAGCTCGCCCAGCGACCCGGCCCGGGTGACCCCCGGCACCGCTTCCGCGTCCTCGGGCAGGAACGGGTCGTACGCCACGACCCGCATGCCGAGGCCCATGGCGCAGATGTGGGCGACGCGTCGGCCGATGTGCCCGAGTCCGACGATCCCCAAGACCTTGTCGTGGAGCTCGGTCAACCGCCACACGTCGCGCACCCGGTAGTCGCCCGACCGGACCGCCTCGTGCGCGGGGACCGCCCGCCGGGCGGCGGCCATCATCAGCATGACCGTGTGCTCGGCGACCGCGACGGCCCCGGCCTGCGGCGTGTTGACCACGGCGACCCCGCGGGCCGTGGCGGCGTCGACGTCGATGTTGTCGACCCCGGCGCCGTGTTTCACGATGACCTTGAGCCGCGGCAGACCGGTGATCACCTCCGCCGTCGCCCGGAACGCCCGGACGATCATCCCGTCCGCCTGCCGCAGCATGCCGGCGAGCTCGTCGGGGGTCACACCACCGAAGCCGCGGACCACCTCGACGCGCCCGGTCAGGAGGTCCAGGCCCGCCTGGTCGATCGGGTCCGTCAGCACCACCGTCGGCCTAGCCATTCGCCACACGCTCCGAGGTGAGGCCGTAGAGGTCGCCCGCGGTGCCGCCGAAGACGTTCGGGTGCCATTCGGCGGGCAGGGTCGCGCGGACGCCGGCGACGGTGTCGAAGTCCCCGAACGGCATCCCGCTGCCGTAGCAGAAGATGCTGCCGGAGTCGTCGACGGCTCGCAGCACGCTCCGCCACGACTCGGTCGAGGGAGCCTTCTCGAGGTGGTAGGTGCTGACCCGGATGTTGCGGAGAAAGTAGTCGTAGGGCAGCGACCTCAACCAGGGGGCCTCCCGGCCGAACGGCCCGAAGTTCGTCTGCATCCGCCAGAGGAACGCCGGCACCCAGGCGATCCCGCCGCCCATCAGGACGACCTTCAGGTCCTTGTACCGCTCGAACACGCCCTGGGAGATCAGGCTGCTGGCGTGGGTCATGAGGCTCTGCGCGCTCAGCGCCCGGTACTCGGCGTACGAGGCCGCGACCCCGCCGGCGAGGCTGTGCGGGAGTGAGTCCGCGGCGCCGTCGGCGAGCGTGTGGATGACGACCGGCATGCCCGTGTCCGCAGCCGCCCGGAAGATCGGGTCGTAGACCGGATGTCCGAAGGGCTTGCCCAGCCCGTTGCCGCCCAGCGCGACCTGCACCATCCTCGGATGCCGGGAGAACTCACGGATCCACTCGGCGCTGAGCTCGGGGAACTGGTTCGCGACCAGGATGCTGCCGAGGAACGGGGAGTCGTCCGGGTCGAGCCAGTTCTCCACGGTCCACCGGTTGAGCGCATGACACAGCTCCCGGCCGAGGTGCGGGTTGTTGTCCGCCGGCATGAGCATGCTCTTGCCGTACACGAGGACGCCCTTGTCCGCCCCCGAGCGCTCCAGCCGGGCGGCCAGCTCCGCGTACCCGGGGGTGGGCGACTCCCCCATCGCCGCCGACCGCGGGTGCATGTACGGCACGTCCAGGGAGATGTCCTTGGTGCCGAGGCCCCACGAGAACCACTTCGACTCGCCGACGTACTCGCGCCACGCGCTGCTCAAGTAGCGGACGATCTCGTTCTGGTCGCGCCAGTCGTGATGGACGGCCGTGTCGATCACACCGGATCCCACGCCCTCCGACGTCGTTGATGTCATGTCCTCCCTACCCTTCTCGGCCCGGTCGCTTCGACGTGTCCACGTAGATGGTGTCGTCCTCCTGCCACACCTTGAACGTTCTCAGCGCGGCCCGCGGGTTCCGCACCCCGCGCCCGGTGCCCAGGTCGTACTCCCACCGGTGCCACGGGCAGATGACCACGGGCCGCGACTCGTCGGTCCCGGCCGTGCCCGTCCGGTCGCTCACCAGGGGGGTGCGGACCCGGCCGCACCCGACGGGGCCCTGCTCGTGCGGGCAAGTGGCCCGGAACGCGTAGAGCTTCCCCCTCCACACCGCGACCGCGATGCCGCCGACCTCGGCGGCCACGACCGACGGAACGCCCTCTTCGAGGTCACGGACGTTCCCCGCCGTGATGACCGGTCCGGCGTTCACGAGAGCACCCGCTCGGGGAGCTTGAACAGCCGCGCCGCGTTGTCGTAGAAGAGCCCCGGCAACCAGTCGGACGGGAGGAACCGCTGGATGTAGTCGACCTCGTCGGCGTCCCAGTGCGGGTAGTCGCTCGCGAAACAGAGGCTCTTCTCCAGCCCCTCCACCGCGCCGAGCAGCGCGGCCTGGTCGCGGATGCCCGGGCCCGGTTCCAGGGGCTGTGTCGAGATCCAGATGTTGGACTGCAGGTACTCGCTGGGTCTGCGGGTCATCGTCGGGTTCTCGCACCTCAGGTCGTCGGCGTAGGCGTCCAGCTGCCAGAGCACCCACGGCACCCAGTTCACCCCGGCCTCCAGCATGACCATCCGCAGGTCGGGAAAGCGGTCGAAGCAACCTTGGGTGAAGAAGCTGGCGAAGTGGTGCATCCCGGCCTGGTTCAGCAGCGTGTAGTAGTCGAGCCGGTTCAAGGGGAGCCCGCCGGCCGACATCTGCGCGAGGCCCCCGAACGTCGGTGATCCGAAGTGGATCGCGACCGGCAGGTTCAGCTCGGTGCAGGCCCGGTAGATCGGGTCGTAGACCGGGTGACCGAACGGGTGGCTGGCGCCGCAGTCCGAGAACAGCACCTCCACCATGCGCGGGTGCGATCCCACCCGCCGGATCTCCGCAGCGGCACGTTGGGGGTCCTGGGCCGCGACGAGCACCGCACCGTAGAACCGCTGGTCCGCGTCGAGCCAGTTCGCGATGGACCAGTCGTTCGACGCGGACGCCATCGCGGTTGCGTAGTGCGGGTTCGGATGGCTCATCTCCTCACCCACGTCGTACCCGAGCACCGCGTGAGTGACACCGAACTTGTCGAGGAGCTGGCTCCGCAGCATGTCGTGCGAGGTGCCTGGGGGCTCACCGTTGGGGCCGAACGTGTCCAGCCTCTTGTTGGTCCCGAACGGGAACGGGTAGTGCACCGGAGGAGGGGCCAGACGAGTGTTCAGCACGTACTCGCGCCACTGCTTCGGCAGGAACTCGGCAATGTCCCGGATGTCGCGCCAACGATGGTGGACGTCGCAATCGATGATGGGACCCTGATATTCCACGCCGCGCCTTTCGATTCATGGACGACCGGTCGCACCGAGCCGTGCCCCGCCCGTGCGGACCAGTATCTTCGGTTCCGGCCACACCTGTCATGGTGCATTCCGAAGGGTCGTGCCGCCGATCTACGAGGACTTGTGTGCATTGCACGAGAGCCGCCCGGTCAGGGGCGACCAGGAGCCGCCGCCACCCGCGCCTGCTCCGGTCCGATCGAGCCCGTTCTCCGCAGCGGCGGTGGCTCCCAGTCGCCGCTGATCACCGCCTCGTCGGGCTGGTAGGCCCGGATGACGAGATAGAAGCGCCCCGGAGGGCACGGCAGCCAGTTCGCCCCGGCCGCCTCGCCGGGCGGGGCGTCGTGGGAGATCACGAGGTGCACGCTCCCGTCGTCCCCCCGGCCGAGACCGGGTGACGCGCTGTTGATCGAGTAGCGGCCCAGCGGGTTGGCGCAGTACTCGCCGGTGCGCCGGTCATAGGCCGAGACGGACCAGAATGCGCTCACCGGCGGCGGGGGCTCGAACCTCAGCAGGTACGCGCCGGCCTCGCCCGTCAGCTCGCGGAGATCGCCGTCGACGAAGGCGACGAACGACTGGTTCTCCTGCACCACCGTCGCGCCCTGGCCCATGATGTTCTGAGCCGCGCGGAGGTTGTAGTTGAAGCCCCAGGCGCCGCAGTCGCTCCGGCGCCACGCCCCACCGGAGACGGCCTGGCCCTTGTTGGCCAATGTCGCGGCGGCGACCCGGTACCCCGCGGCGAAGCCCCGCGCCAGCCCCTCCCGCGCGGCGGGCGCCAGCACGTCAGGATCGAACGCGGAGGTCGGCACGCCGATCCCCAGCACTCGCCATCCGAAGAGCAGAGCGTCCTCCTGCCGCGGGTGCCCGTTGCGGCGGATCAGGTGGTCGAGGGTCGCGAAGAAGGCGAACGCGTCCGTGCGCACCGTCTCCGGGCTCACCACCGGATGGTCCGCGGCGCGGACCGCGCCCGGCCCGACCGGGGCCAGGGTGACGCCGTCCTGGAGCGCGCACGCCGCCGCCAGGTCGTCGGGGCCGGCGGCGAAGATCCTCAGCAGGATCCACGAAAGGTCCGTCGCCACCCGGAAGGGGGTCGCACCCTCGACGACGCACCCCGGCTCGTCCGTCGCGTACAGCAGGTACCGCCCGGCCTCCCGCCCCGACGTCGAACGGCTGATGTTCGTCGCGTTCCCCCACGCGTCGAGGAAGTTGACCGTGAAGTACCGGCCCGCGAAGTCCGGCAGCTCGAGCACGACCGGCCCGGCGCTCAGGTCGAGCAGGCAGTTCGAGTACAGAGTGTCCGAGTTCGGGCTGCCGAACACGGCGTAGCCCGGGCCGGCCAGCTCGCGCCCGTGGACGAGGCGGTTCACGACGACCGGCGCCCCGGGAGCCGGCACCGTCTCGGCACAGAGGTGCGCGTACTGCACGACCGCCGGGAGCCCGTACACCGTCGCCTGCAGGCCGAGGGCGAAGGCGAGGTCCGAGAGCGCCTCCGGTTCGGCAGGCAGGGCGTCGGGTGTCCCGTCCACCTGGAGGATGTCGACGTCCGTGAGCTCGTAGCCAGTCCGGCCATGGGCCGGGTACCCGTCGGCCGGACGTGGGCGCGGCCAGACGTACCCCGCACCGGTCTCCGAGGACCGCGCTCCCGTGCCCGCTCCCCCTACTGCCACCGCAGGAGCCACTTCTCGAGGAGGCCGGTGATGATCCCGAGCAGCGTCGCGATCGCCGCGAGCACCACCAGCACGGCGAAGATCCCGTTGGTGTTCAGCGCGTTCGCCGACGTGACGATGCTGACGCCCATCCCGTCCCGCGCCGCGATCATCTCGCTGCCGATCACGCCGAGCAGCCCGTAGGTCACCGACAGCCGGACACCGGCCACGACCGACGGCACCGCGAACGGAAGGGACACCTTCCGCAGGACGCTCCGCGACGAGAGCCCGAGGAGCGTCGCGACCTCCATCATGTCGGGATCGACGTTGCGCACCCCGGCCCGGGTGTTGAAGATCATGATGAAGAAGATCAGCGAGCTCGCGAGGGCGACCTTCGACCAGATGGTCAGGCCGAACCAGAGGAGGAACAGGGGCGCGAACGCCAGGCGCGGCAGGCTGTTCACGGGAATGAGGAAGGGCGAGACCACGCGGTCGAGGAACCGGTTGTTGGCCAGGAGCAGCCCCACGAGGGTGCCGAGCGGGACCGCGATCAGCAGCGAGAGGAACAGCGCCCCCAGTGTCGCCGCACTCTGGGTGACCAGCTTGCCCGAGTCCGCGAACTCGACCAGTGCTTCCACCGTCCCCAGCGGGCTCCCGACGAAGGTGGGCGAGACCCATTGCAGCGAGGCGGCCAGCTGCCACAGCCCGAGCACGAGGCCGCCGAGCAGGATGCGGGAGAACACGATGAACGGCGTGCTCGCCAGCAGCCCGGAGTCCCGGCGACGCCTCCCGGCCGGCTGTACCGGCTGCGGCGCTTCGGTTTCGGTCGTTACGATCGTCATGTCACATGATGCTTTCTTCGAGCATTTCGAAGAGCTCCGCGTGCAGGTCGTGGAACTCCGCGCTGAACAGGATCTCCCTGAGGTGCATGGACCGCGGCCGCGGCAGGTGGACCTCCTTCTGCACGGCGATGCGCCCCGGCCTGGGCAGCATCAGCACGACGCGGTCGGCGAGCAGCAGCGCCTCCTGCAGGTCGTGCGTGACGAAGACGACGCTCCGGCGCCTCCCCGCGTCGGAACCCTCCAGGATCCTCAGCAGCTCCACCTGCAACCGGATCCGGGTCTGGGCATCGAGGGCGGCGAAGGGCTCGTCCATGAGCAGGATGCTCGGGTCGGGCGCGAGTGTCCGCGCGACAGCCGCACGCTGGCGCATGCCGTGGGACAGCTGGCGGGGGTAGGCGTTCTCGAAGCCGGCCAGGCCCACCGTGTCGAGCAGTTCCCTGGCCCGCTGCCGGCGCCGTACGCGCGGCCAGTCGGGGCGCTCCTCCAGCGCCAGCGTAACGTTCTTCTCCGTCACGCGCCACGGGAGCAGACCGTCGCGTGCCGACATGTAGCCCACGTCCGGCGGGGGGCAGACCGGCTGCGCGCCGTTCACCCGCACGCGCCCCGACGTCGGGGTGACCAGGCCCGCGAACATGTTGAGCAGGCTCGTCTTCCCGCAGCCACTGGCGCCGACGATGCTGACGAACTCCCCGTACTGGACGTCGAGGGAGACGTCCCGCAGCGCTTCCACGCTGCCGCTCCGTTGCCGGGCCGGATAGACGAGGTCCACCGACTCGGCGGACAGGGCGAGGTGGTCCCGGGCGCCCCGCACGTCGTCCTCGACGGCCGAGACGGCGGTCGCGATGTCATCGGTGCGTTCCACGGTCACTTCATGCCTCCGGTTCTCGCTCATCGCGTCAGGGACTCCAGACGAGTTCCCGACAGGTCGGTGCCTGTGTGAGAACTCCCCCGGCGACGGCGCTCGCGAGCGCCTTGTCGATCGGGCCGCAGCTCAGGTCCGTCGAGTAGTGCGACACCGCCTCCACCGCCTGCGGGATCGCACCCTCCGAGACGCCGAAGTCCTTACTGAGCATCGCCGAGATGGTCGTTCTGTTCGCCGGGTCGCGGAGGTACCCGACCGCATCGCCGATAGCGTCGCAGAAGGCATTCGCCAGCTCCGGATTCTTCTCCAGCCAGGCCTCCGAGGCCAGGTACCCGCCCTGGGCCTGCTGTCCGATCGCGGCGACCCCGTCGGTGCTGAAGTCGAAGACGACGGGGTAGTCCTGCGCGACCATGACCTGCTGGGCGAACGGCGAGGTCGCCACCAGGTCGACCCGTCCGGTCTGCAACGCCGAGGTGGCGGACTGCCCGAGCCCGACCGCGACGAACGTCAGGCCGCTCTTGTCCACCCCGGCGGCCTGGGCCACCTGCTGGAGCCAGATCTGGATCGCCCCGCCCAGGGCCGGCACGCCGATCGTCGTGCCCTTCCAGGCGGCAACCTTCCGCTTCCAGTCCCCGCCGGCCGCCAGCTGATCGAAGGTGCTGCCCGGCTTGGCGACCACGGCCAGCGCCAGCTGGTTCTTGGCCCCGCAGAACAACCTCAGCCTGGTCCCGCTCTGGCTGGACTGGACGGCGAAGGCCGGCGACTGGGCGATGACGGTGATCGATCCGCTCGCCAGGCCCGCCGCGGCCGGGCCGCCCCCGTTCACGCCCACGAGATCGGGCACGATGCCGTGCCGGGCGAACATCCCTTGACTGACCGCGGTTCTCGCGATGATGTCGGTGTCCGCACCCTGCGTGGCGATGACCACCGCCTGCCCGTCTGACGCCTTCTGGGCATCTCCGGACGAGTTGTTCGCGCACGAGGCGAGGAATGTCACACCGAGCAGCAGCGCGAGTATGCCACACAACTTCTTCATGAGCAGCGACCTCTTCGTTGAGACCCTGATGAGGAACGGGAGCAGGACTTCGGGCGCCTTCGGGCGACGTTGGCCCGGGGACGGAAAACAGCTTTCCCGACCGAACTCACGCGGACGGACGGGGCGCGTGCCGTCCTCTCGGGCGGCGGGATTGGCCGGGGGGTCGGATTCCAGTATGGTTCGCGTCACAGGAGGTGTCACTGGGGGAAGCACGGATTTTCACCCCACTAGACGCACTCTCTCCTCACTTTCCATAGTCATCAGGGCTCTTGTGGCCCGGCCGGCGACCGCGAGCGGAGGCATGCCGCCATGATCGAAGCCGACGACGGCGACGGGCTCCGGTACCTGTGCGACCGGATCCTCGCGGAATTGCCCACCTCCGCGGTCGCCATTACCGAGAACGTCCGCGAAGCATTTCCGGATTACACGCTCGTCAGCAAAGAGGAGCATTATCAGCACGTTCTGGAACAGGAGATCCGGCTGGTCACCTCGATCAAGGAGTCGCGCGCGCCCAATGAGGAGGATCTGAAGAGGGCGGCCGCTCTGGGGCGGCTCCGGGCGCGCCAGGGGGTCAGCGTCGCCTCGGCCATCGGCGCCCATCAGGCCTGCTACCAGGAACTGTGGAAGATCATGCAGAGCACGAGCTCGGACCAGGGCGTCCTGGCGCGGGCGGCCACGGCGATGTGGTCGACGATGCTGGAGATCACCACCGAGGTCGCGGCGGCGCACACGTCGACCCGCAGCCTGCAGGCCAACGAGATCACGCTGCGCCACCGCCTGATCGAGCTGCTCGGGGACCGCCCGGAGGACGACGAGACCGAGGCGGTCGCCAAGGGCCTCCGCTTCGACCCCCGGGGCCGGTTCGTGGCCGCCGTCGTCCGCGGAGGCGCGGTGCGCACCGACGATGTCGGGGAGCTCCAGAGACGCTTCAGCCGCTTCATGTCCCCGGCCATCGCGGTGCGCCGCGGCCTCGAGGTCGTCCTCGTCTGCCAGGGGACGGACGCGGTGCGCGTCGCCGCTGCGCTCCGCGAGGAGTGGCCTCAGGCGCACGCCGGCGTCGGGCTCGCGCGGATGGGCCTCGCCGGCGCCGCCACCAGCATCGACGACGCGGACCTCGCCCTGGCGCTGGTCGACAGGGAGCACCCCGTCCAGCAGTTCGAGGCCGTCTGGCTCCAGGCCGCGCTGCTGGCCCAGGCCGCGCGCCTCGGCCCGCTCGTGGGCGACCTCGTCGACGTCGTCGGCCAGCAGGCCAGCCTGGTCGACGCGCTGGCGGCCTACCGGGACCACGGGTTCTCGATCGTCGACGCCGCCCGGCAGCTCCAGATCCACCCGAACACGGTCACCTACCGGCTGCACCGGTGGGAGCACCTGACGGGGATGGATCCGCGCACCTACGAGGGGATGAACCGCTCGGTGCTCGCCTGGCTCCTCACGCGGTCACGAGGGGCCGAGGCCGGCCCGGCGGACTGAAGACACGCCGGGCGCGCGGACGCTAGACCCGGTGCGGGTGGAGCGGGAGGCCCTTGCCCGGCCAGCCGTCGGCGACCAGGACGGCACAGTCGTCGGTGTCGGTCACGATCAGACGACCGTCCCCGCTCAGGGCCACGTTGGTGTAGTAGTGGCCGGAGCCCAGCTGGATCCGTTCCGAGAGCGTTCCCTCCGGTGACCAGACCTGCAGCTCACCCGGTGCCGAGAGATCGGACTCGGTCCCGACCGTCGCAATGATCATGTTGCCGTCGGTGTCGAACGCGAACCCATCCGGGTGTCCGTACGGCATGGTGATGAAGTCGTGCTCCGCTCCCAGGCCGTCCGGGCTGAACTCGATGCGTCTGATGACGCTCTCGCCGGTGGAGGCGACGTAGACGAAGTCCGGCTCCGGCCCGAAGCCAATGCCGTTCGGGTACCACGGCACCGACCTCAGCAGGACCGCCACTCCCGTGAGCGGATCGACGCGCCACAGGCGACCGTCGTTCCGCGCGGGGGTCCGGGTGGGGTCGGTGACGTAGAGCGCCCCGTCGGGTCCGAAGCACAGGTCGTTGGGTGAGACGGGGTCCATCGTGAGCCAGCGCAGGCTGCCGGCGACCGGATCCACGACCTGGACACCACCGGGGCAGATCGGGCGGATGTTCCAGGGCCCGCGACCACCGTTCTGGGCGACGTAGAGGCGACCGTCCGGGCCCTCGGTCAGACCGTTCGGTTCCCCTCCGGTGTTCATCACCCTCGCGGTGACGCCGTCGGCGTCGACCGAGTACAGGTGTCCACGGTCCATCGACGTCACGAGGACGTCCCCGGAGCCGGCGAAGACCGGGCCCTCGGTCCGTCCGAGGTCACCCGCCAGTCGCTCGAACTGCATCAGTCATGCCACCTTCCGATTCGGGGGATCACCGTCGCCGCGGCCGGGGGGCCCGGCCGCCCGGCTTCGCGTCGATCCCGAGCACCTCTCGCACCGACCTGGCGGGACGTCCGCGGTCGGCGTGTACGAACAGGCCCTTCCCCACGACCGGCTCGGTCTCCCGGTCGGTGAGCTCTTCGCCGCACTCGGAGCACACGACCCGGGCGTTCACCCGATGCCCGCAGGGCTTGTGCAGGACGTCGATCGGGGGCGCGGGCAGACCCGTCCACCTGTTGCCCCACTCCATGATGGCGAGGTAGGCCGGGAAGAGATCGTGTCCCTTGGCCGTCAGCCGGTACTGCCGGTGCGCCCCGCCGTCGTCGGCGGGACGGCGCTCGAGAATCCCGTGCTCGACCAGCAGGGTGAGCCGGTCCGTCAGGATGTTCCTGGCCAGGCCGATGCCCTTCTGGAACTCCTCGAAACGGCGGGCACCGTTGAAGGCCTGGCGCAGGATCGGCCAAACCCAGCGCTCGCCGAGCACGGCGGACGAGCGGGCGATGGCACAGTTCTCGTCCAGCAGCTCCTCGTGCTTCACGGGCGTCAGCATAGGATGTTTGCGTTGTATTTTGCTACCGCATGCCGCCACGGATCCGTTCGGAACGCCCCTAATCGCCGCGGTCCGGCGCGACACCGGCCTTCCCTTTAGTAGCAGTGTGCAACTACATTCCCGTCGGACTCGACGACGAGGAGACGACGATGACGAACCCGGCGACACAGGCCGTCGACCGCAAGGACGTCGGCCACGGGCCGGTGGTGACGGTCGAGCGGCGAGGCCACCTCCTGCTGATCGGGCTGAACCGCCCAGAGAAGCGCAACGCGTTCAACCTCGAGCTGATGGACCAGCTCGCCCAGGCCTACCACCGGCTCGAGACCGATCCAGAGATCCGGTGCGGGGTGCTCTTCGCCCACGGCGACCACTTCACCGGTGGACTCGACCTCCTGGAGGTCGGGCCGGAGGTCGCCCGGGGCGCGTTCACCTTCGACCGCGACGACCAGCGCGATCCCTGGCGCACCGACGGGCCGTGGACCACGCCGTTGGTGATGGCGGTGCACGGCTGGGTCATGACCCTGGCGATCGAGCTGATGCTGGCCGCGGACATCCGGGTCGCCGCCTCGAACGCCCGGTTCGCCCAGATGGAGATCAACCGGGGCATCTACGCCTTCGGCGGCGCGACGGTCCGCCTCCCCCGGGACGCGGGATGGGGCAACGCCATGCGTTGGCTCCTGACCGGGGAGCCCTACGACGCCGCCGAGGCCCTGCGGATCGGGCTGGTCCAGGAGGTCGTGGAGCCGGGCCGGCAGCTCGACCGCGCCATCGAGATCGCGGAGTACATCAGCGAGAAGGCGTGCCCGCTCGGAGTGCGGACGACGCTGGAGTCGGCCCACCGCGCACGGTTGGAGGGCGAGCGTGCGGCGATCGAACGCCTGGCACCCGATGCGGCCGCCCTGCTGCGCACCGAGGACGGCGTCGAGGGCATGCGGTCCTTCGTCGAGCGCCGCGAGGCCCGCTTCGTGGGGAGGTGACACGGCCTGTGAAGCACAGCGTCCGCTCCGACGTCCCCCTCCTCGATCCCCGCGACCTAGACTTCCTGCTCTATGAGTGGCTGGACGTCGAGTCGATGTGCGCCCGGGAGCGTTTCGCCGACCACTCGCGCACGACGTTCGACGCCGTCCTCGACCTCGCCGCCGACCTCGCGGCCGACCGCTTCGTCCCCCACAACAAGGCCGCCGACACGACCGAGCCGTACCGGGCCGACACCGGCGAGGTGGTGACCGTCCCGGAGGTCGCGAAGGCGCTGGAGGCGCTCGGCGGGGCCGGCTTCCTCGCCGGGGAGTTCGACGCCGGGCTCGACGGCATGCAGCTCCCGTACGTGGTGTCCAAGGCGGCTCACTGCTGGTTCCAGGCGGCCAACGTCAGCACAAGCAACTACGCGCTGCTGACCGTGGCCAACGCCCATCTGCTCCAGGCGTACGGCACCCCGAAGCAGGTCGAGCAATGGGTCCGGCCGATGCTGACCGGCGAGTTCCTCGGCACCATGTGCCTCTCCGAGCCGGAGGCCGGCTCCTCGCTGGCCGACATCACCACGAGGGCGGTGTCGCAGGACGACGGCACCTACCGGGTGACCGGCACCAAGATGTGGATCACCGGCGGCGACCACGAGATGAGCCGGAACATCGTCCACCTCGTCCTCGCCAAGACCCCGGGGGCCCCGCCCGGTGTCAAGGGCATCTCGTTGTTCCTCGTGCCGAAGTACGTCCTGGACGAGCACGGCGAGCCCGGTGACCGCAACGACGTCGCCCTGGTCGGGCTCAACCACAAGATGGGCAACCACGGCACCACCAACGCGCTCCTCGCCTTCGGCGACGGGAGCCACCTACCGGGGGGAACGGCCGGGGCCGTGGGTCACCTCGTGGGCCGGGAGAACCAGGGCCTGGCCCAGATGTTCCACATGATGAACGAGGCGCGCATCGGCGTCGGCCTCGCCGCCACCGCGCTGGGCTACACCGGCTACCTCCAGTCCGTGGACTATGCCCGGACCCGGGTCCAGGGCCGGCCGCTCGGGGCCGCGAGCGGCGCCCAGGTGCCCATCATCCGGCACCCGGACGTCCGCAGGATGTTGTTGGCGCAGAAGAGCTACGTCGAGGGCGCCCTGGCCCTGGGCCTCTACTGTGCCAAGCTCGTCGACGACGTCGCCACCGCCGGGGAGCCCGAGGAGCGGGACCGAGCCCGGCTGCTCTTGGAGCTGCTCACGCCGATCGCGAAGAGCTGGCCTGCCCAGTGGGCGGTGGAGGCCAACAGCCTCGCCATCCAGGTCCACGGCGGGTACGGCTACGCCCGGGACCACAACGTCGAGCAGCTGTACCGGGACAACCGGCTCAACTCGATCCACGAGGGCACCCACGCGATCCACGGCCTCGACCTGCTCGGCCGGAAGGTCCGGATGGCCGACGGGGCCGCGTTGCGCCTGCTCCTCGACGTCATGGAGGACACGGCCTCCCGGGCCGCGGCGGGACCGGGGGCGCTGCCGGGCTGGGCCGAGGCCCTGCGCCGGGCCGCGCAGCGGATCACCACCACCACCGCACGGCTCTGGGGCCCCGGACGGCCCGAGGTCGCCCTGGCTAACGCGACCGCGTACCTCGAGGCCGTCGGCCACTGCGTCCTGGCCTGGATCTGGCTCGAGCAGGCGCTGACGGCAGCGGGCGGGGAGGGCGACTTCTACGAGGGCAAGCGCGTGGCGGCCCGCTACTTCTTCGCCTACGAGCTCCCCCGGACGGGTGCCCAGTTCGATCTGCTGGACAGCCTCGACCGCACCACGCTCGACCTGTCCGAGACCTGGTTTTGACCCGCCGGCGGCGCCGCGCCTGGGGAAAGACACAAGTGCCGCACCGATTCCCACCGGGATCCGTGGGAAACGTCGATGAAATCTGGAGGCCCGTTCGTGAGACTCAGTTCATGACCCGAGACTTCACGCTGGCGGATCGCTACGAAGCGGAGTCGGGCGAGATCCTGCTGAGCGGGCTGCAGGCCCTGGTGCGGCTCCCGCTGGAGGCGCACCGGCTCGACCGGGCCGACGGGCTGCGGACCGCCACGATGATCTCCGGTTACGAGGGGTCGCCGTTGGCCGGACTCGATCTGGAGCTCGCCCGGCGCTCCGAGCTTCTCGCCGAGCACGACGTCCTGCACCGACCCGCGGTGAACGAGGAGCTGGGCGTCACCATCGTGCAGGGCACCCAGCTCGCCCCGCAGGTGGGCCCGTTGACGCACGACGGGGTGCTGGGCATCTGGTACGGCAAGGCCCCCGGCCTGGACCGCGCGACCGACGCCCTGCGCCACGGGAACCTCGGGGGCGCACACCCGCGCGGCGGGGTCGTACTGCTGGTCGGGGACGACGCGACCGCGAAGTCCTCCACGGTCCCGAGCGCCTCCGAGGCCGCCATGGCGGAGATCGGGCTCGTGGTCCTCGTACCGCGCGATCCGCAGGAGATCCTGGAGTTCGGTCTGCACGCCGTCCGGATGTCGCGGTTCAGCGGTCTGTGGGTCGGGCTCAAGCTCGCGACCAGTGTCGTCGACGGCTCGGGGATCGTGCGGATCGCACCGCCCCGGCCGGACCGGTACCGCATCCCGACCTCGGCCGACGGCCGCGCCATGGGACACGACCACGAGGTCTCGGCCCGGTTCCTGCAGCCCCGGCTCGCCGATCTCGAGCGCACGCTGGCCGCCCGCACCGACCTCGCAATGCGGTACACGGAGCTGAACGAGCTCAACCACATCACCGGCGACCCCGGGGCCACGATCGGCTTCGTGGCCGCCGGAGCCACGTTCCGCAACGTGGTCGCGGCCCTCACCGACCTGGGGATCGACCAGGAGAACCTGGAGCGAAGCGGCGTCCGGCTGCTCCAGCTCGGCGTCGTCCACCCGCTCGACGGGCGCGCGGTCGGCCGCTTCGCCGAGGGGCTCGCCGAGATCGTCGTCGTCGAGGAGAAGCGGTCCTTCGTCGAGTCGGCGGTGAAGGACGTGCTCTACGACCGGGCGGAGCGCCCCATGGTCCTCGGCCGCCGGGGACCCGACGGCGAGCCGCTCCTGCGGACCGACGGCGACCTCCCTCCGGACGTGATCGCGGCCGCGATCGCGCCGAGGCTCGCGGCCCGCCTCGACCTGGCGGCCGTCCGCGCGTGGCTCGCCCGCCGCGAGCGGCCCAGGATCCACCTCCCGCTCGTGGGCGCCAAGCGCCCGCCCTACTTCTGCTCCGGCTGTCCGCACAACCGCTCGACCGAGGCGCCGGCGGGCACGCTCGTCGGCGCCGGCATCGGGTGCTCCGGCCTCGTGACCATCATGGACAACGACCGGATCGGCGACGTCGTCGGCTTCTCCCAGATGGGGGGCGAGGGCATGACGTGGGTGGGGATGGCACCGTTCCTGCGCGACCCGCAGCCCTTCGTCCAGAATCTGGGGGACGGCACCTACCACCACTCCGGCAGCCTCGCCGTCCGCGCGGCTGTCGCCTCCGGGGTCACGATGACCTACAAGATCCTGCTCAACGGTGCCGTGGCGATGACCGGGGGGCAGGCCGTCGAGGGCGGCCGGGGCATCCGGGACCTGATCGGCAACCTCGTCGCCGACGGGGTACGGCGGGTCGTCGTGACCACCGACGACCCGCGCCGGTACCGGGGCCGGGCACTGCCGGGAGGCGTGCAGGTCCGGCACCGGGACGACCTGGTCGCGGTCCAGGAGGAGCTGGCCGGCGTCCCCGGCGTGACCGTGATCGTCCACGAGCAGGAGTGCGCCACCGAGCTGCGGCGCAAGCGCAAGCGAGGCAAGGCAGCGACTCCCGGCTCGCGCGTCCACATCAACACGCGGGTGTGCGAGGGCTGCGGCGACTGCGGGCACAAGTCCAACTGCCTCTCGGTGCGGCCGGTCGACACCGAGTACGGGCGGAAGACCCAGATCGACCAGCACTCCTGCAACATGGACTTCTCGTGCGTGCTCGGCGACTGCCCGGCCTTCGTCTCGGTCGTCCCGGGCGCGCCCCGGGACCGGGCGGTCGCGGACCTCCCGGAGCACGAGCTGCCGCCGCCGCCCGCGGCGCCGGTCCCGGCCGTGGTCACCGTGCGCATGCTGGGGGTCGGGGGGACGGGCATCGTCACCGCCGCCCAGGTGCTCGCCACCGCCGCGGCCCGCAGCGGCCTCCAGGTCAGCACGCTCGACCAGCTCGGCCTGGCGCAGAAGGGCGGTGCGGTCGTCTCCGACCTCAGCTTCGGCACGGCGGTCGCGGAGTCCAACCTCATGGGCGCCGAGCAGTGCGACGTCTACATCGGTTGCGACCTGCTGGTCGCTGCCGACGCCGCGAACCTCGCGGTGACCTCGCCCACGCGGACGGTCGCCGTGCTCTCGACCGGACGGCTCCCGACCGGCCCGATGGTGGCCGACCCGGACGTCCGGTACCCCGAAGGGGAGCGGCTCGCCGCCGCCGTCGTCGGTCGGTGCCGGGAGGGCGAGAGCCGCACGTTCGACGCCCAGGCGCTGGCGAAGGGCCTGCTCGGCAGCGAGCAGACCGCGAACATCCTGATGCTCGGTGTGGCCGTGCAGCTGGGCGCGATCCCCCTGTCCCCCGAGTCGCTCGAGGCCGCGATCGCGCTCAACGGAGCCGCGGTCGGACAGAACGTCCAGGCCTTCCGGCGGGGCCGGCAGTGGGTGGTGGATCCGGGGACGGTGGAGGCGCTGGCCGGGACGGCGGCCCCACCACCGGCGGTGCCCACGGCCGCCGCCGTCGACGTCGTCGTGGCGGCCGGTCTCGACCCGGACGGGCCTGCGGGCACACTGATCGTCGACCGGGTACGGGAGCTGATCGCCTACCAGGACGTGGCATACGCGCGGCACTACGCCACCGAGGTCGCGACGGTGCACCGGATCGCGGGCGGCTGGGGCGACGACGCGCCGGTCACCCGGGAGTTCGCCCACCATCTGCACCGGCTGATGGCCTACAAGGACGAGTTCGAGGTGGCCCGGCTGTCGCTCCGCCCGGAGCTCGCGGGCGAGATCGAGCAGACGTTCGGCTCCGGCGCGAGCCACTCGTTCCTCCTCCATCCCCCGGTGCTGCGGGCAATCGGGATGCGCAGGAAGATCGCGCTCGGCCGACCGGCCCGGCCCCTGCTCGGGCTGCTCGCCGCGAGCCGGGCCCTGCGGAGGTACCCGGCCGTGAACCCCTTCGGGTGGGGGCGGGTCCGCGCACTCGAACGCGCCCTGCCCGGCGAGTACCGCGAGCTCGTGGGGGCGGCCCTGGCCACGTCGGACGCGGACGACGTCGAGGCCGTCCTCGAGGTGGTGCGCGCCGCGGACCTCGTGCGCGGGTACGAGGCGGTCAAAGTCGCCGGTGTGGCCCGGTTCCGGGAACGCGCCACCGAGGCGCTCGCCGGCCTCGCCGAAGGGCGCACCGCGGCCCGGGGGTGAGACCAGGCACGTCCCGGTCCCGCGCCGCGGACCTCACCCCCCGCCCTGCCTGCTCCACCGGCGCAGGCAGGGCAGTGACCGCTGTTCCTCCGGCGGCCGGGCCGGCAGCTCGAGCATCGTCAGGTGGGCGACGTTCACCTCGGCCACGTTGTGCCCCGAGGCCGGCCGTGAAGCGGGCCCCGGCCGACCCGGCGGCGCGGGAGGCGTGGTTCGCTGACGTCGCGCGGGTGCGGACGGCGCAGCACGCGGCATTCCTGCGGATGCGCGGGCCGGCCCGCGATCGGCGGTGGGAGCGCCGGCGGCGCCCTCACGGCCGCCGTCGCCCTGATGAGCCGCGACCGCGGCGGGCCGGCCCTGCGGGGGCAGGTCCTCACCATCCCGGCGCTGGACAGCAGCTGCGACACCGGGTCGATGCACCGCTTCGCGGAGGGTTTCGCCATGACCCGCCGGCACTCCGAGGACGTGTGGGAGGTGTACCTCGCCTCGCCCGCCGACGCGTTCGGGCCCATACGCCTCGCCGGCACACGCCCCCGACCTCCGCGGGCTGCCACCGGCCCTCGTCGTCCTCCGCGACTTCGAGATGCTCCGGGACGAGGGCCCGGCCTACGCCCACCGCCTCGTGGAGCACGGCGTGACCGTGACGGCGCGGCGGCTGCCGCAGTGCCACGGCGCCGCGGTGCCCGAGGTCGGGGCGGAGACCGAGCGGCTCACCGACGAGTTCCTGCGCGCGACCCTGTGCGTTCCCGGTGCGGATCGACTGCGCGAGTGACGATCCCGCACCCCGGGAGCGCTCAGCCGAGCGCCGGGTCGACGTCGACCAGGACTTTGCCGACCGCGCCCTGCTCCACCGCCTCAAAGGCCCGGCCGAGGTCGGCCAGGGGATGGTGGTGGACCTGGAGCCCGGCCGCGGTCCCGACCCCGAGGACCCCCGCCGCCACGGCGTCCATGACGGCGGCGACCGCGGCCCGCTTGGCCGGCTCGGGCATCGTGAAGATCGAGACGAACAGCAGCCGCGCGTTGGCCCCCATCGACGCGCCGAGGTCCACCGGGAAGGTAGCGGCGCCGCCGGCGTACACGGCGACGGTGCCGCCCGGGGCGAGGACCTGCAGGTCGAGGTCGAGGTTCGGGTCCGGCGCCAGCTCGACGACGACGCCCCGTCCGGGGCGTGGCCGCGGACGGCCTGCGCGGCGTCGACGTCCCGGTGCCGGACGACGTGCCGCGCGCCGGCCGCCCCGGCGAGCGCGGCCTTCTCGGCCGTGCTCACCGTGGTGAGGACGGTAGCGCCGCTCCAGCCGGCGAGCTGGATCGCGGCGTGCCCGAGCGCGCCGGCACCCCCGGCCACCAGCACGGTGCGCCCGTCGAGCGCGCCCGGCGCGAGGCGGGCGGGCCCGTCCTCGGCGACGGTCAGACAGCGGTGCGCGGTCACGGCGGGGACGCCGAGGCAGGCCCCCGCGTCCAGGCCGACGCCCGCCGGCAGCGGGACCGCGTTCCCGGCCGGCACGACCGTGAGCTCCTGCGCGCCACCGCCGCACCGCTGGCGGGCCGTCTCCCAGAGCCACACCCGCTCACCGACGCGGGCGGGATCGATGCCCGGCCAGACGGCGTCGACGACCCCGGCGGCGTCCTGGAGCGGGACGACCGGGTCGCCTCCCGAGTACCGCCGCCGGTTCCGCCAGTCGGCGGGGGTTGATCCCGGCGACCCCGACCCGCACCCGGACCTAGCTGTTCTGCCCTGAGAGGTTGGGAACACGGCTGGCGGGTGGGTGACCCTCCGATGCCGGTGTGTCCGCGGTGGTGATTGTAGAAGTGCAACCACGCGGGTAGGTCGGCTCGGCGGTCGGCTTCGCGCTGGTAGGGGCGGGCGTAGGCCCACTCCTCGAGCAGGGTGCGGTTGAACCGTTCGACCTTGCCGTTGGTCTGGGGCCGGTAGGGCCGGGTGCGTTTGTGCACGATGCCCTGGTCGGCGAGGCCATCGCGCCAGACGCGGGAGCGGTAGCAGGCCCCGTTGTCGGTGAGCACCCGCGCGACCTCGATGCCGCAGCCGGCGAAGTAGGCGTGGGCGCGGGCCCAGAACCCGACCGCGGTGATGGCCTGCTCGTCGGCGTGGATCTCGGTGTAAGCCAGTCGGGAGTGATCGTCCACGGCGTTGTGCAGGTAGGCGTAGCCGGTCCCGGTCCGCTGGCGGCGCCGCCCACCGGCGCGGCCCAGGACGCGGTGTCCGCCGCCGTCGGGGATGTTGCCGAGCTTCTTGACGTCGACATGGACCAGATCCCCTGGTGTGGGGTGTTCGTAGCGGCGCACCGCCTTGCGGATCATGACGCCGGTGGCGCGGTCGAGCTCGGACAGCCGCGGGATCCGGTAGCGGCGCAGCACCGCGTGCACGGTCGAGGCGGCCAGCCGCAACAGCCCGGCGATGCGTGCCGGTCCCCAGCGTCGGATGACTCTGACCTTGATGATGCGCCGCTCGATCCGGGTCGGGGTCCGGCGCGGGCTGTGGTGCGGGCGGGAGGAGCGGTCGGCCATGCCCGCCGCGCCGTAGAGGCGGTAGCGGTCGGCCCAGCGCTTCGCGGTGCTGACCGCCACCTGGAAGCGGTCTGCGGCCCGCCGCAACGGCCAGCCGTCGTCGACGACACAACGGGCCAGCCGCAATCGACCGGTCTCGGACAACGGGGCGTTACGGTGGGTCATGAGGGCCTTCCAGGTCACGGGGTAGATGTCGCAATCCACACCGGACCTGGAGGCCCTCACCTACTTCAAGATCATCCCGCCCGTGTCGCCGTACTCAACCTCCATGGGCAGTACACCGCCCTCGGCGGGCTCCGGGACGGGGCGACGGAGCTCGTGGACCTCCCCGCCCCGCGCGTACGCCATGGCGCACACGTCGGTCATCGGCCGCTGCCCGCGCCCTCGGGCAGCTGGCGGGCGGCCTGCGCCACGTCCGCTATTCCCAGGTCGGCTCTCCGCGATCTTGCGGGCCCGGGCGAACAGCGGGACGCTGCCGTCGGACAGCTCGCCCTTGCGCAGGTAGAGGGTGTCCTCCAGGCCCGCGCGGCTGTTGCCGCCCAGGGCCAGGCCGACCGCGGTCAGCTCCAGGTTTGCCCGCCCGATGGCGATCACCTGCCACACCGCGTCCACCGGCCTGCGGCGCACCATCATCAGATTCTCCGCGGTCGCGGCCATCCCGCCGCGCACCCCAGCACGATGCTGAACTGCAGCGGCTCGGCGAGCAACCCCTCGTCGCGCAGGCGCAGGCAGGCGTCGAGGTGACCGGTGTCGTAGATCTCCAGCTCCGGCTTGACCCCAAGCTCCTGCATGCGGGCCGCCAGCCTGCGGACACCGGCGGGCGGGATCAGGAACTCGCCGGCGCCGAAGCGCATGCTGCACGGGTTGCGTGTCGCCATCGCCGGGCGCAGCTCGACCAGCTTCTCGCGCTCCTCGAACGGGACGCTCAGGCCGACGCCGGAAGAGAGCTGCACCAGGATCGGGCAGCGCTCGCCAATCAGGTCGATCGTCGTATCCGTTCGGCGAGTGGACATACGGTAGGACGATGAACCCGCCCCGAACAGAGGAGGTCGGCGGACTCACGGTCATCGCCAAGGTCGGCCTCGTTCTGCGGACCGTCGGAGCCGCCGCCGGCGGCGCCACCACCTCAGAGGTGGCCCGCGAGGCCAGCCTGCCACGCCCCACAACACATCGACTGCTCGGAGAACTCACCGACAGGGCCTCGTCGACCGCGACGACGGCCGATGGCACCTCGGCCCCGAACTGTTCCTTCTCGGCGCGGTCGCCGCGGCCCGCCACGACGTCACCGACTACGCCCGCGACATCCTCGCCGACCTCGCAGAACAATCCGGCGAGAGCGCCTTCCTCTACGTGCTGCGCGACTGGGAGACGGTCTGTCTCGCCGGGTGCGAAGGCAGCTTCCCGCTGCGCTCACACGTCCTCCACGAAGGCATCCGCTTTCCCCTCGGCGTCGCCTCGGCAGACCTCGCGATCCTGGCCCACCGGTCAAGTCCGCTGGCGTGGTGTGTGACGACTACCGCGTGATCTTCTAACTGTGTCAGGCGCTGAGCGCCGGGATCGTGTCGGTCGAGGTCACCTCCTCGCCGCTGGAGGCCGTGTCAGGGACCGCGGTGACGCGGGAGCGGGCCAGGACCTCGAGCCCGAAGTAGCGCCGTCCCTCGACCCACTCGTCGTGCTGCTCGGCCAGCACCGCACCGACCAGGCGGATCAGCGAGTCGCGGTCCGGGAAGATCCCGACGACGTCGGTGCGACGGCGGATCTCCCTGTCCAGCCGCTCGCTTGGGTTGTTGACCAGATCTGGCGCCACACCTCCTTCGGGAAGCTTGTGAAGGCCAGGACGTCCGCGCGCGTGGTCGAGGTGCTCGGACACCTTCGGCAGCTTCTCGGCCACGGCGTCGAGGACGCGGTCGAACTGGGCGTGAACGCTCGCGGCGTCGGGCTGGTCGTAGACCGAGTGCAGCAACGCCCGCACCCACGGCCAGGACGACTTCGGGGTCGCTGCCATCAGGTTCGCCGCGTAGTGGGTGCGGCAGACTCCCACTGTCAACCCGCGAGGTTTTCGATCTTCTGAGTCAGTGCAGCATCGAGCGGCCGCGTGGCGTTGTCGCCGGCAGCTGAGGAAGGGGTGCTGGTCAGCCCGCGGAGAGTGCGGCCTGGGCGGTGGTGTGGCGTTTCAGGGCGCAGGGGGTGTGAGTGCTCCAGCAGGTCCAGAGCACGCGCATCCAGCGAGCGGCGAGACCGCGAAGCGCCCGATGGTAGTGCTGGCCGCGCCGGTCACGAGCCTCGCGGAAAGCCGCCTTGGCCCAAGGTGCTTCCTTCATCGAGTTGTAGGCCCACCACATCGCGGCCTCGCGCAGGATTGTGTTGGCAGCGTAGCGGAAGCGGACTTTGCGTGAGCGGCCGGAGGCGCGGGTGACCGCGGCCAGCCCGGACTCGGCCAGCAGTGTCGCCGGTGTCGGGAAGCGGCGCGGTCCTCACCGATCTCGGCGAGCAGTGTGCAGGTCAGGACCGGCCCGAGTCCGGGGAAGCCGGCGAAGATCGGTGTGTCGGGGTGCTCGGCGACCGCGGCGGCGATGGCGTCGTCGTACCCGGCGAGCTGGATGTTGAGCAGTTGGAGCAGCCGGGCGAAGGATTGGGCGGAGTAGGACTTGCCTGCGACTGTGCCGGTCGAGGCGGCGAGCAGGTTCTCGCGCAGCCGCTCGGCCAGGACGTGCCCGGGGACCCGGCCGGTGTAGTGATGGCGGGTCAGGAACCCGCTCATGCGGGTGGCCTTGATCCATGACGCCGCGGCCGGTGTTGGGTAGTCCAGGACGAAGTGCAGAGTGATCTGCCGGTCGACCGAGGAGGACAGCCGCGCGGGCGCCGGGTGGTAGGCCTCGAGGATGGCGCGTAGCTGGGACTCGGTGGCCTGCTGGGTCTGCTGTAGACGATCGCGGTCGCGGGTCAGGGCTCTGATCTCAGCCAGCAGCGGCGAGGGGATGCTCAGAGGTCGCCAGTGATGGTGCTCGTGGCGGAGGGTGTCGGCCAGGACGTAGGCGTCGAGCCGACCGTGGCGACTCAGTAGCGTTCCCGCGCTCGGGCGGCGATGCGGGGCGAGATCGGGAAGACCGTGTGGCCCTGGGACTGCAGGTGCTGGACGAGCACGACCTCAGCCCGCTCGACGGCGACGGGTAGGGCCTCGCCATGCTCGGCGAGGGAAGTGTCGAGCTCAGCGAGCCCGGCGACGTCATGGGTGACCCGCTGCTGGGTCAGCTGAGTTCCAGTGGTGTCGAGGACGCAGAGTTGGTGCTCGCTGCCGCCCCAGTCGACGCCGACGAACGCCGGCCAGCCTGGCGGGGGGGTGGTTGGGCAAGAGGAGCTCCTTCGGAGGACAGATCCACTCCGGCTCGATCCCCCTCGGGCGCACCGGCCGGGTCGGCGAACCCAACTTCATCACCTGCTCCGTGGCCAAGGCCGGGGCGATGGCGGTGATGCGCTCGGTGACCAAGGCCGTCGGCCGGTACGACGTCAGCGCCAACTGCATCGCCCTGGCGACGATCGAGACCCCGACCACCGCCCCCGTGCTCGCGGGCAAGGCGACACGCAAGGCCATGCTGCGCCACTACCTCATCAAGCGGCTGGGCCGGCCCGCGGACGCGGCGGGCCTCGCCGTGTTCCTCTCCAGCGATGCCGCGTCCTGGATCACCGGGCAGACCTACCCGGTGAACGGTGACTACTCGTCGTCGCTCTGACCAGGCGCTTGCGGGCCCATCGCGAACATACCGCGCCGGTTGTCGAGGTCCGCCTTGGTGATCGAGTGCCCGATGGCGTTGCAGCACACGACCGTCATGTGCAACGCCTTGACGTCCGGAGAGGCCGGGAGCCGACCGGTCCGAGCGAAGTGCATTTTGTGTTGGTCTGTCGTTGAAGGGCGCACGTCGCTCTCGTCCGATAGGTTCTTGGCTTGTTGAAGGTCAAGGTCCAGCGGGTGTAGGGCGAGCTCGTCCACCGAACCTCTACCCAACCCGGGAAAGGGCGCACGTCGCTCTCGTCCGATAGGTTCTTGGCTTGTTGAAGGTCAAGGTCCAGCGGGTGTAGGGCGAGCTCGTCCACCGAACCTCTACCCAACCCGGGACCTGACCAATTCGTGTTGCTAGGTGTGCTGCCCGGGGACGTTGGTCGAACCGGGGGTCGTGTGACGACACGACATGATTGATCTTGATGGGTGAGGACCTCTCGGAGTGGTGTGGAGCTGTCTGACGGCATCCACGCCCGGCTCCGGGAGGTCCTCGTGCTCCACGCTAACGCGGCTTTGACCCCACGCGCCCGATTACGGCTGGCGCGTCTGATCGTCGACGAGCAGTGGCCGGTCTCGACGGCCGCGGCCCGGTTCCAGGTGTCGTGGCGCACGGCGAAACGGTGGGCCGACCGCTACGCCGCCGAAGGCCCCGCCGGAATGTTCGACCGCTCCAGCCGGCCCCATCACAGCCCGAACAAGACCCCCGAGCCGGTCAAGCGGAAGATCGTGCACCTGCGGCTCAAGCACCGGCTGGGCCCGGTCGAGATCGCCGCCCGCGTCGGAGTGGCCGCCTCGACTGCCCACCAGGTCCTGCGCCGCTGCCGGATCAACCGTCTCACCGGGCTGGACCGGGCCTCCGGAGAGCCGGTGCGCCGCTACGAACACCCCGCACCCGGGGACATGCTGCATGTCGATGTGAAGAAGCTGGGCAACATCCCCGACGGCGGCGGCTGGCGCTACGTCGGCCGCCACCAGGGACGACGCCACCGGGCCGCGACCCCGGGCAAACCCCGCAACGAGTACCGAAACCCGAAGATGGGCACCGCGTTCGTGCACACCGTGATCGACGACCACTCACGGGTGGCCTACGCCGAGATCCACGACGACGAGACCGCTGCCACCGCCACCGCGGTGCTGCGCCGGGCCGTGGCCTGGTTCGCCGCCCGCGGAGTCACCACCCGTCGGGTGCTGTCGGACAACGGCAGCGCCTATTGCTCACACCTGTGGCGCGACACCTGCACCGAGCTCGGGATCAGCCCGCGCCGGACCCGGCCCTACCGGCCGCAGACGAACGGGAAGATAGAACGGTTCCACCGCACCTCGCCGACCGCTGGGCGTTCCGACGCTTCTACGCCAGCGAGTCACAACGCCGAAACGCACTTCCGGCGTTCCTCCACGAGTACAACCACCACAGGCCCCACACCGCTCTCGGAGGTCAACCACCCATCACCCGGTTGACCAACCTGTCCGGGCAGCACAGCTAGGTCCGGTCGAATCGCTCGGCCTCACCGTTCGTCCACGGGCAGTGCGGGCGGGTGAACCGCCGCCGGATCACCAACTCGGCACAGGACGCTGTCCGGTGCCGGTCGACCCGGCAGCCCCTGGCGCTGTCGGTGAGCACCCTGGCGACGTTCCCGCCGTGAGCGGCAACCCAGGCCACCGCACGGCGCAGAAACCCGCGCTGGTCAGGTCTCGCTCATCGGGCAGGGCCTCGCCGGGGGCCAGGCGGGAGTGGTCGTCCACGGCGACGTCGAGGAAGTCGTAGCCGACCCCGCGCCCGCGGACGGCCTCCCGGCGCTGTGCAGGCGCCAGCCACCGCCGTCGGGAACCCGGCCGGGCTTCACATCGACATCCAGTAGATCACCGGGGTGCGGGTGTTAGTAGCGGCGTCTGGAGTGCTGACGACGGAGCGGGGCACCGGTGATCGCGTCGATCGCGCGCAACGCGGGCACCCGGTGGCGGTGCAGGATCCGGCCCGTGGTCCGGCGACCAAGCCCAGCTCACGGGCCAGGAACACCGGTCCCGTATGGCGTCGACGCGCAACGCGAGTACCCGTTGTTCGACCTCGGCGGGGTGCGGGTCGGACTGCGGTGTGAGCGCGAGGAACGGTCGGCCCGCCCGGCCCAGCTCTCCTCGCGGTAGCGGCAGATCCATTTGTGCACCGTGACCCGGGAGATCCCGAGCTGCTCAGCGATCCGGGCGGCGGACCGCCCGGCCTTCCCGCGGGTCACGACCAGCCGCTGGGCGTTGACGGTCGTGCGGGCATTAGCGTGCCTGCCCAGGTCGGCCCCGCACCGTCAGAGCGCCGGCAGCGCGCGTGCCGGCGCTGCTGCTGGCGTGGATCGACCGGCCCTTCGTCGTCGAGGAGCCGGACGCGTTGCGGGACCACGTCCGCGCCCTGGCCGCGCGACTCACCCGCGCGGCCGCCACCCCGGACGTGTGACCGGAGTCAGGTGATGGTGATGCCGCCGTCGACCGCCAGCGTCTGCCCCAGGACGTAGCTCCCGGCGTCGCCGGCCAGGAAGATGAGCGCGGCGGCGAGCTCCTCCGGATCGCCCTTGCGGCCCAGTGGGACCCGGAGCATCGTCTGCTCGAAATAGCCGGGCGGGTACTGCTCGGTCATCTCGGTGTGGAAGAACCCCGGCGCGAGGGCGTTGACCCGGATCCCCTTGCGTCCGCCCCACTGCTGGGCGAGGTCCCGGGTCATGCCGATCAGACCGGCCTTACTCGCCGAGTACGCGGCCTGCGGCAGCGCGGCGGTGGTGATCCCCAGGATGCTGGAGATGTTCACGATGCTGCTGCCCGGCTTCATGACCCGCCCGCACGCCTGCGCCATCCAGTAGCAGCCGTTGAGGTTCACGTCGATGACCTTCGTGAACTCCGCGACGGTCTCCCGGGTGGACGGTACCGCAGTGCCCACGCCGGCGTTGTTCACCAGCACGTCCACCCGGCCGAACTCCGCCATCGCTTGCGCGACGACGGCGTCGCAGTCCGTCGGCACGGCGACGTCGGTGGCCACCGCCAGGGCCC
Source organism: Pseudonocardia ailaonensis (assembly GCF_039531635.1). NCBI lineage: Bacteria > Bacillati > Actinomycetota > Actinomycetes > Pseudonocardiales > Pseudonocardiaceae > Pseudonocardia > Pseudonocardia ailaonensis. The sequence goes on along the minus strand of NZ_BAAAQK010000005.1, from coordinate 777,805 downwards.
GCACCCCGCAGTCCTCGACGAGCTTCGCGGTCTCCGCAAGGCGGTCGACGCGGCGGGCGGCGAGCACCACGTCCGCTCCCGCCTCCGCAAGGGCCTGGGCGAAGGCGACACCCAGCCCCGAGGACGCGCCGGTGACGATGGCGACCTTTCCGTCCAGGCGGAACCGCGACAAGACCGTCATTCTTCGATCCTCCGTGATCGGGCGACCGTCATCCCCGCACCCCGAGAAGACGGCTCGCGAACTCGATGTACAGAACTCCCAGCTCGTGGGGGGTCCACGGGCTGTGCGGCGTGTACCAGCGGGCCACGTCGATCCCCAGCGAGAGGATCGCGGCCGCGGCCCCGCGGACGTCGGGGACGACGAAGTCGCCGGAGCCGACGCCGCGCTCGACGAGGCCGCGCACGGACTTCTCGGTGTCGCGGCGCAGGTCGGTGATCACGTCGGCATGCTCCGCCCGCAGCGCCCCCAGCTCGTACTGCACGACGCGGGCAAGGGTCCGCTGCTCGGCGTGCCAGCGGGTGAACGCGTAGACGAACACCCGCGCGGCCGTGACGGCGTCGGCGACCCCGGCCGCGGCGGTGACCATGTCCAGCGCGATCTCGTGTCCGCGACGGCTCAACGCGAAGAGCAGCTCCTCTTTGGAGGCGAAGTGCACGTAGAGCGCCGCGGTGCTGAGCCCGGAGCCCTGGGCGATGTGCTTGAGGTTGGTCCCGTGGAACCCCCGGTCGGCGAACGACTCGACCGCGGCCCCGACGATCGCGCTCCGCGTCGGCTTCGCCTCCTCGTGGCCGCCGGCGAGCTCGGCCAGGATCGCCTCGCCGAGCGCCGCGGCTGTGCCGGCGTTCGTGACTGCGCCCATACCGTCGGCTCCTTGACCTCGGCGGCGCATCGCGCCAGAGTCAGATTACTGATTGATCAGTAATCCTGGAGCGATGATGCCACACGTGAGCCGCGACCTCATCCTGTCCCGTGCCGACCTCGAGTTCCTGCTGCACGACTGGCTGCACGTCGAGGAGCTCACGAATCGCAAACGCTTCGCCGAGCACTCCCGGGAGACCATCGACGCGGTTCTGGAGCTGGCCGCCGACCTCGCGACCGAGCAGTTCGCGCCCCACAACAAGCGCAACGACGCCGAGGAGCCTCGGTTCGAGCAGGTCGACGGCGTCGGGTACGCCCGGCTCCATCCCGAGGTCGGGCCCGCGCTGGCCACCGCCGCGGAGGCCGGGCTGCTCTCCGCGACCATGGACGCCGAGGTGGGCGGCCTGCAGCTCCCCCACGTCGTCGGCATCGCCGTGGCGGCCTGGTTCCAGGCTGCGAACCCGGGCACCTGGGCCTACGCCATGCTGACGGTGGCCAACGCCAACCTGCTGGTGGCGCACGGTTCGCCGGAGCAGGTCCGGGCCTTCGTGCCGCCGATGCTGGAGGGCCGGTTCCACGGGACGATGTGCCTCTCGGAGCCGCAGGCCGGCTCCTCGCTCGCCGACATCACCACCCGGGCCGAGCCCCGCCCGGACGGCACCCACCGCATGTTCGGCTCCAAGATGTGGATCTCCGGCGGCGACCACGAGCTGGGCGAGAACATCGTCCACCTGGTACTGGCCAAGATCCCGGGCGGGGGGCCCGGGGTCCGGGGCATCTCGCTGTTCCTCGTGCCCAAGTACCTGCTCGACGCGGACGGGGCGGTCGGCGAGCGCAACGACGTCACCCTCGTGGGCCTCAACCACAAGATGGGGTACCGCGGCACGGTGAACACCCTGCTCGCCTTCGGCGACGGCACCGTGACACCCGGCGGGGAGGCCGGCGCGGTCGGCTACCTCGTCGGCTCCCCGGGCAGTGGGCTCGCGGCGATGTTCCACATGATGAACGAGGCCCGCATCGCGGTCGGGGCGGGCGCCGCCGCGCTGGCGTACACGGGGTTCCTGAAGTCGCTGGACTACGCGCGCACGCGCCCGCAGGGTCGGCCCGCCGGCGCGAAGGACCCGTCCGCCCCGATGGTCCCGATCGTCCGGCACGCCGACGTGCGGCGGATGCTGCTGGCGCAGAAGGCGTACGCCGAGGGCGCCCTGGCCCTGATCCTCTACTGTGGACGCTTGGTCGACGAGGAGCGCACCGCAGGCGACGCCGCAGCCCGCGAGCGCGCCCACCTGCTGCTCGAGACGCTGACCCCGATCGCCAAGAGCTGGCCCTCGCAGTGGGGGCTCGAGGCCAACACCCTGGCCATCCAGGTCCACGGCGGCTACGGCTATACCCGCGAGTACGACGTCGAGCAGCACTACCGCGACAACCGTCTCAACCCGATCCACGAGGGCACCCATGGCATCCAGGCCGCCGACCTGCTCGGCCGGAAGGTCGTCATGAACGGCGGCGCCGGGTTCACGGCGCTGCGGGAGACCGTCACCGCGACCGTCGCCCGTGCCGAGGAGGCCGGAGGGTTGGCCGCGACCTGCGGGGCGGCACTCCGGCAGGCGACGGACCGGCTGGTCGAAGTCACCGCCCTCGTCCACACCTGCCCGCACCCCGAGGACCGGCTGGCCAACGCCGCAGTCTACCTGGAGGCGGCCGGCCACATCGTGCTCGCGTGGATCTGGCTCGAGCAGCTGCTCGCGGTGCAGGAGCGCGACGACGACTTCGCGAACGGCAAGCGAGCTGCGGCCCGCTACTTCTTCCGGTTCGAGCTGCCGACGGTCGGCCCCCGGCTGGACCTGCTCGCCGCCGGGGACCGCACCGTCCTCGACACCGCGCCCGACTGGCTCTGACCGTGCACGTCCCGCAGCGACCCGACGACGAGAGGCTCCCCCGATGAGCAACCTGACCTTCGACTTCACCGGCCGGACCGTGATCGTGACCGGGGGTGCGCGCGGGGTGGGCAGGGCCATCGGCGAGCACTTTCGGTCTGCCGGCGCGGACGTCTATCTGGTGGACCACGACGCCGACGTCGTGAACGCGACCGCACAGGAGATCGGCGCGGTCGGCCTGTCCGCGGACGTCGCCGACACCGCGCAGGTGGAGGAGACCGTCGAACGGGTGGTCTCCGACACCGGCCGGCTCGACGTGGTGGTCAACAACGCCGGGATCCTGCGCGACGGGATGCTCTGGAAGCTGACCGACGACGACTACGCCACGGTGATGGCCGTCCACGCCGGCGGGACCTTCCGGTTCACCCGGGCGGCCGTCCCGCACTTCCGTCGCCAGGGCGGCGGCCGGGTCGTCAACGTCACCTCCTACACCGGGCTGCGGGGCAACGTCGGCCAGTCCAACTACGCCATGGCCAAGGCCGGCATCATCGGCTTCACCAAGACCGCGGCCAAGGAGCTCGCCCGCTTCGGCGTCACCGTCAACGCGATCTCGCCCAACGCCGAGACCCGCATGATCGCCTCGATCCCCGAGGCGAAGCGGGCGGAGCTGACGGCGGGGATCCCCATGGGCCGCTTCGCCGATCCCTCCGAGATGGCCGCCGCGGTGGCGTTCCTCGCGTCCGACGAGGCGGGCTACATCACCGGCACGGTCCTCCCGGTCGACGGCGGCATCTCGATCTGAGCCCGGTCACGACCGCAAAGAGCACCCGGAAGCCCGGAAGCACGTCCACTCCCGATTCCGGGCGGCTGGCTCCCCTGAGTCGGCGGGTGGAGGTGGCACGGCCTGGGCTGCACGGCGCGATCTCTAGTGGCGTCCAAGGTGGGTTTGACCGCGTCCTTGACGCGGTGGCCGTCAAGCTGCCGAAGGTGTGCGAGCACCTCGACGCCGCCCGCGCGGACGTCCTGGCCTTCACGAGCTCCTCGCCAGATCTGGTCGAACAACCCCAGCGAGCGGCTCAACCGCGAGATCCGCCGCCGCACCGACGGGGTCGGATCTTCCCCGACCGCGACTCCCTGACCCCCCTCGTCGGCGCCGTCCTAGCCGAACGGCATGAACGGGGCGAAGAACACCGGATCATCGAGCAGCGCATCGACCCGAGCAAGCTCCTCCGGCAGCCGCAGGACCTTTTCGAGAAGCACCGCCTCCGACAAGCTCACCTCGCCGCGTGTGTCCGCAGCATCAGGCCTCGTTTCCCCGGCTCACCGAGCTACAAGACCACTCTCCCGCGCACTCCACCCCGACACCGAAGGCGCCGAGCATCTCCGCAGGTCAGCGGCCTGACGCGCCGCTATCTCTTCAGGGCGAAGTAGCTAGTGCCTCGTCCGGGAGCGTTGCCGTTGTAACCGGGTTGGGGTGATCGCCTGGGAGGCTGTCGTCGGAGGTGGGCGATGGCTCGGCAGCCTGAGGTGTTCGTCCGGGAGTTGGACCCGGCTGAGGCGCAGCGACTGGTGAAGATCACCCGCACGGCCCGGAATCGGGTCCGGCTGCGGCGGGCGGGGATCGTGCTGGCCTCGGTGCAGGGCCGCTCCGCGGCCGAGGCGGCAGCGATGTTCGCCGCGACCGCGCAGTACGCGCGGGAGGTGATCCACGCGTTCAACGACAAGGGGTTCGCTGCTCTGGACCCAAAATGGAGCGGGGGCCGACCTCCTAAAGTTCGGCCCCCACGTCCGCGAGCTCGTCTGCCGGGTCGCCCGCACGCCGCCCCAACAAGCCGGGCGCCCGTTCACCACCTGGAGCCTGACCAAGCTCGTCGAGCACCTCGCCACCACGCATCGGGCGCAGGTCAGCACCGAGACAGTCCGGCAGATCCTGCGGGCATCGGGAGTGCGCTGGCAGGCCACCAAGACCTGGAAGGCCAGCACCGACTCCGAGTTCGCGCAGAAGATGGCCCGGATCCTCGATCTCTACGACCGCTCCGCCGCCGGGCAGCTCGACCCGGGCGCCAGGGTGATCTGCGTGGACGAGTTCGGCCCGTTGAACCTGCAACCCCGCCCGGGCCGTGGCTGGTTCCCGTCCGGTCGCCCGGCCCGGCTGCGAGCGACCTACCACCGCTACGGCGGGGTCCGACACATGATCGCCGGTCTCGACCTCGCTTCCGGACAGCTATTCTACCGGCTGCGTGACCGCAAGCGCTGGCAGGAGTTCCTCGCGTTCCTGCACCAACTCCGACGCCGGTTCCCGTCCGGGCGACTCCACGTGGTCTGCGACAACTTCTCCCCACACCGCAAGGCCGAAGTGCTTGCCTGGTGCGCCGGCCACGACGTCGAGCTGGTGTTCACCCCGACCCACGCGTCCTGGCTGAACTGGATCGAGTCCGAGTTCACCGCGCTGCGCTACTTCACCCTTGACGGCAGCGACTACCCCTCTCACGCCGCCCAGGAAGCCGCGATCGCCGGCTACGTCCGCTGGGCCAACCGCCATGCCAGACCCAAGAAACACTTCGCGCCCGAGTCCAAGATTCGCACCCGATTACCTACCGAACGTTTGCCTGACGAGGCACTAGCCTGATGGATTGCCTCATAGCACCCCGTTGACATCACTCGCTCCTCCTGATCAGCCGGCGAGGGCCAGCAGCGCCGGGACGGTAAGGACCGATGTGTAGTAGCACATGAACTGAACGCCGACCCCGAACCCGAGGGCCCGGCTCATCAGACCGCCCACCGCGCCCATGATCACCGTGACGAGGAGGCCGGTAACCCCGCCCTCCCACACGCTGATCACGACGATCAGCGAGACGAAGGCGGCGATGAGCGCCTCGTGGCTCCCCTTGCCCATCACCCAGGAGGCCGCACGGTGCGCGTAGTTCATGGCGAAGGGGTAGGGGCGATGAGGACGGCGATGAGCGCCGCGGCAAGGCCGAAGAACAGGAACTCGGGCACGCTGAGCATCGTGTGAAGGTTGTTCACCTCGCCCGTTCTCGGATCGACGGTGAACCGCGGCGGAGCGTTAAACAACGGGGCCGCCGGGCCGATGGCGACCGGGCTCAGGGGCAGGCCGAACGCGATCAACGGGATCAGGACCTCGGCGATGTAGGTCGACTCGGTCACCCCGTTGCGGACCGCGAGTACGGAGGTGAGCCTCCGGTAGGCGTGCTTGGTGCGGGCACCGACGTACTCACCGACGGCCACCGTCGTGGCGACCGGGCTGAACACGAACGTCGCGCTGGTCACCGCGGCGGCCGTGACAGTTGTGCGGGTCTGCCCGGGGTCGAGGACCTTGAACGGGTTGGGCATGAACCCGCTCCAGCTCTTGACGTCGGGTGCCATCGAGACGCGGCGGTGCTCCGTGCGGGACATGCTCCGGCGTTCCCTGGGCGACAACGAGCGCAGCAGGTCGATGATCAGCGGACCGGCAGTGACCCCGAGAGAGTAGCTGACCGAGGGCTTGAGGCCGTGGGCGGTGGAGAACGCCTGCAACGCCGCGACGAGGAACACGAAGGGGACGATCGCGACGACCGAGGCCCAGCGTCCCGGCGAGAAGTAGGCGATGAGCACGGACGCACTCAGGAAGATCCAGGGCGCCGCTGCGGAGATCACGCTGCCCAGCGGGCTGAGGATGACGGCGAACAGCACCGACAGGGGCAGCGAGACGAACACCGCGACGACCGACGCCGACACCATCTTGCACAACGCCACGTGCGGGGCGCCGAGACCGCGCATCGGGTTCGCCTCGCGCATCAGCGGGATCGCCATAGTGTCGCCGGGGATGCCGAGCAGGGCGGTCGGGATGGCGTGGGTGATGTGTTTGGCCACCATCGCCGACATGAAGAAGCCGAAGACCGCGGGGGCCGGAGCACCGAGCAGAACCACGAGCAAGGTGAGCGGGGCAATCGTGGCGGTCTCGTCCGTACCGGAGACCAGCCCGATCAGCGTGAAGGCGAGGGTGCCCAGGACACAGAAGCCCAGGACGACGAGGATCGTCAACGGATCCATCGCTCAGCCCTCGCGTCCGGTGGGCTGGTGCTCCGCCTGCACCGAGGCGGTCGCCGGCGCCGCACCGAACGCCTCGTATAGCCCGAGGGACCGCATCTCCGCTGCCGTGCGCTCGTCAAGGTCCGCTTCGGTGCCGAGCCCACCTCGGTCCGCGGCCAGCACGGCGAGCACTTCGTCACGCGAGCTGCCGCCAAGGGTCTCCTGGACAACGAGGGCAGGGCGGCGGGCTGCCGGAGATCGTGCTCGCCTGCGAGGAGGACGGCCGCGCCCTCGCGCCCGTCCCGCTCGCCGGACACCTCATGGCAGCGAGGCTGCTCGTCCGCGTGTGGCCGAACCATCCCGACACCGTGTACGCAGCCCGTAGCGAGGAGATCCTGAGCATCGCCACCGTGTCGGCCGACGCCGGCGGTCCGCAGCTCGCTCCCGCCGGCGCTGTCGCGTCCGAGTGCTCGCCGTGCACGCCAGCGATCTCGTGCTCCTCCGCCGCTCGACGCCTCCGCCGCACGAGCCCAACGACGCGGCGCTCCCGGTTGCCTGATGGGGATCCCGCGATCTCGCGACCGAGGTGATTCCCGTCGCGTCGGGGGCGCAGGCACACGAACTGTGGACCTCCGCGGCGGGCGACTACCGGGTCGCCGTCGCGGCCCATCTCACAGGCCTCGCGACCGCCGCTACCGACCTGGCGTGGCGCTACGCGGTCGAGCGCAAGGCGTTCGGCTCACCGATCGCAGGTTTCCAGGCGATCAGCCACACACTCGTGGACTGCGTAGCCGCCACCGACACCGCCCGCAACCTGACCCGCCGGGCATCGTGGCTCCACGAGCACGAACCGCGGTGCCGACCAGGGCTGTCTGCCATGGCATTGACCTTCGCCGCCTCCACCCCACCCGGGTGACCGCGAAGGCCGTGCACGTGCACGGTGGCTTCGGGCTCACCATGGAGGCGGACGTTAGCCTCCATCACCGTCGGTCGGTGGCCTGGAGCCAGCTCACAGGGGGATGCCTCGCACAGAGCCCACGCTAGAGCGGCTCACCGAGCCGCGGCGGGCCGCGATAGCCGGTCCGGCCGCAGCAACATCGACGTCCGCGGAGACACAATGAATTTCGCACCCATCGAGCTGACTGCCGAGCAGACGGCGCTCGTCGCCGAGCACGGGGGTGCTCGACGAGCACGGGGGCCCCGACGATCACGCCCTCTGCGTGGGCCACGACCAGCCCCCACCTGAGCTGCAGGAGATCCTCGCCCTCGAGCGGGAACATCGTGTCGGTGTTCATCGGCGCGGTGAACGTCGGGGAGCCGCATCGCAGGTCGAGCCAGGGGCACAGCAATACGAGGCCGTCCACCGGCGCACCGGAGTGTCGGGCGACCTGGCCAGCCGAGAGCGCGAGCTCGGCGCCCGCCGAGTCCCCGACCAGGACGACGGCCTCGCGGCCCGCCTCCGCGCGGACCTCGCCGAGGACGGCGAGGACGTCCCGCAGCCCCGCCGGGTAGGGATGTTCCGGCGCGAGCCGGTAGTCCACGAGCACCACCCGCCCCCGTGGCGACCAGCGAGGTCGCGGACCCGGTATCGGCGGTCGGTGTACCCAGCCGAAAGCCACCGCCGTGGACGTAGACCAAGACGCCCCGACCCTCAGCGTCCCCGCGACTTCGGGAACGACTGTCCGGCAGGCGACTCCGGCGATATTGACGTCGGTCACTCTGACCCAAGGATCGGCCCGGCGTGCGGCTCTCGCGGCAGCCGCACGCCGGGCTGCCAGACCCTCGCTCGCGGGCCGCCCCAGCCGCTCGACGGGCAGGGACGTCGGGGGCGGGGTCGACAACCGGAGTACCTCGCCATCAGTTGTGGGGGTTTTGTCCCTGACCGACGTACTGCTCTCGACTGGGGATGCGGACAGGGTTCTTGACGTGTCTGTCACACCAGGATTCTCCATGCAGATACACTGTGTGTATTACATCAAAGGTGGGAAGCGAGTCTGCGTCACGATCATCCCGCGGAGGGCTTGCCGGAGGAGATTCGCGCCTGACTGGGGTGATATCTGTCAAGCGCTTGCTCGGTCGATACACCGCCCTCCCGCCCCACCCCAGCAATGTAGGAGAAACGATCAGCAACGCCCGGCAGCAGACCGCTCCCGCCCCAGCCCGGCCGGACGACTCCTCCGTGCCGCCCGATCTGGGCGACCGGGCGGCCCGCACACGCCAGATGATCATCGAGTCGTGCCGTGAGCTCTTTCTCACACGGGGGTACGCAGGCACCCGCATCAACAACATCACGGACGCGTGCGGGATCTCCCGAGCAGGCTTTTACACCTACTTCCGTGACAAGCGCGAAGTTTTCAACCTGCTCGGCCAGGCTGTGCACGACGAGAGCATGGCGGTGCTTTCCGAGTGGAACGACCTGCCTCGACCGTGCTCAGTCGAGGACGTCTCGGCGTGGGTGCAGCGCTACTTCGCGTTCCTCGACCGGCACGGGGGCTTCGTGCTCTCGTCCCACTCGACCCCAGACGATCCGGATCTGCAGCCCACGGTCGTGCGGCACACGATGCGCGCGTTCTTCATCCTCGGCGTCGGCCTGCGGTCCCATCAGGCCACGCCGACCACTGAGCCCGAGCTGTTGGGCATGATGGTGAAGTCCGCGCTCGACCGCACGTGGCAGCAGATGATGATCCCTGGTCTGCCCCTCGAGCAGGGCGACATCGTCGACGCGACTGCCCGCATGATCATGGCCATGTTGCGGGAACCGGGGTGAGCACCAGCCGCTGGCGGTGCAGCTGTTTAGCTGATGCAGCGTACGCCGGAACGGCCCCGGGTCAGACGGGCTCGGCGACGGGACCGGACCCCGCCGGTGTCGCGCGGTTCGTCCTACCGACGCTGGCGAGGGAGATCCCCTTGGTCTCCCTCGAGACCGCGATGAGGATGATCGTGGCGACCGCAGTGGCGATGACGTACCAGGTGAAGATCTGCGGAGTGCCCCTCGCCGTGAGCCAGGTGTTGAGGTAGGCGGCGGTGCCGCCGAAGATGGCGGACGAGAAGGCCAGGGTCCCGCTAATTGCGAGGCCGCGGGTCCGGGTGGCGAACTGCTCCGACAACCAGGCGACCTGCATCCCGGTGCCGAAAGCGAGGACCACGTTGGCCAGGCACATCGCGATCAGCAGGGTCCAGGCGCTACTGCTTAGCAGGCCGGACAGGGGGAAGGACAGGGCCGCGACCAGCACTCCGTAGATGATGAGGTTCCCCCGGCGGCCGATCTTGTCGGAGAGCCGCCCGGACAACAGGATGGCCCCGCCGTAGAGGACGGTTGCGACGACACCGACCCACATCGCCGCCGTCGGGTTGACCTTGTGGAAGGTGATCGCGTATGTGGGCGCCATGACCGACCACTGGTAGCCGAAGACCAGTGTCGACCCGGTGACGACAATCGCGCGCAGGACCAGCAGGAAGGTGCCCCGGCGCGAGATCTCCCCGCGGGCCGCGGCGGCCACCGGGGCCACGGACGACGCGGCCTCGGGCAGCGTCGCGCTCTCTGCGACATCTCCCGTGGTGGTCCGTGTGAAGGTCTCGGGCTCCGCCAGCGAGCGGCGCAGGTAGAGGACGAACACCCCGAGAACGGCACCAATGATGAACGGGATCCGCCAGCCCCACGCGGTCATCTCCGCCTTGGTGAGCAGGGTGCTGAGCAGCGCCCCGAGCAGCGTCGCCAGGGTCAGGCCGACCACCACGAAGGCGGTGTTGGTGCTGCCGAGGAACCCGCGGCGGGCCGCCGGGACGGCTTCTCCGACATAGGTGACGGAGCTGCCCTGCTCGCCGCCCTGGGCCATGCCGAGCGCGATCCGCACCACCACAATCCACACCGAGGCGCCAGCGCCGATCATCCCGTAGGTCGGTGCCACGGCGGTAAGCAGGCAGCACAGCGAGCTGATCGAGATGGTCAGGACCAGGACCAGCGTCCGGCCCCGCCGGTCGGCGAGGCGTCCGAAGACGATCCCCCCGATCGGCCGGGCGACGAACCCGAGTCCGAACACCGCGAGTGTGGAGAGTAGGTTCGACACGTCGCTGTCGCCGTGGAAGAACTGACTCGAGAAGTAGATCGCGAAGATCGCGAAGATCGTGAAGTCGAAATACTCGAGCGCTTGCCCGAAATTGACCGCCAGCAGCTCCTTGCGCCGCGACGGTGAAGGCCGATCCGCCATTGGACCCTCCTGAAAGAGAACGATGAGTACGCACGTACGAACTGCTGCACGACAGCTTCCACCGATACCGGAAACACTCGTGGGGCACGGCCGACCGGACACAGCCCGGGGGTGGCCAGGGCGCTACACCGGCGGCTTGAGGCCGGCTTCCTGACCGCGTTCGGCGGCGTAGTCGTAGTAGAGCCGCCAGGCGGCGATCTTGTCGCCCTCGAACTCGAAGACCCCACAACACGGGATCTCGTAGTGCATGTCGTTGTGGTCGGAGGTGTCGAGCCATTCGACCGCGACCCGGTTCCCCGACGCCGTCACAGTCTGCGGCGTGGTCACTACATCGGTATAGTGGGAGGTCCACAGGGTGAACATCCGGTGGATCTCCGCCCGCCCGGCGTACGGCTCCTTCATCATCATCTGGATGTAGCCGTCCTCGGTGAACAGGCTCGTCGCCTCGTCCGGGCTCAGCTTCCCCATGTCGCGATGGAATCGCTCGACAACAGCGACGATCTCGTCGGTACCTACCGTCATTCCACAGTCCTCTCCACACGGACCTCCGCTACACCCTGTCACGGGCCCGGCGGCGCGGTGGGATCCGCGTCGCCGGAACCATCGGGATCTTCGTCACCGCTCGGGGACCTGCTCGCGGTGGGCGAGCGGACCGGAGCGGAAGGTCGTACAGCCGGGTCTCGGCGTACCGGGCCTCGTCGTTGTAGATGTCGGTCCGACGAACAGCGGTCCGTAGGACGTACATCGTCCACCGCACTTGACGATTATGTCAATAGCGGTCTTACGCCCGCCGCCACGGGCTCCGACTCGTTCCGGCGATGCCGCGGGACGCGCACATGCCGCACCGATCGCGTCATGGATCACCCTCCCGCCGCAGCGGACCGCTGTCGTGCCCGGGACCCGGACCGACAGCTCCCTCGCCGGTCGTGGCCTGACACACTACACCAAGCAAGCGACCGCTCAACTCGATTCAGGCGGTTAGTTCTGAAGTCGGTCACCGGGCTGCGCTCGATTAAGAGCCGCTGCATCTCCCGGCGGAGGAACCTTCACCGCCGTCCCGGACCGCGTGCGATCGTGGCAACGGAAGATCAAGGTCTCGACAGAGGTCGGGTCTTCCACCTGAACGACCCGCGCCGTCGCGCTCAGCGTACCGGGGTCGGACGTCACGCGGACGACCATCCCCGCGACGCCGTGCACCGTGAACGTACTGCTCTCGGTCCGGCCCAGCGCCCCGCGAACGGCCTGGCGCCCGGTGATCTCGATGTCCGGAAACGACTGCGCCGTCCTTCACGACCGATACGGCAAGGACGCCGTCCTCGGCGAACAGATCCGCCGCTCCGTCGAAGTCACGTGCGTCCACGGCTTGTGCGTACTAGTCGACGAGGGAGCGCAACTCCTCATGCACTCCTGCAGGTACGACGTTGACGTTGCGGCCCCACTGACCGACCCGGCGGCCACCTTGCCGCCGAAGTGCTCGCGGAACGCACGTACGAACTCGGGCAACAGATCCGATGCCCGACCCCCGTTGGACGCGAGAGCGGACAAGCGGAAGGACAGGTCGGTCACGCCCGATTCGAGCAGCGCAGGCACCCGGTCCAGCGTCGCGGCGAGGTCGATAGCCCCGTCGCCGCACGGACATCCGGAACCTTGCCCTCCACCCGGAACGACGCCGATGCCGATGTGGACGCCGATCGTCATCCCGGATTTCAGCCGGGCGACGACGTCCGTAGTCGTCATCAGTTGGTCGGACATGGCACCGCTTCCGTTCCGGACTGGGTGGGTACCGGGCCGACGCCGACGAGACCGGATACTACCAAGCACTTGGTTGAACAGTTTCGCATGGAGCCGCGGGCGCCGGCCCGGCCGCACCGAAGAACAAATCAAGCGCTTGATTTAGCCATTGTCTGGGTTCGGACGCGGAAGTGGGACGCTTCATGACGACGCAAGCCGACCACAGCTCGACCCAGACCTCGCCAATGGTGGTCGAGGGGCTCGAGACGCTGCGGGCCGCAGCAGGCACCCGCCTCGGGCCGACACCGTGGCTGCGGGTTGACCAGGCGCGGATCGACGCGTTCGCCGAGGTAACCTGCGACCACCAATGGATTCATGTCGACCAGGTGCGCGCACGGACCTCATCGGGTCGACGATCGCCCACGGCTATCTGACCCTGTCGGGGCAGGTTGCGGTGCCGGCGGCCGGTTGTTCGCCAGCGGGACTCCGGCAGCCCGCCACACAGGGAGGGGATGTCCTCGGTCAGACCCCACGGGGATCGGTTGCCCGCCCCCGTCCACCACGATGCAGTGGCCGGTGATGCGCTACGCGATGTCCGAGGACAGGAACAGCAACGCGTTCGCCACGTCCACGCCCGGCTCGGCGCCAGGGGGTTGAACGGGTTGCCCCCAAGCTCGAAGGGCGACAGATCCGCTGCCAGGTTCGGACTTCGCCCGCCGACGTCGCCCGGGGCCACGGCGTTGACTCGCACGCCTGCGGGCCCGAGCTCGGCCGATAGCGTACGGACCAGCGAGATGACCCCGGCCTTGACCGCACCGTAGGCGGCGTGGAGCTGGGAGCTGCCGATGCCGTCCACCGATGCGATGCTGGACATCGCCCCGCCGGTGCCCCGCTCGACGAGGACCGCGACAGACTCCCGGAAGCAGTAGAAGACCTGGCTGAGGTTGGTCTCCAGACCGGTGGCCCAGTCGTTGTCAGTGGTATCCGCCAGGGTGTGCCACCCCGCTTCGCCGATGATGTCGACGGCCATATCGATTCCCCCGAGCACGGCGGCGGCATCAGCAACCGCGGCCCGAGCACTCGGTGGGCCTGCGCAGGTCGGCGACGATGGAGTGGGCCTTGCCGCCGAGCTCGTGGATCCCGGCGACGATCGCCTCCGCACGATCCCGGTCCGTGTCGATGCAGGCGACCATCGAGCCAGCCTCCGAGCCGTCGCTCGGCCGTGGCCGGCCCGCTCGGGCCGGAAGCCCGCTCCGGCGACGACGGCCCGTCGGTCGGTCAACCCAAGTCGATGACGGGATCTCCTCTCACAGCAGAGACGCCGTCTGGTCGGCCGGTTCCCACCTCCTGCGGCGGGGACCACGGGACCGGCAGCCTGCCGCGCAGGAAACCGCCTTCTGACGAGAACGTCAAGTCTGCCCAGACGTCTGGCCGCCGTCCGAGTACAGACCAACTCGATGGGACGGATCCACTGCGCCACTGGGCAGAGTAAACTACACTGCTTTCTGAGTTGACATAATCGTCAAGCTTCGGTAGAACGACGGGGCCCCGGATGTCGTCACAACGCACCGTTCCTACAGAGCGGGACACACCGCGAGGCGCCTCCAGGTCCAGGTCGTGTGGGTCCTGCCCGTGCCCGCGCGCTTCCTCGCCACCGAACCCGAGGACACCACAGACAATGACATCGGCCAGGCGCTCCTTCTTCCTCGATCCCATGACGACCGCGGTCGTCTGTCTCGGGTGCCAGAACGGTGTACTGGGCCCGGATGCGGCGCTGCCGGACCTGGCCGCCGACGACGCGCCCGTGCTCGACGACATCGAGCGCCTCCTACACGCCGCCCGGGACGCAGGGGTGCTCGTGGTTCACGCGGTCGCCGCGGGTGCGTTCGGCCCCAAGGACTTGGGGCCCACCCCACTGCTGCACTCGTTGGCTGCGAGCAACCACGACTGGCACCCCGATCACCCCGCGACTCAGGTCGTCCCGCGCCTGTGCGCCGACGGCGAGCTGATGATGCGACGGCGTTTGGGCCTGTCCCCAGCGAACAACACCGAGCTGCTCCCCTGCTGCGGAGCCGGGGGACCCACACCGTCTTGCTCGCTGGGGTGTCGCTCCATGTCGCGATCCTCCTGGCCACTGCGGACGCGACGGAGCGTGGGTTCGACGTGGTCGTCCCGCGCGACACCGTCGTCGGCACTCCCCGGGAATACGGCGAGCAGGTCCTGCGCAACACGCTGGCGATGCTGGCCCGACTCACGACCGTCGACGCGCTTGTCGCAGGCTGGACGGAACGGGGCGCGGCCTGAGCACCCTGCCTGAAGCCCGCCTGTAGTCCGCCATCGACGTAAGGAGCGCAGTGAAGTTCGTTCTGCAGTTCCCGGTCCGGGCGACGCGCCGCTGGGACACCTGGGTCGGTGATGGGGATCTCGCCGACCTGGCCGTCGCTGCCGAGAAATGCGGTCTCGCGGTGTTCGGCTTGTCCGACCATCCCTTCTCCCCGCACAGCTGGGTCGAGCAGGGCGGACACCACTCCTTTGACCCGTTCGACACGCTGGCCTTCGCCGCGGCGCGGACCCGACGGATCCGGCTGCTGACAGCTCTCCTGGTCGCGGGCTACCGCAATCCGCACCTGACCGCCAAGTCCCTGGCCAGCCTCGATCTGCTCTCCGGCAGTCGCGTCGTTGCCGGCAGGGGTGCCGGGTACCTGCGCGCGGAGTTCGCGGCCCTGGGCGGTTCCTTCCCCGACTGTGGCGCGCGCTTGGACGCAGCCGTCGACGCGATGCGCCGCTCCCGGAGCGGCGAGCTGGTCCACAGCGACGGACCCTTTCCTGCCGGCGGCAACGTCGCGCTACCACGCCCGCGCCAGCAGCCCGGGCCCCCCGTCTGGATCGGCGGGAACGGACGGGCCGCGAGTCGGCGCGTTGCGGAGCGCGGGGACGACTGGCTGCCGTTCGAACAGCCGACGGCGATGGCCGAGATCACCGGAACGCCCCCGCTGATCCCCGAACAGCTCGACGAACGGATCGCCGAGATTCGGCAGCGGCGCGCCGCCACCAGCCGCCCCCGGGACTTCGACGTGTGCTTCACCCCGCTCCCGGGCCGCGACCCCGCGGCCGACACCGACTACCTGGCGGGGCGGGTGGCCGGGTACGCCGCTGCCGGGGTCACCCTCCGGCCCGCGCCCCCGCTCCTCGGGGGCGAGACCGGGAGGCGGAGTACGACGTGGTCACCGAGATCTGGTTCGACGATCGGGCCGCGTTCGACGCGATGCGGGCGAGGCTGGCGACGACCCAGACTGTGCTGCGGACGTCGCGGCCGACGAGGAGAAGTTCATCGACAGGTCGCGTTCCCGCATCGCCTTTCGTCGAGCCCGGGGGACCGAGACGTCTACCCAAGACCCACGGTGAACGACAGCCGGCACATGGCCGGCGAACAGATGCCGACCTCAACCCTTGCGGAACGGAACAGCAATGACACAGAAAACGCAGGCCAGTCGTCTCGACGCAATCGTCATCGGAGCCGGCTTCGGCGGTCTCTACGCACTGTACGAACTCCGCCGGCAGGGCTTCGACGTGCTCCTACTGGAGCGAGCCCCCGGGGTCGGCGGGACCTGGTACTGGAACTGCTACCCGGGCGCACGTGTCGACGTGTACGGCATCGAGTACTCCTACAGCTTCTCCGATGAGATCCAGCAGGAGTGGGACTGGAGCGAGGTGATGCCGACCCAACCCGAGCTCGAGCGGTACCTTAACTTTGTCACGGACCGACTCGATCTCCGTCGGGACATTCGGTTCAGCACCACCGTGACAGCCGCCCGTTTCGACGAGGAGGCCGGAGTCTGGTCGGTGGAGGCCGACACGGGTGAGCGGTTCACCGCGCAGTTCGTCGTGGCCGCCACCGGCTGCCTGTCCGCCCCGCTCGCCCCGAACATCCGAGGTGTCGAGGCGTTCAGCGGTGACACGCTGATTACCAGCACCTTCCCGCGCGAGGGCTACGACTTCCGCGGCAAGCGGGTCGCCGTCGTTGGCACGGGTTCGTCGGGGGTCCAGGCCATCCCGATCGTCGCCGAGCAGGCCTCGAGCCTGCACGTCTTCCAACGCTCGGCCGCATTCACCCGGCCGGCCGGCAACCGGCCGATGGGCCGCGACGAGATGGACGCCATCAAGGCCTCGTACCCCGATCTCCGCCGGCGCCTCGCCGAGACGTTCACCGGCACGATCCACGTGGGTGCGATCACCGTCGAGGACATCCCGACAGACGAACGCATCCTGACGGCGAGCCCGGAAAAGATCCGCCGGAAGGTCGCCGAAGACGGTTGGTCGGCGCCCTGGGGCTGGTACGACGCGTTCGTCGACCCGGCTGCGAACAAGGCCGCCGTCGCTCTGTACGGCGACCTCGTGCGGGGCGTCGTCCAGGATCCCGACGTCGCCGAGTCGCTCGTCCCCACGTATCCTCTTGGATGTAAGCGGCCGATTTACGACACGGGCTACTTCGCGACGTTCAACCGCGACAACGTCACGCTGGTCGACCTGCGGAAGGAGCCGATCGACCGCGTGACGCCCGACGGCATCGAGACGGCCGCCCAGAAGTACAACTTCGACGTCATCGTCTACGCAACCGGATTCGACGCCATCACCGGAGCACTCACGCGAATCGACATCCGCGGCCGCGATGATGTCTCGCTGAAGGCCAGATGGCTCGACGATGCCCGCGCGTACCTGGGACTCCAGTCACACGGCTTCCCGAACCTCTTCATGGTGAACGGGCCAGGCAGTCCCTCGGTCCACATCAACGTCGTCGCCGCGGTGGAACACCACGTCCAGATCATCGCCGACCTAATGGTGCACATGGCGAAGAACGACAAGACGACGGTGGAGCCGGACGTCGAGGCCGAGATCGGCTGGGCGGAACGTGTCGATTCCCTGGTGACTGGCACGATCCGCGCGTCCGACGACTGCAACTCCTGGTATCTGGGCTCCAACGTCGCTGGCAAGCGGCGCAAATACCTCACGTTCGTCGGCGGCCAAGTCGCCTATCGGCAAGCATGTGACGAGCTCGTCAACGGCGGCTACATCGGCTTCGTCTTCGACTGATACACCGGCTGACGAATGGCCGGAACCTGCGTGATGCAGGCGTTCTGTCAGCACTGTCTTGCCAGCACGTCGAGATTCTGGAGGAGTAGTTCGTGAGTCGCGTTGCGATCATAGACCGTATCACCCTCGCGGAGGACCGGGTCGAGTCCTGGCTCGGACGCCTGGACCAGGAGTACCGGCCCACCGTCGAGGAACGCGGCGCCATGCTGGTGAGCTCATGGCGCCGCCACATCGACGGGGAGACGATCGAACTGTGCCTGGTCTGGGAGTGCCCGGACATTGCTGCGTTCTGGAAGGTCCGCAGCGAGGCACGGCTCGATCCCAGGATTCTGGAGTGGTGGGCCGCCACCGACGACATCGCCATCAGCCGCGATCGGAAGGTCTACGGTTCGTCATGACGCGCTGGGTACTGCAACTGAAGCTGGCCCCCGAGGCCTCCGTCCGTGACCTGCCTGGCGCGGCGGGCCAGCATGAACCCGGATCGTACGGGGGCGGTGACGCGACCTGGGACATCGTCGCCGACGTCTTGCCGACCGTCGATCGGCCCGGCATCGAGGTGGTCGATGCCGTGGCGCTTGCGCCGGTCGCCTCGCAACACGTGTCCCTAGAAGGCCCGCGCGTGAAAAGGACGCTCCTACTCGGCCTGAAACCGGGTATACCCGACGACGTGCGGACCTCCTTCGAGCACTCGCTCACCGGCATGCCCCTCCACATCGGAGCGATCCGGAGCTGGTCGTTGAGCCGAGTCGACCAAGCCTTGAGCCCGTCCCGATGGACACACGTCTGGGAGCAAGAGTACGAGTCGATCGACGGTCTCCGGGTCGACTACAGCCGGAGTTCCTACCACTGGGCGGGTGTCGACCGATGGTTCGACACGGAGATGCCCGACGCGATCGTCGAGAACACGTTCACGCACGTGTTCTACGTGGCCGAGCGCCCCGTGCTCTGAAGGGGTGACGGATGCCCGCTCTCGGGGGAAGGTCGTAGTTGTCACGACTGCCGCCCGCGGCCAGGGGCGTGCCCATGCCGTTTGGCTGGCCTGGGACGGCGCAGATGTCGCCGCAATCGACCTGTGCGGCCAGACCGGATCGGCTATCCGCTCGCGTCCCTCGCCGATCTCGACGAGACCCGCGCGCCGGTCGAGGCGGAAGTCCGCCCCTCTCGAGCTCCGAGTCATGCTTCGGAACTGGCTGTCCCAGGCCGACACAGATGAAGGCCGCTCGAATTCCTACCTACGGATGGCCACGAGTCCACGCCGAGCTGACCCTCGGGCTGGGCCTGGTGGTCGACCACAAGCGTGTCGCCAGGCTCATGCGCGAGGCCGGCGTCCAGGGCCTGTACCGGCGCCGCAGCCGAGGCTGCACCATCCGTCACCAGCACGCCGACCCCTATGAGGGCCTGGCCGACCGAGACTTCGTCGTGGACGGTCCGAACGACACCTGGTGCACCGACATCACCGAACACCCCCACCCGGGAAGGGACGATCTACTGTGCGGCGGCCATCGACGTGGATCCAGGCCTGTCTCTCTCGATGATCGAGCAGGGTCGGGCGGCTCAGTCGTCATCACCGGATCGACCGCGGCCCTCAAGGGCTTCTGCCACGGCAACGCTGGTGCGGCCGCCTACACTGCCGCCAAGGCCGGCCTGCTGGGGCCACAGCGGCATCGACACGCCGATGATCCACAACGACTCCGGAGGGATATGCTTGACCGCGCGCGGCGCAGCCGGGCGAACCTGGCGAACGCCCTGCCGGTGGGGCACATCGAGGCTCACGACGTCAGCAGGCCGTCGCCTGGCTCGCCTTCCCTGCGGCCCGCTACGTGACTGGTATGTCGCTGGCCGTGGACGCTGGCTTCTCCGTCCTGTGAACAGACGATCGACACGATCTGCCCTCGAGTGATTTGCTCTCGGCGAAGGAGTTCACGATGAACGAACTGCAGTTCTTCAGCGACAAGCACCAGATCGAACAGGTGTACATACGCTATTGCGAGCTCGTCGACGCCAAGGACTTCGACAAGCTGGACCAGGTGTTCGCCGCGGACAAGTACGGCTATTACTGGGGCGCCAGCCGCACCCACTCGGAGCACACGCGGGACTCGCTGATCGCTGGCATGCATGCCAGCCTCGGACCGGACTCCCTCTGCGGTGCGACCGCACACAACGTCTCCAACTTCCGCGTTCGGATCGACGGAGACCGCGCGTTCACTAAAGTGAACTTTTTCGCCGTCCATCGCGGACGCGGACAGTTCGACGGGGAGCTGTGCTCGCAATGGGGTACCTACGAGGACGAGTTGGTGCGCACTCCGCAGGGATGGCGGGTGTGCAAGCGAAACTACACGAACATCCTCAACGAGGGGCCAATCGTGACGGTGCCCGCCTGAGGTTGCCGAGCATCGGCGATCCCCGGGCGGGCAGTCGGAACGACGCCAGGCCGTTGCTACCCGAACGGGCCGGCCCCACGGCGCATCTCGTCAAGCGTGATGCCGACACTCCGGCCCTCGTCGAGCACGAAGTCCGCCCCGTTGTAGCCGATGCTGTCGTCCGAGGCGAGGAAGACCAACGTGGGGACGGCCCGCTCACCGAACCACTTCTCGTCGACGGCCGATGCCTGGTCGAACCCCTTGACGCTGGCAGTCGCGTCGAGGAGCTCTTGAGCGGCCTCGGATCGAGGCGCCTCGTGCAGGAAGGCGCTGCCTCCACCGAGCCCGGAGACGCAGTTGACCCGGACACCGGGCGACGCCTCCATGGCGGCCGCCTTGGTCAGCCCGCGTACGGCGAACTTGCTCGCGATGTAGGACGTGTGGAAGGGGGGAACGCGAAAGACTCCGCTGGACGCATAGTTCACGATCGACCCCCGGCCAGCCTTGTTCATGATCGGTAGAACGGTTCTCATGCCCAGGAACGTGCCCACCTCGTTCACGCGGTTCACCCGGAGATAGGCGTCGAGCGGGGTCTCGACCAGGAGACCCAGGTACAGGGTGGCAGCCACGTTCGCCAGGACGTCGACGGTGCCGAACTCCCGCAGCGCCACGTCGACCAGCTCCTCCCAGCCGGCTTCCTCTCCCACGTCGCAGTGGACCGCCCGGGCGCGCGAACCGAGCTCGGCCGCCATGGCTTCTGCCCGCTCCGCGGCGATGTCCGCGACGACGACGTGGGCCCCTTCGGCGGCGTAGGCGCGGGCGGCCGCAGCCCCCACTCCGCGACCACCGCCGGTCACGATGGCAACCTTGTTCTCGAGCCGACCCGACATCAGATCCTCTTCGTGGTCCGTACCGGTGTACGCCACCGGTATCCCGACATGGCCGCCGCGACGGAACGCGCAACGGGGTTGAACAGCCTTCGGCTGCTGCCGACGGCCCGCCCGGCCCGGGTGGGTACCGGCCGAGTCCGGTCAGGCGGCACGGAGCGGACGCTGGAGCTGCCACGCGATGTCGATCCGCCGTGAGGCGACGCGCCACCGTCCGTCGAGGCAGGTGTACGAGTCCGCGTACTCGATCAGCAGGAGGTCGTCGCGCGGTTCGCCGTCGTCCTGCCGGAGAAGGTGGTGAGCCAGGCAGGTGACCGCCGCGCTCACGACCCCGGTCGTGACTTGCAGTTCCTGGCGGCCGACGAAGTGGAACGTCCGCTGGTAGCGGGCGGCCAGACCGTCCACAACGGTGGCGACCTCGGCCCGCCCGGTGAGTCGCTCACCGGACGAGGTGACGAGGACCCCGTGCGGTGCGAAGAGCGCGGCGAACGCGCCTCGATCTCGGGCGTCGGCCGCGCTGCCGTAGCGCTCGACGAGATCACGCAGCTCGAGCCTGCGGTGCAGCTCGTCCTGGAGAGCATCGGTGGTCACTCGTCAGGCTCCCGGCGCGGCGGACGGCTGCGTCGTCGCCGTCACGCCATCCATCGCCTCGTCGCCGAGCCGACGGCGGGCGACCGCCTCAAGATCGGGGGCCCCACGCAGCTCATGGCCTCCGTCGACGGCGAAGCTCTGCCCCGTGACCCAAGCGGATTCCGGGCCGGCCAGGAAACGCACCGCCCCACCAACGTCGGCCGCGATCCCGGTCCGCCCGAGCGGTGTCACCCGCAGGTAGTTGTCCACCAGCCGTGGATCGGAGAAGATCGGGCTGTGTGCCTCGCGCCTCACCAGGCCGGGCCGCAGGGCATTCACACGGATGTTGAAAGTGCCGAGCTCGTCCGCCGCGACACGGATGAGTGCCTCGAGGCCGGCCTTGGAGGCGCAGTAGGAGCTCAGGTATGGATAGGCGATCGTCGCGCTGTTGGACGAGATCGCTACGAACGAGCCGCCACCGGCGGCCCGCATCGCGGTGGCGCTGTGCTTCAGCGTCAGGAACGTGCCAACAATGTTGAGGGCGAGGTCGTCGCGCAGCTGGTCCGCGGGTGTCAGCAGCAGGGGCGCCATTCCGGACGAGCCGCCCGCCGACGCCACGCAGATGTTCAGGACGTCGTGGCGGTCCGTCGCGTAGGCCACCGCCCGTTCGACATCGCTCTCGATCGTGACGTCGCATCGGGTCCACTCGACTCGTGCCCCGGGCCGTTCCTGCCGCAGTGTCTCCGCCGCGCGCTGGAGCTTCGACTCGTCACGGCCCACGATGGTGACGGCCGCACCGTCCCGGGCGAGCCGCCGAGCCGATTCGAACCCGATCGACGAACCCCCGCCCGTCACTAGCGCGGCCGAGCCCTCCAACGTCGGTGTCACTTGGTCTCCTTCCCCGCAGCACTGCGCGCACCCACCGGCCCGAGGACCCCGCCCAGCCAGTTCTCGACGATCGAGTTCCAGCGGTGCATCACTGCAGAGTCCGCGAACATCTGGACCCCGTGCGGCGCACCGGCCACCACGTGCAGGTCGGTTGGCACTCCCGCGTCCGCAAGGCGCACGGCATAGGCGACGTTCTCGTCCCTGAAGCCGTCGGCGCCCCCGACGATCACGAGTGCCGGCGGCAGGCCGCTCAGGTCCCCCGCGCGGCCCGCCGCCGCGTAGGCGGGCAGATCCGCGGTACGGGCCAGCGGACCCAGATAGCTCGCCCACCCGAAGGCGTTGGACTCACGGTTCCAGATGGCGAGCTCGTCCGCACGACTCGACGCCGTGGTCTGCCGGTCGTCGAGCATGGCAGCCTCCAGCACCTGGAAACCCAGCCTGAACGCTCCCTTGTCCCGTGCGTAAAGCGCCAACGCCGCCGCCAGCCCACCACCGGCGCTCGGCCCGTAGACCCCCACCCGTCCGACGTCGATCCCTAGTCGATCGGCGTTGTCCACCACCCAGGACAAGGTGCAGTAGCTGTCCTCGAGCGCGGCGGGGTACGGCGCCTCGGGCGCCAGCCGGTACTCGACGGAGACCGCCACGCAGTCGAACGTCGTGCACCAGTGCGCCAACCGCTCGTCCTGGGCCGCTCTCGAGCCGAAGACGTAACCGCCCCCGTGCAGCCCGAGCACGCAGGGGGCCGACGACCGCCCGGAGCGAGGCCTGTGGACCCGGACGACGAGCGGCGGTTCGGAGCGAATGACCTCGTCGACGCTCAGGACCATCTCGGTGGACCGGGGTCCGCTGGGCAGCGAAATCTCACGAAGCGACGACAGGCTCGCTTCCGTGGCCGTCAGGGGCGGTAGGGCGGCAACCAGGGGCTGCAGCTCCTCCGCGATCGGAAGTACCGACTCAGGCACAATGACACAACTTTCGTGGGTCCATGACGTCTCTGTCTGCCTGGAACTTCCTGGTCGGGTCAGGCCTGGGGTGCGGTCTCATAGATCGGCAGCTTCAGCCCCGCCTTCTGGCCCCGTTCGAGGGCGTAGTCGTAGTAGAGGCGCCAGGCCGCAATCTTGTCACCGTCAAATTCGAAGATCCCGAAGCACGGAACTTCGTAGTGCTTGCCTTCGTGGTCGGAGATGTCGACCCACTCGACAGCGACCCGGTTGTCCTGGCCGGTCACGGTCCGCGGCGTCGTGACGATGTCGGTGTGGCTCGTGAACCAGATCGTGAACATCTCGTGGATCTCTTCGCGCCCGACGTAGGGCTCCTTCATCATCATCTGGATGTAGGCGTAGTCCGTGAACAGGTTCGTGGCCTCGTCCGGGGCCAGCCTTCCCATGTCGCGGTGGAACCGTTCCACGATGGCAACGATGTGGTCGACGCTCGCGGTCACCATTCTCTGATCCTCCGGCGGGGTGGGACGGTCGTGATGAGGTCGTGCCGGCGCATGCGAAGCCTTCAGCGGGCGCACACGACGTGGAGCAGGATGCGATGTAGTGGTCGGCATTCTCGCGCTCCGTACCTGCTCCGACCACGCGGCCGGCCCGAATGGGCGGCGCCCCGGGACTCCTAGGGTCTACTGGAGCTTGACGATAATGTCAACAACTCGATCCCGAGCCTCTCGGATCACCGATCGCACGCCAGCGCGCCTCCCTGGCGACCTCACCCTGACCGCGCCCGACCCAGAAGACGTCCGCTATAGTAGGTACAAGCTAGCGCTTGCTCGATGGTGAGATCCCGGCACGGACTCGACGTGGAGGTCATCGTGTTCTCAGAGCGCACCTTCTTTTCATTCGTGACGCTGAGCGATAAGTCACCGGCCCAGCACCGCATCTACAACGAGTGGCACCAGCTCGACCACCGCCCGGAGAATTTGCGTCTTCCCGGTGTCGCCTGGGGCGACCGCTGGGCCCGGACACCGGGCTGTGCGCAGGTCGGCCGGGAGGTCGCTGGCGAGCCGGACGCGCCCTTCGCCGACGTCGACTACATGGCGATGTACTGGTTCCGCCCGCCCTACGACACGAGCCTCGACGAGTGGAACAGGCTGGGTGAGGACTCGTTCCAGTGGGGCCGCGGACCGCTTCTGCCCGGGGTGCGGCGTCCCCTGCTCGGGTTCTTTGCACCGGTTCTCGGGTACGCCGCGCCGCGAGTCGCCGTCTCGGCCGAGACCCTCCCCTTCCGACCGAATCGCGGGATGCACCTCACGCTGACCCGACTCGACGAACCGCACGGAGCGACCGCACACGAGCAGTTCCGCTGGCTCGACACCGTCCGTATCCCGGACCTGCTCGACTGTCCGGGCGTTGCGGGTGCGTGGACCTTCTCGTTGATCGAGACCCAGCGGCACACGAGCCTCCCGCTCGACTCGGTCCCGGACCACCCCCGCGGCTCGCTGCGGATCACGCTGCTCTACCTCGACGACGACCCCGAGCAGGTCACGCGGGAGATAGGCAAGCGGATCGCCGCCCAGGACGCCGACGGGCGAGGGGCGCCCGCCCCGCAGGCCGAGCAGGTCCTGCTCTCCACACCACTGCGGACGATCATCCCGTGGCAGGACTGGTGAAACGAATCCGCCGAGCGATACCGATCCCGGTGCACCGCAGAACCACCTCGGATCGGTAGCCGCGGCGCGTAGTCGGAGGTGCATCACAATGGGAACAGCCGAGGTCCGGACCTTCTGTCGCCTGTGCACTGCGGGTTGCGGGGTGCTCGTCTCCGTGGAGGCCGACACCGTCATGAAGGTGCGGGGAGACAAGGCACATCCGATTTCTCAGGGATACACCTGTGTGAAAGGCCGTTCACTCGGCGTCGCGCACCACGACCCGACACGACTGAACGAGCCGATGATCCGTCGGAACGGCCGCCTCGTCGAGGTCGGGTGGACCGAATGGCTCGACGATCTGAGCGGCCGATTGTCGTCGATCATCGCCGGGTACGGCCCCTCCGCGGTCGGAGGCTTTTATAGTGGTGGATCGTATTTCGACGCGTCCGGCCACAGGATCGGCCAGGCCTTCCTCTCTGCATTGGGAACGAACAGCGTCTACAGCAGCTACACTCTCGACTCCCCCAACAAACCACTGGTGGCGGACCTGGTCGGTGGTTCCGTGCGGCTGTTTCCGGTACCCGACCTCGAGGGAACGGAGTTCATGCTGATCGTCGCGACGAACCCCGTCATCTCCCACGGCCACGGAATTGGGATGAGCAACCCGCTCGGACGGCTACGGCAGATCCGCTCCAGAGGACAGGTGTGGGTTCTCGACCCGAGACGCACCGAAACCGCGAGGGCGGCCACCCGGCATCTCTCGGCCAGGCCCGGAACGGACTACGCCGTGCTGGCGTTCCTGGTCCGCGAGCTTCTCTCGAGTGGTGCCGATCAGCGCTACCTGGAGGACCACGTCGCCGGGACAACGAAGCTCAAGCGCACGGTCGCCGGTTTCGACATCGACACCGTGGCCGGCATGACCGGCCTGCAGGAACAGGATCTACTGGATCTTCTGAGCGCGGTTCGGCGGGCCGGCCGCGTTTCGATCGTGACGGGGACCGGCGCTTCGATGTCACGTACCGCGAATGTCCTGGAGTGGATGGCCTGGGCATTGGGAGCGGTCACCGGCTCGCTGGACCGCCCCCGAGGGACATGGTTCAACCCGGGCTTCTTCCGACAGAACGACAGAAGCACGTTCCAGCCAGCACCGCCCGAAGGGAATGTGACCCCGGGCCCCTTGAGCCGGCCCGAGCTGTGTGGGCGAAACAATCAGCTACCGGCGGTGGCCATCCCGGACGAGGTCGCGGCCGGAAACCTGCGAGCCCTGTTCGCTCTCGGTGCGAATCTCGTCGCGGCGAACCCGCAAACCAGGAGATTGACCGACGCGCTGCGGGACATAGAAATTCTCGCTGTCGTCGATATCGTCGCCAACGAGACGACGGAGTTCGCGACACACGTGGCGCCGGCCGCGGGCCCGCTCGAACGATCGGACCTGAGCACCTCGTCGGAGATATTTCAGTCGAGTGTCGTCGGTCAGTACACGCCGGCGACCGTCCCGCTCAGCGGAGGACGGAGGCCACTGTGGTGGATCATGGCACAGATCGCCGACCGACTCGGCCTCGACGTTCTAACCGGTGGGCTGGATCCACATCGAGCGACCACCGACGACGTCCTGGCCGAGATGGCCGCCGGCGCACGCCTGCCGTTCAGCCAGGTGCTCGACGGTGACGGGCCCGTCTTTGCCGAGACGAGCGCCATCTTCGGGTGGGTACTGGGGGGTGCCGTACTTCCGGAGGGACGTTGGCGGATCGCACCCCCACTCCTGGTGGGGCAGCTCGCCGAACTCACTCACGCCCCAGGCCCGCTCGTGTTGATACCCCGACGCGAACGCAGGCAGTTGAACGGATTCCTGCGCTTCCTCCAGGAAACCCCGATGCCGGAGGTGATCATGCATCCCGCCGACGCGGACCGTGCGTCGGTCGGAGACGGTGACGTCGTGACGATCGGTACCGACATCGGCGAAATGCAGGGCCTGGCCCGAATCGACGCGGACATGAGCATCGGCGTTCTGAGTATCCCCCACGGCTGGCGGGCGCCGTCCTCCGTGAACGACCTGCTGTCGGGTGAGCACGACATCGATTCGCTCACCGGAATGCCGACGTTGTCGGGGGTGGCCGTGACCCTCCGCAGGGGGAGCACTCGGTGAAGCGGGCCGTCGGGCGCGGGTCATAGCCGCGGGGATCCGTCCACCTCGGACATCACCTCGCTCGCGAACCACCGCAGGTAGTCGCAGTACTCCGCCTCCGACCCGACTGCCGGCGGCGACTCCGCCACCGTCCGGGTGATGCCGACCTTGCGATACGGGCCCAGGTAGGCCGCGACAAGCTGGTCCCGATACGCCCGCAGGGCCGTCGGCGTCGTCTGGGCGAACCCGTTCGACAGCTCGACACCTGCCGGGGACTTGATCCAGTTGAGATCGAACGTCCGCTCCTTTCCAGTGAACTCCGGCCTGGCACGCACGTAGTCCATCAGCGGTGGGATCATCTCGAGACTGAAGTCGGTCGGGTTGGGCTGCCACCCGTCGTGGCGGGCCGCGCGTCGGAGGGCGGGTTTCGAGTTGCCGCCGACATAGATCGGCGGATGCGGCTTCTGCAGCGGGGTCGGCTCGATCGCCAGGCCCTCGATCGTGAACCGGGCGCCGCGGTGCGCGGGGTACTCCTGGGTCCAGAGCGTGGTGAGCGCCACGAGGATCTCGTCCGTAATCGCCCCACGCCGCTCGAAGGGTATGTCCACCGCGGCGAACTCCGACTCCGCATGACCGACCCCGATCGAGACGTCCAACCGGCCGGCCGAGAGCACGTCAATCGTTCCGAGGGCCTTGGCGAGGCGTAGCGGATGATGGAGTGGGAGCACGAGTACGGCGAAGTCCAGCCGGATCCGGCGAGTGGCGGCGGCGGCGAACGCGGCCACCGTTAGCGCGTCCTGCCAATACGAACCCAGCCGCGGCACCTCGTGATGAGGCATCGCCAGGTGCTCCGACACCGCAACACCACGGAACCCCGCCTCGTCGGCCGTGGCCAGGATCCGACGGAAGCCGTCGGAGTCGAGCTCGTGGGACCAGGGATAGAAGCCCGGGAGACGATTGGTCCCGGGCAGGATGATATCGAACTGCATGCGCACCCTCCAGTGGTCGACTAAGAGTACCAAGCGCTTGGTTGACAGCCAGCCTCGTGTGTGCCGCGATGCTGACCGGACACCACCCCGGCTCCTTGCAAGGACGGATGCGATGAGCAGCACAGGCAGCCGCAGGCCCACCGTGACGCGCCCGCGAATTCCTGATGTCGAAACCGTTCCCAGCGCGCTACGCCGGACGGCCGATCTGCACGGCGACGTCGAGGCAGTTGTCGATCGCGACGCCCGATTGACATACGTCCAGCTGCGCCGTGAGGTCGAGGACGTGTCAGCTGCGCTGTTCGCCCGGGACCTGCGCTCCGGCGACGTTGTGGCGATCTGGGCACCGAACTGGAGCCGGTGGGCGCTCACGGCTCTGGCGTGCATGAACGTCGGCATCACCCTCGTCCCGGTGAACACTCGGTACAAGGCCGAGGAAGCCGACGCGGTTCTGGAGCGCAGTGGCGCCTCCATGGTGTTCGTCGAGGACGGGTTCCTCGGTGTCGACTACTCGTCCATGGTCATGAGCAACGCCTCGTCCACGCGGCCCCCACGATCGTCACGTTCGGCCCCGTCGAACGCATGGGGCTCGCTCCTCGCGGCGGCCGGCGACGTCGACAGGGCAGCGGTCGAGAGCGCGAGCGGACTCGTCGCCCCGGGCACCCGGACGCAGGTCATGTTCACCTCCGGCACGACCGGCGCCGCCAAGGCAGTCCCGCTCACGCACGGACAAGCCGTCGGTCTGTACAGCGCCTACTCCGCCAACCTCGGGCTGCGCGCGGGCGACCGCTACATCTTGGTTAATCCGTTCTTCCACAGCTTTGGTCTGCTGGCCGGTCTGCTGTCGTGCATCCTCCGAGTGGCGACCGCCATCCCGGTGCCTCGACTCGCCCGTCCGATGTCCTCGCCCTGATCGAGCAGGAACGCGTGACAGGTCTCCCGGGTCCCCGATGCTGTTCGCCACACTGTTGAACGATCCGGCACGTACGGGCCGGAAGCTCTCGTCGTTGCGGCTGGCAGTGACCGGCGCGTCGATGATCCCGTCCGCACTGATCCGTCGGATGCGAGTGGAGCTGGGCTTCCAGGACATCGTCACGGCCTACGGGTTGACTGAGTCGAGCGGCGTCGTGACGATGTCCCGGCTTGGCGATACCGACGAGGTCGTCGAGACGACCAGCGGGCGGGCGGTCGCGGGCGTCGAGGTGCGCATCGACGCCGCGCCGGGGGACGGCGAGGTCCTGGTCCTGGTCCTGGTCCTGGTGCCGGCTGCACCACCGCGCAGATCCGCTCTACCCGCTCGGGGTCGGGTAGCCCGATCACCGCGACGTCCGCGATCTCGTCGAGTTGCTCCAGGACCTCCTCGATCTCGGCCGGGCTGATGGACTCGCCCTTGCGTCCTTCTCCCGCCCCACGAGGACGACATGGCCTTCCCCGCGCACGTACCCGAGGTCACCGGTGAAGAACCAGCGCCGTCGTGCGGTCTCAACGGCTCGCCGTCGAGGAGGTAGTGGCGGAAGAGCATCGGCCCCCGGACCCATACCCCGCCGCGCTCCCCCGGTTCGAACACCTCGTCGTCCTCGGAGCGGATCTCGACCTCGCAGCCGCGCACCGGGCGGCCGGAGGCGGCCTCGCGCGCCTCGTCGGTGTCGTCTGGCCGGCCGGCCGTGATCATGGGGCACTCGGTCATGCCGTAGCCGTGCGCGACGACGACGTCGAGGCCTTCGGAAACTCCCGGTAGACCTGCGCCGGGAGCGGTGCGCCACCGCCGGTGAGCAGCCGCAGCGTCGGGACGAGCTGTCGCTCCGGCTCGAGCCTCTGCTGCTGGAGGTACAGCAGGGTGTAGAACGCGGTGCTCGCACCGGAGACGGTGACGCCGTGGGCCCGCATCAGCTCGACGTCGTCTAGTAGCCAGGACGGACGCGACGGTCTGGCGGCGACCGTGTTCGTCGGCCAGCATCAGGTCACCGGGCGAGCTCCGGGCCCGATCTTCTCCTCCTCTTGCCCGCGGTGGCGGCCGAGAACCGCCCGACCGACAGTTTCAACTGAGAGATCGCCGCTCGGGTGGAAGCAAGCGATTGGTCGACTCCATCTGACGTGCCAGTATGCGGAAGGCGAGGCGGCTACCTGAGACACGGGCGCCGCTGCACGAACCGACGATCCAGGGGGACAGTTGAGGCTTGCAGGCAAGGTCGTGTTCATCACCGGAGCCGCCCAGGGCCAGGGGCGCAGCCACGCCGTCCGGATGGCGCAGGAGGGGGCCGACATCATCGCCGTCGACCTGTGCGAGCAGCTGGACATCGTGCGGTACGGCATGGGCACCCGCGAGGGTCTCGCCGAGACCGCCCGCCAGGTGGAGGCTCTCGACCGCAGGATCCACACCGCGGTCGCCGACGTCCGCGACGTCGGCGCGCTGGCGAAGGCGCTCAACGAGGGCGTCGCGGAGCTCGGCAGGCTCGACGTCGTGGCGGCCAACGCCTCGGTGGTCACGGTTCAGGCGGCAGAGGACCTCACACCAGAGGTGTGGCAGACCACTCTGGACATCAACCTCACCGGTCTATGGCACACCTGCCAGGTCGCGATCCCGCACTTGCTCACGACCGGTGGAGGAAGCGTGGTCGTGACGGGCTCGACGGCCGCGGTGCGGGGTCTCCCCTTCTTCCTCCCCTACGTCGCGGCCAAGCACGCCCTGGTGGGGGTGACCCGCAGCCTCGCCGTGGAGTACGCCAACCGCAACATCCGCTTCAACATCGTGCACCCGACGGGCGTGAACACCGCCCAGGGCAGGCCCGACGCGCTCCCCGCGCTGCTCGAGAGCCGGTCCGATCTCGCGGGCATGCTGCAGAACTCGCTGCCGGTGGTGCGTCTCGAGCCGGTCGACGTCAGCAACGCGCTCGTCTACCTCGCCTCGGACGAGGCTCGCTACGTCACGGGGAGTGAGCTCACCGTGGATGCCGGCGCGACGATCCGCTGAGGCGAGAGCCGAGCCGGGCACCGGCGCAGCCGTACCGGTCAGGCGGGTACGTCGTGCTGGCGGACCAGGCCGAGCGGCCCCGGCGCACCGGGCTGAGGAGACAGCTGGACCTGACCCTGCCGGCCGACGTCGGCGAGCACGTCCTGCACCGTCTCCTGGGAAAACGCCTCCGACTCGGGACACCACGCCGGGTAGGTCTCCAGATCCAGGTCGAGATCGTCCACCTCGCGGATGCAGAGCCCGAACCCGACCTCGCACTCCATCTTGGTCTCGGCGCTCCCGACGAACAGGGAGAAGCCTTGGCCGGTGGACAGCAGATCGCGAATTCTTGTGTGGACTCTCGACGTCGACCGTCTGGTTCACCCCCGCGCTCCGAGAGAACCGCCCGCAACCGCGCGTAGTAGACGGGAAGGCCGGCGGAGAACGACGAGGTCGAAACAAGGGCTGACCGGTGAAGTCCCGCAGCGAGAGCCGCGGCTTGTCGGCCTGCGGGAGCGACCCCGAGAACATGAGGGCGGTCCGGTCCCGGCGCAGCAGGCACGACGAGATGCGCGAGGACACCGGTCGCTGGTGCACCGGAGCCCGATCGAGGGGCGTGCGCTGCCAGGGACGCGCGACATGGCCTCATCCCCCGCGGGGCCGGTGGTGCTCACACGACCCCCTGTGCCCGCAGGACCACGAGCTAGCTAGCTCGGGGTCGGCCCGCCGGGCCCCACCGCGGTGTTCGATCGCCGGGGTGCTCGACCCGGTGGCGGGCTCGGTCCCCTACCGGGGCCGGCAGATCGCGTACGGGCGTCCCGAGAAGGTCGTCGCGCAAGGGTCTCGCTCGTGCCCGAGGGCCGTGACATCTTCGGCTCGATGACGGTGCGCGAGAACCTGCTGCTCGGCAGCCTGGCACACCGCTCGCGCTGGCGGCAGCACTCCCTCGACCCCGGCGCTCGACCGGTTCCCCGCGCTCCGGGACTGCTCGGCGGGCTCTACGCGGTGGTGCCGATCGGGGTCGCCCCGGTGTTCAGCGTGATGCGGCTGGTCAACTTCGCGCATTCGAGCCTGCTGCTGGTCGGCGCCTACGCCATCTTCTTCTTCGGTCCGTCCGGACCGCTCGTGTGGATCCCGCTCGTCGTGGTCGCCTGTGTCGCCGCGGCCCCGCTGCTGGAGTCGGCGGCCTTCCGCCCCCTGCAGGTCGCGGACGTCACCACGCTCATGATCGCGTCCTTCGCGATCTCCCTGGTGGTGCAGAGCGTGGCCCAGCTGACGGCGGGCAACGTGGCCAAGCCGCTGGTCATGCCCGCGTGCTTCATCAGCTCGGAGTCGCTCGGCGGCATTCGGGTCCAGGCCATCGCGATGGCGACCATCCTCACCACCGCCGTGACGCTGGTGCTGCTCGCGCTGTTCCTCCGCCGGACGACGTTCGGCCTGCAGATGCGGGCCGTCGCGGAGAACCTGACGATGGCGCGCCTGCTGGGGGTCCGGGTCAACGCCGTGCTCCCCGCAGCGTTTGGCATCACCGGGCTCCTGGCCGCCGTCGCCGCGATCCTGTTCGCCGGCCAGGTCGGCACCGTCACCCCGCAGTTCGACTTCAGCATCGTGATCAAAGGGTTCATCGCCTGCGTCGTCGGCGGCATGGGGAGCCTGCCCGGGGCGGCCATCGGAGGTTTCGTGCTCGGCGTTCTCACCACACTCCTGCAGGCGGTGCTCCCCGCCGGGCTCGCCGATTACGGGGACGGCTTCCTGTACGTCGCGGTGATCCTGATCCTCCTCGCCCGGCCCCAGGGGATCCGCGGAACCCTCGAGAGGACGGCGTGATGGCCCAGACCTCCGTCGAACCCCCGGCCACCGCGACGCGGCGGCTGCTGCCGCGGTAGTGGCCCCTGATCGGGAACGCGGCGGTCACGGACGCGACCACCATGCTCCGCTAACTGGTACTGGTCGTCGGGCTCTCGGTCTTCGTGGCCAACTCCGGGATCGTGTCCTTCGGCCACATGGCGTTCATAGTGATCGGCGCCTACACGTCCGCGATCGTAAGCATGCCGCTGGCGATCAAGGCGACGATGCTGCCCCACCTGCCGGGCGCCCTCGGGCGCCTGCAGCTCGGCCTGGTGCCCGCCACGCTCCTCGCCGCCCTGTTCGCGGCGTGCGTCGCGTTCGTCGTGGGGCTGGTCCTCATGCGGCTCGCGGGCCTCGCGGCGGGCATCGCGACGCTCGGCCTCCTGGTGCTCACCCAGGTCGTGGTGGTCGGGTCCGAGGACCTCACCCGAGGGGTCAAGATACTGACGCCGATCCCCATCGACCTGACCCTCGGCGCCGCGCTCGCGATGGCGATGGTCGCGGTACTCGTGGCGTTTCTCTACCAACGCTTCGCCCTAAAGGAGGGCGGAAAGCGGGACGGGCACGACTTCGGTCACGACTACCCGCAGCCGTACATCCCCCGCAGGTACACCTTCGGAGTCCCGAGCGGGTCACCGCGGAGGGGACCGTGAGCAGGCCCCCTGGACGAGGGCCGGGTGGCCGAGATCCTCGCGCGGCTCGCCGCCGGGGGCTTCGAGGCCGTCGCCGTGAGCCTGCTGTGGTCGGTGGCGAACCCCGCCCACGAGGAGCGGATCGGCGAGCTGCTCGAGGAGCTGTTGCCGGGCATTCCCCACACGCTCTCGCACCGCTCGCGCCGATCGTCCGGGAGTACCGCCGCGCCTCCGCGACGGCGATCGACGCCTCGCTGAAGCCCCTCATCCAGCGGCACCTCGGCGAGCTGCAGCGCGACCTGCGCGGCGCGGGCTGCGCGGGCGAGCTCCTGGTCTCGACGAGCATGGGCGGTGTCATGGACATCGGCGAGATCGTTAAGGCGCCGATCAACGCGGCCAAGTCCGGTCCGGCCATGGCACCGGTGGCGGGCCTGACCTACTCCCGGCTCGAGGCCTGGGCGATGACATGATCGTCTGCGACACCGGCGGGACGCCGTTCGACGTCGGGCTCTCCCGCGACGGTGAGCTGGTCCGCACCCGGGACACCTGGCTGGGCGGGGTCTGAGGGCGACCTGCTCGGCATCTCGTCTGTCGACATCGCTCGATCGGAGCGGGCGGCGGCTCGATCGCCTGGGTCGACGCGGGGCGGCCTGCTCCGGGCGGGACCGCGATCGGCCGGCTCGGTGGCACTGTTCATCGCCCGGTGGTGCGGTACGCGCTGAGGCGGGCACCCGCCTCGAAGAGAGCCGATACCGAGGTGATCCGGACGTCGTCGGCGCCCTCGTCGTGAAGGGTCATCCGGACGCCGACCATGGAGCCGGTCCCGGTGGCCGGCTCGCACTCCACCCGGAACGGGCCGTGCTTCCCCCGGGCCAGGAACATGACGTGCCACGACCGCAGCTGGACCGGCCCGCCGAGCGCGGCCGAGGCGGCGTCCATCGCCGCCGTCTCGAGCAGGACGTGCTGCGGACCGATGTGCAGGGCGGCGTCCGGGGAGGCGACGTCGACGGTGAGCTCGGGCAGGGCCCACTCGCCGGTGGGGCGGCGGAGCACCCCGAACGCCTCGGACAGCGGCGGGAGGTCCGGTGAGTCCTCGATCACCAGCGGGGCACCGGGCATCCTCTGCAGCCCGGCGGGCGGCACGCCGATGATCGCCCCCTGCCCCTCCGTGACCGCCAGGACCCGGTCCGGCGCGTCGGCGTCCACGATCACCGACCGGCTGTACGCGAGCCGGCGGCCGGTCCGGAGGTCCTCGGACCGGCGCACCTCGAAGCTCCGGACGTCGTGCCCCGGGTCGACGATGTGACAGGAGTGGACGACCGGGTTCGGCACCGACGTGAGGTCGGTCAGCAGCCCGCCCTCGGGCGAGGCGATCGAGATCGGCGCGACCAGCAGGCCGCCCGCGGGGTTGCGCATGTCCCGGCGCACCGGGACGGTGCCGTTCTCCTCCCCCTCGTCCATCGAGTCGAAGTGCCTGCCGATGTAGCGGTAGCTCAGGAGGCCGGACCACCGGCGGGTGAGCTCCTCGGCGTAGGCCTCCGGCTGGTCCGTCAGCTCACGGATGTCCCTGACCACCACGAACCTCCACTTGACAATCTCGTCAGATATCGAGCAGAGCCTACCCGTTTCGGCCGATCTTGGAGACATCAGAGCAGGATCCAACTCATTGACACAAGTGTCAGACTGCGGTAGATCAGAGGCGATCGAATTGCCATCTCCGAGGGGAACGATGACGCTCTCCAGTACAGGCACCGCAACGGCGCCTCCGACCCCCGCGGACCTGCTCGCGGTGCGGCGCGAGGAGCCCGGCCGGTTCACCGCGGCCGTCCACCCGGTGGGCGGGCAGGTCGCCTTCGGCGGCCAGCTCGTCGCGCACACGGTCTCCGCCGCCGCTGCCGAGCTGGCCGGGCGCCCCGTGCGGCAGGTGCACACGGTCTTCGCCCGCTCGGGCCGGACCGACCGGCCGGTGGACATCGCGGTCGAGGTCATCCACTCCGGGCGCTCCTTGAGCAGCGCCGAGGTCGCGGTCACCCAGGGCGACCGCGCGCTGTGCCGCTCGCTGGTCCTCGCGGACGAGGGCGACGAGGACCTGATCGCGGCGGCCGAGACCATGCCGGCGGTCCCCGGCCCGGAGTCCCTGCCGGACATTGGGTGGGACGGCAACCTCGCCGCCGCACGGTTCGCCGACCCGGGCTACCGGCCCGCCGAGCGCGGCCCGGACGGCGAGGCCGAGCTCGCGGTGTGGACGCGCTGGCCCGACCTGGCCGACGATCCGGCCGGGCACGCGGCCGCGCTGGCCTGGCACACGGAGCCGTTCGTCATGAACGCCGCGCTGCGGCCGCACGACGGTGTCGCCGTGTCGATGGCCCACGCCGAGCTCGACACCGCGGTGCTCACCCACACCGTCACCTTCCACGCCCCGGCGCGCGCCGACGAGTGGCACCTGGTCTGGCAGCGCGGACTGCACGCCGGTGCCGGCCGCGTCCACGGGCGCGGGGAGGTCTTCACCGCGGACGGCCGCCACGTGGCGTCCTTCGTGCAGGAGGCCATGGTCCGGGCCAACCAGCTCTCGCGAGAGGGAGGACGATCATGACGATCTCGGCATTCGACCGGGTTGCGCCCCGGCTGCGCTGGAACGACTACTCGCTGAGCGACGAGCAGCAGGACCTCAGGGCCGTCACCCAGCAGTTCCTGGAGCGGCACTGCACGAGCGCGGTCGTGCGCGCGGCCGAGCCGGGAGGGTTCGACGAGCGCCTCTGGCAACTCGCCGGGGACGCGGGCATCAGCGGGATCGGCATCGCCGAGGAGATCGACGGCCAGGGCGGCGACCTGCCGGAGCTCGCGGTCGTCGCGGAGGAGCTGGGACGGGCGCTGGCGCCGATCCCCCTCGCCGAGCACATCGTGGCCGTCCGGCTCCTCCATTCGACCGGCGGTGGGGGCTCGGACCTGGCGGGCGCGGTGGCGGGTGGGCTGGTCCTCGGCCTCGCCCCGCTGTCCGGCCGCTCGCCCTGGCCTCAGCTCGTGCCCGGTGGCGCCGCGGCCCGGGCCGTCCTCGGCCTGGTCGACGGGGACCTCGTCCTGCTGCGGCGCGAGGAGTCCCCGCCGCTCGCGGCCACCGAGGCGAACCTGCCGCTGGCCGTGTGGGCGCTCGACGCCGACACCGAGGTCGTCCCGCTGGCGGCCGGCGACGACGCGCGCCGCCTCTGGGAGACGGCGCTGGGCGACTACCGTGTCGTGACCGCCGCGGGGCTGGTGGGGCTCGCGGCGGGTGCCGTCGAGCTGGCCCGCGGCTACGCGACCGAACGCAGCGCCTTCGGCGCCATCATCGGCAGCTACCAGGCGGTCAGCCACACCCTCGTCGACGGCGTCATGCGGATCGCGGCGGCGCGCAACCTGACGCGCCGCGCCGCCTGGTACCACGCGCACGAGTCCGCCACCCGTCCCGAGCTGCCCGCGATCGCCCTGGCCCACGCCGCGGCGGCCGCCACCCGGTGGACCGCGGCCGCGGTTCACGTGCACGGCGGGTTCGGGCTCACCCTCGAGGCCGACGTGAGCCTCTACCACCGCCGCGCCGCCGCGAGGGGCCAGGCCGCGGGCGGGCTGCGCGAGCACCGCGCGGCGATGGCACCCGCACTCGACAGGCTCGTGGCGGCCCGCCGGTCGCCCCGCTCCGAGGAGACCCGATGAACTTCGCCCCGATCGAGGAGACCCCCGAGCTGCGGCGCCTGGCCGAGGAGTACGCCGAGCTCCTCGGCGCGGACTGGTCGCCGAGCCCGCTGGAGCTCTCGCTCGACCACGACCGGCCCGACGTGGACCTCGTCGAGAGGTTCGCCGAGCGTGGCTGGATGAGCCCCGAGAACCCGCCGGAGCAGGGCGGCGCCGGGCTCGGCCCCGTCGAGGCACGCCTGCTGCACCTGCTGCACGACGAGTTCCGCGTGCCCGAGTACGACAACAACCTCATCGTGCCCACGCTGCGCAAGCACGGTTCCCCGCGGCTGCACGCGGAGATCCTGCCGGGGCTCGAGAGCGGCCGGGCCACGTTCAGCCTCGGCTACTCCGAGCCGGACAGCGGTTCGGACATGGCCGCGGCTCGGACCCGTGCCGTGCGCGACGGGGACGACTGGGTGATCAACGGGTCGAAGATGTTCACCACGTGGGCGGAGACCTCGGACTACCTCTTCATGCTCGCCCGCACCGGCACGGTCGAGGAGAAGCACGCCGGCCTCACCGTGTTCCTCGTGCCGATGTCGAGCGAGGGCATCGAGGTGCGGGCCATCCACGTCATGGGCCACGTGCGGACCAACGTCACCTACTACCGCAACGTGCGGATCCCGGACGACTTCAG
Source organism: Pseudonocardia ailaonensis (assembly GCF_039531635.1). Lineage (NCBI taxonomy): Bacteria > Bacillati > Actinomycetota > Actinomycetes > Pseudonocardiales > Pseudonocardiaceae > Pseudonocardia > Pseudonocardia ailaonensis. The sequence goes on along the minus strand of NZ_BAAAQK010000005.1, from coordinate 739,826 downwards.
GATCGGCGAGGTGGGCGCGGGCTGGGCCGTCGTCGCCGAGCCCCTGGCGGCCGAGCACGGCGCGGGTGCGGCCCTGCCGCTGGCCGACCTGAACGGGGTCATGGCCGCGACCTTCACCCGGGTCCTGGAGCGCCTCGTCGAGCGGACCGTCGACTGGGCGGTCGCCGCCGGACCGGACGGCACGTCCCCGATCGACGATCCCGAGGTCCGCAACCGGCTGCTGGACGCGATCGTGGACATCGAGGTCTGCTGGGCCGCCCCGGGTGACTACGGCAAGGTGGTCGCGGCCGGAGCCCTGCAGCACCACGCCGACCGCCTGCTCGACCTCACCGCGCCGTGGGGCCTGCTGAGCGCCGGTACGCCGGGATCGGCCGTGGACGGGCTGCTGGCGTGGGCGCGCGACTTCGCGCCGGCCGCGGACGTGTACGGCGGGACCTCCGAGATCTACCGCAACAACCTGGCCAGGCGGAGCCTGGGGCTCCCGCGTCCGCGATGAGCCCGTGCCCAGACCCGACGAGAGGAACGCGATGACGTCCGGGCCCACCCGGCAGCACCCGGCTCCGGCCCCCGCCACGACGGCGGTCCTGGTCGTCGAGTGCCAGAACGGCGTACTCGGCCCGGAAGCGGCACTGCCCGCGCTGGCCGCCGACGCCGCACCCGCCATCGGCGACCTCGAGCGGCTCCTCCACGGAGCTCGCGCCGCCGGCGTCCTCGTGGTCCACGCGACCGCCGTCGGGGCATTGAGCCCGGACGATGTCGGCACGACGCCGTTGCTGCGGTCGCTGCGCACGGTGAACGGCGACTGGCACGCCGGGCACCCGGCGACGCAGGTCCTGCCCCGGCTGCTCGCACCGACCGACGTGGTGCTCCCGCGCCACCTGGGCCTGTCGCCGACCACGCACACCGAGGTCCTGCCCATGCTGCGGGCCCGCGGGATCGAGACGATCGTGCTGGCCGGCGTCTCGCTGAACGTCGCCCTGGTCCTCGCCGCGGGGGACGCGACCCAGCGGGGCTTCCGCGTCGTCGTCCCCCGGGACGCCGTCGTCGGCACCCCCGCCGAGTACGGAGAACAGATGCTGCGCAACACGTTCGCGATGCTCGCGCGGATCACCGGCGTGGACGACCTGCTCGCGGGGTGGGCGGAATGACCTCCGGACCGACGGACGTCGCGGGGCCGCTGACCGTCCGCGGGCTCGACGAGATCCGGGCGGCCGAGGGCGCCGAGCTGGGCCCGACCCCCTGGATCCTCGTCGACCAGCCGATGATCGACGCCTTCGCCGACGTCACCGGGGACCACCAGTGGATCCACGTGGATCCCGAGCGCGCCAGGGACTCCCCGTTCGGCGGCACGATCGCGCACGGCTACCTGACCCTGGCGCTGTGCAACCAGATCCTCCCCCAGCTCTTCGCCGTGGAGGGCGTGGAGATGGGGATCAACTACGGCGCGGACCGGGTCCGGTTCCCCGCCCCCCTCCCCGCGGGCACGCGGATCCGCGGGTGTGGACGGGTCGACGCCTGCACGGACGTGCCCGGCGGCGTGCAGACCCGGATCACCGTGACCGCGGAGATCGAGGGCGGGTCGCGGCCCGCCTGTGTCGTCGAGACCCTCAGCAGGTGGATGGAGAAATGACCGACGTGGACGACTCGACGAGGTCCGGGGCGATCGTGGTGACCGGGGGCACGGGCGGGATCGGCGAGGCCATCTGCACCGTGCTGGCGGCCCGCGGCAACGACATCGCGCTCACCTACAACTCCGCCGAGGCGCGGGCGAACGACCTGGTCGCGAAGCTCACCGCGCTCGGGGTGCGGGCCTCGGCCGGCCAGGTCACGCTGACGGACGCCGACGCCGTCGCCGCGTTCGTCGCGGCGACGAAGGACCGGTTCGGGGGCGTCCGCGGGGTCGTCCACGCCGCGGGCCCGCACATCCCGATGCGGCACCTGTCGACGGTCCCGCCCGCGCAGTACGCGGAGCACCTCGACCAGGAGGCGGCGGCCTTCTACAACGTGGTGCACGCCGCGCTGCTGGGGCTCCGGGAGACGCACGGCTCGGTCGTGGCCGTCACGACGGCGGCAACGCGCCGGTACCCGGTGCGCGACGGGTTGTCCGCGGGGACCAAGGGGGCCGTGGAGTCGCTGGTCCGTGCCTTCGCGGCCGAGGAGGGACGCTTCGGCGTTCGGTTCAACTGCGTCGGCCCCGGGATGCTGACCGACGGGATGGCCGCCCGGCTCACCGCGTCCGGGGACCTGGACGAGGCGGCGTTGGCCATCACCATGCGCAACATCCCGTTGCGCCGCTTCGGCTCCGCGACCGACATCGCCCACGCGGTCGCCTTCCTGATGTCGGACGAGGCCGGGTTCATCTCGGGCCAGAAGCTCGATGTCGACGGCGGCTACGGGGTCTGACGCCGAGCCGTGTTTGTCCGACTACGAAGGAGACGCCGATGACGGCGCAGGTCAGCGACGATCGAGACGGCCGGGTCCGGCTGGCGCTCACCCTCCCGGTGGGCGGGCAGGTCTTCGGGGACGACGTCCGGCAGATCGTGGAGGCCGCCCGGCGGGCCGAGGACGCGGGGGTCGACACCGTCGTGGTGGTCGACCACGTGGTGATGGGCCTGCGGACCGACCGGTACCGCTGGGGCACGTTCCGGTTCCCCGAGGGCAGCCCCTGGCCGGAACCCCTCACGCTCCTGTCCGCGGTCGCCGCGGTGACCGGCTCCGTCCGGCTCTCGACCGGCATCCTCATCGCCGGCCTCCGGTCCGCGCCCCTGCTGGCGAAGACCGCCGCGACCCTGGACCGGATCTCGGCCGGGAGGCTCGAGCTCGGGGTGGGGACCGGGTGGCAGCGCGAGGAGTACGAGGCCTCGGGTCTGGACTTCGAGCGCCGCGCGGGGATCCTCGACGACACGATCGGCGCGGCGCAGGCGCTCTGGCGCGCGGAGCGGACCGACTTCGACTCCCCCACGGTGCAGCTGTCCGAGATCCGCTGTGATCCCGCCCCCGTGCAGGAGGGCGGGCCGGCGATCCTGTTCTCGGGCCCGCTCACGCCCCGCAACCTCAGGCGCATCCGGACGCTGGGGCAGGGCTGGATCCCGATCATGCGTGAGTCGGGGGACAACGTCCGCGAGGGTGTGGCCCTCCTGCGGGAGGAGTTCCGCGACGCCGGCCGCGATCCGCGGGAGCTGCGGGTGCGCACGGACCTCCCCTTCCGGACGGGCCCGGACGGCTCACCCTCGCTCGAGGCGACGCTCGCCGAGGCGGCCACCCTGGCCGCGTTCGGTGTGACCGAGGTCGCGCTCCACATGGGCGCCTTCGTCGGGGACCCGGCCGGCGTGGACCCCTTCCTCGCCCGCCTCGCCCGCGAATGGAAAGCGGCCGCACCGAGCGTGGCCCTCGGCTGAGCGGGGGCGGAGCGGCGGGTCAGCTCAGGGTGATCCGCCGCTCGGCCAGCAGCCAGCCACCGCCCTCCGACCGGACGAACCGGTCCTCGTAGACACCGGTCGAGAGCAGGACCGGCGTACCGGAGCCGCCCCCGACGAACTGGAAGTAGGACCGGGCGCGGGCCTGGTCTCCCGAGGGGGTCACGACGATGGTGGACACGAGGTGGCGGGCGCCGGAGCCGGGTCCCTGCAGCCCGGAGGCGCGACGCTCCCGAGCTCCGGCGAGCACGTCCGCACGCCCTTCGCGCCGCTGCGCCGGAAGGCCGGTGGCCGGGTTCTCCGGCATCACCCAGACGATGTCCTCGGCGAGCAGCTCCCCGTACTCCTCCAGGGTGTCGAGGTCCGCCGCCTGGGCGATCCGGGCGAGGAGGTCCGCGACGAGCAGTCGGGTCCTGAGGTCGTCGGTCATGGCTTCTCCAGATCGGTTGCTCCGTCCCGCCGACTCTAGTCGACCAAGCGCTTGGTTCTCGGTTAGCCTCAGGAAAGACAGACAACAGAGGAGATGTCGATGGATGCGTTCGTCGTGGAGGCCGTTCGCTCGCCCGTCGGGCGGCGCGGGGGCGGGCTCGCGGGTGTCCACCCCGCGGACCTCGGCGCGGCCGCCCTCACCGCCCTCGTCGAACGGTCGGGCATCGACCCGTCCGCCGTCGAGGACGTCGTCTTCGGCTGCGTCGACACGGTCGGCCCGCAGGCAGGCGACATCGCGCGGACGTGCTGGCTCGCGGCCGGCCTGCCCGAGGAGGTGCCGGGAGTCACGGTCGACCGGCAGTGCGGTTCGTCGCAGCAGGCCGTGCACTTCGCCGCCCAGGCGGTCATGAGCGGCACCGCGGACCTGGTCGTGGCGGGCGGGGTGCAGAACATGAGCGCGATCCCGATCAGCTCCGCCATGACGCTCGCGGCGCCGCTGGGGTTCCCGGACCCCTTCTCCGGCAGCGCGGGCTGGCGTGCCCGCTACGGCGACCAGGAGGTGAACCAGATCCGCTCGGCCGAGATGATCGCCGAGAAGTGGGGCCTCTCGCGCGAGGACATGGAGGACTACGCGGTCACCTCCCACGAGCGCGCGCTGCGGGCTCGTGCCGAGGGCCGCTTCGACCGGGAGATCGTGGCCGTCGCCGGCGTCACGCAGGACGAAGGCCCGCGGGAGCCGAACCTCGACAAGATCCGCTCGCTGGCGCCGGTCCGCGACGGCGGCATCGTCACGGCCGCGGTGTCCAGCCAGATCTCGGACGGCGCGGCGGCCCTGCTGCTCGCGTCGGAGGCGGCCGTCCGCACGCACGGTCTCGTCCCGCGCGCCCGCGTCCGCCATCTCTCCGCGCGCGGAGCCGACCCGGTGTGGATGCTCACGGCGCCGATCCCGGCGACGGCCTACGCCCTCGAACGGGCCGGGATGACGATCGACGACATCGACCTCTTCGAGGTCAACGAGGCGTTCGCGTCGATCCCGATGGCCTGGCTGCAGGAGACGAAGGCGGACCCGGAGCGGCTCAACGTCAACGGTGGGGCGATCGCCCTCGGGCACCCGCTGGGCGCCACCGGGGCCCGGCTCATGACGACGATGCTCCACGAGCTCGAGCGGACCGGCGGACGGTTCGGCCTGCAGGTGATGTGCGAGGGCGGCGGCCAGGCGAACGTGACCATCCTCGAGCGCCTCGGCTGACCGGGCCCGATCCAGGTGCCCGGCCTTCCCGGGCGATCACGGGAGAGACAGATGAGCAGAGCTGCCCAGACCACCTCCGACGCACCACCGCCGCGGAAGGGGCCGAGCGACATCGGGGTGGGGAGCGCCCTGATCACGTTGGTCGAGCCTCTGCCCGGCAACGAACGGGGCCACAACCGCTGGTACGAGGACGACCACTTCTTCGCCGGCGCGATGCACCTGCCGTGGCTGTTCTCCGGACGGCGCTGGGTGGCGACGCGCGACCTGCAGCTGCTGCGCGGCCCCGATCCCTCGCCGATCGCCGACCCGGTCACCGCGGGCTGCTACCTCGGCACCTACTGGATCGCGCCCGGCCGCCTCGACGAGCTGAAGCGGTGGGCGGGCGAGGCCAACGACCGGCTCGTCCGGGAGGGCCGGATCGACAGCGGCCGCACCCACGTCTTCACCTCCTTCCAGGAGGCGGCGGGCACGGTGTACCGCGACGACGAGGTGCCCCGCGACGTCTTCACCCTGGTCGACCCCGCACCGGGCCTGGTCCTCGAGGCGGTCGACGCGCCCACTGCCGAGACCCGGGGGGAGCTCGAGCGATGGCTGCTCGAGGAGCACCTGCCCGCCGTGACGCGCGAGCCGGGCTCGCCCGTCGCGTCGGCGATGGTCTTCCGCACCGAGGGCCCCTATCCCGAGATGAGCGCGGAGGTCCGGGAGATGCTCGGGAAGGTCGGCGCAGGGGGGCGCCGGCTCACCGTCCTCTGGTTCCTGACCGCCGACCCGCGCGACGTGTGGGACACGGTGTTCGCCGGTGAACAGAGCCGGGTCGAGACGGCCGGGCGGGGCCGCGTCTCCCTCCTCGCCCCGTTCATCCCCAGCCGGATGGGCACCAACGCCTACGACGACCAGCTCCGCTGAGAGGTGAGACATGGCATCGAGTACTGAGACGAGCGGTGCGCCGTCCCGGAAGAAGGTGCGCCGCGCACAGCAGGCCGGGTTCCTCGGGACCCTGGTGGAGGCGTACGACTTCTTCGTCTACACCTATCTCGTCCTCTACACGGCCCCCCTGTTCTTCCCCGCCGACAACCCCACGTCCGGTGTCCTCGCCTCGCTGCTGACCCTCGGGGCGGGCTTCCTCGCCCGCCCGATCGGTGGCCTGGTCTTCGGCTGGATGGGCGACCGGCGCGGGCGACGGTTCACGCTCCTGGTCACGGTGACGATGATGGGGGGCGCGACCCTGCTCATCGGGTTGCTGCCGACCTACCAGCAGGTCGGTGTCCTCGCCCCCGTCCTGCTCGTCGTGGTCCGTCTCCTGCAGGGGTTCTCGGCGGGTGGAGAGCTCATGGGCGCGGCCACCTACGTCTCCGAGCACAGCTCGAAGGGCAACCGCGGGCGGTTGAGCTCGGTCACCCCGCTCGGTTTCACCGCCGGGACGGTCCTGGCCCCGGCCGTGGTCGCGCTCGTGACCCTGCTGGTGGGACCGGCGTCGATGGGCTCATGGGGCTGGCGGGTGCCGTTGTTGCTCTCGCTCCCCCTCGCCGTCCTCTGCCTGGCGCTGCGCTCCCGGCTCGACGACTCGCCCGAGTTCGAGAAGCTGGCCGAGGAGCAGGCCCTGGCCCGCACGCCGGTCCGAGAGGTCGTGCGGCACCATTTCCCCGCGCTCATCAGGGTGATCCTGCTCGGCGCGGTCGTGCTGCTCTCCGGCTACGTCGTGGCCGGCTACGTGCCGGTCTTCCTCCAGCAGCAGGCGGGGATCGCGCCGGGCACGGCCGCCACCATGGCAGCGGTCGCGAACTGCGTCGGGATCCCCGTCGTATTCGCCGCGGGCCTGCTCATCGACCGGATCGGCAAGCGCCCGGTGATGGTCCTCCTCCTGGGGACCCTCACCGTGGTCGCCCTGCCGGCCCTCATGCTGATCAAGCACTCCGGCGGCGTGTGGATCCTGGTCGTCGTCGCCTTCGCCGTGCTCGCGGCGCTCGCCTCGTCGTCGTCCGTGCCCGCCTACGCGGCGTTCACCGGGCTGTTCCCCGCCCGCGTGCGCTACACCGGGGCCGCCTTCGGGTTCGGGCTGGGCTCCGCTCTCGGCGCCGGCTTCGGGCCCTACCTGGCGGCACAGCTCTCGGTCTCGACGGGAAACATCTACGCACCCGCGTTCCTGATGATGGGCGTGTCGGTGATCGGCATCGTGGTCATCCTGACGACCCCGAACACGGATGCGGGAGCAGACGTCCCGGACACCCTCGCCGCCGGCGTGGACGCACGTCCCCAGCCCTGACGCGGCAAGCCCGGGGTGCGGACACCCCGGGCCTGCCCGGCCGGGCTCACATGACCCCGGCGGGTCGTTCGACGAGCAGCGGGGCCGGATCGCGGTCGAACGCCCGCACCATGGCCTGGACGGAGAACGTCGCGACCACGGTCCCGTCCCGGTGGAAGACGGTCCCCTGCCCGCCGGCGAGACCGCGGTGGGCGGAGACCGCCCGGGTCGAGTACAGGTGCCACGCCTGCGGATCGAACCGCTCGGAGAAGTGGACCGTGCAGGTGAGCACCCCGGTGGAGAGGCCGACGTGGGCGTCATCCTCGGTCACCGAGTCCTGGCCGCGCATGGACGCGGCGATCGTCCAGTGGGTGAGGGGCTGGACGAGGAGCGCCGCCGCGAGGGCGTCGTCCGCCGGGCGGTCGCGATAGCGGACCCACACGTCGAGCTCGGGTTCGCCGACCACGCGACCGGCCTGCCCGTACGCGTCGCCGACCACCCGGAACTGGCGACCGGTCGTCCCGAAGTCGGACTCCGCGGCAACCTCCGGGCCCTCGACCTCCGGCATGGCGGCGTCGAGCGCGTAGGGGCCAAGACCGCCCCCGTCGAGCTGGACGAGCGCCGTCGCGCAGACCCGGCCGCCCTGGCTCAGGTCGGTGCGCACCGTGCTGAACGAGCGGCCCAGCCGCACGGGGGCGGTCGCGACCGCGACGGGCTCGGCGAACGACGCCGGCAGCAGGAAGTAGCAGGTCGCGCTGGTCACGGCCTTCTCCGGGTCGCGCCGGGCGGAGGCGACGAGCGCGGTGCCGAGCAGCTGGCCGCCCTCGATCACGTCCCGTGCCGTGCGCGGGCCGCGCGGCGAGACGAACGCGCCGCCCTCCCCCGCGTCCTGCGGGTCCATCATGGCCGTCAGGTCGCGGACGTCGCCCCACAGCGGGAAGCGGGTCTCGACCTCGCTCCCGTCCTCCCACGTCTCGACGGCGACGACCCGGACCCGCTCGTGGTAGAAGCAGAGGTGCGAGGCGAGCCGTTCCATCCCGGGGATCGGGTCGGGATAGGCCCAGGCGACGTCCGCGCCGTCGACGTCATGGGGAGCCCCGGCCCGCCAGTAGCGGGCCGTCCCCTTGTACCGGCAGGTCGTCTCGGACCGGGACTCGGCGAGGGACCCGAGGTCCACGTCGTCGACCGGGAAGTACAGCCGGTCCTCCAGCCCCGTCTCCTCGATCAGGAGGCAGTCGCCGCTCTCCGCGACCCGGCGCGTGCCGAGGTAGGCGCGGGCCCGGTACGCAACCGTCCGGACGAGCACCTGGTGCCCGGAACCGGCCTTCGCATCGGCCATGTCGTCTCCTTCGTGGATCGCGGGGGAACGGCGCTCCGGCCGCCTACTGTGAATACCCTCCCGACCCAGCCTTAACCAAGCGCTTGGTCAAAAGTCATGCTGATCCTGCCGTGAGAAGGAGGTCGTCGTCGTGCCGGACGCTCGTGTCGTGGGTGAGCCCACCGTCCCCTGGGACCTGAAGGGCCTCCGCGTTCTGGTGACGGGGGGCGGCCGCGGCATCGGGCGGGTGATCGCCACCCGCTTCCTCGCGGGAGGCGCGGAGGTGGCGGTCTGCGGCCGGACCGAACCGGAGGACCTGCCCGAGGCGGCAGGCACCCGTGCGGTCTTCGTCAGCGCGGACCTGAGGGAGGCCGCCGAGGCCGCGGACGCGGTCCGGGAGGCGGCGCGCCTGCTGGGCGGGCTGGACGTCCTGGTCAACAACGCCGGCGGCTCGCCCTCGGCCGATGCCGCCACCGCGTCGCCGCGGTTCTTCGACCGCGTCGTCGCGCTGAACCTGCACGCGGCGTTCTACTGTGCCCAGGCAGCGCGTCCGCTGATGCTGGAGGGCGGCGGTGGCTGCGTCGTCAACATAGGCAGCATCAGCGGGAAGGACCCGAGCCCGGGCACCTCGGCGTACTCGGTGGCGAAGGCTGGCCTGCTCATGCTCACCCGGTCCCTCGCGCTGGAGTGGGGTCCGGCGATCCGCATCAACCACGTCACGGTGGGGCAGGTCGCCACCGAGGACATGGCGGAGTGGTATGCGGGTGAGGACGGGTCCGGTGAGGCCGTCCTCGAACGGCTGGCGGCCACGATCCCGGCCGGCCGGATGGCCGATCCGGACGACGTCGCCTCGGCCTGCCTGTATCTCGCCTCGCCGCTCGCCGGCTACGTGAGCGGCGCCGACCTCGACGTGACGGGCGGCGGTGAGTTCCCCGCGCGCCACCTCGCGACGCTCCCGCGGGAGCCCGGCGCCGGGGCGCCGCGGTAGCATCCGCCGAACCAAGCGCTCGACCCGAACGGCCTCGGAGGTCCCGGACATGACGTCGCAGGAGAGCCGGCGGACGGAGATCCTGAGGGCCTCGGCCGCCCTGTTCGCGCGGCAGGGCGTGGCGTCCACGACGGTCCGCCAGATCGCGGCCGAGGTGGGGATGCTCTCCGGCAGCCTCTTCCACCACTTCCCCTCGAAGGACGCGATCGTCAACGAGATCGTCACGGACTATCTCGCCGTGCTCCTGCGGAGCTACCGCGAGGTCATGACGCGCGACCTGTCGGCCCGGGGACGCCTCGAGGCCCTCATCACCGCCTCGTTGCGGATCGCCGAAGCCGACCCGCACAGCACGATGATCTACCAGAACGAGATGAGCTACATCCGCGACCTCCCCCAGTACGAGGCCGTGCGGGACGCCGCGGTCGAGGTGCAGGGGACCTGGCTCGCGGTGATCGGCGCGGGCCGCGACGACGGGACCTTCCGCAAGGACATCGAGCCCGGGGTGTTCTACCGGCTCATCCGGGACGCGGTGTGGCTCGCCGTCCGGTGGTACCGCCCGGACGGCAGCTACACGGTCGACCGGCTGGCCGCGGACTGCGCCTCGGTCTTCCTCGACGGGTACGCGGCGTTCGACGACGACTGACGCGCGCCGGGCGTCAGGCGAGCCCGGCGCGCCGGGCCACCCGGGAACGCACCCAGCTGCGGCCGCCGAAGAGCAGGTCCGTGGACGCGGCGCGCTTGAAGTACCGGTGGGCCGGATGCTCCCAGGTGAAGCCGATGCCGCCGTGCAGCTGGATGGTCTCCCCCGCCACGGTTCGGAAGGCGTCCGCGCAGTAGGCCTTGGCCAGCGGCCCGGACACCGGGTCCACCACACCGTCCGCCCCGGCCGCCCACAGCGCGTACCAGGCGGTGGACGAGGCCGACTCGACGAGGACCGCCAGGTCCGCACACCTGTGCTGCAGCGCCTGGAAGGTGCCCAGCGGGCGGCCGAACTGGATCCGGGTGCCCAGGTAGGCGACCGTGAGGTCGAGGCAGGCCCGCGCGGCGCCGGCACTCTCCCGGGCCACCGCGGCCAGCATCAGGTCCACCGCGGACTCGACCGCGGCGGCGTCCCCGATCCGGGTCGCGGTCGCGCCGTCGAGCGTGATCCGGGCCTGCGGCCGGGTCTGGTCGAGGGTGGGCAGTGGGGTCACGTCCACCCCGGGTGCGTCGAGCCGGACCAGGGTGAGGACCTCGGCGCCGTCGAGAAGCGCCGGGGTGACGAGCAGGTCGAGCCGCGGGCCGTCCACGACGTGCTCGAGCGTCCCGGTGAGGCGCAGCCCGTCCGCGGCGGCGGTCGCGGCCGGAGCCGGACCGCCCGGGGCCGCGAGGCCCGCCACCCGCTCGCCCGCCGCGATCGCCGGCAGCACCTCGGCCGCCTCGGCCGATCCGGACGAGTCCAGCACCGAGCCCGCGACCGCGTTCTGCAGGAACGGGACCGCGCCCAGCGCGGCGCCGAGCTCGTCGAGCACGATGCCGAGCTCCACGGTGGACGCTCCGGCGCCGCCGTGGCGCTCCCCGATCGTGAGCCCGGTCAGGCCGAGCTCGCCGGACAGCCGCTTCCACAGCGCGTCCGGGCTCCCGTCCTTGGCGAGCACGTCCCGGATCAGCGCCCGCAGGTCCTGCTGCTCGTCGCTGAACGTCACGTCCATCAGGCCGGCCCCCTGGGCATGCCCAGCATCCGCTGGGCGATCACGTTGCGCTGGACCTCGTTCGAGCCGCCGTAGATGGTGTCCGAACGGGTGAAGAGATAGAGCTGCTGGGCGGGGGTCAGGTCACCGTCGCCCGGCCCCGGGGCGACGGTGGCGGACGGCCCCAGGACATCGACCGCGAGCTCACCGAGCCGCTGGTGCCAGGGCGCCCACATCAGCTTCGCGATGTTCGCCTCGGTGCCCGGTGTGGTTCCGGCCGGGGCACCGAGCGTCATGACGGCCGTGTGCCGCAGCACCTGCAGGTCCATCCAGGCGTCGAGCAGCCGGTCCGCCAGCACGGAGTCCTGCACCGCGCCGGTCTCCCGGGCCGTGGCCAGGACCTGCTCGAACTCGCGGGCGAAGCCCATCTGCTGGCCGAAGGTCGACACCCCGCGCTCGAGGGCGAGGGTGCCCATGGCGACCTTCCACCCCTCCCCGGGCGCGCCGACCACGTCGGCCTCGGCCGCCCGGGCGTCGTCGAAGAACACCTCGTTGAACTCCGAGGTGCCCGTGAGCTGGACGATCGGTCGGACGTCGATACCGGGCTGGTCCATCGGCACGAGCAGGTAGGACAGGCCTCGGTGGCGCACCGAACCCGGTTCGGTGCGCGCGATCACGAAGCACCAGTCCGCCTCGGTGGCCAGCGACGTCCAGACCTTCTGGCCGTCGACGTGCCACTCCCCGTCCCGCAGCGCGGCCCGGGTGCTCACCGCTGCCAGGTCGGACCCGGCCCCCGGCTCGGAGTAGCCCTGGCACCACAGCTCGGTGCCGGCGAGGACACCGGGCAGGAAGCGGCGCTTCTGCTCGGGGGTGCCGAACATCAGGAGCGTCGGGGCCAGCAGCTGTTCGCCGATGTGCCCCACGCGCCCGGGCGCACCGGCCCGCGCGTACTCCTCGCCGAAGATGACCTGGCGCTCCCAGGAGAGTGCCCGCCCGCCGTCCGCCTCGGGCCAGCCCAGCCCGATCCAGCCGCCCTCGCCGAGCCGCCGCTCCCAGGCCTTGCGCGCCTCCAGGTGCTCGTGCTCGCGACCCGGGCCACCCGCACCGACCAGCTCGGCGAAGTCGCCGGTGAGGTTGGCGACCAGCCAGGCCGCGATCTCCCGGCGGAACGCCTCGTCCGCCTCGTCGAACCGCAGGTCCACGTCAGGCTCCGTACACCGGGGTCGGCGCCGGAGCCTCCGCGACCAGGTCGAGCACGGCCTTGCCCGCTTCGGCCACCGCGAACCGGCGGCCGATCTCGCGGCGGTGCCCGTAGCGCCAGCCGTCCGCCAGCCCGATCCGGTCGGCCTCGACCTCGAAGACCCGGCCGGTGACCCCGCCCGCCTCCTCAGAGCCAAGCCAGACGACCAGGGGCGACACGTTGTCCGGGGCCATCGCGTCGAAGTCCGAGCCCGCGGTGTCCATCATGTCCGCGAACACGGTCTCGGTCATCGGGGTCCGCGCCGACGGCGCGATCGCGTTGACGGTGATGCCGTAGCGCCCGAGCTCCGCGGCGGCCACGAAGGTCAGGCCCAGCACGCCGGCCTTCGCCGCCGAGTAGTTGCCCTGCCCGACGCTTCCCATCAGGCCGGCACCGGAGCTGGTGTTGACGATGCGACCGCTGACCGGCCTGCCCTCCTTGGCCTGCGCCCGCCAGTACGCCGCGGCGTGGCGCAGCGGACAGAAGTGGCCCTTGAGGTCGACCTCCATCACGAGGTCCCACTCGACCTCGCTCATCCCGACGAGCATCCGGTCCCGCACGAGCCCCGCGTTGTTGACCAGGACGTGCAGGTCCCCGAAGCGCTCGACAGCGGTGGCCACCAGCTGCTCGGCGTACGCCCAGCTCGCCACGTCCCCGGCCGACGCGATCGCCGAGCCACCCGCCGCCGTGATCTCGCCGGCCACCACCTCGGCCGCCCCGCCGACGTCGTTGACGACGACGTCGAAGCCCTCCGCGGCGAAGGCGTGGGCGTGGGCGCGGCCCAGCCCCTGGCCCGCGCCGGTCACGATCGCGACCCGTCCCATCACGAACCCCCACCCTCGGCGCCGCGACGCGCGTCGCGCATGCTGCGGGCGTCCTGCCCGCCGAGCGAGTCGACCCCGACCTCGGCGTTGTGCGCGTGGGCGAAGTGGTGCAGCCCGAACACCGAGTCCATCCCGCTCGACAGGCCCATCAGGTCCTCCGCCTGGTTGATCGCCTTCTTGGTCAGCGCCAGCCCGAAGCGGGGCATGGCCGAGATCCGCTCGGCGAGCGACTCGGTGAAGCCGGCCAGCTCGGCGCGGGGCACCACGTGGTTGACCATGCCCCACCGCTCGGCGCGCGCGGCGTCGATCCGCTCCCCCAGGTAGAGGAACTCCTTGGCCTGGCGCGGCCCCATCACCCACGGGTGCGCGAAGTACTCGACGCCCGGGATCCCCATCCGCACGACCGGGTCGGCGAAGAACGCGTCCTCGGAGGCGACGATGAAGTCGCACACCCAGGCGAGCATCAGCCCGCCGGCGATGCAGGCACCCTGCACCTGGGCGATCATCGGTTTGGGGAGCTCCCGCCAGCGCCGGCACATCCCGAGGTACACCTCGGACTCGCGGGCGAAGCGGTTCTCGCCGCCGGACTTGCCGACGTGGTCCCACCAGAGCCCGGCGCGGCGCGGGAAGGACTGGTCGACGTCCCGGCCGGGGGTGCCGATGTCGTGCCCGGCGCTGAAGTGCTTGCCCTCGCCGCGCAGGATCACGGCGGTGACCGAGTCATCGTCGGCAGCGCGGTAGAAGGCCTCGTCCAGCGCGTACGTCATGGCCGAGTTCTGCGCGTTGCTGTACTGCGGCCGGTTCATGGTCACGACGGCGACGGCGCCGTTCGTCTCGTAGCGGACGACCGGCTCGGCCACCTCGCCCGGTTGCGCCGCCTGCGTGCCGGCGGCAGAGTCGGTGGTGGTCATGCGGGTTCCTCTCCTCGGGTCATCGGGCGGCCGGACCGACCGCGTCCGCGTAGACGGCGCGGTGGTCGGCGGCGGTCCCCCAGGCGGCGGCGAGCGCCCAGGTCCGCTTGGCGTAGAGCTGCAGGTCGTACTCGTCCGTGTAGCCCATGGCGCCGTGGCACTGGATCGCGGTGCGGGAGACCTGGTCCGCCGCGTCCGAGGCCAGTGCCTTGGCCGTCGCCACCGCCCGGCGGAGGTCCCCGGCCCCGGGGTCGCCGTCGCACGCCAGGGCCGCGGCGCGGACGGCGGGCTCGGCGAACCGGATGCCCAGCAGCGCGTCCGCCAGGTGGTGCTTGACGGCCTGGAAGCTGCCGACCGGCGCGCCGAACTGCTGCCGCTGCGCCGTGTAGTCGACGGTCATGGCGAGCTGGCGCTCACCGAGGCCCACCAGCTGGGCCGCCGTGCCCAGAGCGCCGCGCAGGCGGGCCGCCGCCACGTCCCCGGCCGCCACGGTCAGCTCCTCCGCGCCGTCGTCGGCGAGCCGTGCCAGCGGACGGGACCCGTCCACGGCGGGCACCCGAATGCCGGGTACGGCGAGCACCGCGCCCTCGCCGAGCACCAGGACGTGAGTCGCCCCCGGCACCCACGGCACCGGCTCTCCGGCCGGAGCTGCGGTGACCAGTGCGTCACCGGCCACGATCGCGGCGACGAGATCGTCCCGGCCCGCGGCGAGGAGCAGCGGGACGGCGACGAGCGCGGTCTCGACGATCGGGGCCGGCACCGCGGCCCGGCCGGTCTCGACGAGTGCGGGGACCAGGTCGCTCACGGAGAGTCCCAGCCCGCCGGCGGCCTCGGGGACCAGCGCGCCGGGCAGGCCCAGCTCGGCCAGCGAGGCCCAGAGCCCGGCCGCCGTCCCCGGCTTGTCCCACGCCGCGCGGACGACGTCGGCGGTGCACCGGGCGTCCAGGAGCTCACGGGTACCCGCGGCCAGCTCACGCTGCAGCTCGGTCGGACGGAAGTCCACCGCTACCTCCCCACCCGCGGGAGCCCGAGGACCCGCTCCGCCACGATCGTCCGCTGGATCTCGTTGGTCCCCGCGTAGATCGGGCCGGCGAGGCTGAACTGGAACCCGCGGCTCCACGGCTCGTCGACGGCGGCCTCCGCGCCCCTCAGGGCCAGGGCGGTCCGATGGGTCAGCACGTCCAGCTCCGACCACCAGATCTTGTTCAGGCTCGACTCCGCCCCGGCCTTCGCGCCGGCGACGAGATCGCTGACCTGCGAGAGGGTGAAGAGCTGGTACGCGTCCGCGCGCATCGACGCCTCCACGACCTCCTCCCGCAGCCGGCCGCCGGCCCCCTGTGCCTCGGCCAGCTCGCGCAGCCGCCGGGTGGACTCGAGGAACCGGCCGGGCGAGCGCAGGGTGAGCCCCCGCTCGGAGCCCGTCGTCGCCATCGCGACCGACCAGCCCTTGCCGACGCCGCCGAGCACCGCCGAGTCGGGGACGAACACGTCGTCGAGGAAGACCTCGGCGAACCCCTCGTCGCCGTCCAGCCGGCCGAAGCCGCGGACCGTGACCCCGTCCGCGTCAAGCGGGACCAGGAAGTAGGTGAGGCCCTTGTGCCGCACCGACTCCGGGTCCGACCGGAACAACCCGAACAGGTGCGTGCAGAAGGCCCCGCGGGTCGTCCAGGTCTTCTGGCCGGAGAGCCGCCAGCCGCCGTCGACCCGGTTCGCCCGGCTGCTCAGCCCGGCGAGGTCGCTGCCCGCCCCGGGTTCCGACCAGCCCTGGCACCAGAGGTCCTGCGCCGCGGCCATCCGCGGCAGGAGGGCGTCCTGCTGCTCCGGGGTGCCGAACTCGAAGATCGTGGGGGCCAGCAGGAAGATCCCGTTCTGGGTGACCCGCTGGGGAGCACCCGCCCGGTAGTACTCCTCCTCGAACAGCAGCCACTCCCAGAGCGACGCGTCCCGGCCGCCGTACCGTTCCGGCCAGGACACGACCGACCACCGGGCGTCGAAGAGCCGCCGCTCCCAGTCCAGGTGTGCGGCGAAGCCCTCGCGGGTGTCCCCCGAGGGCAGCGGCCGGTCCGGCACGTTCGCCGCGAGCCACTCGCGCGCCCGGGCCCGGAACTCCTCCTGCTCCGGCGTCCAGGTCAGGTCCACGCCGTCACCGCCCGAACGTGTCGCGGACCTCGTCCGCGGTGCCGGAGAGGTTGAGCTCGAAGGTGAACCCCTGCTCGTAGCGGTAGCTCCGCTTGACGTCCCACGGGTCGATGCCGTTGAGGGACTCCTTCGCCGCCCGGATGATCACCGGCGACTTCGCGGCGATGTCCCGGGCGATCTCGAACGCCGCATCCCGCAGCTCCTCGCGCGGGACGATGCTGTGCACGGAGCCGAACGCCGCGAGCTGGTCCGCCGTGGCGGGCTTCGCGGTGTAGACCATCGCCCGCATGAGGTGCTGGGGCACCAGCCGCGACAGGTGGGTGGCGGCGCCGAGCGCACCCCGGTCGACCTCGGGGAGCCCGAACGTCGCGTCCTCGCTGGCCACGATCACGTCCGAGTTGCCGACCAGACCGATCCCGCCGCCGAGACAGAAGCCCTGCACCGCCGAGATGACCGGGACCGGGCAGTCGTAGACGGCGGCGAAGGCCGCGTAGCAGCCCCGGTTGACCCCGATGATCTCGGAGTTGTCCGGGCAGGCCTGGATGGCCTTGATGTCCACGCCGGCGTTGAACCCGCGCCCCTCGGCGCGCAGCACGACCACACGGGTGGCGGGGTCCGCACCCGCCGCGGTCAGCGCGTCCGCCAGTGCGAACCACCCCGCCGCGGTCAGGGCGTTGACCGGAGGCGCGTCCATGACGACCTCGACGACGCCGTCGCGCGCCGGCAGGGACGTGACGCCGTGGGCGGTCGGAACTGCGGTGCTCATCGGGTGGCTCCTAGGGATGCTGGGACGAGACCGAGACGATCTCGCCGGTCAGGTAGCTCGAGTAGTCGCTGGCCAGGAAGGCGATCACCGTGGCGACCTCCCACGGCTCCGCGGCGCGGCCGAACGCCTCGCGACCCGCGAGCTCGTCGAGAAGCTCCTCGGTCGTGACCTTCGCGAGGAAGGCGTGGGCGGCGATGCTCGGGGACACGGCGTTCACCCGGATCCCCAGGTGCGCGACGTCCATCGCGGAGCACCGGGTCAGCGCCATCACGCCCGCCTTCGCCGCGGCGTAGTGCGCCTGGCCCTGCTGGGCCCGCCACCCGACCACCGACGCGTTGTTCACGATCACCCCGCAGCGCTGCTCCGCCATCACCGCCAGGGCGGCGCGGGTGCAGCGGAACGTGCCCGTCAAGGTCACGTCGAGGACCTGCGACCACTGCTCGTCCGTCATCTCGAGCACGCTGGCGGTGCCGCCGAGACCGGCGTTGTTCACCATGACGTCGAGCCTGCCGTGGGCCTCGACGGTCGCCGCGACCATGCGCCGGACCTGCTCCTCGTCCGTCACGTCGCAGGGCACGGTGAGCGGCTTGCGACCGGCGGCCTCGGCGAGGCTCGCGGCGGTCTCGGCCAGCCGGCGCTCGTGGCGGTCGCTGATCACGACCTCCGCCCCCTCCTGCAGGCAGCGCAGGGCGGTGGCCGAGCCGATGCCGGTGCCGGCGGCGGCGGTCACCAGGACCACCTTGTCGCGCAGCAGGTCGCGGCCCTCGGGGGGAACCGGTGCGGTCATGACGTGCCCCCCAGCCGGGCGAGGGTCTTCTCGGCCTCGGTGACGATCCGGTCGATCAGCTCAGCACAGCTGGGCAGCTCGTCGATCAGGCCCGCGACCTGTCCGCTCGCCAGGCTGCCGAGGTCCACCCGGCCCTCGACCATGCCGGTCCTGATCATCATCGGGGTGTTGGCGGCCATCAGGAGCTGGCGCAGGCTCAGCTCGCGCTGCCGGCGCATCGCCAGACCCTGGCGGACGATCCCCGGCCAGGACTCCCCGACGTGCTGCTTGAGCGCCACCGCGCTGCGCACCGCCCGGACCACGCCGCGCGGCCCGCCGCCCCGCCCGGACACCAGCTCCTCCACGAGCGGCGTCCGCAGGACCCGTTGGGGCACACCGTCGATCAGGTCGGTCACGACCGTGCCGTCCAGCCCCGCCGACAGGTACGCCTGCTTGACGTTCGCCGGGACCGTGCTGTCCGAGGTCAACAGGAACCGGGTACCCATCGCGATCGCCTCGGCCCCGTAGGCCAGCGCCGCGACGAGCCCCCGCCCGTCGAAGAAGCCGCCGGCGGCGATCACCGGGATCTCGACCGCGTCCACGACCTGCGGGACGAGGAGGCCGGTGGGGACCTGACCGGTGTGCCCGCCGCCCTCGCCGCCCTGCACGAGGACCGCGTCCGCGCCCCAGGCCGCCATCTTCTCCGCATGCCGGCGCGCCCCGATCGAGGGGATGACGACGATCCCGGCGTCCTTGAGCAGCCGGAACACGTCCTGCTTCGGCGCCAGTGCGAACGACGCCACCGGTACCTTCTCGGCGACCAGCAGCTCCGCACGCTGCCGCACGTCCGTCGCGGTGCCGACGAGGTTGACCCCGAACGGGGCCTCGGTCCGGGACCGGATCAGCCGGATCCCGGCGACCATCTCCTCGCGGCTCAGGGTGGCCGAGGCCAGGATTCCCAGGCCGCCCGCGTTCGCGGTGGCGGCCGTGAGCTCGGGCCCGGACACCCAGCCCATGCCGGTCTGGACGATCGGGTACCGGACCCCGGTCAGCTCCGTGACGCGGGTCCTCAGCTCCGGCACCGGGAGCGGGACCGGCGTCATCGCGGCTTCACCTCGCGCTCCCGCAGGCCCTTCGGGTCGATGACCTCGCGGATGAGCGCGAGCTCGGCGTCGGTGGGCAGGGGCGTGGTGACGACGTCCTCCGCGTGCGCGAGCTCGAACCCGGTCGCCTCGACGACCTCCGCCACGGACACGCCGGGGTGGGTCGAGACGAGGCGCATCGCGTGGTCCGGGCCGCCGAAGTCCAGGACGGCGAGGTTCGTGACGACCCGGCGCAGGTCCAGGTAGCGCAGCGCCGTCGGCCCGGCGGCCGCTGCCCGGTCGTACCCGATGCCGCAGACCACGTCGACCTTCTCGACGAACACCCGCGGGCTGTGCCGGCCGACCCAGTAGCTGGTGGCGTGGTTCGCGGTGTTGCCCGGCGCGCCGCGCATCCCGAGCAGCGCACGCTTCGGCCGGTCGTAGTCACCGATCGCCGAGAGGTTCGCGTTCCCGAAACGGTCCAGCTGCACCGGGCCCATCATCACGTGCCGGCGGCCGGAGTCCACGACGTCGAACACCGTGCGGAAGGGCAGCCATCCCTCGATGGCGGGCGGGGGCTCCCCCACCGCCCAGATCCCCGCGACCAGCCGGGCCTCCCCGTCGGAGAGCAGGAGGTCCGGGTCGGTCGTGGCGCGGGCCAGCCTGGCGCCGATCGTCGGGATCAGGGTGATGGGGCTCGCCAGGATCTCCCCGTCGCCCTCCCACGCCCGCGCACACGCGACGGCGCAGATCTCGGCGAGAGTGGCCGGCCGGACCTGCTCCGGCGCCTCGGACACCGCGGTCACGATCCCACCCCCACACCGGCCGCACGCCGGTAGCTCGTCTCGTCCCCGCCCAGGTAGCGCTCGACGAACGCCTCCCAGGTGTCGGGGCTCGCCGCGGCCTGCGCGTACTCGCTCTGGAGCTGCTCGTCCCGAGCGTAGTCGGGCTCGCACGAGGTGAAGTGCGCGCCGAACGGCGCGTGCACGACCCCCTCGACGAACCAGCGCTGCACCAGCAGCTCCTGCGGCGGGCCGGACACCAGCTCCTCCGTCGGCACGATGCGCTCGGCCGACACGTACGCCTTGTCGGCGGCCTGACAGAACAGGTCGTCGAAGTACGGGTCGATGCCCAGGTAGCGCGCGTTGCCCGAGGCGTCCGCACGGTGCAGGTGGACCAGCGCCGCGTCGAGCCGCAGTGCGGGCATCGCGAGCAGCTCCTCGGTGCCGTACGGGTCCTTCACCAGGCGCAGCGCGGGATCCGAGCGCAGCACGTCCGAGGCCAGGCCGGCCCGGGTCGGCAGGAACGGCAGCCGGTGGGCCGCAGCGCGCAGGCCCCACTGCAGCATGCCCTCGTCGTACTCCGTGAACCGCACCCCGCCCCGTTCCCGGGCGGCCCGGAAGTGCGGCTCCAGCGGGATCGAGTCCAGGGAGACGAACCCGTAGACCAGGTGGCTCACCTTGCCCGCGGCCAGCAACAGGCCCACGTCCGGCCCGCCGTACGACACGACCGTCAGATCCCGGATGTCGGAGCGCAGGAGCGCACGGACCAGGGACATCGGCTTGCGCCGCGACCCCCAGCCGCCGATCCCGATCGTCATCCCGGACTCCAGCCTCGAGACGACATCCTGCTCGGTCATGAGCTTGTCGGCCACCCCACCACCCCGTTCGACCCCAGCGGCAACTCCGGCCGACCGTACACGAGCAAGCGCTTGGTTGAAAGACCGTCGAGGCCGGGTGCCGGGTGGCGGCGCCCACGCATCCGGGACTCGCACCGACGGACCACTATAGGCTGATGAAGCAAGCGCTTGCGCCAGGATCGAGGAGGCCGCAGTGACCCGGACGACCGACCGCCGGTCCTCGATCCTGAGCGGTGCCGCGGAGCTCTTCGCCCGGCAGGGCGTGGCCTCGAGCACGGTCCGCCAGATCGCCGACCGGGTCGGCATGCTCTCCGGCAGCCTCTACCACCACTTCCCGTCCAAGGACGCGATGGTCGTCGAGATCCTCACGGGGTACCTCGACAACCTGCTCGCCCGCTACCGCAGCGTCCTCGGCGAGGGACTGAGCCCCCGCGCCAGGCTCGAACGGCTGGTCCACGCGTCGCTCACCGAGGCCGAGCTCTTCCCGCACGCCACGCTCGTCTACCAGAACGAGCTGACCTACCTCCGCAGCGGCGAGACCGTGCGCAGCCACCCCGGGTTCGAGGGCGTCCGGGCGGCCGCGGCCGAGGTGCAGCAGACCTGGATGGACGTCATCGAGGCCGGCCGCGCGGACGGGTCGTTCCGGACCGACATCGACGCCCGCGTGTTCTACCGCTTCCTGCGGGACTCTGTGTGGCTCGCCGTGCACTGGCACCGGCCCGACGGCGGCCCCGGCATCGACCGCCTGGCCGGCGACTGCGTCTCCCTGTTCCTCGACGGCTTCGCCACCTTCGACGAGGCCTGAGCACGGGAGGGTTGCGGAGCGCCGCGCGACTTGACAGAGTCGTCAGAAACTCCGGCCCGGTCGCTCGTCGCCGCCGGAGCCGGCCACAGACGACCTGCAGGGGGAATCGATGACGACCTCCGTCCGACAGTCCGCCGTCCTCTACGAGACGCTCGAGGAGGGCCGGATCGCGCGCATCACGCTCAACCGGCCGGGCACCCACAACGCCCAGAACCGCCAGCTCCTGGTGGAGCTCGACGATGCCTTCGCCCGGGCCGAGCGGGACGACATGGTCCGCGTCGTGATCCTGCGCGGGTCCGGCCGCTCGTTCTCGGCCGGACACGACCTCGGCTCCCCGGAGGCGGTGGCCGAGTGGACGCCGGGCCCCGACCAGCACTCCACCCACTCGTTCAACGGGGGGACCCTCGAGGGCGCGGAGTGGCGGACCCGCCAGGAGTGGCACTACTACTTCGAGAACACCCGCCGGTGGCGTGAGCTGCGCAAGATCACGATCGCCCAGGTGCACGGCAAGGTGCTCTCGGCGGGCCTGATGCTGGCATGGGCCTGCGACCTGATCGTCGCGGCGGACGACACGGTGTTCGCCGACGTTGTCGGCACCCGGCTGGGGATGTGCGGGGTGGAGTACTTCGCCCACCCGTGGGAGTTCGGACCGCGCAAGGCCAAGGAGCTCCTGCTCACCGGCGACGCTCTCGACGCCGACGACGCGCACTCGCTGGGCATGGTGAGCAAGGTGTTCCCGCTCGACGAGCTGGATGACCGCACGCTCGCCTTCGCCCAGCGGGTCGCCCGGATCCCTTCGTTTGCCGCGCTCCTGATTAAGGAGTCGGTGAACTCGACCCAGGACGCGATGGGCTTCCCCGCGGCGCTCAAGAGCTGCTTCGCGCTCCACGAGCTGAACCACGCGCACTGGAGCGAGGTCTCGGGCGGCAAGGTGATGGCCGGAACCCCCGAGTACGGGCTCGACGACTGGCGAGAGGCCCCTGCCCTCCGGCGCGCAACCAAGGACCAACCCTAACATCTGACGAGAATGCCAGACTTCGACCTCGTTGCCGTCCGGACGGCTAGACTCCGAATTCGGACCAGGCCAGACCAAGGACGGCGCAACATGACCCTTCCTGGAACGGACGTCGAACAGGACGCCGCCGAGGCACAGCTCGGCGAACGCGCCATTCGGACGCGGGACTCGATCGTGGACGCCGCCCGCACGCTTTTCCTGACCAAGGGGTATGCGGGAACGCGCATCGCGGACATCACGGATGCCTGCAACATCTCCCGGGCGGGCTTCTACACGTACTTCAAGGACAAGCTCGAGGTCTTCTACCTGCTCGGGCGCACCGCGTACCGAGAGAACCTCGCCATCTTCTCGGCCTGGGAGGAAATGTCCCGTCCGTGCACCCGCGCGGACGTCGACAGCTGGGTGCTTCGGTACTTCGCCTTTCTCGATCTGCACGGCGCGTTCGTCCTCTCGGCCAACACCACACCCGACAGTGACGAGGTGCGGGCCGATTCCACCCGGATGACCGTGCGGTGCTGCTTTCTTCTCGGCGTCGGACTGAGAGCCAGGCAGAACGTCCCGACGGAGACACCGGAGGCCCTCGGCATGGCCTTCAAGTCACTGCTTGACCGGACGTGGCACCAGCTGCGGGTCGAGCCCCTCCCAATGGAGGACGACGAGGTCAGGGGCGCCGTCATCGACATCCTGCTCGCCACCCTCGACAACTGACACCCCCGTCACCCCGCTGGTGAACGGGGCGTCAGAAACCGCGCCCGACCGGCGGTCAGGCGCGGCGGACGGTCCACGACGGCGTGGGCCGTCGTCCCACCGACCCGGACTCACTGAGGAGCCAGACGTGAACACCAGCACTGGAGCAGCAGCGTGACCGCCACCGACTCGTCCCCCGTCCCCGACTTCGTCGGTCTGCTCCGGCTAGACGACCGGCGCTACGTCGTCGCCGGCGCCGGCGTCGGCATGGGCCGCCAGACCGCCCACGCCCTGGCCCAGGCGGGCGCCGCCGCGATCGTCTGCGTCGACGTCGACGCGGACCGGGCCAAGGAGATCGCCGAGGAGGTCGGCACCGTCGCCCACCCCTGGACCGGAGACGTGACCACCCGCGAGGGAGCCGCGGCCCTGGGCACCTTCGTCGACGAGGAGCTCGGCGGGATCGACGGGTTCGTCGACATCATCGGCATGGCCAAGTGGGAGTCGATCCTCGACATGTCGGACGAGACGTTCGACTGGCAGATCGACATCAACCTGCGGCACGCGTTCCTCCTCTCCCAGGAGCTCGGCCGCCGCATGGCCGCGGCGGGCGGCGGCAGCATGGTCTTCGTCGGCTCCGTGAGCGGCCTGACGGGTGCACCGATGCACGCCGCGTACGGTGCGGCGAAGGCCGGCCTGTCGGGCTGGGTCCGCTCGCTAGCGCAGGAGCTCGGCCCGAAGAACATCCGCGCGAACGCGGTCGCCCCGGGCAGCATCCTCAGCCCTCGTATGGACGCGGTGTTCACCGACGACCTCCGCCGGGCGAACTCCGAGAACGCCCCGCTCGGGCGGATGGGCGCGACCTCCGAGGTCGCCTCCGCCGCCCTCTTCCTCGCCAGTGACCTGTCGAGCTACATCACCGGCCGGACCCTCGTCGTGGACGGCGGCGTGGACGTGAAGTTCCAGTACCCTTCGACTCTCTGACGGGGGCACCCGGGCCGGAGCCCGCCTTGACCAGGGGCTCGCGCTCAACCTAGCCTAGCAAGCGATTGCTTGGCAATGAGCGCGGCGCAACGGCGGACGGCTCACGAACGCTATGAAAGGCGGCCCATGACAGCAGGACGGGAGGCCGGCGCGGGCGCCGGCGCCCTCCTCGACGAGCCCAGCGAGCACGACTGCCTGCCGGGCGCCCTGCGGCGTGCGGCCGCGCTCCACCCCTCGGTGGAGGCGGTCGTCGACAGCGAGCATCGGCTGGACTACCGAGCCCTCCTCGTCGAGGTGGAGCGAGTGGCCGCCGCTCTGCTCAGCCGCGGCGTCCGCCCGGGGGACCGGGTCGCCGTCTGGGCACCGAACTCGGTCCGCTGGGCGCTCGCTGCGCTCGGCGTGGTCCACATCGGAGCCACCCTGGTGCCGGTCAACTCGCGGTACCGGGGCGAGGAGGCGCAGGGAATCCTCGCCCGGAGCGGCGCGGTCGCGCTCTTCGTCGAGGACGGCTTCCTGGGCACGGGGTACCTCTCGATGCTGGACGGGGCCGAGCCCCTCCCCCTGCTGCACACGCGGGTGTCGTTCACCCCCACGGACCTGGGCCTGTCCTGGGAGAGCTTCCTCGACGGCAGCGCGACCACCGACCGCACCGCCGTCGAAGGGGCCTCCCGGGCCGTCGGGCCGGACACCCTGCTGCAGATCATGTTCACCTCCGGCAGCACCGGGAAGCCGAAGGGCGTCCTGCAGCGCCATGGGCAGATGGTGCGCACGATCGCCACGTACACCGCCGGGCTCCGCCTGCGGGCCGGCGACCGGTACCTGCTGGTCAACCCCTTCTTCCACGGGTTCGGGCTGAACGCCGGCCTGTACGCGTGCATCATCCGGGGGGCCACCGCGCTCGCGGTGCGCAGGTTCGACGCCGGCGAGGCCCTGGACCTGATCGAACGCGAACGGGTCACCGGCATACCGGGGCCACCCACCCTGTACTCCTCGCTCCTGGACCACCCAGCCCGGGCGGATCGGGACATCTCCACGCTGCGGCTGGCGGTCACCGGGGCGTCGGTCATCCCCTCCCAGCTCATCCGCCGGATGCGGGACGAGCTCGGCTTCCGGGACATCGTCACCGCCTACGGGCTGACCGAGGCATGCGGTTTCGCGACTATGTGCAGCCCGGACGATCCCGACGAGGTCGTCGAGCACACAAGCGGCCGCGCGATGCCTAGGGTCGAGGTCACCATCGCAGCGGTCGACGGTTCCGAGCACGGCGAGATCCTGGTGCGCGGCGAGAACATCATGTTCGGGTACACCGACGACCCTGTGGCGACGGCGAAGGCCGTCGACGCCGAGGGCCGGCTGCACACCGGGGACCTCGGCTACCTCGACGCCGACGGCAACCTGCACATCACCGGCCGGATGGGCGACATGTTCATCGTCGGCGGGTTCAACGTCGCGCCGGCCGAGGTCGAGGAGGTTCTCTGCCGGCATCCGGCCGTCTCCGAGGCTGCGGTCATCGGCGTTCCGGACGACCGCATGGGCGAGTCCGGCCAAGCCTTCGTGGTGCTCCGCCACCGCGCCGAGGCCCTGGGACCCGACGACCTCGTCGCCTGGTGCTGCACCCGGCTCGCCAACTTCAAGGTCCCCCGCACCGTGGCGGTGGTCCCCGAGCTCCCCCGTGCCGACACGGGGAAGGTCGACAAGGCGGCGCTCCGCCGGCGCGCCACGACCTGAGCGTCCGTACGCCGGGCCCGAACCGATGGAGACAGTGTGGACGACGTGCAGAGCGCCTCCCGAGAGTTCCTACGGGACCCGCGGACCATCGTCGACCAGGAGCCCGCGGTCATGGACGCGCTGGCGGCGCCAGCGTTCGGCGATCTCCAGCTCGCCGCAGTCGACGGGATCCCGACGGTCCGGCGTGCCGCCGAACAACGCGGGATCACCGAGGTCGACCACGTCGATGACCTGCTGGCGGACAGGATCCCGGCGCTCGCCGAGATCGTCGACGGACACGATCCGGCGCGGTTCACGGACCTCGACGACTACGTGCCCCGTCCTGTACGACACAGACGTCTACAAGGACTACGACCCTGCGCTGGTCGACGCGGGGGACTTCCCGGGACTGGCCCGGTGGCTGGACCGGCTCACGTCGGTCGACCTGTCCGAGGTGGACATGACCGGCTGTTCCGGGCTCACCGAGTGGTGCCGGCGGCTCGACGATCAGGCGACTTGTTCGTGTGCCATTCCACGGGCACCACCGGGACCCTGTCCCTGGTCCCCCGGGTCCCGCCTGCACCGCGACACCACGGTCGACGACGTGGTCTACCGCAACCGGCCGCTCTTCCAGCGCTTCGAGGCCGACGAGGTCACCTTTTCGCGCTGAGTCCCCGCCTCCTCTACCCCATCACCCAGGCCATCTACGACAGACTCGAGGAGCGGCACCGCACCAGGCCCGTGCAGGTCCTCGACCTGTTCCACAGCCCCGAGTTCCACATCGCACAGGGCCGCCTGCGCATCGCCAAGATCCAGGGCACCCTCGACACCTGTCTGCGGGACCCGCGCGTCGCCGCGCATCGGGCGAAGGTCTAGGAGTACCTGCGGTCCTTCCCGGAGCTGACCCAGCGTTGGACCGAGAACCTGGTGCGGGGTGAAGGACGGCGTGACCCTCCCGGCCGACTGAATGTCACAGCTCCACGACGTCACCGGAGTCGGTCGGGAGAACGTGACCTCGCAGTGGGGGATGTCCGAGATCACCGGCCGGTGGGACGCTGCGGGGAGGGCATGTACCACGTCCCGCCGGCCATCGTCCCGTACCTGCTCACCCGGACACCAGCACGGCTCTCCCCCGGCGGGGGTGCGGTCGGGTCGGATCCCTGCTCGAGCTCAACTCCGCGAGCTGCTGGGGCGGACTACTCGGCGGCGACCGGGCACGATTGACTCGGACTGCCGATGCGGCCGGCGTGGCCCGTTGCTCCACGCCGACAGCATCCGACGTCTCTGAGGCCGTCACGACAAAGCGCCGGCGCCCCGGGGAACTCGGGGTGCCGGCGCTTTGTCGTGACGGGCCTAGTCGACCCGTTCGATCACCATCGCCATGCCCTGGCCACCCGCAGCGCACATGGTCACCACGCCGCGTTCCAGATCGGACTCCTGGAGGCCGTGGATCAGCGTCGTCGTCAGGCGGGCGCCGGTCTGCCCGAACGGATGCCCGAGCGCGATCGCCCCGCCGCGCGTGTTGACGCGGTCCATGTCGATCCCGATGCGATCCACGCACGGCAGCACCTGCGCGGCGAAGGCCTCATTGAGCTCCATCAGGTCGATGTCGCCGACGACCATGCCGGCGTGCCGGAGTGCCCTTTCCACGGCGTCCACCGGACCGAGGCCCATGATCTCCGGGCTCAGCGCGGACACCCCGGTGGAGACGACCCGGGCCAGCGGCGCCACACCGAGGGCGGCAGCCTTGGTCTCCGACATGACGACGAGGGCGGCGGCCCCGTCGTTCAGCGGGCAGCAGTTCCCCGCGGTCACGGTCCCGTCCTCACGAAAGACGGGCGCCAGCGACGCCAGCTTCTCCGCGGTGACGCCCGCCCGCGGTCCGTCGTCGGTGCGCACGACCGTGCCGTCCGGGAGCGTGACGGGGGTGATGTCACGCTCGAAGAAGCCCGACGCGATGGCCGCCTCGGCACGGTTCTGGCTCAGCGCCGCGAACTCGTCCTGGGCGTTCCGTCCGACGCCGCACAGCTTGGCGACGTTCTCCGCCGTCAGGCCCATCGCGACGTACAGGTCCGGCAGCTCGCCGTCGAGCCTGGGGTCCTTCCAGGGCTCGCCCTCCGTGATCCGGCGCGCGGACAGTTCCGCGGCGGGCGCCATCAGCGGGTTGCGTGTGTCCGGCATGCCGTCGGCCTTGCCCCTTCCGTACCGGGACACGCACTCGACCCCGGCGGAGATGATCACGTCCGCCTCCCCGGCACGGATCGCGTGAGCCGCCATACGGGTGGTCTGCACGCTGGAGGCGCAGTACCGCTGCACAGTCGCCCCGGGAACACTGTCCAGACCAAGCAGGACGGACACCGCCCGCCCGAGCCCGTAACCCTGCTCTCCGGCGGGCTGGCCGCAGCCGATCAGGAGATCGTCGACTGTGGCCGGGTCGAGCTCCGGCACCTGACAGAGGGCGGCTCGCACAATCTGCGCCGCCAGGTCGTCCGCTCGAACGTCGCGCAGGGAGCCCTTCCCCGCGCGCCCGATCGGTGACCGCGTGGCCGCCACGATCACAGGTTGTGCGCCGTCAACGGCTCTCACTCTGACCTCCCGGTCGATGCTCGTTCCGATGCTCCGTGACCCCGGATCCGGCCGGACGGGCCACGTGGTGTTCAGCTGGTGGACCGCGCCGCGGGCGCGCTGAACCGGCTTCGCAGGTCCCGCTTTTGCACCTTGCCCAGCGACGACCGCGGCAGGACGTCGACGACCTCGAGCCGTTCCGGGACCTTCTGCGCCGGCAGCCCGAGCGCCAGGCAGTGCTCGCGCAGCTCTGACAGCGTCGGTACCACCCGGCCTTCCGCCACCACGACGACCGCACAGGCCCGCTCCCCGTAGCTGACGTCCGGCAGCCCGATGACTGCGACGTCCCCGACCCCGGGGTGCGAGGCGACGGCCTGCTCCAGCTCGAGAGCGGAGATATTCTCGGCGTTGCGGATGATGATGTCCTTGAGCCGCCCGGTGATGCGCAGGTGGCCGGTGATCTCGATGACACCCAAGTCCCCGGTCCGCACGAACCCGTCCGGCGTCACGACGTCCTCGGGAGCCGGACCGAGATAGCCCGCGAAGGCCTGAGGGCCACGCAGGAGGACCTCGCCCTCCTCCCCCGCCGGGACGTCCCGGCCCGCCGAGTCCACTGTGCGCATCTCGACGCCGGGCACGGCCCGCCCTTCGGTGTGGGCCACAAGCTCGTCGGAGTCGTCGAAGGACGCCACGGTCGCGATCGGGAATTCGGTCAGCCCGTACGAGCCGAGGATGCCCTTGCCACCGAGCTCGGCGCGGACCCGCGCATGCATCTCGGCGCTCTTGGGTGCACCGCCGTTGACGCAGGCCCGCAGCCGCGGGTAAAGCCGGTCGTCGGAAGCCTGCTGGGCGTTCAGGTAGGCCGCGAAGAAGGGGGACGCCGACCCCAGCAGGGTTGCACCCACCTCCGCCATCAGGCGAGGCGTCCGCTCGCGGTCGAACGTGGAGAACAGGGCTATAACGTGCCCGCAGACCAGCTGGTTGGCCAGGTTGTTCGCGCCGCCGATGTGACTGACGGGGAAGGCGATGGGCCAGACGTCCGACGGTCCGAGGCCCCACCGCACGGTGAAGCCAGTGCCGCCGCTCATCACGGAGCGGTCGGTGTGCAGGATTCCCTTGGGCTCCGCCGTGGTGCCCGACGAGTGGTAAATCCACCGCACTCCGTCCGCGGCGGGCGCCGGGGGCAGCGCGTCGGGGTCCCCGACCGGCAGCGCCAGCCCGCGGCCGTCGTGACCCTCCCACGGCAGCGTGAGGACGTCGAAACCATGGGTGGCCGAGAGCTCGGACGCCATGGCGGCGTGGTCGAAACCGCGGAACCTGTCGGCGACGACGAACAGCCGGGGTCCGACCTGGCGCGCGATTGCATCGACGTCCGCATGCCGCAGCATGGGGATGATCGGGTTCTGGACCGCACCCAGGCGCGCGAGCGCCCCGAGCAGCACCATGGCTTCGAGCCCGGTGGGCAGCTGCCAGGAGACGCGGTCGCCGGGCCGGACGCCGTGCTCCACCGCGAGTCCCGCCGCGACGGCCTCGCATCGGTCGCGGTATTGCCCGAAGGTCAGCGTCCGACTCCGGTCGTCGAGATACATCGTCGCGCCGGGGGTTTCCCTGGACCTCTGCTCGATGAGCTCCCACAGGGTGGCCGGATATGTGGGAACCGCGCGCTCCGCCATGAGCACAGTTGTCCTCCTCAGACGCCGTGGCGCCGCCGGGCGGACCCCGGCGACGCCACGACAGTAGAGCCCGGAATCGGAGCCAGACTATCTCACCAAGCGCTTGCTTGCCTCGTCTGCATCGGGTTCCGTGCCTGAGGTCACTCCGGCCTTGTCCAGGGCGATCCCGCGAATCTCCTTCGACGCCAGGATGAGCAGGAACGTCAGTACGTACATGCCGATGGCGTACCAGGTGAACACGCTCGCGGAGCCGCGAGAGCTGAGCCACGTGTTGAGGTACGAGGCGATGCCTCCGAAGATCGCGGCGGAGAAGGCGACGACGAGCTGATGGCGAGACCACCGCTGCGGGTGGGGAACTGCTCGGCCATCCTGGCGAGCTGGGTGCCGGTGTTGAGCGCGAGCACGAAGTTGGCGATAGACGCCGCCAGCAGGAGGCTTCAGGCACTGCAGCTCAGCAGACCGGGCGAAGACACCGAAGATCGTCCAGTCGAGGAACTTGAGCGCCTGGCCGAAGTTGGCCGCCACCAGTTGTCGCTTCTGCGACATCTTTGCCTGATCCGCCATCGGATCTTCCTGGAATAGTTGGAGCAGCAGACTCGGCACTACGCGGCCGACTGAGGACGAGTAGTGCTGGATGAGGTCGAGCAGACGTTCGATGTGCGGGCCGCGACCGGCCGCGCCGCTGTCGTGGCGCAGCGGGCCTGGAGGTCCGGTCCGTCGTCAGGCGTGAGGAGCCGCAGCTCCAGGCCATCCGGTCGACAGATCACCGGGGAACAGGACTTTTCGTGCAGCGGTCGATTCCGTCAAGTCGACTCTCCATCGAGTTCACACACGTGATCCCGAGCTCTCATGGAGCAGCCGATCGACCAGGCGCCGGCAAGATAGAATTCTACTGTCTGACGAAGTCGTCAAGCTGCCACCCACGCCCGCCTAGTTCCCCTCGGAGCCGAGAATATGCATATACCGAGCATCGATCCGTACGCCGGACAGCCACTTCGGATGCCTCAATTTGACGCTTCTCTCAAATCGCGTCGACAGTAGTTAGGGTCTCGCCGCGCACCCGTGCCCGACGAAATGAGCTATGCGCGCGACGGTGGTCGCGGTGTGGGGCGAGTCGGGGGTCACGACGGGCCACGAGTGCACGGCGTCGGGCAGCACCGAGAGGTCCACCTGTTGCCCCGCCCGCGCCATCCTGGACGCGAGCCCGGCGGCGTCGCCGATCAGGGACTCCCCCGTCCCCACCAGCACTACGGTGGGAGGAAGGCCGACGACGTCGGCGAGGACCGGCGAGACCAGCGGGTCGTCGTCCCGGTGGCCCTGCAGATAGGTCTCCGCCGCCTGGCGGGCAGAGTCCAGAGGAAACATCCGGTCGGTGTTCGTCGGCGAGGTGAACGTGTCCGACACGCACCGGAGGTCCAGCCATGGCGAGAGCAGCACCAGACCGTCCACGGGCAGCCCCTCGTCGCGCGCGACGAGGGCGGCGGACAACGCGAGGCCCGCCCCCGCCGAGTCACCGGCCAGGACCACCCGGCCGGTGCCGGACGCGGACCGCACCGCGGCGAGAACAGCCAGGGCGTCCCGCAGACCGGCCGGGAAGGGGTGCTCGGGGGCCAGCCGGTAGTCGACCAGCACGATCCGCTCCACACCTGCCCCCACCAGCGCGCCGGCGAAGGCGGTGTACGCCACCGGGCTGCCTAGCCTGAACCCGCCGCCGTGCAGGTAGACCAGCACCTCCTGTCCTGTGGCCCCGCGCACCTCGAGCGTCCGGCACGGAACGCCCGCGACCTCGCCGTCCACGACGGCGATACCGGGTACCGCGTCCGGCTCCGTACCGGCCGCGGCCAGCCGCCGGGCGGCCAGCTCGTCGTCGGCCGGGTAGCCGGGCCGCTCAGCGGGCAGTGACGACGGAGTCGCAGCCGACATCTGACACCTCACGATCACGTGTGCAGGACAGGGGCGGGCCGGACCTGCCGTGCGGGCCGGCTCGATGATCGGGCCGGCTCATCCGGGGACGAAGTCAGTCACCGGGTGGCGCTCGACCCACAGCCGGTGCAGCTGGCGGCGGGTGAACAACCAGCGGCCGTCCCGGTTCACGTACCGGTCGGCGTACCGCATGACCCACGTCTCGACCGAGGTGGGGTCCTCTTCGGACACATGTCGGGCGGTGGCGGACACCGACCCCTCGTAGAGACCGGGGCTGGCGCCCTCCCGCACGACCGAGCCAACGACGGCGTGCATCGTCGCCGTGCCCGGACCGGTCCGACCCAGGGCCTTCCGCACCGCGGCAGGCCCGACGATTTCAATCCACTCGCCCTCCGCCCGCACGCCCGACCGGATGGCCGCGACGACCAGGGCTCCTTCGGGGGCGAACAGCTCGGACGCACGGTCGAGATCGTGGACGTCCACAGCGTGTGCGTACTCGTCCGCCAGGGCACGGGTCGCGACCCGGACGGCGGTGAGGTCCGCGCTCACAGTCCGCCCCTCCCTGCGGCACCGGCGGAAACGAGGCCGGGGAAGCGGTCGTGGAACGCCGACACGAACCCGGGGAGGAGCCGCAACGCCTCGTCCTCGTCACGGTCGAGCGAGGTCAGCCGGAACGACAGGTCGGTCACGCCCGCATCGAGGAGCTCCGACGCCCGGTCGAACGTGGCGGCGACATCGAGCCCGCCCGCCTCGGTCCGCGCCATGGACAGCTTGCCCTCGACGCGGAAGGCCGAGGTGTCCCGACCCGCGGCGAGCAGCGCCGCCCGGAGCTCGACCACCGCGACCGCCAGCTCCGGGTTCGACATCCCCATGATCGGGATCCAGGCGTCCCCGAACCGCATGATCCGCCTCAGCACCGCCCGACTGAGCGATCCCGACACCCAGATCGGTACGTCGGGCCGGCGCGGCGAGCACCAGACGTCCTCGGCCCGGGACGGGCCCAGGTCGAGCGAGGCGGGCGCGTCGTCCCACAGGGCGCGGACGGTCTGCAGCGTCTCGTCCAGCAGGTGGCCGCGCCTAGCAAAGTCGAGGCCCGACGCCTCGTACTCCCGCGCCTGCCAACCAGTCCCCACGCCGAGGTCTAGCCGCCCGCCGGAGAGCACGTCCAGCGTCGCCGCGGTCTTCGCGAGCAGGGCCCCGCTCCGGAGCGGCGCGACGAGCACACCGGTCGCCAGCCTGATCCGGGAGGTCCGCCCCGCCAGCATCGCGAGCACGGTGAGCGGCTCGAGCCACGGCTCGTCGGGGCCGGTCGGGAACCGGCCCCATGAGTAGGCATCGGTCTCTGACCCCATCACGACGTGATCGACGGCCACCAGCCGGTCGACGCGTGCCTCGTCGGCGGCGACGGCGACGCGGACCAGCGCGGCCGGATCGAGGGCAGCCGCCCCAAAATTTACCAGTTGCAGGCTAAGCGCGGGTACACGTCGCGCATCGGGCACGGTCACGTCGGTCCTCTCCTGGAGCTGTCCGGGCAGCTCCAGCCCGCCCGGATGCGCGCGAACCGTTGCCCGTCTGGGGTAGACAACCCGTCCTTGACGATAACGTCAAGTGCCGATGGGACAGTGCGATACCATCCAGCTCGTCCACCGTTCGTGGAACCTAACCCGAACAGACCAGGCACATGCTATCGAGAATTGCTGCTGGTAGATCCGTCGAACACAGATTGACACAACTGTCAAGCAGTTGTAGCGTGACGCGGCCCGGGCAGGATCCCGAGCCCTCCCGCACAGAGCGCTGAGGGCTCGTTGGGAACGGTTCACACGCGGCGGCCCGCGGCTCCGGTTTCGCGCGGCTCTCATTCGGAACCCGCGCAGGAAGGGACGACGATGTCGGAAACGACCACCGAAGAAATCATCAAGATCGTGGAGGACTTCCACCAGAACATGGGTCGGCTCAGCCCCGACGAGGCCACGGCCCTCTTCAAAGACGACGGCTACATCCAGATGATGATGAAGGAGCCGTACTCCGGCCGGGACGAGATCCACCAGATGTTCTCGGCCTGGTCGAGCAACTACACCGACGTCATCACCGTGCCGCGGACCGTCACCGGTCAGGACAACCGCGTTGCCGTCGAGTGGCTCGACACCTCCGACCACAACGGCAAGCACTACGAGATCCCCGTGTGCGCGATGTTCGAGTTCGACGGGAACAAGATCGCGGCGTGGCGGCTGTACTACGACTACGCCGCAGAACGCGGCCAGGACGCCGGGCTCAAGCCGCCGGTGGAGTAAGGGTACGGGTCCATCGGGCGGTCTCGCATCATCCGAAGTGGACGCCGCGCCGTCAGCAAGGGGCGGGCTCCCGGAGGCCGGGAGCCCGCCCCAGACGTCTCCGCACCCGTTGCCGCACACGGACAGGACGACCACCCTCAAGGCCTGCAACGCACTCGTCACCGGCGCGAGCCAGAGCATCAGCGCCGCGATCGCGCAGCGGTTCGCCGCCGCGGGGGCGAACCGTTGCCCTCACCGGCCGCACCATGAACTCCGGCGACAGCCCCTGGCCGGCGGTCTGGACGAGGCCGTCTTCCGCTGCGCGCGACACGGGACGGTCGCCGTGCCGCTGGTCGCCGACCTGACGGACGAGGCGGATCGGTCCCAGATCGTCGACTTGGCGGCGGCGCAGCTGGGCGGCCCCGTCGACATCCTGGTCAACAACGCCGCGGCAGGCATCCACCTGCCAGCCGCCGAGATGGCGCCCCGCCACCGGCGCCTGATGTTCGAGGTGAACTTCCACGCGCCCGTCGACCTCGCACAGGCGGCGATCCCCGGGATGCGCGCCCGCGGCGGGGGCTAAATCGTCAACATCTCCTTCGCCGCCGCATGCTCGTAGCCGGGACCGCCTTTCGCGGTGTCGCCCATGGGAACCACCGGCGGCCCCCGGCGCCACCAAGGCGGCGCTGAACCGGTACTCGAACGTGCTCGCCGTGGAGCTGTACGGGAGCGGAATCAGGGTCAACGCGCTCGAACCGGCCAAGGTGGTCCTCACCGAGGGCGCGGCGGCCCACCTTGGGGGACGGGACGTTCGACTGCAACCCGGTCGAGGTGATCACAGAAGTGGCCCTGGCGTTGTCGCAGTGCCCCGAGGAGGCCTCCGGGGGACGTGGACCGACGAGGAGATCGTGGACCGTCTCGGGCTGACGGTCGCACCCCGGACGGCTCCGCCGACCTGGACAGGTGAGATCACGGCGGAAGCCGTTGCCCCTCAGCCCTGCTACGTCAGCTGGAGGACCCCCCGGTTGAGCTTGCCCGCGCGCAGGTCCTCAATGGCGTCCTCGTAGGCCTCCAGCGGGTAGGTGCGCGTGATGAGCTCGTCGAGCAGCAACCGGCCCGCCCCGTAGAGCTCGACGTAGCGCGCCACGTCTGCGGCCGGCCGCGAGGAGCCGTACCGGCAGCCGAGGATGGACTTGTCGAGGTAAAGCGCGCTCATCGGCACGGACAGCTCCGCACCGGGTCCCGCCACTCCCAGGAGAATCACCTGGCCGTGCCAGTCCGTCATCTCGACCGCCTGGCTGACGAGGTCCGGGTGCCCCACGCACTCGAAGACATGCGCCACCCCGGTTCTAGTGAGGTCGCGGACCGCCCGCACGGCGTCGGTCTCGCGCGGGTCGACGAAGGCGGTGGCGCCGAAGCGGCGTGCGTCCGCCTCCTTCTCAGGGTTCGCATCGATCGCGATGATCGACGCGGCGCCGGCGAGCCGGGCCGCCTGGATGACGTTGAGCCCGACGCCGCCGGCTCCGATGACGGCCACCGACTCGCCCACTTGGACATTCGCCCGGTTGAATACTGCACCGGCACCGGTGAGGACGCAGCAGCCGATGAGGCAGGCCGAGGCGAACGGGATCTGCTTCGGGATGGACACCGCCTGCCCCGCCCGGACGACGATCCGGTCGCTGAAGGTGGACAGCGCCGCGAAGTTGTACAGCGGCTCGCCGGCGCGCTGGAACGGGGTCTCGGTGATCCCGAAGGTGCTACGGCACATCCCGGGCCGCCCGGTGACGCAGGCCGGACACACCCCGCAGTTCGCCAGGGTGCTCAGCACGATGTGGTCGCCGACGGCAAGTCCGGTCACCCCCGGCCCGACCTCCTCGACGACCCCCGCGCCCTCGTGCCCCAGGACGACCGGCACGGGGAACGGAAGCGACCCCTTGATCACGCTGAGATCACTCTGGCAGACGCCGCTGGCGTGCACGCGCACGGACACTTCGCCGATGCCCGGCGCCCGGACCTCGACATCCTCGCAGAGCTTCGTCGAACCACCGTCGAAGATGACTGCTCTCACGCTCTCGACCTCCCCGTCGATCCTTCGGGCCTCGGTGGCCCCTCGCCTCAGGCCGCGTCGGCCGCAGGGTTGCGCACCGGGATGCCTAGGAACCGCCGCGCGTTGTCCCCCATGAAGTCGCGGGCCCGCTTCTCGTCCATGCCTTCGGCGTACTTGTAGAAGCCGCGGGGCTCGGTGAGCCCCTCGGGGTGCGGGTAGTCGGAACCGAAGAGGACCCGGTCCCAGCCCACGGTCTCCACGACGTCCTCCACGGAGCCCTCCCAGAACGGGCTGACCCACACGTTGCGGCGGAAGACGTCGAGCGGGTGCTCCTCGAACGTCTGCGGCATCTTCCCGTGGGCGTCCTGCAGGTCGTGGAACAGCGGCTTGATCCAGGCACTGCCATTCTCGATGCTCGCGACCCGCAGCTTCGGGAACCGGGTGAAGGTCCCATGGCAGATGAGGCTGGTCAGCATGTCCGCGATCTCGCGATGCCCCAGGACGACCTGGCGGAACGAGCTCACCGCGGTGAAGTCGTTGGTCGCCGGCGGCTCCCACATGTCGATGTAGTCCGTCAGCGGCGGCTGGCTACCGTGCAGCACGACCGGCATGTTCGCGTCCGCGACGTCCGACCAGAACGGGTCGAACTCGGGCAGGGCCGGGGACCGCCAACCGTGCAGGCCCTTGGTCGGGGCGGGCTTGATCAGGACCGCCCGGGCGCCGTTCGTCACCGCGTACTCGAGTTCACGGCGCGCGTCGTCCACGAGGGCGCACGAGATCACGGGTGTGGAGAAGAGCCGGTCCTGGTAGGAGAAGCTCCAGGTGTCGAGCATCCAGCGGTTGAGCGCGTGGATGATCGCGACAACCAGCTCCGGGTCGTTCGCCGCGGTGTGCTCAACCAGGTTCGCCAGGGTGGGGTAGCAGAGTGCCTCGTCAACGCCGTGCTCGTCCATGACGGCGATGCGGGGCTCCGGCTCCCGGAACGCCGGGATCGAGTCCATGCCCTTGCCCGAGAGCTCGCGCAGCGTCAGGCCCTCGACGTTGTTGCCCGAATAGAACGGCTCCCACGCGCCCGGGGCGGCGACCCGCTCGAACGTCGGGTTCGGGATGAACTCGGTGATGTGGTTGTTGATCGCGATCCGCGTGTGCCTGCCGACCTGCACGAACTGCACGGCCTTGCGGTAGCGCTCCGGGAGGTACCGGGTCAGGGCCTCGGGGGTCTCGTACATGTGCTGGTCTGCATCGAAGATCGGTGCATTCATGAACTGGGTCATTTGTCTACCTCCGGCTGTGGAATAGAATTCGCCCGCACGTTGGTTCGATTGACGTTTACGTCAACTCACTGATCAGGGTCGCCCGAGCAGTCCCCGCAAGGCCGTTCGGGGGCGGTGTGCCCCCTCCGGCACACCGCGCCTACATGCATCCGTCACCTCGTGGGCGGCTTGAGCCCGGCGTGGTCGCGCTGCACGGAGTGGCTGCAGTACACGCGCCAGGCCGCGATCTTCTCGCCGTCCAACTCTAAGACGCCGAAGCACGGGTGCTCGTGGTGCTTACCCTTGTGGTCGCTGGTGTCGAGCCATTCGACGACGACCCGGTTACCCTGGGCCGTCACCGTCCGCGGGATGGTGACGGCCCCCGAGTTGTGGGCCGACCACACGGAGGACATCTGACGAATCTCGGCCCGCCCGGCGTACGGCTACTTCATCATCATCTGTATGTAGCCATCCGCGGTGAACAGGCCGGCCGCCTCGTCCGGGGTCAGCCTGCCCATCTCGGCATGGAACCGCTCCACGATGGCGACGATCGTCTCGGTGCCCGGGCTGGCCACCCGACGTGCCCCCTTCGCGCCTGATTCAGGTGAGGTCGAAGTCGTCCAGCCGGGGCTCGACGCACATGTCGTAGAAGTCCTCGGCCTCGAACGGCGTGTTCACCTGCAGCCGCCCCCACTCGTTCACGTAGTAGTTCTTCGCCCGCGAACCGTCGTCGGCAAGGAAGACGAGCCCCGAGGCCGTCTCCTGCACGAGCTTGTTGTACTCGTCGTGCACCTCCCGGCGCACGTTCATCGAGGAGTGGCCGCCCTCGACCATGGCGACGATGGCCTTGCTGATGTAGGCGGTCCAGATCTCGAACCAGCTGACCAGGCCGGCACCGCCGGAGATCGGCTGGGAGTTGGGCCCGTAGAGCATGAACATGTTCGGAAAGTCGGGAATGGTCATGCCGAGGTACGCCTGGGCCCCCTGCTTCGCCCACTCGTCCTCGAGCCGGATCCCGCCCAGGCCCCGATAGTCGGCCGGCCACAGGTAGCGCCCGGTTTGGAACCCGATCGCCGCGACGATCATGTCGACCTCGCGCGACGTGCCGTCGGCGGTCACGATCTCGTGGGCCCCGATCCGCTTGATCGGCTCCGTCACGAGCTCGGTGTTGTCCCGGACCAGCGCCTTATACCAGTTGTTGTCGACCACAGGGCGCCGGGCGAGGGGGGCGTAGTCCGGGACCAGGCGGTCCACCAGGTCCTCCCGGTCCCCCACTTGCATCTTGATGTACTGGACGAGGCCGGCGCGGATCGTGTCGTTGACCTCGCTGACCGCGCCGCCCTTCGCCTGCCACTCCGGGTCCGGGATCAGGAGCTTGCGGGCGTCGAGCAGCGGCATCTGGCCGACATAGCGGTTCCAATTCCAGTACCACGGCATCGCGTCGAGCAGCCAGCTCACGTGCGGGCTCAGCGGGTCGCCGTAGTGCTCGCGGGGGCTGATCCACTGCGGGGTCCGCTGCATCACGTGGACCTGGTCGGCCTCGGCGGCGATCTGCGACAGCAGCTGCACCCCGGTCGAGCCGTTGCCAATGACGGCGACCCGCTTGCCCCGCGCGCTGTTCTCCTCGCTCCACGCCGTGGAGTGCACGATCTCGCCCTTGAAGTCCTCGACACCCGGGATGTCGAGCTCGCGCGGCGTGGCGAACAGGCCGGCGGCGCTCACGACCACGTTGAAGTCCGCCACGGCCTCACCCTCGGCGGTCCCCGCGCGGACCGTCCAGCAGGAGGTCGCCTCGTCGAAGGTGAGCTCCTTGACGTCGTGCCCGAACCGGATGTTGTCGAGGACCCCCCGCTTGCGGGCGACGTCCTCGATGTACTGGCGGACCTCTTTCTGCCGCGCGAAGTACTCGGTCCAGCGGTGGTCCTTCTCGAACCCGAACTCGTAGGTCGACGAGAGGGTGTCGACACGGGCGTCGGGATAGGTGTTGATGCTCCAGACGCCGCCCACCTCGGATCGCCGCTCGTAGATCATGTACGGGATGCCCAACAGCTCGAGCTGCACGCCCATCACAACCCCGGCGAGGCCCGACCCCACGATGAGCACCCGGAAGTCGGCGGGGAGCTCGGGGGCGGTCCCATCCTTCCACACGGCCCGGTGCGAGAACTCCTCGAAGCACAGCAGCGTCCGCCGCATCCGCAGAAGGTCGTCGGAGACCTCCCGTGCCTCGGCCATCCGGATCAGCGCGTCCCGCCGGTCGGCGTCCGGGATCCGGGTGTCGCGCGGCGCGCCCTCCTGCAGGGACATTAGATACCGCACGGCGAGGTCCTTGAGCTTCGCCTGGTCCTCGTTGGTCAGGGTCACCAGCTCGCCGGCGCCGCCCCGGACGATGATCCGGGTGCTGCGGAGCGCCGCTACCTCGGGATCCTCGGTCGCCTGGTAGAGGGCCATGCGCAGCGAGTTGAGGTCTGCCTGCTCGACCGCCTCACGGACAAATGCTTCGTCGACCACGACCGGCCCACACTCCTGATCTCGATACGACCCGGCCGCGGCGCACGAGTCGGCAGTAGCCCTCGTCCGACACGACCTCGGGACGGGAAGCGGCGTCGTGGTGTCCCGTGCCGATGCGGCGGCAGCCTCATCGGTACGGACCCGGCGGGCCGCTATTCTTGAATAGGGTTCACTTACCGTCAGCGGACGACCAAGCGCTCGACACCGGCACAGCAAGCGCTTGAGTCGACGGGATGAGGAAACTCTCTTTTGACGAAATCGTCAAGAGCTGACGGCGACCACCTCCTAACGCGACCTCGGGACACGGGCCTCGAAGCACGATGACCTGCGACGCGGTGACCACCACCGACCAAGCGTAGTTGACATACCCGTCAAGCACATCTAGAACGAGAGGGATCGGTCGTCCACGACCCGTTCCGTCGACCACCGCGGGCCCACGGCAGGCCGGCGCAACGATGCGGCGCTCCAGCAGCGTGAGGATGCGATGCAGTTCAACTTCCAGTTCCCCACCCGGGCCGTCAAGCACTGGGGTGCCTGGGTCGGCGAGGGTGATCTCGCGGACCTGGCCGTCGCGGCCGAGGAGTGCGGGTTCGCCGTCTTCAGCGCGACGGACCACCCCTTCCCGCTGGAGACCTGGGTGAGCCAGGGCGGGCACCACGCGTTCGACCCGTTCGTCGCCCTGGCCTACGCCGCGGCACGCACCAGCCGGATCCGGCTGCTCACCAACCTGCTGGTCGCCGGGTACCGCAACCCCTACCTGATGGCCAAGTCGCTCGCCAGCCTCGATGTGCTTTCGGGAGGACGCGTGATCGCCGGGATGGGGGCCGGGTACATGCAGGAGGAGTTCTCCGCGCTGGGAGGGACGTTCGCGGGCCGGGGCGCGCGGTTCGACGCCGCGATCGATGCGATGCGCGCGTCCTGGAGCGGAGAGCCGGTCTGCGCGGACGGGCTGTTCCCCGCGGCGGGCAACGTCGCGCTTCCCCGGCCGAGCGGGGCCGCGGGCCCGCCGATCTGGATCGGCGGGAACGGACGGCCGGCGAAGAGGCGCATCAGCAGCAGGGCGGACGGCTGGCTGCCGTTCGAGCAATCCGCCGCGATGGCCGAGGTCACCGGCACGCCGCCGCTGACGCCGGTGCAGCTGCCCGAGGAGATCGCGGAGATCCGGCGGATGCGTGTCGACGCAGGCCGCCCCGCCGAGTTCGACGTCTGCTTCACCCCCCTGCTCGGCAAGGACGCCCGGGCGAACGCGGACCACCTCGCGGCACAGCTCGACGGGTATGCCGACGCGGGCGTGACCCACGTCTGCATCGAGTCGCGGGCGCGCAGCTTCGCCGACTGCCTGACCGAGCTGGAGACCTACTCCACCCTGGTTGCGCCCGTGGCCGCCGGGCCCGGACGCTGAACCACCCACCACTCGACGAGGAGTCCGCAGATGTTCAAGGTCATGCTGCTCGTGAAGCGCAAGCCGGGGATGTCGATGGAGGACTTCGTCGACTACTACGAAAACGTGCACGCCGCTCGGGACAAGAGCGGGTCCGGGATCGTCCACTACGCACGGCACTACCTGCGGCCCGCCCCGTCCTTCACCGACGATGAGACCGCCGAGCCGCCGTTCGACGCCGTGACCGAGGTCTGGTACTCCGACCGCGCGGCCTACGACGCCATCCGGGAGAAGCTGGTGCAGAAACCGGCGTGGGTCGCGGACGTGGTCGCCGACGAGGAGCGGTTCATGGACCGCGCCCGCTGCCGCACCGTGTTCGTCGACTCGCGCGTCAGCGAGATGCACCCCTGAGAACTCCACCGATCAGTTTCACCACCTGAAGGGGAACTACAGTGCCGCAGGCTTAACGGCTCGTCGTCGTCGGAGCAGGCTTCGGTGGCATCTACGCGCTGCACAAGCTGCGCGAGCGCGGCTTCGAGGTGCTGCTGCTGGAGAAGGCTCCCGGCGCGGGCGGGACGTGATTTTGGAACTGCTACCCGGGCGCCCGGGTCAACGTGTCGGCATCGAGTACTCCTACAGCTTCTCGGACGAGATCCAGCAGGAGTGGGACTGGAGCGAGGTGATGCCCACCCAGCCCGAGTTCGAGCGCTTCCTCAACTTCGTCCCCGGCCGGCTCGACCTGCTCCGCGACATGCGGTTCGGGACGACCGTGACGGCCGCGGAGTACGTCGAGTCCACCGCGGGCTGGACCCTGCACACCGACGACGGGCAGACCCCGAGCACTCAGTTCGTCGTGGCGGCGACTGGTCTCTCGGCCCCTCACCC
The DNA here is from genome assembly GCF_039531635.1 of Pseudonocardia ailaonensis. Lineage (NCBI taxonomy): Bacteria > Bacillati > Actinomycetota > Actinomycetes > Pseudonocardiales > Pseudonocardiaceae > Pseudonocardia > Pseudonocardia ailaonensis. The sequence continues at coordinate 697,447 of NZ_BAAAQK010000005.1, read as the reverse complement.
CGTCGGTCCCCGGTCACGAGGACTTCGCCGGGGTGAGCATCATGACCAGCACCTTCTCCCGCGGAGGCTTTCACCGGCAAGCGGGTCGCCGTGGTCGGGACCGGGTCCTCGGGGGTGCAGGTCATCCCGGACATCGCCAAGCAGGCGGCGTCGCTGCACCTCTTCCAGCGGTCGGCAGCGGTCACCAGGCCGGCAAGCAACCGGCCGATCGAGCGCACGGAGATGGAGACGATCAAGCGACCTATCCCGAGCTACGCCGCATGCTGGCCGCATCGTTCACCGGGACCCTGCACGTCGGCGAGATCACGGTCGAGGACCTCCCGAAGGACGCGCTCATCCTGAAGGCGACGCCGGAGGAGATCCAGCGCAAGGTCGACCATGACGGCTGGTCCGCCGCGTGGGGCTGACGGGACGCCCCTTCGGCGACCCGGAGGCAACAAGGCCGCGTCCGAACTGTACGGCGACATGGTCCGCAGGGCTACAACAAGGACCACGTCACGCTCGTGGACCTACGCAAGGAGCCGGTCACGCGGGTCACGCGCATGGGCACCGAGACCGCGGCGGGAGCCTACGAGTTCGACGTCATCGTGTACTCCACGGGCTTCGACGCCATCACCGGCGCGCTGCTGCGGATCGACATCCGGGACCGGGACGGCGTCTCGCTGAGGGACCACTGGACCGAGACCCCGGTGCAGCCGAACGACTCACGCCAGTGGGTGAACCGCGCGTGCTGGGCGGCGCGGGAGCCAGAGACGTAGCCACCGCTGTGTATGCCGAGGATGCACGGCGAGGGCATCACCGGCCGTGCACCCGAACGACGAGCGGCGGCGAGGAGCGGATCTCGATGTCCCTGCTGAGCACGCCCGGTGTGCTGGACGGTCCGCTCGGCCGCGTCGCGGCACGCAGCGCGGGGAGGCTCGTGTCCGAATGCCGCCACCGAGGGAGCCGCGGCGACTAAGGTCCCTCAGCTCGTCCGCGACCGGAAGTCCGTTCTCGGACTGAGCCTTCTCCTCCGAGTGCACGGTCAGAGCGGCATCGAGATGCCACCGTTGACGCGCAGGACCTGACCGGTGACCCGCCGCGCCTGGTCCGACACAAGGTAGAGGACGGCGTCCGCGATGTCCTCCGGCTCGCACAGCTGCCCCAGCGGGGTGCCGGACCGGTGAGCACCCAGCACCTGGTTCCGGCGCGCCTCGTCGATGACCCCGTCCGCACCGCGGAAGTTGCGCTCGGTCATCGGGGTCTCGACGAACCCGGGCGCGACGGTGTTGACGCGGATCCCGCTCGGGCCGAGCTCGGTGGCGAGTGTGCGGGACAGCTGCGCCGCGGCGACCTTGGACATGGCGTAGAGACCGTTGCCGGCCACGGCGAAGTCGATCGCGGTGGACGACATCGTGACGATGGCTCCCCCGCCGACGCTCTCCATATGCGGTGCGACCGCCTGGCACCCGAAGAGCACACCCTTCGTGTTGACGGCGAGGACGGCCTCGAGTTCGGACTCCTCGACGTCGAGCAGCCGGACGTCGAGGATGATCCCCGCGGAGCTGACCAGGATATCGATCCGGCCGTGGCGCACGGCTACCTCGTCCGCGGTGGCGACCATCGCGGCGCGGTCCCCCACGTCGACGGTATGGGCCGTGGCGCTGCCACCCTGCTCGGCGACGGCGGACGCGGTCTTCTCGGCGCCTGCGCCGTCGCGGTCGACACAGGCGACGACGGCGCCGGCCACGGCCAGTCTCAGCGCGACTGCGCGCCCGAGACCACTCGCCGCCCCGGTGACCACGGCGACACGTCCCGCCACGGGCTGATCGGATGACATGAGCTCTCCTCGTCGAGACGTGCCGGCAGGAGCGCCCTCCTCGAACCGCGAACGGCCGCGGCGCAACCCGGCTCCCTGCGGTCTATCGATATTTGACGATAATGTCAAGTAGGCGACCGGCCGGATGTACGGCAGATGGAGGTCCCAATGCACATGACGGAAGGCGACCTCGAGCCGCATGCTCTCGACGATGTCCGCCGGGGCGACGTCGATCAGGTTCGTGAGGATCGGTCCAGCTCGACAATCGCGGGGGCGTAGGGGCCAGGCAGTGCCGATGCCGAACGGCCCTCGGGCCCACGCTCGGCGGATCCGCGCGGGGTCGGTCGTCGCCCGGGACTCCAGCCACGGATCGCCGAGCGCTTGTCCTCACTCGCAGCGGAAACACCCGCCAGCCACGGGCCGCGTGAGAGAGCGCGGCACGGAGGATCTCACCGGGCACGGAGCTCACCCCGGCTCTTCCAGTTGCCCTCACCCGGATACTCAGGCTCATGGAGTCCGCCGTGCCGCCGTGGGCTGTTCCCGCGTGCGCGGAGTTTCCGACCTGCACTGGCTCGCCTACGCCGACGCGCTCCAGGAACGCTCCCCGCTCGCCCGCGGCGTCGTCGCGGCGCTGGAGTGGGTTCGCGGCGAACGTGACGGCCCGCTGACCGGCCGATCCGAGCGGCCGGTGACCGCGGAGTTGGCTCGGGCCGAGATGTGGGCCGCCCACGAGATCGTCCATCCCGACGCGCCCCTGCCGGCGCGGACGCTCGCCGACGAGTTGGGCGTCCCCCACCGTTGTCCTCTCCCGATCGCCCCTCACGCCGCTGACGGGGTGCGGCTCACCCTGCGCTGGCTGCTTGGCGACGTTGCAGAGCCACCGCTCGACCTCCCAGTCCGTGACACCGAGCGCGAGCTCGTCGACGCCGCGATGGCCGCTGCCCCACACCGGTTCTGGGGTCCCGAGGAGCGCCACGCCGCCCGAGCGGAGGCGCGAGCCGCCCTCGAGCGGTCCCGGCGGCTGCTCGATCGGATCGCAGCGATTCAGGATCAGGTCGCCTCGGCTTAGCGCTCGGCGACGGCTTCCGCGTCCCATCCGGCTGTCTCCTCTCGCTCCGACGAGTTCCATGCGGTCTCCTCGCGCATCGCGGTCTCCTCGGCCTCTCGTTGGGCGTCGGCGGTGTCCCGGGCGGCGATCTCCGCGAGGGCGAGTTGGGCACGGGCGACGGCGGCCGTGGTCTCGTCGACGGTTGGGATCCGGCCCGGCGTCGGGTCGGCTCGCTCGTTGTCCGCCGCCACACTTCGATCCCGCAGGTCGTCGATGCCCGTCTCGGGCCCCGCGCCGACATCGGCAACGTCCTCGTCGTCCACCGCCAGGTCGCGCTCGCTGATCTCCCGGTGCCGGTCTTCGACCTGTTGGTCGGCCTGGTGGACGGCGAGCCACTCCTCGGCCGTGACCCGGTCGCCGGGGTGAGCGAGATCCACGCCGCGAGCACCCAGCTCGACACGAGCCCGCTCGGCGCGATCGCGGGTCTGGGCGGTGTGGACGTACCACTTCGACCGCGCCTCATCCGCCTGCTCGAGCTCAACGGCCTGCTCGCGCAGGACCTCGGATTCCGCGCGCGCCTGCTCTGCGTCGTGGCTCAGCTGGCCGCGCTCTTGCTCGTCTGTCGACGTCTCCGAACGTGCTGCCCATATCTCAGCGTCGGCAGCGGTCATGGCTGCCTTCTGGTGGACCTGGTCCAGCTCCTCGCCGACCCAGCGCGGTGCCCAGGTCGTCTCACGTTCGTAGGCGCGGACCCGCATCCGGAGCTGCCCGTCGCTCAGGTCGGCTTCCTCGGCACCGCCGTCGGGAAGGTCGAGCGCTCTGTGGGCGGCCCGGAACATCGCCGACGACTCGGCCAACCCGGCGGCAGGAGCAGCCCCCAGCGGATCGCGCTCGTCAGTGTGTCCGGCGAGCTCGCGGTACGCACCGGCCCAGCCGGCTCGGCGCTCCCACTCCGCCCTCTCGACTGCGTCCTCCGGAACCTGACCGAGAACCGTACGAGCCCACTCGGGCTGCTCGTGTGCCAGCTCCGCCCCGATCTCGTGGCGGCGACGGTCGACGTCGTCGGCACGGTCCTGAAGCCACTGCGTCCAACCCTGCGGAGCGTCGGCCGGGACCAGGTCGGCGGCCGAGGTGATCTCCGGTGTGAGCCGCCCGTGCAGGGTCGTCGTTATGCGGTGGTGCAGGACCTGGGCGGGCGAGCGTGCGTCGGTCAGGTCGCGGCCCTCCACCGCGCCCCGCAGCACAGCGGATGGCTCGTGACCGGCGAGTTCCGCGGTGCGCAGGAGTCGGTCCAGGCTGGATAGTGCCTCGTCCGCGGCGAGCCTCTCGCGGATCGGCGGCGGCAGGACACCGTCGCTCACGAGCCGATCGAGGGTCGCGGCGATGCGCCCGGCCGTCACGTGAGCAATGCCCTCGGCCAGCTGTCCGGCGTGGGTGAGCGTCGAGCGCGCGGTGATCTCTGCCTGCTCTCGCTCGGCGAGGGCGGTGCGGTCGGTGGCGGCTGCGGTGAGGACGTCGCCCAGGACCGCACGAGCTGAGCGGGGCTCGGTCTCGAAGGTCTCACCCGGCAGTGCGTCCGACGCCAGGTTGCGAGTGACCGTCCACGCCGTGTTCGCCTCTCGACCGCGGGTCATCGCGACGTAGAGCGCCTCCGCGCTGGTCCCGGAGCCGAGGACGGCGTGCGAGGTGTCGACCGTGCGCCCCTGCGTCGCGTGCACGGTGCTGGCGTAGGCGAGGGCGAGATGGTCGCGGACGTACTCGGCCGAGAGCTGCAGCGAATCTCCGCCGCTGGTCGGGACGACTGTGAGCCCGCCATCGGTGCGGATGTCGCTCACCCGGTAGATCGATCGGTTGATGGGTGCGCGCGTGTTGCCCTCGAAGCCGAGAAGGCCCCAGCCATTCCGGCGGGCCTGGACGAGATCGCCGCGTCCGGCGACGGTGCCCTGCAGACCGAGCTCGACGCCCGACGGTTCGACACGCCCCAGCTCGACCAGCTCGCCGCGAAGAGCCTCGCTGACGCGCGCGGCCGCATCGTTGCCTCCGACGATCAGCACCGAGTCGCGACCCGCCAAGGTGTCCGCCAGCCACGCGCGCGAGGCGGCCACTTCGGCCTGTTCCAGCGTTCCTGAGCCGACGAGCCGGCCATGACGCTCGTACGCGCCGAGTGCCTCGGCCTCGCCGCCGCGAAGCTCCAGGGATGCGGCGCGCTCCCACTCCGCCGCGAACCGGCGAACCTCGCCGAGCTCGTAGGTGACACCGCGCTCGGAGACGTCCGACAAGCCTCCACCGGGGCCGACCGCGCCGAGTTGCCGCGGATCGCCGACCAATAGGAGCTTGGCCCCGGCGGCGTCGCATCGCCGGACGATCTCCGCGAGATCCCCGGTAGTCGCCATGCCCGCCTCGTCGACGACAACCAGGTCCCCGTCGCGGGGCAGCATCGTGGCCTCCGAGTTGACCAGCCACCGCGCGGTGTTCGTCGCCTGCAAGCCCTCCTCGACGAGCAGGTCGGCGGCGACCTGCGACGGGGCCAGCCCGAGCACCCGGCGCCCGGTCGCCTGCCACGCCTCGGTCAGCGCCCCGACGGTGAACGTCTTCCCCGTCCCGGCGGCGGCGCTCAGCACCTCCACGCGCGCACCCGAGGTCAGGACACCCCGGACCGCCGCGGCCTGGTCAGCGCCCAACTCGTGCCCGGACTCCGCGAACCGACGGATCACTCCGTCCGCGGCCTTATCACCGAGGGTGGGTGCGCCCCGGGTGACCGCCGAGCGCCGCAGCAGTCGCTCGGCGGCAAGCTGCGCGGGAGCACTGAACCGAGCACTCCCCGGGGCCACGAACATCGACTCGCCGTCCGCGCGCGTCAGCTCGACAGGAAGGTCACCGATGGGCGGCGGGCTCAGCGGGATGCTCTGCTGCAGAGCGACATCGGTCAGCCGCTCGAGGAGCGGCCGGATCTCGTCCGGCGACGCGCCGAGCCCGCCCGGGAGCTCGTCCGACACCGCGCGCAGGAGATCGGATCGGGTCCACGAGGCTCGCGAACCCGAGACGTTCGCGATCGCCCGCTCCACCACGTCCCGGACCGACCACTCCTCCGCCGGCGCCGATTCCTGCGATCGGGCCACGACGTCGTCGGCGACCTGGCGCAGTCCGCCGGTGACGGCTTGACGGGACTCGCGCTCCCATCGGTCGAGGCGGTCGGCGAGCGTCTCGGAGCCGTGCTCCTTCGCGGCTCGCGTCGCCAGGGTGGCCTGCTGAGCGATGCGCGTGCGCTCCAACGCCGACGGCTCTCTCCCGAACCGGGAGACGAAGGCGTCGGTCAGCTCCCGGCTGCGGGTGGTGATGGCGTGGCGGCGGGAGGAGAAGACCGCCATCAGGTCGGGATCGATGCCGACGATCTCCCGGGCCCGTCCATCGGGCCGGGTGGCCAGCTCCACGCCGAGGCTCGTCGCGAGGTGCGACTCCATGACGCGCTCGGCGATGGCGCCCGCAGCACCCCGGTGGGTGTGGAGCGTGCGGGAATCGAGGGTGCGCCACGTGCCGTCGGCTGCCTGGACGCGGTTGAGGATCGCGTTGTGGACGTGGAGCTGCGGGTCCTGGTCACGAGAGTCGTGCTGCAAAAACTGGGCAACGACGAATTCGCGGGCGTCGACCCAGCGCCCTCCGCCACCACCGTGGTGACCTGCGCGGGTGTAGCCGGCCGCGTCCTGCAAGTAGTCGAGGCCCGCCCGCGCACCGGCGAGCACGGCATCCTCGACCGCCCGGTGGTGGGCCGTCCAGGCCTCCGCCGCCTGCTGGTCACCCGCGGCGCGAGCGTCGTTGGCCGCACGCTCGAAGGCGACCCCGAGCACCGTCACGCTCTTCGGCGCGGAGAACGTCGCGTCGATGAAGGCGACGGCCTGACGTGCGGACGCCTCGGCCTGGGTCTGGAGTTCCGCGCGACGCTCCGGACCGGCATCCAGCTCGGCCGCGAGCAGGCCACCGTAGATCTCCTCGGCCGCGCGGTACTTGCGATGCGGAGCGGCGAGCAGCGCGGCCTCGCCCCAGGTCGCCCGTGAACGCGACGCCGGATCCCGAGGATCGGCGAGGTGCATGTAGACGGCCTCGATCAGATCCGGGTCGATCTCGCCCACCAGGCCGAGTCGTTCCGCACCGGCTCCGTACCAGAGCCCAGCGGGCTCCCCTGCCGCGACAGCGCCGGTGTAGTAGCCCTCGCGACCGCCCGACACCGGGCCCGTCAGGTAGCCGACGTCGTGTCCCACGGCGAGGCTCAGCACGGCGGCACTCGCAGTTCCATCGGATCGTGATGCCTAGGTGTGACTAGGTTCGTGATCTTGAATAGTTGATCTCTGCCGTGGTGTCTCATCGGTGGCCTCTGCGGTGCTGTGCTCGGTCATGGCGCTCGGCGGTGACGAGTTGCTGGCTGTCGGGTTCGGGGAGTGCTCGGCTCGTGGTCCAGGCTCGAGCGATATCGCTCGCGGCGTTGGCGAGCGGGACGACGGAGCCGTCGTGCAGATCGGTTCCCGCGGTGTGGAGCGCGAGTTCGCAGCTGCCGACCGCGGCGCGCAGTCGCCTCGCGACGCCGGGGCGGAAGCGGTCGTGCCAGTCGCCGATGCGCTGCCAGGACCCCTCCTCGTCGTCGAACGCGGTGGAATGGGCACCGTGGAGCCACCACAGCTCCTCGACGACGACCGGGTGCCACAGCCAGCAGGAGGGCAGCTCGCCGTCCGGGTACCGGAGGTAGACGGACTCGACCCAGTCGATGAGGTCGCGTAGCCCGGTCGCACCCGCTTCGACATCCCTGGCCGCGAGCCACCCGCCCACACCGCTCCCGGCCGTGCCGGTCTCGTCTCCCGCGGGCGGGCGAGCCCGGGTGAGCCGGGTGACGTCGGCCGAGAGCTGGCGAACCAGCGTCTCCAAGTCGCCCACCTTCCGCTGGGTCCGCTCCAGTGCGCGGGCGAGGGCCGTCAGCGTTCCGTCCGCGTCGCTCACGGCCGCCTCCCTGGCAGCGCGATGACGTTCGGGGCGGCGTCGATGGCGGCAGGGGCTGCCTCGTCGCGGCGATCGGCCCGCGCATCCCGGAACCGACTTGCTGAGTCGCCGTAGCGGTCTGGCCCCCGGGTGGCGAGCCAGTCGAGCAGCGCCTCGACAACGACGTCCCGGCGCACCCTGAGCTGGCAGTACCGCTGCTCGCCCCGGATGGCCCGGGCATGCGCACGGACGTCCCGACGACGCCAGACCATGAGCACCTTGCCGACGGCCGGCGGGATCCCGCGCCGGTAGACGACGGCGTGGCCGGTCGGCAGGTTCGCGATCTGCGCGAGTGGCAGCACGGGGACCTTGCGCACGGTCCGAGAGAACGTGCGGCCGTGCAGGTCGGTCGTCGTGACCGGCTCGTCCCGCTCGCCTGCGAGCGCGGACCAGAAGGCCAGGTCGTCGCGGTCGCGCGTACCGCCGAACACCATCACCACCGCAGCGTTGTTGAGGATGATCGCGGCACCGGTCTCGCACCACCGCGCGATGAGCTGGGCCCGGGACTGGAACGCGCCGATGATCGTGACCCCGCGGCCACCCATGTCCGCCGTCCAGGACGGCAGCGGAACCGGGGAGATCAGCGCCGCCTCGTCGAGAGCGAGCGTGAGTGGCGGATCCAACCGCCCGCTCGACCGCGTCGCGGCCAACCGACGGGCTTCGCGGGCGATGTATCCCGTCAGCGCACACACGAGTGGCGCCGCCTGGGTCTCCTCGGCCCCGAGGAGGTAGACGGTGGCGTTCGAGGCGAGGATCTCCTCGACGTCGAAGGGGTGCTCGCCGCTCGCCGCGGCCGACGCCGCGGGCGAGGTCAGCCAGCCCAACGCGGGCATGATCGTCGAGGTGATCGACGTCCGCGTCCGATCGTTGGTGGTGACGAACTGGGTCGCGTCCTCGGCGTAGTCCGGCGCTGGCGAGGTGCGGAGGAGCGAGGCGATCTCGCGCTGCGCCTCCGCGGGCGAGGTGACCCAACCGAGCACCTCGCGCATGCTGAGGTCGCCCAGCGCGGCCGCGTGCAGGAACGCGGCCAGGACGCGACGGGCCTGGGCATCCCAGAACTCGCGGTCACCACCGCCGCCGTGCGAACCGGAGACGAGGAGATCCCCGGCACGCTCGGCGGCCGTGACCGGGTTCTTACAGCCGGTCAGCGGGTCGAAGGTGATCGTCGACGGGTGGCTTCCCAACCCGACGGCGTTGAACACGTAGGTCGGTCCTCTGCTCGACCGGAGCGGAGCCGTCAGCTCCAGCAGATCGGTCCTCGTCGAGGTGACGAGAGCAGCGCCCGGCGCGTCGATGACCCTGCCCGCGATCCACCCCGTCTTCCCGCTGCGAGGTCCGCCAACGGGGACGATCACGTCCTCCACGGAGGCCCAGACCCGCTGGGCGCCAACTCGGCACAGGGCCACGGCGACGTCGAGTGTGCGGATCGGGCCTCGCTCGGAACGCGGCAGGGCGGCCAGCTCGGGGCGGACGAAGGCGGCCTTCCGTCGCATCGCCGTGGCGGACGCGAAACGGGCGATGTCGATGCTGGAAGCGACACCCGACTTGCGGCGGGAACGCGCGCTCCACCGCACCACCCGCGCCGACGAGCGGCTCCACAGGTGCCAGCCGACGGCGGAGACGGGCAGCGCGCCGCCCCCGACGAGCCACCACCCGAGGTGCCCGATCAGGCGCCAGCAGGCGAGGGCCGCGAGCAGGGCAAGTACACCGGCGATCCACCGTGCGCCGCGCCGCCAAGCCAGCGCAGCACCGCCTGCACTGACGACGAACAGCAAGAACGTCATCACTCCCCCTCGGATCGATCGGAACTGCCGTTCGGCTGCCGGGAGGCAGCGAGCAGCTGACGGGCTTCGTGCTCGGTGACCCCGAGCTCCTTGGCAAGTCGCCGGCGGCCGATTCCGTCGGCGATGAGTGCGGCTGCGCGGTCACTCGGCTCGGGCTCGGCGGGTGAAGCCGAGTCCCACCACGTCATGCCCTGGTCGTGGAGGTCCTGATCGACCTCGGGCATCTCGGGCGTGGGCACGCTCCGCCCGACGAGGACTGCGAGGTGCACGACAGCGCCGAGCACTGCGGGAGCGATCCCGGATACGCCGACGACCACCCACCAGGCGGGCTCCAACCGGTAGGCCTCGAGAACATGCCCGAGGGCGTTCGCCGCGACCGACAACACCAGGAGGCCGAGAGCGAGGACCCGTGCGAATCGGCGGGCCCGGGCCGAGGCCTCGGCGCCCAACCACACCATCGAGCCCGCCGCGGCGCCCGCATCCACGACGACCGGGAGCAGCCAGGCCAGTCGGGGGTCGAACCCGCACTGCCGGGCGAGATCGCGCAGAGCGGCGAACGACAGCACGGCGGCCGCCGCCGCGACCACGGCGAGCATCGCCAGCAGCCACCTACGCGCGCTCACCGGGCTCGCCTCAGCCGCGGGCAGGCCTCGTCATGCCCGGTCTCGTTGTTGGCAGGGATCGCGTCGTACGGCCCGCCGTCGGCGACGATCCGACCGCAATCACCGCAAGGCCACCCGGCGGTCGGGCGCCACGCCGCCCGGGCGTGTGCCGTGCTGCCCTCGACCACGAGCTCGAAGGCCAGCTCCGCCGGGATTCCGTGGTCGTCGCTGATCCCGAGCGCGTCGGCGATGTCCTGCCAAGTGCGCCCGACCGAGCGGGCCTGGCAGGCGAAGTCGTAGAGGCGCGCTCGTCCGACGGAGAGGGCGAGCGCCGCTGCTCGGACCCCGGCGAGGGGATCGTCGACGACCCGCACCCAGAACGAAGCCTGGGGGAACGGCTCGCACTCGACGCTCGTCGCACCGAAGAGCTCGATCGCGACCCGCTGGATGCTGTCGACGATGGCACCTCGGTGGAATCGGTGGTCTTCCTCGGTAGTCATCGGTCACTCCTCCTGTCGTGTCGTCGTCGCGCCGTCGTGCTCATCCCTCGGCATCGGAGTCCTCGCCGTTCAGCACCGGGGTCGCGGCGTCCTCGAGCGTCGTGAAGAAGCTCCCGATCGCGGCGGGAACGTCCCGCCCCACCGGGGTCGCCACGAACAGCACCACCGCGATGAGCGAGAAGACGACCGCACCAGCCGGAACCCGCGCCTTCGCACAGATGACGGCACCGACTACGGCAAGGAAGATCAGAACGCCCGCGCTGCTCACTGCACTTCTCCTGTCGGTTCATGCCGAGCGCCGGGCCTTCCGCCAGCGCGGGACCTCGAAGCCGGCGGCACGCATCTCGCGGATGAGGCCGAGGCGTTCTCGGTGGGTGAAGCCACCCCAGATGCCGTAGGCCTCGCCGGTCGCGATCGCGGTCGCGAGGCACTCCGGCTGGACCCCGCACGCGCGGCAGATCGCCTTGACGTGTGGCACCTTCTCCCCCTCGTCGGGGAAGAAGAGATCGGTGCCGACCTCTTGGCAGCCGGCGTCGACCTTCCAGTCGGGATCGATGTCCTGACCGAAGAGAGCCTCGAAGAGCTCACGCGTGTCCACGCCGGACCTCGCCCGCGTCGTAAGTCCAGTCGGCGACATCGACGGCTCGGCTCTCGGACACCGCCGTCTCCGCCATGACCTCGAGGGCCCGCGCGGGGACCACGACCCGTCCCCTGATCTTGAGCGCGGGGAACTCGCCGTCCTTGATGGCTCGGTAGAGGGTCATCTCGGACATGCCCAGCATTCGGGCCGTGGCCGCCACGCTGTAGAAGCGCGGCGCCTCCTCTGGAGTCTCGTGCTGTCTCATCGGACCTCCTGATCTCGCCTCGGCTCACTATATGCATATGGTGCACCTGAAGCGCCTAGTCTGGCTACGGGGCGGTGGATAAGGCGTGTCGCGGGGGACAACTCGACACACGGGGCACAATGCGTCGGACGACGAAAGGCGGGCCGGTGGCGAGGAGCCCCAAGTACCAACAGGTCGCCGACGACCTGCGGGCGAAGATCGCGAGCGGGACGTACCCGATCGGCGAGCCGCTGCCGTCGACCTCCGCTTTGATGTCCGGCTACGACGTCTCGATCACGGTGGCCCGGGCCGCGATCAAGCAGCTCCAGGCCGAGGGGCTTGCCGAGGGGCAGCCCGGCAAGGCTGTCTACGTCGTGGGCGAGCCCGGACCGTCCCAGCCCTCCGCCGAGTTCTCGGAGATCACCCGTCGGATCGAGGATCTTCGGGAGGCTCTCGACTCGGCGATGACCCAACTCGACGCCCGGGTCTCCGAGCTCGAGAAGAAGATCCGTCGCTAAGCCCTCGTCCGAGCTCGTCGAGCCGGGTCAGGAACGCCGCCGACCACGCCGCGAAATCGACGGCGAGACGATCTAGCTCCACCTGCACCTGACGCTCTTCCTCGCAGGTCAGACCGCTCTCTGAGGCCGCCTGCTGCTGCTCCTCGTTCACGCTTCCCACCCTGACTTGCGTCAACGCGCCACGACAGGGCGCACAAGGGGGCACACTCGAACGCGGGGGCACAGAGGGGGCGATCCGTGGAGCCGAACGAGCAGCTCAGCGCCCTGATTCGTGCTGCCGGATTCGTGGACCCCAGCGGGACGATCGCCCGCAAACGGTTCGCGCGCGCCGTCACCGCGGCCGAACACCGCCGAGGGGTGACGCGAGATGTCACGCACACCCACGTCACCCGATGGCTCAACGGGTCCGTGCCACGGGAGGAGACGACGCGAGCGAGCGTCCTCGAAGTGCTGGGCGAGGAACTCGCCCGGCAGGTCCACGCCGACGAAGCGGGCTTTGGCGTTGCGACGATCTCCCCCGACCTGGGCCTGATCTACCCCGTAAACGCGGACGCGTCCGCGACGACGCTCGCTGCACTCCTCCAGGCCGACATCGACCAGGCAGCCGTCATCGTCGACTCGGCGGTGAGTCCCTCCGCGTGGAGCCAGTCGTCGCTCTCCTGGGTCGTGAGGACGCGGGATCCCGCGCACCGCGTGCCGCGACGGATCGGCGCAGCGGACGTCGACCGAGTCCGGCAGACGCGGGAGAGTTTCGCGTTGCTGGACAACAGGTTCGGCGGCGGGCACGCGCGGCGGTCGCTCGTCGTCTACCTGCGCGAGGACCTCCCTGCCATCCTCCGAGCGAGCGCCGGCTCCGAGACCCGCGCCGACCTCCTGGCCGCGAGCGCGGAGATCACCCAGCTCGCTGCCTGGGCCTCGTACGACGCCGGACACCATGGTCTCGCGCAGCGCTACTTCATCCAGGCCCTGGGCCTGGCGGGCGCTGCCGACGACCACGGGCTCGCCGCCGGCGTCCTGGACGCCATGAGCCATCAGGCCACCTTCCTCGGCAGCTTCTCCGAGGCAGCCACTCTCGCCCGAGCCGCACTGCTCGGGACGACCTCGCTCAACGTGCCGATCCTCAACGCGCACTTCCATCTCATGGAGGCGCGCGCCCTCGCGCGCATGGGAGACGCGATGGCCTGCGATCAGGCGTTGAGCCGAGCTGTCGCGGCGTACGAGCAGCACGTCCCGGGGCACGGTCCGGAGTGGGTGCAGTACGTCGACGACGCGGAGGTGGCCGCCGAGCTGGCGCACTGCCAGCGCGACCTCGGCCGCAGCGGACAGGCCATCCACTGGGCGACGAAGGCGGTCACCGACGCAAGCGGCAGCTACGCGCGCAGCGACTTCTTCGCGACGATGGTCCTTGCCCAAGCCCAGTTCGACGCCGGTCAGCCCGAGGAAGGCGCTCTCACCGCACTGCGAGCTCTCGACCAGGGCGAAGCGCTGCGGTCCCGGCGGATCGTGTCCTACGTCGTCGAGCTCCACCAACGGCTCGGACGTTTCCGCGGATCGCGCGTGCTCGCCGACTTCACGGAGCAGGCGCACTCGCGGCGACTCTGGCAGGCCGCTGTCAGTACGCAGACCAATCGCGACGACTCCCGCCGGTCCGGATCGCGTCGATCCGCTTAGCGGCCTCCTTGGCCGACTTCGCGGACGTCGCGGCTTGCTTGCTCAGCCACGACGTCATGGCGATCTCGCGGATATCCGCGAGGTCGGTGTACGCGTGCCAGCCAAGGATGTCGTGGCCGTACGCCCGGACGAAGGCCGCGTACTCCTCCGCCGTGTGCCAGCCGAGCCGGTCGTAGAAGAGTGCGGTCTGGATCAGGTCCCACTCGCGCGGCCCGGTCGCCATGCTGTCGAGGTCGATAAGAACCGCCTCGCCGTCGCGGTCAAGCAGCACGTTGCCCACGTTCGCGTCGCCGTGGATGATGCCCGGCTCCAGCTCGTAGGGCAGCGCATCGAACACCAGTCGCGCCCACTCGTACTTGTCGCGAAGGAACTCCTCGTCCTCCGGAGCCAGGCCCGGGTACTCGGGGAGCGGCTCCCAGTCCTCACCGAACGGCCTCACCTCCGGGAGCTCGACGTCGGGGTGGCTCTCCAACGCGTGCAAGTCCCGGAGGATGTAGCCCACCTCGTCGAGTGGGGCGTACTCCTCGACGTCGGTCGCCGACCGCCAGAACGTCACCACCCTGCCGTCGGCCTCGATCGGCTGCTCGACGTCGATGACGCGCGTCGCCGGGTAGTCCACCGCCGCCAACCACCGCGCGACAGCCACCTGCCGCCGCGCACCGTCGAGTGGCGCACCCGGCCTCGACACCCGCGCGATGACCTCGTCGGGGAGCCGGTAGACGGCGTTGGAGCCGTAGCGAACGAGCTTCGACGGCTCGTACGGGATGTGGACCGCCTTCGCGGCGCCGCGCAGTGCCACGGAGGGGTCGTCGAGTTCGGGCTGAGTCGCCTCGGCGTCGCTGATCGCGCACCTCGATTTCGTCGTCATGGGCGGAGCCGCAGCCGGTTGAGGTCAAGCCTAGGCGCGGCAGCGGAGGCAGGTCAGTCGGCGGGATACAGCCGGCGCGTGAACGAGCGGGGCTGCTCGGCTCCGTCGATGAACCACGCCACCGGCTTCCGCGTACCCAGCTGCCCAACGCGAAAGCTCGTGACCGAGGTCGACAGCACCCGGTGGTCCGTCGAGCGAGACCGCGCGTACTCCAGCGCCTCCCCCTCGGACCCGAACACGACCTCGATCCCACCCACGTCGTCCGGCTTCGTGGCATGGACCGAGTACACGATCTCCGACACGCCCGCCTCCTAAGTACGCCAATCTACGACATACTACGACGAAACTCGTAGACCGCGACGCCAGACACCTAGCGTGCGTGTCGTGGCCCGGCTACTGACCAGCGGCGAGCTCGCCAAGGAACTCGGCGTCAGCCTCCGCACAGTGCATCGCTGGATCGCCGATGGGCTTATCGAGCCGGAGTTCCGGACGCCGGGCGGCCACACGCGCTGGAACGTCGAAGCCGTCCGCGAGCGGCTCCGGTCCGCCGATCAAGACCATTGAACAGCCAGCTCACCGAAATCCAGGTCACTCACACAGGGCCTGAGATACTGGACATACCCGCGCAATGCAGAAACCCATGACGATCTGCGGGCTACGAGTTCGGTCCACGCCTCCTTCAGATCATCAAAATTGCTGGCAACTCGACCATCCTCCGCAGAGGACATCATCGACGCTTGGTCTGTTCGGCAGCTAGACGGCGGCCCGGCCATCGATACTCTCAGCAGGAGGCCGGCTTTTAACCTCTAGCTTCCATAACAGGGATCGGGCGTGGAGATCGACATGAGGCCGTATCCCCTGGCGAGGCGCCTGCGCGTGCTGCATCAGCTAGGCAACGGAGTCTCCGTGTCCCGAGTTGCTCGCGCTGAGGGCATCCCGACCTCGGCCGTCCGACGTTGGAGAGACTCCGAGGACGCCGAGTCAACCGTCGCGGTGACTATTGCGAACGGTCGCGTCACAGGGGTTTCCATCATCCCTGCTCGGTGACAATGCAAGGAGCCCGGCCGCACCGGGAAGGACTTCGAGGGATTTGATCCCGCTTAACGTCCAGCTTCCATCCGCTACTGAGTCCCGACGCGGCCAGGCATCTCTGCAAGTGAAGCACGGGACTCCCTTCGCGTCATCAGCCCTGATGACACGAACCTGGTTTTGTCGGTGTCCACCTCCATAGTGCGGAGCCGATCATCCTCCATCTGACGAAGGGCCTGCTGATGGCAACGACCGAGGACTGGTACGACGCGCTGCTGAACGCCGTCGGTCTCGACGGGAACCGGGCGATCCTGCGAATCACGACGACGTACCAGGCTGCGGGCGGTGACGGCAGCAAGGTCTTCCCGCCGACGTTCCCCGCGCCCGGTGGGAGGACCGGAGAGTCCATCTACCTGCTGGAGGACCGGGTCGTTGATGGCAAGCCGCGGAACGCAGTCGTTCTCGACCAGGTCCCGTCCCAGGCAAACCGAGCCGAGGAGGCGCTGCTCCGGGCGTACCGAGAGGGCCGAGTGCAAGTGCCCCTTCTGCAGATCGACCACTCGGGCGCGGCTCCCCTGGTCCTGACCTCGTTGGAGTTCCCCCACCGGTACGCCGACGCCTATCTGCGCGACAGCTTGCTGGACGGAGAGGCCTTCGACCGCACGAGCCTCGGCAAGGAGTTGCTCTCCGCCTCACTCGCCGACGCGACGGCGCTCTACAGCCGCGATCCCGGGTCGTTGATCTACGGGGCCTGGAACAGCCACCGCAAGGGCCGCCAGCAGAAGTTCCCGCGGGTGTATTCCAGCGAGATCGTGGGATGGGGCCCGGCGACCGGTGCTCGTCACGCCGGTCGGATGGATCCAGCAAACCTGTCCGGGGCCCGGAAGGGTCCGGCCGACAGCTGGGAGTTCACGATCTCGGCCAAGAAGGCCAAGGACGAGAAGCTCAGCGAGATCGGGCACGGCAACGTTGCTCCAAACGCACAGCACGGAGGTGTCACGATCACCTCGGCCCAGCGCTTCGCCACGCTCTCGCTCGCCGGCCTCGACCGGATCCGATTCGGCTCCCAGCCACGCTCGGCGGCGGTCGCCGCACGCGCAGCGCTCGCGGCCTATGCCCTGGTCGCGGACCGGCTGGCGTTCGGGGGGCCGTCCCTGTGGCTCCGCAGCGGCTGCGAGCTGGTCGTCGCCGACGAGCGGATCGACTGGGTCCTGCGCGGGGGCGCGACCGAGAGCCTCACACTGACGACCTCCGATGCCGTCGACCTCTACGGGCTTGCCGTGGCCGAGGCGGAGAAGCAGGGTCTGCCCTTTGCACTGGAACCCGTCGCGCTGACGCCGTCGAAGGCGCTCGCGCAGGCGATCGACTACGCGCTCACCAAGGCGGACGGGGACGAGGCCTGACCGTGGGCGTCACCATCTCGATCGATCTGCTGTCGGGCGTCTACGACGCCGCCGACCCCGAGGATCCACGGCGGGCCGAATGGCCGCCCCACCCCGCGCGGCTGTACTGCGCGCTGGTCGCCGCGGCCCGAGACGAGACCGACCGGGCTGCACTGCAGTGGCTGGAGCGGCAGGATCCGCCGCTGATCATCGCCGCCGGGCAGGCGCAGGAGACCAGCCGAAGCGGTTACGTGGTCGTCAACGCAGTCAGCGCCAAGGGCGGCAACCAGTCCCACCCCGGTCGCACCAACGGCCTGCGGGTCCGGAGTTCGTCGATCCCCGCGGCCTCCACGGTTCGCATCACCTGGTGCGAGGAGGCACCGGCCGGGGCCGTCGAGGCCCTCGACAGGATGGCGCGTCGGATTCCCTACCTGGGCCGATCCACGGGCATTGCCCTCGTCGCGGCCGCAGCCGCTGCCGACGAGTGCCCCGAAGAACTCGTGGTGTTCGAGCCATGCTCGCTGCTCGACCGCGAGCACATGGTGCGTATCCCCTACCCGGGTTTCCTCTCGGAGCTGGACTCGTTGTTCGCCGCGGACCGGCAGGCCTGGGAGGCCAGCCGCTACCAGCCGTATCGACGTCGGTCTGCCGAATCCGCCGCTCCTGCGGAGACCGAGGCGGTCATCCCGTCCGTCTACACGGAGCTGGTGACCTTGAGGTTCTCCGGCCTGGCCCCACAGGCGTCGTTGACCGTCCCGTTCACGACCGCGCTGCGCAAGGCGGTGCTCGCGGTCGCCGGGGACTCGGCGCCGGCGGCGCTCCACGGGCACGGCGCCGACGGGCGTCCCCACGTCGCTTTTCTGGCTCTGCCCGACGTCGGAGGCGAGTACTCCGACGGGCACCTTCTCGGACTCGCCGTCGCCGTCCCCGACCTACCTCCGGCCGAGCGCCGGGCGGTCCTCGCAGCCGTCGGGGGCCTTCGCCGAGGCGAGGTCGAAGGGACCATGACGCTGAACGTGCCGCCCATCGGCAAGGTCGAACTGCTCCAGCCCGCCGAGGTATACCGGCCCTGGGGAGCCTCCCCGCAGCGCTGGCGCCGAGGCAGCCGACGCTGGGTCAGCGCGACTCCTGTCGTTCTGGATCGGTTCCCGAAGCGACCAGAAGCCGTTGAGCAGGAGATCCGCACGGGCCTGCGGAAGGTTGGCCTCCCTGAACCGCTCGAGATCGCGATCAGCAAAGAGCCCCTGGTTCGGGGTGCGGCTCGGATACGACCACCCGACCTCCCCAGGCGCGCCCAGGGCCGGCCCTACCGGCACATCGCTGTCACCTTCGATCGACGTGTGTCCGGCCCGGTGCTCGTCGGAGCCGGCCGCTATCTGGGCATCGGCCTCCTCGCCCCCGTAGGAGCCGACGATGACCGTTAGTGACCCGGCGCTGCGTGCCGAGGACTTTCCCGAGTTCTTCCGCGCAGTCCACGGCGTCGACCCCTTCCCCTGGCAGCTCGACCTGACAGGGAGGGTTCTCGCCGAGGGCAGATGGCCCGATCTGGTCGACGTGCCGACGGGCCTGGGCAAGACCAGCATGATCGACATTGCGGTGTTCGTCACTGCAGCCACGGCGAGAACGGCTGGCGCGGAGCGAGCCGGCAGGCGTCGGATCTTCTTCGTCGTGGACCGCCGCCTGGTCGTCGACGAGGCGTTCGAGCACGCGACCCGTCTCTCGGAGCTGCTGCAGGAGGCCACCAACGGAGCTGGAGCCATGGCGCGGGTGGCCAGGGCGCTCCGCGCGCTCGCTCCCACCGCCTCCGGAGACCTCCTGCCGGTCACGAGGATGCGCGGGGGCACAACGTGGGCGGCAGCGTGGATGGACCGACCCGACCGGCCCGGAATCGTCCTCGGCACGGTAGACCAGGTCGGAAGTCGGTTCCTGTTCCGCGGCTACGGGGTCTCCGACCGGCGCAAGCCCCTCGACGCCGCCCTGGTGGGCACCGACTCGTTGATCATGGTCGACGAGGCTCACCTCGCGACGGCGCTGCTGACCACGTTCGGGGCCGCCTCACAGCGGGACCAGCTGGGGCTACCCGTCCCCGACCCGCTCACCGTCCGGCTGTCCGCAACCGCAGAACCGACCTTCGAGACCTACGCGCTCGATGTCGACGCGCACCGGGGCACCGCCGTCGCCTGGCGGAGACTCAACGCCGGGAAGGGGCTTCGCCTCGTCGAGTCCACCCCGAAGGGCTCGGCCAAGGACATTGCGGCACAAGCCATCGAGGCCGTCTCGGCCCTATCCGGCGGTGGCCGAGCACCGGCAGTGCTCGTGGTGTGCAATACGGTCGATCGGGCCCGCGAGGTGTTCACCAAGCTGCGGGCAGGCCTGCCGGAGGCAGACTGCGAGCTCCTCATCGGGCGCTCCCGTCCGATCGACCGGCCGGGCCTGCAGGAGCGCGTCCTGCGCCTGCTCGGTGTCAGACGGCGAGCGACGGACGTTCCTGCGGTCCTCGTCGCCACTCAGACAGTGGAAGTCGGGGTCAACCTCGACGCCGACGCGCTGATCACCGAGTCCGCCTCGTGGGACGCCCTCGTCCAGCGCCTCGGCCGACTGAACAGGCTGGGCCTGTTCTCCGACCGGTTCCCGGGCGATGGCCACGCCGTGGCGACAGTCGTCCACGACGGCACAACGGACGGACCCGTCTACGGTGCGGCCCGAGACGCCACGTGGTCAACCCTGACGACCCTCGCCGAGGGCGCGACAGGGGACATCGACGTCTCGCCCCTGGCTTGTCGAGCGCACACCGCATCGGCGTTCGCCGACAGGAGCTACCTCCGTGCGACCCGCGGCGTTCCAGTCTTGCTGGGGCCGACGCTGGACACCTGGGTCCAGACCGCGCCAGTTCCGCTCAACGACCCGCCCGTGGCGCCCTTCCTCCACGGCTTCGACAGCGGCGCCCCTGCCGTCCAGATGGTGTGGCGAGAGGGGCTCGTTGAAGACGATCCGTTCGACGGGGACGCCGAGCTGCCGGCGGAGCGGCTCGACGCGTTGTTGACCCAATGGCCGCCAAGGTCTCCCGAGATCGTGGAGATTCCGTTCGTCGCCGCCCGCCGCTGGATCGGCGGGCAGTCCCCGGAGCCCGTCAGCGACGTGGACATCTCCGGCGAGGAGCTCGGTCGACAGCAGCCCGTCGCCGATCCCTTCCGCGTGCTGGCGCAGCGGGCCAGCAGGCAGACCGGACGCGCTCGGACGGACGCACCGACGCGCTGGTCGTGGATCGATGCCGAGCAGCTGCGCCCAGGCGACCTCGTTGTCGTCCCCACGGAGCGGGGAGGTCTCGACGAGTACGGGTGGGCTCCCGCCGACCGCGGCCTGGTCGCGGATGTCAGCGAGGCAGCGTCGTTCGCACCGGGCCGCGGGGCGCTCCCCGCGGCTCTTCGCCTCGACGCCGGCCTCGCAGCTCGCCTTGGCCTGGATCGAATCGGCACGGAGCAGGTAACCCGACTTCTCGATCTCCCTACGGGAGAGCCTGTTGACGTCGGGGTGATGCAAAGCCTCGCCGACAGCCTTCCTGTCGAGGGTCTGCGCCGGTTCGGGTGGACGGAGACGACGTGGCGGGAACTGGCTGCGTGGCTGCGCACCCGCTCGCCCCGGCGAGTCGAGATCACGGATCCTTCCGATGATCGATGGGGCGAGCCCGAGGTGTGGGCCGTACTGCTGAGCGGCCCACGCGGCGCTGCTGCCCCCACAGAGGGCGACGACGAACATGCCGGCGCAAGCTCGGCCGCTCCGGCTCAGGTGACGCTCGAAGCGCACCATCTGGCGGTGCGTCGGCGAGCCGGGGACATTGCCCGGGCACTCGGGTTGTCGCTGGACCTGGCCGCAGTCGTCGAGGACGCCGCCGGATGGCACGACCTCGGGAAGGTGGAGGACCGATTCCAGGCGATGCTTCATGGTGGGGACGCGACGGCCGCCGCCCTCGCACGCGAGCCACTGGCGAAGTCCGGAATGGATCCGGTCAACCGCAACGCATGGCGCGACGCGGCTCGCCGCAGCGGCCTTCCCACCGGAGCGCGCCACGAGGCTTGGTCCGCTGCACTCGTCGAGGAGCACCTCCGGCACCTCGACGACGGATACCACGGTGATGTCGACCTGCTCCTGCACCTGATCGCCAGTCACCACGGATACGCCCGCCCTCTCGCATGGCTCGTTGCCGACAACGACCCTCGCGACATCGGCGTCGCTCTCGGCGAGCACAAGGTCGTCGTGCGCTCTGACCAGACGGTCGACCTCCAGCAGCCGGCGCGCTTCGCCCGTCTCAACGCGCGCTACGGCCGATGGGGTCTGGCGCTCCTCGAAGCCGTCGTCCGATGCGCCGACACCACAGTCTCAGGAGAGGGATCATGACAAGCCTCCCGCTGCCGGCGCTGCATGGCGAGAGCCCCCTGGGCTTCCTTGCCGCACTCGGCACCGCTCGGCTCATGACAGAGCACACGGCGCATCGGCCAACCCTGGCCTGGTCACCCGAGACCGGCACCGCCGCACTGCACAACGTCGACCTCACCCTCGAGGACGTCGTCAGTGAGCTCATCGGCATCGTCGCCGCGATCCCGGAGGACGGCGTCCTGCCCGGACTCCCCTCCGACTTCCCGCCCCCCGGTGAGGCGCCGGACAAGCTGCGTCTTCCCCGCCCAGATTTCTCCCGCTTCGCCGAGGCAGTCGCGCGCGACGGCGGACGGGCCGCCGAACGATGGCTCTCGAGCCTGGTCACCGATCTGAGCGTCGACGACAAGGGTCGCGTCGACATCACGTTGTTCGCCGCCCCGTCGGGCAAGCAGTCGATGCGGACCATGCTCGACAAGCCACTGGGCCTGGTCAGGCGCAACCCGGAACTCTTGCGCGAGGCGCTCACCTCGTGGCGCCGCTATCCCGGTGTCTCTGGCGAGTACCTCGACCACCGCGTTCTGTACGACGCCACGGACTCACCGAACGGAAAGCCGGCTGAGCGAGGTGTCCCAGGCGCGACATGGCTGGCGCTCATGGCCTACCCTCTGATGGTGTCCGCCGCCGAGAACGGCGACATTCGCACTACGTGCTGGCAGGCGTTCCCCCGCGGGCCGAAGCGGCTGATCTATCCACTGTGGTCAGCTCCTCTCGAGCTCGACGCGGTGCGAGCTTTGCTCAGCCACCCGGTGATGAAGCGTGCGGAACCAGGCGACCCGCCGGAGCTCGCACGGCTGCTCTCGATCTTCCGGATCGTTCACGCCTCTCGTCGGCGACTGGCTGGCAGAACTTTCGCCGGCGTCCTGGCTCCGAACGATCAGCCCCTTGAGCCTGAAGAGGCACTTCCTCGATGACCATCCGGCCCGACGACCCCGCCCTACCCGAGACCGTCCCTGCCCGGATGGTCAACGAGTTCGTCTACTGCCGGCGTCTCTTCCACCTCGAGTGGGTCCAGGGACGCTTCGCGACCAGTGACGACGTCGAGGAAGGTCTCTACGTCCACCGCGTCGTCGACGAACCCGGCGGCGACCTGCCGGAGCCGGAAGACGACCTCGAACGCTTCGGCGGGCGACGGTCGCGAAGCTACTGGCTCAGCTCGACCGCGCTTGGTGTCAGCGCCAAGATCGACGTGGTCGAGGTCGGCTCCGACGGCGCTGTCACACCCGTCGACTACAAGAAGGGAGGACCCGACCGCAACGGAAAGCCGTGGCCAGCCGACGTCGCACAGTCGCGCCTCCAGGCCTTGCTCCTCCGTGAGGCCGGCTACAAGGTCGCCAACGCCGAGATCTGGTACGCCGAAACCCGGACCCGGGTCGCCCTGCCCATCGACGACGACGCCATCGAGTCGAGTCGTAGCACCCTCGCCGACCTATGGCAGGTCGCAGGCTCGGACGAGGCGCCACCGCCACTCGTCGACAGCCCGAAGTGTCCGCGCTGCTCGCTCGTCGGGCTCTGCCTGCCCGACGAGATCACCACCCTCAGAACACGCGCTACAGCCCCCAAACGGCCACGCGGCATCATGGCCGCCAGCCCGGACAACCGGCCTGTCTACGTGATGGAGCAGGGAGCCGTAGTCGGCGTCCGTCGCGGTCGTCTCGAGATCACCCAGGGCTCCGACAACCTCGGCAGCTACCGGTTGATCGACGTGTCGCAACTGTGCCTGTACGGGAACGTCAGCGTGAGCGCGCAGGCGATGCGCGAGATGTTCGCCCGCGAGATTCCGGTGTGCTGGTTCTCCTACGGAGGCTGGTTCTCCGGCATGGCCGAGGGGCTCCCCGGGAAGCACGTCGAGCTGCGACGAGGGCAGTACACCGCGCCCGCCCCCCAAACCCTGGCGGTCGCTTCGGCCATGATCGAGGGAAAGATCCGCAACAGCCGGACCTTGCTGCGCCGCAACAGCAGAGTCAGCCCGACGCGCACCGTCGAGCAACTCCTCGATCTCGCACAGTCGTCCCGAACAGCTGTTGGATACCCGACCCTGCTCGGACTGGAGGGGACGGCCGCGCGCCTCTACTTCGGGCAGTTCACCGGAATGCTGACACCGACAACGGGCATCGACATCGGCTCCTTCGACGACAACGGCCGCGCCCGGCGACCACCGCCCGACCCGGTCAACGCGCTGCTGTCCTTCCTCTATGCACTTCTAGTGAAGGACCTCGTGATCGCGACATACGCCGTCGGCTTCGACCCGTACCTCGGGGTCTACCACCGGCCACGGTATGGGCGCCCTGCCCTCGCCCTCGATCTGGCTGAGGAGTTCCGGCCGCTCATCGCGGACAGCACCGTGATCCAGGTGATCAACAACGGCGAGGTCCGGCCTCAGCACTTCACCCGGCGAGCCGGTGGGTGTCAGCTGGACAAGGAGGGACGCCGCGCCGTGATCCGAGCATACGAGCGACGCATGAGCCACGAGATCAAGCACCCGGTCTTCGGCTACCGAGTCAGCTACCGGCGGGCCCTCGACGTCCAAGCACGCCTCCTCGCCGCCCACCTGACCGGTGAGATACCCGAATACACGCCGTTCACGACGAGGTAAACATGGCGCGCAGACGATTCCTCATCGCGTACGACATCGCCGACCCCAAGCGGTTACGACGGGTCTGCAAGACCATGGAGGAGTATGGCGAGCGGCTTCAGTACTCAGTCTTCATCTGCGACCTCAGCCGAAGTGAGCTCGTACACGCGAGACAGCAGTTCGAATCCGAGATGAACATGGGACAGGACTCGGTGGTCATCGTCGACCTAGGCGACGTGACGAGCGCACGCTTCACCTTCGTCGGGCAACACCGCCCCCTCCCCACCACGGACTCGAGAATCGTCTAGCGAGCGCTAAGGTGCCGACGAAATCCCTGGGAAGCGCTCGCGCCCTGGTCACCGAAGCCAGCGCCATACCCGGCGCGTTCGACGGCGGCTACATGCGCAGCGGTTCCACTCAGCGCTCGCGACGTGACGTAAAGTCGCTGGTCAACCGCACCAGATTTTGCGAGCTCTCTTCCCGGCCATCACGGCCGGGCTCCGTAGCGGCCAGAAGTACGCCCTGCTGGCTGCCGCCGCGGTGCCACCTCTTCCCGGCCATCACGGCCGGGCTCCGTAGCGGCGGCACGATCACCGCGAAGGACTCCCACAGCCTGGTGGTGCTCTTCCCGGCCATCACGGCCGGGCTCCGTAGCGGCCTGCCCCAGCCACGTCTCCCCCAGCGCGTGCGCCTGCTCTTCCCGGCCATCACGGCCGGGCTCCGTAGCGGCTCGCTGGTGACGGCCACCCCGTCCTGCTCCAGGCGCCGCTCTTCCCGGCCATCACGGCCGGGCTCCGTAGCGGCGGGCTGGAGGCGCGCGTGGAGGCCTCGACGGGGCGGGCCTCTTCCCGGCCATCACGGCCGGGCTCCGTAGCGGCCGGTCGTGGTCGACCTTGGACCACCAGTCCTCGCAGCCTCTTCCCGGCCATCACGGCCGGGCTCCGTAGCGGCGTCATGGTGCGAGTCGCTGTGCAAATCGCATCACGGGGCTCTTCCCGGCCATCACGGCCGGGCTCCGTAGCGGCTTCACCACGCCGTGCCCGGCACCGCCGGGGTTGGACCCCTCTTCCCGGCCATCACGGCCGGGCTCCGTAGCGGCCTGGTTGGACAACTCCAGGGTGATGTGGCCCTGGAAGCTCTTCCCGGCCATCACGGCCGGGCTCCGTAGCGGCATGATCCGCCACGGCCTGCCCGTGGAGGCCCCGGCCGCTCTTCCCGGCCATCACGGCCGGGCTCCGTAGCGGCCTGTCCCTCAGCCTCCAGGGCATCCAGGGAGCCGGTGCTCTTCCCGGCCATCACGGCCGGGCTCCGTAGCGGCTTGGCCTCCTCCAGGGTCTTCACGCGGGCCTCGATCCTCTTCCCGGCCATCACGGCCGGGCTCCGTAGCGGCCACTTCCGCTTCTCGCAGTAGTCGTCGAGCCGCTCCTCTTCCCGGCCATCACGGCCGGGCTCCGTAGCGGCATCTTGCTCGCGGTGCCCGCGGTCGGAGTCGTGCCGGCCTCTTCCCGGCCATCACGGCCGGGCTCCGTAGCGGCGACCTTGAACTGGCCGAGGCGGTCGCCGAGGCGGATGGTCTCTTCCCGGCCATCACGGCCGGGCTCCGTAGCGGCGAGCTGCTCGCCCGCCAGGGCCGCGCGCTCGCGTCCTCTTCCCGGCCATCACGGCCGGGCTCCGTAGCGGCGACGTGTTCTGCGCGATCACCGTGCTGATCGGCGACTCTTCCCGGCCATCACGGCCGGGCTCCGTAGCGGCCTGCAGCTCCCGACGCGCCCGATGCGGCGCTGGGACACCTCTTCCCGGCCATCACGGCCGGGCTCCGTAGCGGCGGCGCGGTGGTCCGCTACTACGCCTCGCCGCTGCTGCAGCTCTTCCCGGCCATCACGGCCGGGCTCCGTAGCGGCGGATCTCGTCGTAGATCGGGGTGTCGCTCACCACCGCCTCTTCCCGGCCATCACGGCCGGGCTCCGTAGCGGCGCCTCCGCCTGCACCCGCTGCCGCTCGGCCCGCTCGTCCTCTTCCCGGCCATCACGGCCGGGCTCCGTAGCGGCGGGTTGCCAGCCGGGCAGCCGCCGCCACCCGTACGCGCTCTTCCCGGCCATCACGGCCGGGCTCCGTAGCGGCGTCGTGGCCGGCGTCGGGGTCGGGAGCATCCGGCCCCTCTTCCCGGCCATCACGGCCGGGCTCCGTAGCGGCCCCTCCAGACGGGCAACGGCGTTCTCGGGGATCTGCTCTTCCCGGCCATCACGGCCGGGCTCCGTAGCGGCAAGAAGAACTCGTCGCCCTCCCACAGGCCGGACGGGATCTCTTCCCGGCCATCACGGCCGGGCTCCGTAGCGGCTGGGTCTCGTCGGCGGCCCGCCGGGCGGCGTCCCGCTCCTCTTCCCGGCCATCACGGCCGGGCTCCGTAGCGGCCTGCGGTGGGTGAAGTCCCTGCCGGCCCTGCCGCGGCTCTTCCCGGCCATCACGGCCGGGCTCCGTAGCGGCGCCTTGCCCGAGGAGGCGCCGGTGATCGTGATCGACGGGCTCTTCCCGGCCATCACGGCCGGGCTCCGTAGCGGCCAGATGGCCGGCCAGTACTTCGCGTCGTTGAACAACATCTCTTCCCGGCCATCACGGCCGGGCTCCGTAGCGGCAAGGCGCACGCGATCGGCCTGCAGAACGGATTCACCTCTTCCCGGCCATCACGGCCGGGCTCCGTAGCGGCGACTACGTCGTCCGCACCCTGCCCGACGGGCGGGAGGTCTCTTCCCGGCCATCACGGCCGGGCTCCGTAGCGGCTTGCCGCACTCCGGGCAATGCCACTGCCCATCGGCAACTCTTCCCGGCCATCACGGCCGGGCTCCGTAGCGGCTCGGGCGGCTGCTCCGGGTTCGTCCACGAGACGTCATCTCTTCCCGGCCATCACGGCCGGGCTCCGTAGCGGCAGCTCTTTATGGCCTTGGCAAAGCAGATCGTGGCCGTCCTCTTCCCGGCCATCACGGCCGGGCTCCGTAGCGGCGAGCAGCGTGAGGGTCACAAGAAGCCCCTGAGCGCGCTCCTCTTCCCGGCCATCACGGCCGGGCTCCGTAGCGGCCACAACTCCGACGGCGCGGCGACCGACTGGACCCTCGGCTCTTCCCGGCCATCACGGCCGGGCTCCGTAGCGGCTTCCAGGTCGACCAGGCGAAGCACTGGGCGGTCGAGGTCTCTTCCCGGCCATCACGGCCGGGCTCCGTAGCGGCCCCTCGAAGCTCCAGGCCGGGCTGTCCGGTGCAGTCGGCTCTTCCCGGCCATCACGGCCGGGCCTCGTAGCGGCCGGGCTGTCGGGGGTGCACGCGCCGTCCGGTGTGGTGCTCTTCCCGGCCATCACGGCCGGGCTCCGTAGCGGCCCGACACCCTCGGCGACGCCGGCGGGGTGATCGAGCACTCTTCCCGGCCATCACGGCCGGCTCCGTTAGCGGCTGGCGTAGTGGCATTCGTTGTGCTGGTGACCGCACCGGCTTTTCCCGGCCATCACGGCCGGGCTCCGTAGCGGCGAGGGTCTCGCGCAGGTCCTCAAGGATCTGGCCGGCTCTCTTCCCGGCCATCACGGCCGGGCTCCGTAGCGGCAAGATCATGCGGACACTGCCCGGACACCATCCCGGCGGCTCTTCCCGGCCATCACGGCCGGGCTCCGTAGCGGCCGCACCCGCTGGTCCATCAGCGCCAGCATGTGGTCGCCTCTTCCCGGCCATCACGGCCGGGCTCCGTAGCGGCATCGAGCAGTCGATCCTGCTGGACGTGATGCACGGGGCTCTTCCCGGCCATCACGGCTGGGCTCCGTAGCGGCACGTTCCGCTCGACGTGGACGATCGAGCGGGCCCGCACCTCTTCCCGGCCATCACGGCCGGGCTCCGTAGCGGCTCGGCGACCGGGGCAGCGAACCTATCCCTCACGGCCGCGGCTCTTCCCGGCCATCACGGCCGGGCTCCGTAGCGGCTGCTGTTCAGTGGGGGAGGGGAAGGTGGATCACGCCCTCTTCCCGGCCATCACGGCCGGGCTCCGTAGCGGCCAGTGGTTCTTTAGGGGGGGGAGGGTTACGTCCCGAACGCTCTTCCCGGCCATCACGGCCGGGCTCCGTAGCGGCAAGGTCACCAGCCCCAGCAGTGAGACGCATCGGCTCCTCTTCCCGGCCATCACGGCCGGGCTCCGTAGCGGCACCGTGCCCGTCGGTCCGGAGGTAGACCTGTGAGTGCTCTTCCCGGCCATCACGGCCGGGCTCCGTAGCGGCGGGGGCTTGGACGTTCGCCGGTGCAGCAGCAGGCCCCCTTCCCGGCCATCACGGCCGGGCTCCGTAGCGGCCGTTCCACCCGCAGGCCAGCGAAACCCTGGGCGACTCTTCCCGGCCATCACGGCCGGGCTCCGTAGCGGCCAGGTCCGGAAAGGTGTAGGCGGGTGCGCAGGTCACGCTCTTCCCGGCCATCACGGCCGGGCTCCGTAGCGGCCTGATCAGCGCGAGCTACGCGATCATCGCGTTCGGGCTCTCTTCCCGGCCATCACGGCCGGGCTCCGTAGCGGCGACTGGGTGCAGGTGGAGGAAGCGTGGATGGGGAAGTCCTCTTCCCGGCCATCACGGCCGGGCTCCGTAGCGGCCGGAAGTGACCAGCGCGCCTGCCGACACCTCGGCCGCTCTTCCCAGGCCATCACGGCCGGGCTCCGTAGCGGCTTGGCCGGACAGGGCTGCTCGGTGAGCACGTCCGACCAGCTCGTCCCGGCCATCACTGCCGGGCTCCGTCGCGGCCTGATCTGCCCGCTCTGGGCCCTCGCGCACGGGCACCTCTTCCCGGCCATCACGGCCGGGCTCCGTCGCGGCGTGAACTTTGACTGATCGCGATGCCCACCATGTCGATTGAAGTCGGACTGGCCGGGCGGAAGGTCGCCCGGCCAGTCGGTCACAAGATCCTGATTGTCTCGCAGATCCAGTTGTCGGTCAGCTCGAAGGACGCTGCCAGCGCTCGGCGGCGGGCGCGGAGGCGGATAGAAGCGGCGACCTCCACCGCGCCCTCGTGGGCCTGGACCGGGTGGATGCTGATCAGGCGTGCTCCACCGTGCGATCCGGTCCCGTCCACAGGCAGGGCCTGCAGGTAGCGCAGGACTCGCGGGTGGACTCGGTCGCGGACCAGACGGGGCGCGCGGCGCTGGTCGAGGACGTCCACCAGCATCGAGACCGTTCGCGTCGCCACCTTGAGCGCCTCGCGGTCCGGGACGACGTCGGCGACCGGGTCGCCGGCCGGAAGTCCTGCCGGGATCTCCAGGAGCGGGTTGTGGCCGCAATCCTGGCAGGGCTGCAGCAGGTCCTTACCGTTCCAGACGTAAGGGCGCCGGGGCGTGAGTCCGAGAGCCTGTCGAAGGATGTCCTGAGTGGTCTCCTCGGTGTCGTGGGCGATGGTCATGGCGGCGGCCTCCCGGCGGGATCGGCAACCAGCCCGTGGACGGGGCGTCCTTGCTGTGGTGGTGGGCTGATTGCGGGGCGCGGTGCGAAGCGCCCGCCCTTGCCCTTCCGCGCCCGACCCCGCCCGGCGAGGCTCACGCACAAGGGCCGCCCGGAGGGCGGTCTGCGCCAGCAGACGCGTCAGCGCCCTTGTGCGTGAGACCGGGCGGGGTAGGCAGGCCCACCACAGAAGACAGCCCGCCGGAGGCGGTCCGACGGCGAAGCCGCCTCTTATGCCACGAAGGTCAGGATCGAGTCGGTGCTGCCGAACTCGCGGAACTCGAGCTCATAGTCGCCGATCTGGGCGGCTGTGCCGCCGATGCGGTTGATCCCGTCGAGGAGAAGACGGTGGAGTGCTCCGGGGTCCATCGGTACCGGAGCCGTGACTACCTTGCTGACGTCCTCGCCTCGGCGACGGAGCACCAGCTCGATGAGGCCGGTGCCGATCATTGGGGCAGCAGTCGGTCGGATCTCCGCGTACGGGATCTCATCGACGCTCGTCTCCAGAACAACGACCGGCGGGTCTTGCGGGGTCGACCGCTCGTCGGGCACGACGTCAACGCACTCCGCCGAAGCGGACTCTTCGCTGGCCTGCGGAAGCGCACAGATCACCGCACGTACCCCGCGCCGCGGCTCGATCAGTCCCCACTCCCGCAGCAAACCCAGCGCCCGGTTCGCTGTGCCGATCGCGATGCCATAGCTCTTCGCCACCTCGGCGGTCGTCGGTAGGGCAGACCCGGCGGCGATGGTGCCGTCCAGGATCTGGGCGCGGAGGTCCATCGCGGTCAGCTGGTACGGGTTCTGGGCGAATAGCTCGTCGGCACCGACCACACCAGGATCTCCGACCGGGCGGCGAGGAAGGCGGTCGAGCAAGCCGGTCGACGCGCGCTGATCGGCCTCCGACACCCAGGCGGCATAAACGCGCAGAGTCGTCGCTCCCCCGCCGCCATGGCCGAGACGGCCCGCGACCGTACGTACGTCTACGCCGCCCGCGATGAGCTCGGTAGCGGAGTAGTGGCGCAGCTTGTGGAAGGTCGTCTTGATGCCCAAGCGCTGCACGAGACGTCCGTATCGACGAGTGATCGTCCGCGGGTTCATGTGCGCCGCACCGTCGCCCGAGTGGGAGAAGACGAAGGCGTCGTGCGCCAGCTCGTAGCCGAGGGCTGCGGCGAGCTCCGTGCTCCGCGCGCGATGGGCCGTGAGCAGAGTGATGGACTCCGGGTCGAGCGCGATTCGGCGGTGCTGGTGGGTCTTGGTGTCCTTCTCCCACGTCTCCGTCTTGAGCTCAGCGATCGACCGTTGCACGCGGAGGGTGCCCGTCACCAGGTCGACGTCGTCCCATCGCAGCGCGCACAGCTCGC
The DNA here is from genome assembly GCF_039531635.1 of Pseudonocardia ailaonensis. Lineage (NCBI taxonomy): Bacteria > Bacillati > Actinomycetota > Actinomycetes > Pseudonocardiales > Pseudonocardiaceae > Pseudonocardia > Pseudonocardia ailaonensis. The sequence continues at coordinate 666,582 of NZ_BAAAQK010000005.1, read as the reverse complement.
CACGGCGGGCGCCGGTCACCATCGTCAGCCAGACAAGCACCGCCCAGTCCGGGTCCTCCCAGGACGCGTTGAGGATCCGAGCAGCTTCGGCGGAGGTCGGCGGCTGTGGGTTCCCAGGAGGCTGCTTCGGCGGCTCCGCGTTCTCGATCGGACTTCGCGACAACCACTTCCAGCGGACGGCGCGCCTCAGTGCGCCGCTCAGGATCACGTGGATCTGTCGGATCGTCGACTGCGCCAGCGGCTTGCACACGTGCTGATGGCAGCGATGGTCGCAGTCGTGCACGGCCTTCACCCGGTGCTCGATCATCCGACGGCGCTTGCAGTGGAGCCGGCAGCGACGAAGTTCGGCGTAGAAGGAGTCGAAGACCTCTGCGGTAAGCGCGGCCAGCTTCACGGGGCCGATCAGCGGCACGATGTGCGTGCGGGCGAGGTTCTCGTACGTCGCCTTCGTGGTGCGCTCGACCTCGAGCAGGGCGAAGTGCTTCTCCAACAGCTGGCGCACTGTCGCCGAGGTACGCGGGTTCAGCCGCTCGTCGACCTGCACGAGGAGCCGACGAAGCGTCTTCTCCGCCTCGTCCTCGGCGTCTGGGCCCCGCTGGACGATCTCTTGCAGGTAGTGGCGCTTCTTGGTGATCGGGTCTTGACCCGCGTAGACGCGAACGCGGTAGGAGCCGCTCTCAAGCGGAGCGATCTCACCGCGCTGTCGCGAACGGCGCTTGCGCGGGGCGGGTGGCATGGCGCGAGACTAAGCCGACTCGCGCCATATCCCGCGCCACAACACGACAGGCCCGAGAGTCGGGAGACTCATCGGGCCTGGTCAGAAGGGTGGAGCTGAGGGGATTCGAACCCCTGACCCCTTGACTGCCAGTCAAGTGCGCTACCAGCTGCGCCACAGCCCCTTGCGATGAACAGAACCTTACACGGCCGCCGCGGGGGCCCTTCGAGGGGGTCCCCGCGGCGGGACCGGCTACTTCTTGATCGCGCCCTGGAGCCAGTTGCTGTTGTTGAGGTCGACCTTCGTGCCGTTCACGGTGACGGTCGGGGTGCCGAAGGAGCCGTCGGTCTGGAGGGCGGGGGTCTGCTCCGCGGCCTTGGTGGCCGCGGTGATGGCGGCGGCGTTGCCGTTGGCCGCGACGCACTGGCCGAAGGAGGCCGGGGCGCCCAGGTCGGTGCCCGTCTTCGTCAGCTGGTCGTTCGTGAGGCCGGCGCTGCCCTCCGCGGGCTGCGCCGCGTAGAGGGCCGCGTGGTACTGCGGCCAGATGGTGGCGTCGACGGCGCAGAGGGCGGCGTTGGCGGCGCGCGTGGAGTAGCCCGCAGGAGTGGTGCGGGTGTCCAGGATCGTGACGGCGTGGTAGTTGACCTTGATCTGGCCGGCGTTGAGCGCGGTGGTGATCTGGTCCTTGTACGTCGTCTCGAGGCGCTCGCAGTAGGGGCAGAGGTAGTCCTCGTACACGTCCACGGTGACCGGCGCGGAGGCCTGACCGGCCGCGACCACGACGCCGCTGCGGCTCACCGGGTAGGTCGCCGCCGGCCCGGCGGCGGCCGCGGACCTGTTCTTCAGCGTGATCGTCACGCCGATGACGATGGCCGCGATGACCACGACGGCGACGATCGTCAGCACCAGTGCGTTGCCGCTCAGGCCGCCGCGCTTCGGGGTGATCCCCGCCGCCCGCAGGCGCGCCTGGGCCGCCTCCTGCCGCCGCTGCCGTTCCCGGCGATCCGCTCCGCCCACGTCCGTTCCCTTCCCTACCCGACCTTGGAATGACGAGGACCCGGCTCGGCCGCACGACCGATCAGGTTCTCCAGGGCGCCGAATGTGCGGGGTCGCACGATCAGCCAGGCGGCGAGCACCAGGAACCCGGTGTCGCGCACGATCTCCTGGACGTACTGGGTCTGGCCCGGCTCGACCGCCCCACCGCCGCCGAAGCAGCCGCAGTCGATGTTCAGCCCGCGCGCCCACGCCTGGGACACACCCGCGATGAACACGAGCAGGAGCACCGCCGACAGCACGGCCACCGCGCGGGTGCCCACACCGAGCAGGAGCAGCACGCCGAGTGCCAGCTCGAACCACGGCAGGATCCCGGCGACGATGCTCACGCCGTCCGTCGGGAGCACGTCGTAGGCCTTGACCGCGACGTACGTCTGGGCCGGGTCGAGCGCCTTGAGCAGGCCGGACGCCAGCCACACCGCGGCCAGTCCCAGCCGCGCGAGTGTGCCGACCACGTCGAGAACACGGCCCCTCGTCACGAGGGAACGGTATCGCCGCCGCCTGAAGGGACCGTGAGGGGATCCTCAGAACGCCTCGCGGGCGGACTCCTGGTCGAGGACGGCGTCGAGGTCCTTCAGCCGATCCATGGTCGCGACGGACCGGGCGGTGCGGTTGTTCGCCCCGAGCAGCTCACGGTGCCGGTGCACCCACTGCCAGTAGCCCGCGGTGAAGGGGCAGGCGTCGTCGCCCACTCGTTTCTTCGGGTTGTAGTCACACCCTCCGCAGTGGTCGCTCATGCGGTCGATGTACGCGCCGCCGGAGGAGTAGGGCTTGGTGGCCATCATGCCGCCGTCGGCGTGCTGGCTCATGCCGATCACGTTGGCGGGCATCACCCACTCGAAACCGTCGACGAACGCCGTCCGGAACCACTCGTTGAGCTCGGCCGGCCGGTAGCCGCGCTGCAGGGCGTGGTTGCCGAGCACCATCAGCCGCGGGATGTGGTGCACCCAGCCGCGGTCCCGCACACCCTGCAGCGCGCTGCGCAGGCAGGCGGCGGTGACCGCGTCCGCGTCCAGCGACGCGAACCATTCCGGCAGCGGGGTGTGGGCACGCAGGGCGTTGCGGCGGGTGTAGCCCTTCCCGAAGCGCCAGTACAGGTGCCAGACGTACTCGCGCCAGCCGAGCACCTGCCGGATGAAGCCCTCCGCCGAGGCGAGGTCCACCTCACCCGCCCGATAGGCCTCCTCCACGGCGTGCACGGCGTCGAGCGGGTGTAGGACACCGTGGTTCAACGGCACGGAGAGCAGTGAGTGGGCCATCGTCCAGTCCTGCTCGAGGATGGCGTCCTCGTAGGGACCGAAGCTGCCGAGGCGGTGTTTCACGAAGTGCCGCAACGCCTTCTTCGCCTCGGCGTGGGTGATCGCGAACAGGCGCGGGCCGTCGGCCCCGACCGACGGGACGTCCGCGAGGTCCGTGCGGACCTGCCTGTCGATCTCGTCCTCCTCCGGCCACCACGGCTCCTTCACGCCGAGGGTCGCCTTCTTCGGTGGGGGCTCGCGGTTCTCGGCGTCGAGGTTCCAGCGGCCGCCGGCGGGCTCGTCGCCGTCCATCAGGACCTCGAAACGGACCCGCTGGGCACGGTAGAAGTCCTCCATCCGGAACCGCTCGCGGTCACCCGCCCAGTCCTGGAAGTCCTTCCTCGGCAGGGCGAAGGTGGGGGTGGGCAGGACGTCGGCGACCAGGCCGTCCCTGCGGAACCGCTCCACGAGATCGGCAGCGGCGAACGACGTCGGCTCGTGGACGACGACCGGCTCCCCCACCTGCTCGAGGGCCTCCCGGTAGGTGTCGGCCCTGATCACGCGGGCGCGGTCGCCCAGCTCCGCGGCGAGGTGCCGGATACCCGACAGCACCAGGTGCAGCTTCTGGCGGTGGAAGCGCTTGCGGGCCAGCGCGCGGGTGGACTCGACCAGGACGACCTCGCGGTCACGCATCTCCGCGGTCGCGTGCACGTGCGGGCCGAGCTGGTCCGCGAAGAGCCACAGCGGTTCCATCCGGTCAGTGTCGGCGGGGCGGGCCCCGCCCGCGAGTCGGCGGCCTACGCTCCCCCTGTGGACGAGTCCGCGCAGTCTTCGGAGCAGGCAGAGCTGGCCGAACATCAGAACGACCACCACCACCGCGACATCTCCGGCGGCTGGCTGCGCGCCGCCACCTTCGGGGCGATGGACGGGCTGGTCACCAACATCGCGCTGATCGCCGGCGTCGGCGGCGGCGGGGCGGACCGGCAGGTCATCGTGCTGACGGGCATCGCCGGGCTGGTCGCCGGCGCCTTCTCGATGGCCCTGGGCGAGTTCGCCTCGGTCGGCACCCAGAACGAGGCGGTGGACGCCGAGGCGGAGGTCGAGCGCCGCGAGCTGGCCCGGCACCCGCGCGCGGAGCAGGCCGAGCTCCTGCAGGAGTACCGCGACATGGGCCTGTCCGAGGAGACCGCGCGCAAGGTGGCCGAGGAGATCAGCGCGAACCCCGACATCGCGCTGCGGGTGCACGTCAGCCAGGAGCTCGGCGTCAGCCTGGACGACAAGCCGTCGCCGTGGACCGCGGCCGGATCGTCGTTCGTGTGCTTCGCGATCGGCGGCATCATCCCGCTGCTGTCGTACCTGTTCGGGTCGTCGTCGCTGTGGCTGGCGCTGGGGGTCGGGGCGGTCGGGCTGTTCGTCGCCGGGGCGATCTCGTCGCGCTTCACCGTGCGGACGTGGTGGGGCGGCGGGCTTCGACAGTTGATGTTCGGAGTGATCGCGGCAGGCGCGACGTTCCTGGTCGGGACGCTCATCGGGGTGAGCGCCGCCTAGGCTGGCACCCACCCGCACCGACAGGAGGCCACCCGTGACCGCTGAGATCCCGCTCGACGGGCTCGGCGCACAGAGCCTGGTCGAGCTCGCCCTCGACCGGATCCGGGGGGACATCCTGCGGGGCACGATCGGGCCCGGTGAGCGGCTCGTCGAGGAGCAGCTGACCAGGCGTTTCGGGATCAGCCGGGCACCGGTGCGGGAGGCCCTGCGCCTGCTCGGGCAGCAGGGCCTGGTGGAGCACCTGCCGCGGCGCGGGGTGCGGGTCGCCGAGCTCTCGGCGGACGACATGGAGGAGCTGTTCGGGCTCCGGGACGCGCTGGAGCGCTACGCCGTGGAGACCGCGCTGGCCGTCCCCCTCGACCAGGAGCGGCTCGCCGTCCTGGAGCGGGCGGCCGAGCGGATGGAACGCGCGGCCGTCGCGGACGCGCCGCTGGACCGGGCGGACGCGCACCGCGAGTTCCATCTCGCCCTGGTCGCGCTCGCCGGCCACCGGCACCTGCTGCGCGCCTACGAGCCGATCATCATGCAGCTGCAGCTCTACATGGCCGCCAATATGCGCCGAGAGGCCGAGCAACGCTCCCCCGCCGAGGGCGCGCACCGGCACCGCCACCTCTACGAGGCGGTCGCCTCGGGCGATTCCGGCACCGTGTTGGCCGCCCTGGCGGGCCACGGGGCCCGCACCTACCTCGCCCCGGAGCTGGACCCCTCGTGAGTGGCAATAGTCGCCATAGCGACTGAGTTCACCCACCCCGCCGGCTCCGCCGTCGACCGTCCCCCGGCGCCACTCACAGAGGAGTTATCGCAGTTCGTAGATCAGGTTGAGCGGGGTGCTCGTGGCGACGCGGGCGGTGGTGAAGCCGGCCTCGCGGGCGATCTCGCAGGTCCGGGCGGGGCCCGCCTGGTTGCCGAGGCCCGTGGCGGGGTCGGCCGAGAGGCCGCTCGGCAGGCAGATCAGGGTGGATGCGGCGGCGAGGACCTTGCCCAGGGGGTTGAGGCCCTCGACCACCGAGTCCCACGCCATGGGTTCCACGAGCAGCACCGCGCCACCCGGGGCGAGGGCCGCGCGGGCCGAGCGCAGCGCGGTGACGGGATCGGGCATGTCGTGCAGGCAGTCGAAGAACCCGATGAAGGCGAACTCGCCGCTCAGCCCGTCGGCGGCACCGACCTCGAAGGCCACGTTGTCCAGGCCGGCCGCGCGGTCGCGGGCGGACTCGATCGACGGGGCGTGGTAGTCGACGCCGAGCCACTGCGAGGCCGGGTAGGCGTTCGCGAGGATCACGGTGGAGGCGCCGAATCCGCACCCGACGTCCGCCCCGCGCGCTCCGGCGCGGAGCTGCTCGTCGATCCCCTCGAGCGCCGGGATCCACTCGGTCGTCAGGTGCGCGAGGTAGCCGGGGCGGAAGAAGCGCTCGGTGCCCTCGAACATGTCGGGATGGTGCTCGTGCCAGCCGATGCCCTCGCCGGTGCGGAAGGCCTCGGTGAGCCGGTCGAGCGCGCGCGTCGCCGCCGTCATGTTCTGCATCCCGCCCACGACGAACGCCGGGGAGTCCGGGTCCGTGAACACGGCCACCTGTTCGGGGGTCATCCGGTAGCGCGCCTCCTCGGCGTCGTCGCCGGACACGAAGTCGACGTAACCGGCGGCCGCCATCACGCGCAGCCACTCGCGGACGTACCGCTCCGACAGACCGCCCGCGGCCGCGGCCAGCTCACCGGCGGTGACCGGGCCGGCGCCGGCGAGGGCGCGGTAGAGCCCGAGCCGGTCGCCCAGCAGGCCGAGCGGGATCGTCAGCGCACCGCCGAGATCACCGATCACCTTGCCGACCAGGTCTTCGAGGGCCTTCTCGTCGAGTGCGGGGGTCGAGGTCGTCATCAGTGCTCCTTCGCCGGTCGAGCGGGGTGGAGACGGGTAGGAGACGCCCGATCCGTCCGGTTGTCGATACGCAGACCTGCGTAGGCCCGGGGAGCTGTCACACAGTCGTAACTGCCCGAGCCTTGTCCCGACACCATTCTGTCGACAATCGACCAAGTGCAGACAGCGACAGGGGCACCCCCGATGGGGGTGCGCGGGCTCCGGACGGCCTATCGGGCGGGCGCGCTGCGTCCCCTCACGGTGGTCGAGGATGTGCTCGCGCGCATCGCCGGTCGCGGGGACGACGCCGTGTGGATCAGCGTCACGCCGGCGGACGAGCTCCGGGAGCGGGCCCTCGCGCTGGAGTCGCTCGACCGGGAGCTGCCGCTGTGGGGCGTGCCGGTGGCGGTGAAGGACAACATCGACGTCGCCGGCCTGCCCACCACCGCGGCCTGTCCGGACTTCGCCCGCCTCCCCGACGCCGACGCCGGAGCGGTGCGCCGGCTGCGGGAGGCGGGCGCGATCGTCGTCGGCAAGACGAACCTGGATCAGTTCGCGACGGGGCTGAACGGCACCCGCTCCCCTTACGGCGCACCGGAGTCGGTGTTCGGCGGGGACCTGATCTCCGGCGGGTCGAGCTCGGGCAGCGCGGTCGCCGTCGCGGCCGGGATCGTGCCCGTGGCGTTGGGAACGGACACGGCCGGATCGGGGCGGGTGCCCGCGGCGCTCAACGGGATCGTGGGGCTCAAGCCGACCCGCGGGCTCGTGGGGGCCTCCGGGGTGGTGCCCGCCTGCCGGTCGCTGGACTGCGTCAGCGTGTTCACCCGGGACCTCGGGGATGCGGCGACCGTGCTCGACGTACTCGCCGGACCGGATCCGGACGATCCCTGGTCACGCTCGGGCACTCCCCTGCCGGTCGGGCTCCGGCTCGCCGTGCCCGCGGAGCTGGACGTCGATCCGGGTGTCGGCGCCCGGTTCGCCGAGGTCGTCGACCGTGCCGCGGCCCGGGCCGACGAGGTGGTGGGGGTGGACGTCGGTCCGTTGCGGGAGGCCGGGGACCTGCTCTACGGCGGGCCGTGGGTCGCCGAGCGGCTGGCCGTCCTCGAGGAGTTCCTGGCGGGGCCGGCCGACGTCCTGCCCGTGACCCGCGCGGTGATCGAGAGGGGGAAGGACTTCTCCGCGGTCGACGCCTTCCGCGCCCGGTACCGGCTGCAGGAGCTCAGGGCATGGGCGGCGCGGCTGTTCGAGACCGCGGACGTGCTGCTGCTGCCCACCGTCCCCACCACCTTCACCCGCGCCGAGCTGGCCGAGGAACCGGTGGCGCGCAACCTCGTCCTCGGCCGCTACACGCAGTTCACCAACCTGCTCGATCTCGCCGCCGTCGCCGTCCCCGCGGGGTTCACGGCGGACCCGGACGGTACCGGCGGCCGCCCCTGCGGGGTCACCCTCTTCGGCCCCGCGTTCTCGGAGACCCGGCTGCTGGCCGCAGCCGCCGCGCTCGTCCCCATGGAGGTTCGATGACGACCAGTACGGACACGCGCACCGCGACGATCGGCCCGGTCGCGGCCCGCCCCTACGCCTGGCCCTACGACGGCGCGGTGCCCGCGTCGAAGGTGGCCATCATCAACATCGACTGGCAGATCGACTTCTGCGGGCCGGGTGGCTACGTCGACCGGATGGGCTACGACATCTCGTTGACCCGCAAGGGACTCGGCCCGACCGCGCGGTTGCTCGCCCACGCCCGGGAGACCGGGATGCTGGTGATCCACACCCGCGAGGGCCACGCGCCGGACCTGTCCGACCTGCCCGCGAACAAGCGCTGGCGGTCGAAGCAGATCGGCGCGGAGATCGGCTCCGAGGGACCGACCGGCCGGATCCTGGTCCGCGGCGAGCCGGGCTGGGAGATCGTCCCGGAGGTCGCGCCGATCCCGGGCGAGGTCCTGATCGACAAGCCGGGCAAGGGCGCCTTCTACGCCACACAGCTCGACCTGGTGCTGCGCAGCAACGGGATCACCCACATCCTGCTCACCGGCATCACGACGGACGTCTGCGTGCACACCACCATGCGCGAGGCGAACGACCGCGGCTACGAGTGCCTGATCCTGTCGGACTGCACCGGCGCCACCGACCCGTCCAACCACGACGCCGCCCTGCACATGGTGACCATGCAGGGCGGGGTGTTCGGCGCCGTCGGGACCTCCGACGCCGTCGTCGAGGCGACCACCTGGAGCACCCCGTGACCACAGTCGACGCCGCACCCGGCGCCTACACCTTCGACCCCGCGACCACCGCCCTGGTGATCATCGACATGCAGCGGGACTTCTGCGAGCCCGGCGGGTTCGGCGAGACCCTCGGCAACGACGTGTCGTTGCTGCGCAGCGTGATCCCGCCCCTGCAGCAGGTCCTCGCGACGGCCCGCGCGCTGGGCATGACCGTGATCCACACCCGCGAGGGGCACGTGCCGGACCTGAGCGACTGCCCGCCGGCCAAGCTGAACCGCGGCGATCCGACGCTGCGCATCGGCGATCCCGGGCCCAAGGGCCGCATCCTGATCCGCGGGGAGTACGGCCACGACATCATCGACGAGCTGGCCCCGCTGCCCGGTGAGCCGGTCGTCGACAAGCCGGGGAAGGGGTCCTTCCACGGCACCGGCTTCGGACAGCTCCTGGCGGACAACGGGATCACCTCGCTCATCGTCGCCGGGGTGACCACCGAGGTCTGCGTGCACACCACCGTCCGGGAGGCCAACGACCGGGGCTACGAGTGCCTCGTGCTCTCGGACTGCACCGGCTCGTACTTCCCCGAGTTCCACCGCGTCGCACTCGAGATGGTCGCCGCCCAGGGCGGGATCTTCGGCTGGGTCGCGGACTCCACCGCACTGCTCACCGCCCTCACCGCCCAGGAGGCCGTGGCATGACCACCGCTGAAACCACCGAGAAGCCCGCACCGATGAAGCTGTCCTGGTGGGTCTCCGGGGACACCAACGCGTTCTTCGGCCTGGGGTTCAACACCCTGGTCAACGTGCTGGTGCTCTCCGGGCTCTGCCTCGGCGTGATCAACATTCCGGGGGCCGACGTCTTCGGGGTGATCCTCCCGGCGCTCGGCGTGCAGCTGCTGATCGGCAACGTCTACTACACCTACCTCGCCCGGCGCCTGGCCCGCAAGGAGGGCCGCACGGACGTCTGCGCCATGCCGTACGGGCCCTCCGTGCCGCACATGTTCATCGTCGTGTTCGTGATCATGCTGCCGATCTACCTGACGACGAAGGACCCGCTCGTCGCCTGGGCGGCCGGGCTGGCGTGGTCGCTGATCATCGGCGTGATCGTGCTGCTCGGCGCCTTCGTGGGGCCGTACATCCGCAAGTACACGCCGCAGGCGGCGATGCTCGGCACGCTGGCCGGCATCTCGATCGCCTTCATCTCCATGCGCCCCGCGGCGCAGATGTTCACCGCGCTGTGGATCGCGCTGCCGGTCATGGTGATCATCCTCATCGGCTTCTTCACGGACCTGAAGCTGCCGGGGAACATCCCCGTCGGGCTCGCGGCACTGCTCGTGGGCACCGCGATCGGCTGGGTCGGCGGGTACATGTCCGGCGACGCGGTCGCGGACGCCGCGGCGAACGTCTCGGTCAACCTCCCGTGGTTCGACTTCGCGCGGCTCGGCCACGGGCTCGCCGACGTCGCCCCGCTGCTCGCGACCGCGATCCCGCTGGGCATCTACAACTTCACTGAGGGCATGACCAACGTCGAGTCCGCGGCCGTCGCGGGCGACGAGTACAACCTGCGCTCCATCCTGATCGCGGACGGTGCCGGGGCCGTCGTCGGTGCGGCGCTCGGCTGCCCGTTCCCGCCCGCCGTCTACATCGGACACCCCGGTTGGAAGGCCGCGGGCGGCCGGACGACGTACTCGCTCGCGTCGGGCGTCGTGATCGCGCTGATGTGCTTCCTCGGCCTGTTCTCGCTGCTCGGAGCCCTGCTCCCGCTGCCGGCGATCGTGCCGATCCTGCTCTACATCGGGCTGCTGATCGGGGCGCAGGCCTTCCAGGAGACGCCGAAGCGGCACGCCATCGCCGTGGTCATGGCGATCATCCCGAACATCGCCTCCTGGGCGACGGGGCTGATGAACAACGCCCTCGCCGCCGCCGGGACGACCGCGTCGCAGGTCGGCGAGGACGCGCTGAGCAACGCCGGGCTCGTGTTCCACGGCACCGCGCTGCTCGGCGGCGGCGCGATCCTCGCCGGGCTGGTGCTCGGCTCGATCACGGCGTTCATCGTGGACAAGAACTTCTTCGCCGCCGCGGCCTACTCGGCGATCGGGGCGGTGCTCGGGTTCATCGGGCTGATCCACGCCGAGGCCGTCGGGTGGAACGTGGGCGGGCAGATCGCCCTGGGCTACCTGTTCGCCGCCGTCGTGCTGGCGATCTTCGGCCTGGTCATGCGGGGCCGCGGCGACTCCGGCGGGGTCCGGGAGGACCAGCCGGTGGCCGCCGACCTGGTCGGGGCCGAGCCGGGCGAGGGCGTCCCGGTGGCACGCGAGCCCGAGCCGGCGCGGGCGGACTCCGTGCAGGAGATCCCCGGCCGCCCGGCGACCGCATGACGGGCACGGCCACCGAGAACGTCACGGGGCCGGCCGCCCTGCCCGACGTGACGGCCGAGATCACGGAGGTGTTCGGCCGCTACGAGCAGGCGCTGCGGGAGGCGGACGTCGAGCTGCTGACCGAGCTGTTCTGGGCGGATCCGCGGTGCGTGCGCTACGGCGTCGCGGACCGCCAGCAGGGCGGCGCCGAGATCGCGGCCTGGCGGCGGGCGAACCCCGGCGTCCCGGCCGGTCGGACCCTGTCGGAGACGGTCGTGCTGGTCACCTCGCCGACGACCGCGGTGGTGAGCACACTGTTCGGCTACCCCGGCACGGCCGCGGAGGGCCGGCAGACGCAGACGTGGGTGCGCTTCGCCGAGGGTTGGAAGATCGTGGCGGCACACGTCTCGGAGATCACCCCGTGACGGTGCTGCTCGGGGTCGTGGCGGCCCACCGCCGCGGCCAACCCCTGCACGAGGAGCTGCTCGCCCTGGGCGCGGTGTTCGCGCGGACGGACCGCACGGCCGCGGTCTACCGGCTGCTCGCGCTCGACGGCGGGGGCGTACCCCGGGGCGGGCTGGTGCGGGTCACGGCGGGAGGCGCGTCGGTGGAGGTGGAGCTCTACCGGATGCCGGTGCCGGCGGTGGGACGGCTGGTCGTCTCGCTGCCCGCCCCGCTCGCCGTCGGCAGCCTGGTGCTCGACAGCGGCCGGTCCGCGTACGGGATCGTCTGCGAGTCCTGGGTCACCGCCACGGCCCGGGACGTCACCGAGCACGGGAGCTGGCCGGCCTACCTGGCGGCGGTCCCCTGAGCCGTCCCGCTGTTCTGCTTTACTCCGCTCCGACCGCGCGCTCCCCCGCCACCGTCTCGGTGGTGGGGTCCGCGCGGTCGGTGCGGGGCAGGGTCTCGGGGGCGCGCACCCAGAAGGCCAGCGCCAGGAGCGAGATCAGACCCGTCAGGGCGAAGGCCCAGCCGAACCCGGCGACCTGTGCGACCGCACCGGCGACGAGCGGGCCGACGATCGCGCCGACGTCCGCCGCCATCTGGAAACCCGCCAGCACGGTGCCGCCGCGGGCCCCGCTGCCGATGACGTCCGCGACCGCCGCGGTCATCGACGGGTTGACCAGCCCGCTGCCCACCCCCGCCACCAGCGACAACACCAGGAACAGGACCGTGTTCGGGGCGACCCCGATCAGGCCGGTCGCGACGGCGGAGACGGCGAGGCCCGCCAGCACCGGGGGTCTGCGGCCGCGGCGGTCCGCGAGCCGGCCGGACAGCAGCAGGGTGGCCGCGTTGCCCACGGCGAAGACGGCCAGGGCGTAGCCGCTCCATTCGTCGCGGAGCCGGAGCGCCTCGACGACGAACAGCGGGACGAGCGCGACCCGCACGCCGAACACCGTCCAGCCGTTGGCGAAGCTCGACGTGAGCGCCGCGCGGTAGGTCGGGTGCCGGAACGCCGCGCCGAAGGTCACCACCTCGGCGGCCGCGGCCTCGCCACCCGCCGGGGAACCGATCCGTCCCCGCAGGAGGGGCAGCGCGATCGCCATCGCCAGGGCCAGCGCGCCCGCGTAGACGAGGAACGGGGCCCGCAGGCTCACCGTGATCAGGCCGCCTCCGACGAGCGGGCCGGCGATGTTGCCGAGCAGGAACCCGGTCGCCCACACACCGGACGCGCGGCCGCGCTGGTCGGCGGGAGAGAGCCGGATGAGGAGCGAGATCGCCGACACAGTGAACATCGTGGAGCCGATACCGCCGAGCCCGCGGAAGAGCAGGAGCTGCACGTAGGACTGGGCGAACGCCGTGGCGCCGACGGACGCCGCCGCGATCGTCAGCCCGATCCCGAAGATGCGCAGCTCGCCGAAGCGGCCCACCAGCCGTCCGCCGAGCGGGGCGAACGCCAGCCGGAAGCCGGCGAACAGGCTGATCACGGCCGAGACCGCGGTGTACCCGACGTCGAACGAGCGGGCGAAGGCCGGCAGCGCCGGGGCGACGATCCCGAACCCGACGGCGACGACGAACGCCGCGACGACGAGCACCCAGATCTCGCGGGGCAGCCGTGACCCCTTCGACCGCACCGGTGCCCCCTTCGTCCCGAACGCCCCCACGCTACGCGACCGGGTGGAAGGGGCCCTTCGTCACCGGCCGGGGCCGGCTCCGTCGGCGCGACTATCGTCGTCCCGCGGTGGACACGGACGCGATCGCACGACTCGAGGCACTGGCCGGCCCGCAGGGCGAGGCGGTGTTCGCCGCGATCACGGCGGGCCTCGACGGCGCGCCCTACACGGACGCGGCCGCGCTGCGGCTGGGCACCGCGCTGCGCCGGACGTTCCCGGCGGAGCTGGTGGCCGAGGCGCTCACCCAGACCGCGCTGCGCGGGCGCGCGGCCACCAAGTTCGACCGGGCGGGTGAGATGCTGCTGACCCGGGCCGGCTGGGAGCAGGCGTCTCCGGAGATCGTCGCGCGGCACACCGCCGCCCGGCTGCCGGGCCGGGTCGCCGACCTGTGCTGCGGCATCGGGGGCGATCTGCTCGCGCTCGCGCCGGGCCGCGAGGTGCTGGCCGTGGACCGGGATCCGGTGCACCTGTGGCTGGCGGAGCACAACGCGCGCGCCTACGGCGGGGCACCGTCGATGCTGCTCGCGGACGTGCGGGACGTGGACCTGAGGGGGTTCGACGCGGTGTTCGTCGATCCCGCGCGGCGCAGCGGCGGCGGCCGGATGCGGACGGGTGAGAGCGAGCCGCCGCTGCAGTGGTGTGTCGGGCTCCCGGTGCCGGTCGGGATCAAGGCCGCCCCGGGCGTCGACCACGCGGTGGCACCTCCGGGGTGGGAGCTGGAGTTCGTCGCCGTCGAGCGGGAGCTCAAGGAGGCCGTGCTGTGGTCGCCGGGGCTGGCCGGTGTGCGTGCCCGGGCGACGATCCTGCCGGGTGGGGACTCGCTCGTCGCGACCCCCGGGGAGCCGGTCGAGGTCCGCGATCCGGGACGGTTCCTGCTCGACCCGAACCCCGCCGTCACGCGCGCGGGGGCGGTCGAGGACCTTGCCCGGCTGACCAGGACCTGGAAGATCGACGAGCGGATCGCGTTCCTGTCCGCCGACACCCGGGTGACCACGCCCTTCGCCCGGACCCTCGAGGTGATCGACTCGGGCCCGTGGGACCAGAAACGGTTGCCGCGCAAGCTGCGCGACCTCGACATCGGGGCCGTCGACATCCGGCGGCGGGGGCTCGCGGGGGACGTCGATGCGTTGCACCGCACGCTCAAGCTGCAGGGCTCCCGGCGGGCCACGCTCGTCATGACCCGGGTGCGGGACAAGCCGTGGGGGCTGGTCTGCCTGTGAGTGAGCCCCGGCCCTGACGGGCCGGGGCTCACTCGCTCCAGGGGTGGAGGTGCCGGGAATCGAACCCGGGTCCTCCTTTGCTTCGCGAGGGCTTCTCCGTGCGCAGTCCGCTCTGTCTCTACTCGGATCCACCGGTCCCACGGACGAGCCGGTGTGACGATCCCAGCCGCTGTGAGGTGTCCCGTCCGGCCCCGACGGCCGGGTCGGACGGTGAGTTCCCTAGCTGATGCCGGACACCGGGGCGGGAACGCCCCCGGGCCGACAGCCCTTTACTGGATCAGGCAGCGAGCGCGAGCTCGTTGCGCGAAACCTGGGCCTGCTGACTCTCGTCGGCAGATATTTTTTTGCGACGTGTGGTTAACGAGATCATCGTCGCCTTCCTCGGCACGCTTCCCCACGGTCTGCTTCAGGAGTCGAAACCGTTCACCCCCCTGCGGCCCGGCGTTCGGACCGTCGACACAGCATAACGGTCCCCGGGTGCCGGATCATTCCGATTCCTCCGCCGGCTGCGAGTCGTAGCGGTCGCGCGCCGCGAGGACCTCCTCGACGTGCGCCTCGGCCCACACCTTCAGGTGGAGAACGGCCTGGTGGAGGCCCGTTCCGAGGGGCGTCAGCCGGTAGTCGACACGGACCGGGACGGCGGCGGTGACCTCGCGCTCGACGAGCCCGTCGCGCTCCAGGGCGCGCAGGGTCTGGGTGAGCATCTTGGGGCTCACGCCGGCGACCCGGCGGGCGAGCTCGGAGTAGCGCCGCGGACCGCCGGACAGCGCGCCGAGCAGCAGGCCGACCCACTTGTCGCTGATCCGGTCGAGGACCATCCGGCTCGGGCAGGCGGCGAGGAAGGCGTTGTAGGCCTGGCGCTCGTCCTCGCGCCGGTCGGCGGCCGTCGTGGTGGCCATGGCACTCCTCCGCGTGTGCTACGCACTCTCAGGTAACTACTACCTGTTGGAGAGTAGCTCTCCTACCGTCGGGTCCACAACGACGACTCGCGCAGGAGGCAGAGATGAAGGCAGTGGTGTACCGGGCGTTCGGCGGCACGGAGGTCCTGGAGGTCGCGGAGCGGCCGGTGCCGGAGCCCGGGCCGGGCGAGGTGCGGATCGCCGTCGAGGCGGCGGCGGTCAACCCGATCGACCTCGGGAGCCGGAGCGGGTTCACGGTGCAGGCGGGGATCGCTCCCGCGCCCGGGAGCTCGTTCGAGCGGGGGTTGGGCTGGGACGTCGCCGGGCGGATCTCCGCTGGTGAGGGCTTCGCCGCGGGGACTGCGGTGGTCGGTCTGCTCCCGGCCTTCGCGGTGGCGACGGGGACGCAGGCGTCGTTCGTCGTGGTTCCCGCGGACTCCGTCGCGCCGGCCCCATCGGGCATCGAGCCCGCGCGGGCCGCGACGCTCCCGCTCAACTCCCTCACCGCGGACGCGGCGCTGCGGGAGCTCGACCTGCCCACCGGCGCGCACCTGATGGTGCTCGGCGGGGCGGGCGGGGTCGGGGCGTTCGCCGTGCAGCTGGCGGTGCGGGCCGGTCTGCGGGTGACGGCGACGGCGTCCTCCCGGGACGCTCGGACCGTGGAGAGCTTCGGCGCCACGGTGGTGGCCCGCGACGCGCTGCCGTCGGGGGTGGACGGGGTGCTGGACACGGTGGGACTCGGCGCCGCAGCACTCGCCCCGGTTCGCGACGGCGGGGTGCTCGTGACCGTGGCCGGGCCCGTCGAGGGCGAGCGGGGGATCCGGTCCGTCCAGGCGCTGGTCCGGCCGGACGGCGCCCGCCTGGCGGAGCTGGCGACGCTCGCGTCCACCGGCGCGCTCGCGCTGCCGTCGGTGACGACGTACCCGCTCGACGAGGTCGCGGCGGCCCAGGACCGGCTCGCCGCCGGCGGGGTGGGCGGCCGGCTCGTCCTCGTCCCCTGACCCCTGCGCACGGGGAACGGTGCTCGGGCACCGTTCCCCACGCACGGGCAGTGTGTGCGCAGGTCAGGCGGGGTCGTGAGGGGAGAACGTCCTCACAGGAGCCGGGTGCCGGCCTCGAAAAGCACGTCCCTCAGGAACGCCTCCCCCAGGCGCCCGTCCGCCGCCGCCCATCCGGCGATCGCCCGGAGCTGGGTGGCGTAGGAGTACGGGATGTTCGGGAAGTCCGTGCCCAGGACGACGCGGCCGGGGATCTCGGCGAGGAGGGCGGGCCAGTCCTTCGGGAGCGGGGCCATCTCCTCCGAGAACGGCGTGCCGACCATCGTGGTGTCGAGGTGGACGTTCTCGTAGCGGTGGACCAGGTCCACGGCTCCCCGGTAGTCGGGCATGCCGGCGTGGGCGAGGACGGTCGTCAGGCGGGGGTGACGGGCCAGGACCTCGGCGAAGACGTCCAGGCCGGTGTGGGCGCCGGGGATGGGGCCGTGACCGCAGTGGACGATCGCGGGGACCCCCGCGTCGGCCAGTAGGCCCCAGGCGGGGTCGAGGAAGGGATCGCGGGGATCGAAGCCGCCGACCTGGACGTGGACCTTCACCGCCCGCGCGCCGGCCCGGACGGCGGCGCCGAGGTAGTCCTCGACGCCCGGCTCGGCGTAGAGGGTGGCGGTGCGGACGGCGGACGGGGTGGCGTCGGCGAAGTCGGTGACCCACTCCGTGAGCCAGGCCGCCATGTCCGGCTTGTGGGGGTAGACGAGCGGGGCGAACTTCTGCACGCCGAGCTTCCGCAGGAGCGCGACCCGCTCCTCCTGGGAAAGCCGGTACTGCACGGGCCAGGCGCGGCCGTAGTGCGTCTCGGCCTGGTCGAAGTAGGCCCAGACCTTGCGGAGGACGCGCTCGGGGAGGAAGTGCACGTGGACGTCGACGAGGCCGGGGAGCCCGAGGCTCTCGACCCAGCCCGGGACGTCGTCGTCCGTCTCCGGACCCGTCATCGCTGGAAGGACCCCGTCATCGCTGGAACGACTTCGCCCGGCCCTTCGCCGCGCGCCCGATCGCCCGCGCCATGTCCCGCTCCGCGTCCTTCTTCGCGAGGTCCTGGCGCTTGTCGTAGGCCTTCTTGCCGCGGGCCAAGGCCAGCTCGCACTTGACCTTCCCGTCGGAGAAGTACAGCGACATGGGGACGAGGGTGAGCCCGCCCTCGCGGATCTTGCCGATCAGCTTCTCGATCTCGTAGCGGTGCAGCAGCAGCTTGCGGGTGCGGCGCGGCTCGTGGTTCGTCCAGCTGCCGTGGGTGTACTCGGGGATGTGCAGGCCGCGCAGCCAGACCTCGCCGTCGTCCACGGTCGCGAACGCGTCGACGATCGACGCCCGGCCCAGCCGAAGGCTCTTGACCTCGGTGCCCATGAGCGCGACACCGGCCTCGAACTCCTCGAGCACCGCGTAGTCGTGACGCGCGCGCCGGTTCTGCGCGATCACCTTGCGGCCTTTCTCCTTCACCACTCCAGGGTACTCAGACCTTGACGTACAGGCGCAGAGTTACGTAACCGGTGATGCCGGCGATGACGCCGCCGATCGGGATCAGGTAGGCGGCCGTCGTCAGGACGTCCGTCATGGTGACCGGAGGGATGACGCCGTTCTGGGCGATCCCGGCCAGCAGGGAGTCGATGAACGCGAGCTTGCCGACGACCAGCCCGACGGCCGCCAGCACCGCGCCGACCACACCGGTGATCACCGCCTCCACCAGGAACGGGAGCTGCGTGTACCAGCGCGTGGCGCCGACCAGCCGCATCACGCCGACCTCGGTGCGCCGGGTGTACGCGGAGACCTGCACGGTGTTGGAGATCAGCAGCAGCGCGGCCACGGCCTGCACCAGCGCGAGCGCGAAGGTGACGTTGCGGACCCCGCCGAGGAAGTCGAACAGCTTGGCCACGACGTCCCGCTGGTCGATCACGGTGCGGACGCCGACCTGGTTGGCCATCGCCTGCTTGACCGCGGACGCCCCGGCCTCGGTGGAGCCGTTCTGCTCGACGAGCTTGACCCGCAGCGTGGCGGGCAGCGACTGCGGGCGGGCGAGCTCGGCCACGGACTGCCCGGCGAAGAGCTCCTGGAAGCGCGTGTACGCCTCCTGCTGGTTCTCGTACGTCACCGTCTGGACCAGCGGCGAGCTCGTGAGCGTCTTCTTCAGCCCGGCGCAGATCGGCTGCGAGCAGTCCGCGTCCGCCGTGGACACGTCCTGGGTCAGCGCGACGCGCACCTCGAGGCGGTCCGAGTAGACGGCCTCGGTGGCGTCGATCGTCTTCACCGCGAGCAGGCCGGTCCCCACCATGAGCAGGGAGATCGCCGTCGTCAGCACCATCGCCACGGTCATCGTGACGTTGCGGCGCAGGCCGGTGGTGACCTCCCGCAGGACGAAGTCGGTGCGCACTTATCGACCCACTCCGTAGACCGCGTGGGCCTCGTCGCGCACGACCCGGCCCATCTCCAGCTCCACCACCCGCCGTCGCATCGAGTCGACGATGGAGTGGTCGTGGGTGGCCATGACGACCGTGGTGCCCGTGCGGTTGATCCGCTCGAGCAGCAGCATGATGTCCTGGCTGGTGTCCGGGTCCAGGTTGCCCGTCGGCTCGTCCGCGAGCAGGACCAGCGGCCGGTTCACGAAGGCCCGCGCGATCGCGACGCGCTGCTGCTCGCCGCCGGAGAGCTCGTGCGGCATCCGGTCCGCCTTGCCGGACAGGCCGACCAGCTCGAGGACCTCGGGCACGACCTTGCGCACGGTCGAGGGCGACTTGCCGATCACCTCGAGCGCGAACGCGACGTTGCCGCCGACGGTCTTGTTCGGCAGCAGCCGGAAGTCCTGGAACACGCAGCCGATCCGCTGGCGCAGCCGCGGGACCTTGCGCCGCGGCAGCTTGGCGACGTCGAGGTCCGTCACGAAGATCTTGCCGCGGGTGGGCACGTCCTCGCGGAGCAGCAGCCGCAGGAAGGTCGACTTCCCGGAGCCCGACGGTCCGATGAGGAAGACGAACTCGCCCTTCTCGACGTCGACGGAGACGCGGTCGAGCGCAGGGCGCGTCGAGGTCTTGTACATCTTGGTGACGCGCTCCAGCCGGATCACGCCGCGGACGTTACCGGCGGATCATGACGGCGCCCGCACCCGACAGGCCCCCTCGGCGCAGCGGCGGTACCGCTCGTCCGATCAGGCCTTCTCGGCCTCGAGCTCCTGGTTGCGGCGCCACCGGATGCCGGCCTCGATGAAGCCGTCGATGTCGCCGTCGAGCACCGCGCCCGGGTTGCCGACCTCGTACTCGGTGCGCAGATCCTTGACCATCTGGTACGGGTGCAGCACGTAGGAGCGCATCTGGTTGCCCCAGGACGAGCCGGTGTCCTTCAGCGAGTCCATCAGCGCCCGCTCCTCCTCACGCTTGCGCGCGAGCAGCTTGGCCTGCAGCACGACCATCGCGGTGGCCTTGTTCTGGATCTGCGACCGCTCGTTCTGGCAGGACACCACGATGCCGGTCGGCAGGTGCGTGAGCCGCACCGCGGAGTCCGTGGTGTTGACGCCCTGACCACCCGGGCCCGACGACCGGTAGACGTCGACCCGCAGCTCCTTCTCGTCGATCTCCACGTGGTCCGTGGACTCGACGACGGGGGTGACCTCGACGCCCGCGAACGACGTCTGGCGGCGGCCCTGGTTGTCGAAGGGCGAGATGCGGACGAGGCGGTGCGTGCCCTGCTCGACCGACAGCGTGCCGTAGGCGTACGGGGTGTGGACCTGGAAGGTGGTGGACTTGATGCCCGCCTCCTCCGCATAGGAGGTGTCGTAGACGTCGACGCCGTAGCCGTGCCGCTCGGCCCAGCGCATGTACATGCGCATGAGCATCTCGGCGAAGTCGGCCGCGTCGATCCCGCCGGCCTCGGAGCGGATCGTGACGAGCGCCTCGCGGGCGTCGTACTCCCCGGACAGCAGGGTGCGGACCTCGAGCGACTCGATCTCCTCGCGGAGCTTGCCCCGGTCCCGGTCCGCGTCCGCGATCGCGGACTCGTCCGCCTCGTCCTCGGCCAGCTCGTAGAGCACCGGGAGGTCCTCGAGGCGGCGGCGCAGGTCCTCGACGCGGCGCAGGTCCGCCTGGGCGTGCGAGAGCCGGCTCGTGACCTTCTGGGCGGCCTCGGTGTCGTTCCAGAGGTCGGGCGCGCCCGCCTGCTCCTCGAGGTCCGCGATCTCGTTCCGCAGCGCGGGCAGGTCGGTGACGACCTCGATCCCCTCGAGAGTGGTCGCGAGGTCCTTCAGGTCGGCTGCCACGTCGGGGTTCACGACGAACCAGGCTACGCGGTCAGTCCCGGGGGATCGTGTCCAGGAGCTTCACCATGGCGCGGGCGTGCGAAACGGTGAAGTCCGCGACCGCCTTCCGGTACGGGTCCTCCTCGCCCCGGGCCTCGGTGCGGGCCTCGACGAGCCGCGCCGAGTACACCTCGCGCGAGGTGTCGACCAGGTCGGCGCGCTGCTTGGCGGTGAGCGACCCCGCGTGCAGCAGGCGGAGCACCAGCGGGCTGCGCAGCGAGTCGCCACCGCTGCCGTGCTGCAGCCAGGCCTTGAAGGCCCGCTTGCCCGCGGCGGTGATGACGTACTGCTGGGACGCCCGTGGGCCCTGCTTGCCGAGGCGGAGCAGCCCGGCCTCCGCCATGACGGGCAGCTCGCGGTACACCTGGCTGCGGGTCACGGTGAAGAACGAGCCGAAACGTTCGCCCGCGGCGGCGACGAGCTGGCCGCCCGTCATGGGGCCGCTGTGGAGCAGCCCGAGCAGGGCGGCGGCGGTGGCGTTGACAGGGGGAGAAGCCGGCATCCGTCAACGGTCCCACGACCGGCGGAGTTCCGCATTCCAACAAGGACGGTCCGGCTCGGACTCCGGGGCCGCGGGGCTCCCCGCGGGGAACCCCGCGGCGTCAGATGGTGAGGGCCGCGATGGTCTCCCGGTGGGCGTCCGCGGAGCCGTACCGGGCGGCGAGACGCTTGGCGCGCTTGTAGAACAGGTGCGCCTCGTGCTCCCAGGTGAAGCCGATCCCGCCGTGGTACTGGATCATCGCGGCGGTCGCCTGCTGCGCCACGTCGCCCGCCTTAGCCTTGGCGACGGACACGGCGAGCGGCGCGTCGTCGAGCCCGGTGTCGACGGCGTGGGCCGCGTAGAGAACGGCGTGCTCGGCCATGGTGACCCCGACGTGGAGGTCCGCGAGCGCGTGCTTGATGGCCTGGAAGGAGCCGACGGGGACGCCGAACTGCTCCCGGTCCTTGTCGTAGGCCACGGTGCGGGAGAGCGCCTCGCGGGCGGTCCCGACCAGGTCGGCCGCCGCCAGGACGGCGGCGCGGGCCTGCAGCGAGGACACGTCGCCGGGCAGCGCCTCGACGCTGCCGCCGCTCACGGTGGCCAGCCGGGTGGTGCCGTCGTAGGACGCGACCGGGGTGGCGTCGGCACCGGTGAGCAGCCCCTCCGCCGTGACGACGACGTCCGCGATCGCCCCGTACTCGACGGTCCGGGAGAGCCCGAGGGCCCCGATCGCCTCGCCGGTCGCGAGCCGGGGCAGCCAGGCCGCCTTCTGCTCGCCCGACCCCGCGAGGCGGATCGCCTCGGCCGCCAGCACGGTGCCGCGCCACGGCCCGGGTGCGACGCCGGCGCCGAGGGCCCGGGCGATGACCTGGGCCTCGACCAGGCCCAGCCCCAGGCCGTCGTGCTCCTCGGGGACGGTGACGGCGAGCCAGCCCTGCTCCCCCGCGGCCTTCCAGAGGCTCTCCGGGTTGCCGTCGCCATCGGACTCGACCACCTGGCGCACGGCGGCGAGGTCGAAGCGCTCGGCCAGGTAGGTGGAGACGGCCGCCCCGAACTCCTGCTGGTCCTCGGTGAGTGCGAAGAACACGGTCCCCTCCTACCGGGGCAGGCCGAGCACGCGCTCGGCGGTGACGTTGCGCTGGACCTGCGAGGAACCGCCCCAGATGGTGACCGACCGGGACCACATCGCCTGCGCGTTGAACGGGCGGAGGTCGAGGTCCTCCAGCTGCTCGAGCGTGACGTCCTCGCCGAGCACGTCGTCGTAGACCTCCCAGAGGTCCTGGAAGGTCTCCGACCACTGCAGCTTGGTCATCGAGGCCTCGAAGCCCAGGTCCCGGCCCTGCTCGGTCTGCGTGAGGATGTGCAGCGCGTGCAGCCGCAGGCACTCCAGCTCGGTGAGCACGCGGGCGAGCTTGCCGCGCAGCACCGGGTCGGTGTCCCTGCCGAGCTTCTTCGCGACGGCCACGATCTCGTCGTACTGGCGGCGGAACTCGGTGTACTGGGCCATGCCGGAGGCGCCGCGCTCGAAGGAGAGCAGCAGCATCGCGGTGCGCCAGCCCTCGTCGATCTCGCCGAGGACGTCGGTGGCCGGGACCCGGGCGTCGTCGAAGAAGACCTCGCCGAACTCGCTGGCGCCGGACATCTGCTTGAGCGGGCGCGCGTCCACACCGGCCTGGTGCATGTCGATGAGCAGCATCGAGATGCCGCGGTGCTTCTGGCTGCCGGGCGTGGTGCGGACCAGGGTGAAGATCTTGTCGCCGTGCACGGCGTTGGTGGTCCAGACCTTCTGGCCGTTGACCACGAAGTCGTCCCCGTCGCGGACGCCCTTCGTGGACAGCGCGGCGAGGTCGGAGCCGGCGCCGGGCTCGGAGAAGCCCTGGCACCAGATGACCTCGTTGCGGAGCATCGGGCCGATGATCTCCTTGCGCTGCGCGTCCGTGCCGATGGCCATCACGGTGGGCGCGAGGAAGGTCAGGCCGAGCGGGTTGACCGTGCTCGGCGCGTTCGCCAGCACCATCTCGGCGTCGTAGATCGCCTTCATGCCGGGGGTGCCGCCGCGGCCGCCGAACTCGGTGGGCCACTGGATGCCCGCGAAGCCGGCGAGCGCCTTGTCGCGCTCCCAGTCCCGGCGCAGGCGGAAGCTCTCGTCGTCGTCGAGCGACCCCCAGAAGCCGGGGCGGCGCCACTCGTCGGGTATGTGGGCGTGTAGCCAGGAGCGCAGCTCGCTGCGGAACTCCTCCTCGGCCGCGGTGTACGTGAGGTCCATCGGCGAATCTCCTGGTCGGGAGCCGGGGCGGCGGCCCGTCCTCGCCCGGCCGTCGCGCTGGACCCCAGCCTGGCATACCCGCGGGTAACCTGCATCGGCCCTGTCCGGAGGGCTGGTCTCGGTCGACGGGTCCGGTATGCACCGAGTAGCCTGTCGGTATGCGCAGCGAGCGGGTGACCGTCACCCTGCCGGCCGAGATGGTGGCCGAGGCCAAGGAGGCCGTCCGGAACGGGACGGCGGCCAGCCTGTCGGCCTATGTGGCCGAAGCGGTCCAGGCGAGGCAGGACCGCGATCGGTCGCTCGCTACTCTGGCCGACCTGTACGGAGGTCCCCCACCGGCGGACGAGCTCGACGCGGCACGACGGTCGCTGCGGCTCGTTCCTCCCGTGGCCGTCGGCTGAAGGGCGCGCACATGATCGGCGGAAGAGTCCTCGACTCCAGCGCGCTCGAAGCCTTCGCGACCGGCCGGCCGGTGTACATGCGCGCCCTCGTGTGGGCCGCGGTCGAGGAGAACCTCGTGCTCGCGGTGCCCAGCGCGGCGCTCGGCCGGGTGTGGGCGCTGCTCGACCCGGAGCACCACGCCGCCCTGCAGGTGCTCCTCGGGCTGCCCAACACCGTGATCCACGATCTCTCCCCGGCCATGGCCCAGGAGTCCGGCCTGCTGCTCGCCGCCGCGGGCCAGGACGACATCGTGGCCGGTCAGGTCGTCACCACGGCCCGCCGCAGAGGCTGGCCGGCCGTCACGGGCGACCCCGGCACCCTGCGCAAGCTGGACGCCGCGATCCCGATTGAAGAGCTCCCCTAGCCGCATTATGGAGCCACAACTGTCGTTTCGAGGTCTCGAAATGACAGGTATGGCTCCATAACGCCTCAGGTGAGGCGGGCGGTGAGGGCGGCCAGTTCGTCGTCCGTGAGGCCGTTGTTCCGGAGCCAGGTGGTGGCGCCGCCCTCCTGCTCGTCGAGGATCTGCAGGACCTGGGCCATCGCCTCCGCGCGCGGGCGGTGGCGGTCCAGCTCCTCCGTGGGAGGCATGTCCACGCCCGCGGCGGTGGTCCAGCGGCGGAACATGTCGTCGATCTTCGTGGCGGACAGGGCGTAGTCCTCGACGACGGCCGCCCGCTCGACCCCGACGGCCTCCAGCACCAGCGCCACGAGCGTGCCCGTGCGGTCCTTGCCGGCCGCGCAGTGGACCAGCACGGAACCCTCGCCCGCGGCGATCCGGCGGACGGCGGCGACCACGTTCGGGCCCTTGTCCCGCAGGTAGCCGAGGTAGTGGCCGACCATCGGGTGGAAGTCCTCGCCGATCTCCGGCAGCTCGCGGCCCGCCTCGGGGATGAACGTGTACTGCACGGTCTCGACGCCGACGCGGGCCAGCTCCGACTCTCCGTGCTCCTCGATCTCCCTGGTGGTCCGCAGGTCCAGGATCAGCCGCAGGTCGAGGCCCTGGACGAGCCGGTCGACGTCCGCGGGGGTGACGTGGTGGAGCGCCTCGCTGCGCAGCAGCACGCCCGGACGGACGGTGCCGCCGTCGGTCAGCGGCAGGCCGCCGACGTCGCGGATGTTGCTGAGGCCTTCGAAGCGGAGCCAGCGATCGGTGACGGTCACGGGCCCACGGTATCCGCGCAGCCCGGTGAGCCGGGTCTCACCCGAGCAGCTTCTGGACCCCGTTCCGCGCCACGACCAGCGGATCCGGCAGCGCGGGCAGGCCGTCCTCGGGGGCGAGGACGGTGAAGTTCATGACGACCTCACCGTCTCGCACCGCGATCATCACGACGTCGAAACCCTGGCCGCCGACCCGCCAGCCGGTGGCCTCCTCGTGGCCGAGGTCGAACCGCAGGTCCTCCGCGGGTGCGAGCACGGCGGGCTTGCCCGCGACGGTGCCCTGCGAGCAGCTCATGCCCTTCACGGTCGCGCGGTAGGCCTCGGCCGCGCTCGCGGCGTCGCCGTAGACGCTCACCGTCTCCTGGACCACGCCCGCGCGGCTCTCGGCGGCGGCGCCGACCCGGACGGCGAACGGGAACTGCGCCACGACGCCCGGGCCGCCGCAGATCGCGGGCACGGTCGGGTCCGGCTTCGGCTCGTCCGCCCTGACGAACGACGGGCCGATCTCGCCCGGGGTGAGGAGGAAGGGGCGCAGGCCGTCGGCCGCGGCGGACATCCCGGCGTCCTGGACCGGAGCGGCGCCGGAGGCCGCACCGACCGGACGGGGTGGGGCCGGCTTGGCACTGGTCGCCGCCGCCTGGGCGGGTTTCGCCGCGGGCGGGGCCTGGGCCGGTGGTGCCGCCGGTGCGGCGGCGATGGGCGGGGCCTGGGCGACCGGGGCCGCCGCGGGCGCCGCGGCGGCGGTGCCGCAGGCCGCGGTGCCGAGCAGTGCACCCAGGAGCAGGGCGGTGGGTAGCGCGGCTCGCCGGGCAGGGCCGAACGCGCCGGCGGTGCGGGCGAGCGAGCGGGACGAGCCGCGGGCGCGCATCCGGGCGCTCGGGGCGCCGGGGACCGGGCGGCGGACGGGGTTCACGCGGCTGTTCGTCATGACCCGAAGTCTTCGCGAACCGGACGCCCCGGTCGGGGAGGCCACCACCACCCCGCAGCGGCGGCACCATGCCGGTTCGCCGGGCAGGATGCCGGGGTGGACCCCGAACTCCCCGAGGACCTCCCCATCGGGCTGGTGATCGACCGTCTCGCCGCCGCGGAGCCGGACCGGACCGTGCTGCTCCATCCCGGCGGGCGCACCACCCGGGCGGAGCTGGCGGCCGCGGCGAGCCGGGCCGCCCGCGAGTTCGCCGCGCTCGGCGCCCGCGAGGGATCACTGATCACGATCGGGCTGCCCAACGGCGCCGCCTTCTACGCCGCCACGCTCGGGGCCTGGAAGCTCGGCGCGGTCCCGCAGCCGGTGTCCGCGAAGCTGCCGCCCGCGGAGCTCGCCGCGCTGCTCGAGATCGCCGACCCCGCGGTCGTCGTCGGGCTCCCGGCGCCGGACGGCCGTCCCTCCCTCCCCCGGGGCTGGACCCCGGATCCGGCGCTCGACCCGGCGCCGCTGCCCCCGGCCGTCCCACCCAGCTGGAAGGCGCCGACCTCGGGCGGCAGCACCGGCCGTCCCAAGATCATCCTGTCGGGGGCGCCCGGCCTGTTCGGGGACGTCACGGCCCGGGGGCCGGCCCTGCGGATCGAGGGCGGCGACGAGGTGTTCGCCGTGACCGCGCCGCTCTACCACAACGCGCCCTTCATGTTCTCGCTGATGAGCGTGGTGCTCGGCGGCACGCTCGTGGTGCTGGACCGGTTCGACGCGGCGACCGTCCTCGACGCCGTGGAGGAGCACCGGGTGACGTGGCTCTACGCGGTGCCGACGTTGATGGGCCGGCTGCTGCGGCTGCCGGAGGAGCGCCGGGCCGCGGCCGACGTGTCCTCGGTGCGCACGATGCTGCACGTCGGCGCGCCCTGCCCCGAGCACGTGAAGCGCGGGTGCCTGGAGTGGTTCGGCCCGAGCACCGTCGTGGAGCTGTACGCCGGCACGGAGTCCCAGGCCAGCTCCATGATCGACGGCGAGGACTGGCTCGCCCACCCCGGCTCGGTGGGGCGGGTGGTCACCGGCGAGATGCGGATCGGCGACGACGAGGGCCGGCCACTGCCCGTCGGGGAGACCGGCGAGGTGTGGATGAAGGTGCCCGAGCAGCCCTACCGCTATCTGGGCGCGACCGCGCGGCACCGCGACGGCTGGGAGTCCCTCGGCGACATGGGCCGGATGGACGCCGACGGCTATCTGTACCTGGCGGACCGGCGCAGCGACATGATCCTCGTCGGCGGGTCCAACGTGTACCCGGCCGAGGTGGAGGCGGCGCTCGACGCGCATCCCGCGGTGCTGTCGTCCTGTGTGGTCGGGCTGCCGGACGACGACCTGGGCTCCCGCGTGCACGCGATCGTCCAGCTCGGCGCGCCGGTGTCCGACGAGGACCTGCGCACCCACGTCGCGGAGCGGCTGGCGAAGCAGAAGGTCCCCGCGACGATCGAGCGGGTGGACCAGCCGCTGCGGGACGACACGGGCAAGGTCCGCCGCTCGGCCCTCCGCGCCGCCCGCCTCACGACGTCGTAGCGGTGTGTTTCGGCCTACGGAAAGTGCCGACTCGCGGAAAGGGAGGCTCCACCACCCGCGAGTCGGCAGTTTCGGGAGTGCGAGTTGCACATCTGTGACATGCCGTGCGGGCGCCGGGCGGGTCAGGTGGGTGGGCGGCGGAGGGCGGCAGGGAGCATGCGGGCACCCTCGCCCGCCGCGGCGGCGACGTCTCCGGGGTTCATCAGGCGGCAGCGGGCCAGGGACAGGCAGCCGCAGCCGATGCAGGAGTCCAGGCCGTCGCGCAGCGCGACGAGGGCGTCGATCTGCTCCTCGAGCCGGCCGCGCCAGGTCTTGGACAGCCGCGTCCAGTCCGCCTTGGTGGGGGTGTGGTCGGCGGGCAGTGCGTCGAGCGCCTCCCGCACCTCGTCGAGCCCGATGCCGATCGAGCGGGCCGCTCGGATGAACGCCAGGCGGCGCAGCACGCTCCGCTCGTAGCGCCGTTGCCCGCCCGACGTGCGTCCCGCGGCCACCAGCCCTTCGCGCTCGTAGTAGCGCAGGGCCGAATGGGGGAACCCGCTGCGGGCGACGACATCCCCGATGGTCAGCTGGTCGTGGGCGTCCATCGGACCTCCCCAAGATATAGAGTTGGCTTCAGGTTTGATCGTACGCGCAACGCACTGCTCCGATTGCACGCAGTGACCGTTCATCGCGCGAGGCGAACGTCACACGACCGGTTGCCGACGCGACGAACGGCCCCGGAGCAGCGGCGACAGGCCGCCTCAGGGCTTGTGTCGTGGGGTTCACCATCCGTAATGTCGCCCGGGTCATCACGGTCCGATCACGAGCGGACACCTGAGCCGGACTCCCCGACCGGCTCTCCGGGACCCCCGACCCGGGACCGCTCGCGACAGGCCTCTGATCGCGAAAGGCTCGAAACTTGGCTGGCCACCGCTCCCCAGGCGGCCGGCGTGTCACCGGAGATCCGGCTCCCCACCGGGCTTCCGCGCGGCACGCCGCCGGGCGCGCGACCGCACTCGGTCCCGTCGCCGGACGACGCACCGTCGCGTCCACCACCGCCGCTGTCGGCGCCGCGTTCGGCGTCCTCTCCACCGGCGTGTTCGCCGCGATCACCTCGACCGGCGCAGGACAGGCCGTCGCGGACGCCTCGGAGAGCGGCGCGGCCTACGCCCGCATCGCCGACGCGCAGTCGCTGCCGGCCGGCTCGGGGGGCGACGTGCGCGCCACCCCGCACCTGACTCCGGTCGCCTTCAGCGTGGCGGACATGACCACCGCGGCGGCGGGCGGCGCCGGCCAGGACGTGGCCGAGAACCTGCCGGACCTGCAGCTCGCCGCGCTCGACAAGGCCGGCAAGATCGCCGACCAGATCGCCGAGCAGCAGGCGAAGGAGGCCGCCGAGGCGGCCGCGGCCGCGAAGCTCGACGCGCTCATCGCCCAGGGCGGCCTCGACTCGTGGATCGCCCAGGCGCTCAAGATCTGCGATCTCCCGCAGAGCTACGCCCCGGGCGTCAAGAAGATCATCATGAAGGAGTCCGGGGGCAACCCCAAGGCCATCAACCTGTGGGACTCCAACGCCCGCTCCGGCAACCCGTCGGAGGGCCTGATGCAGGTCATCCCCTCGACCTTCCGGGCCTACGTGCACCCCAGCCTCGCGGGCCGCTCGATCACCGACCCGGTGGCCAACATCACCGCGGGCGTCCGCTACATGATCGCCAACTACGGCACCAGCACGCTCGCGGCCGGTGGGCGCACCAACTCGTCCGGCGGTTACGTGGGCTACTAGCCCCCGTCGAGCGCGATCGGGACCGATCACTTACGGTGAGAGGGTCTCAGCTCGTCGTGACACCGGCTTGTCGCCGGGGTCTCGCGACACCCTGGACGGTCGACCGATCGGGTGCCACGGCTGGGCCGGCGGAACGACGAGCGGGGGGACCGGATGACCGAGGTGCGCATCGGCCCCGTGGACGGACCGACCGCGCCCCTCCCGCCGGTGGCGGACCCGGGCCCGCGCCACGCGGCCACTCCCGCGGAGCAGACCGGCCCGCGGACGTTCCGGCCCGAGCTGCAGGGCCTGCGGGCGCTGGCCGTCGCCCTCGTCGTCTCCTACCACGTGTGGTTCGGCCGCGTGTCCGGCGGCGTCGACGTCTTCTTCCTGATCTCCGGCTTCCTGATCACCGGCGGCCTGTTCCGCGCCGCCTCCCGCGGCGACCTGCGGTTCCGCCCGATGTGGGCCCGGCAGGCCGCGCGGCTGCTGCCCGCGGCGTTCACGGTGCTGCTCGCGTCGGTGATCGCCGGCGGGCTCCTGCTGCCGGAGGCGCGCTGGGGCCAGACGATCCGCGAGGCGTTCGCCTCCGCCGTGTTCCTCGAGAACTGGCGGCTCGCCGCGGACTCGGTGGACTACGCGGCCCAGCACAACACCCAGAGCCTGGTGCAGCACTTCTGGTCACTGTCGATCCAGGTGCAGTTCTACATCGTCTGGCCCCTGGTCGTTGCGCTCGTCGCGCTCATGGCCGGCCAGCTGCGCGAGCGGCTGCGCCCGTACCTGCTACTCGCCATGGGTGGGCTGTTCGTCGCCTCGCTGATCTTCTCGGTCGTCCTCACGATCAAGAACCAGCCGCTCGCCTACTTCCACTCCCTCACCCGGGTCTGGGAGTTCGCGCTGGGCGGCCTGCTCGGGCTGACGATCGACCGGATCCGGGTACCCCGGGCCTGGCGGATCGCGCTCGGCTGGGTCGGCGTGGCGGGGCTCGTGGCGTGCGGCGCGATCCTGAAGGTCGACTCGGTGTTCCCCGGTGTCGCCGCCCTCTGGCCGACGGGCGCGGCCGCCCTGGTGCTGATCGCCGGCGCGACGGGCAGCGCGGTGGGCGTCGACCGGATCCTCGCCTCCCGCCCGCTGCGCTACCTCGGCGACCTCAGCTACTCGCTCTACCTCTGGCACTGGCCGGTGCTGATCCTGTTCCTGGTGGTCCGCAGCCAGACGAGGATCGGGCTGGGCGGCGGGCTCGTGATCGTCGCCATCTCGGTGGCACTGGCCGCGCTGACGCACCACCTCGTCGAGGAGCCGATCCGGCGGGCCCGCTTCGGTGTCCGCGCGCAGTACCGCGGGGCCGCGATCGGGCTCGTCGTCGTCCTGCTGGGCTGCACGGTCTGGCAGGTCGACCTCGCCCGGCGGGCCGACGGGCCGGGCGTGATCGGCGACGCACTGCATCCGGGGGCCGCGGCCCTGCGCACCGGCACGCCGGCCGGTGATCCCGCCGTCAACCTGGTCCCGCCGATGGTCAGCGTCACGGACGACTTCTACAAGTTCCCCGACTGGTCCTGCGGTCCCATGGACCGCTACCCGGCGATCCAGGCCTGCAGCTCCCCCCTCGCCGATCCGGCGGTGCCGCCGGCGAAGCGGATCGCGATCGTCGGCGACTCCCACTCCCAGCAGTACACCGCCGCCCTTGCCCCGATCGCGGAGCGGAATAACTGGGAGCTCACCGTGATGCTGATGGGCGCCTGCCCCTTCTCCACGGCGTCGGAGACGGACCCGACCAGCACGGACTGCCCGGCCTTCAACGCCGCGGTGTTCGACGACCTGGCGGACACCCACCCGGACGCGGTGTTCACCCTGGCCACCCGGGACGCCCGCGCCGGACTCACCGAGGTCACCCCGCCCGGCTTCGTCGAGGCCTGGCAGCGGCTCGACGACCTGGGCATCCCGGTGATCGCGGCGCGCGACAACCCGCGCTTCGAGGAGCCCTTCGACCCGCCGGGCTGCCTGCAGCAGGCGGGCCGCAACGCCCGGTCCTGCGGCCTGGACCGGGCCGCCGTCTACGCCCCGGTGCCGCCGTACCAGAAGGCCGAGGGGGTGCCGCCGAACGTGACCTTCCTCGACATGTCGGACGCCTTCTGCGATCCGACGTTCTGCCCGGCCGAAATCGGGAACGCGATGGTCTACATGGACTTCAACCACGTCTCGGCGACGTACATGACATCCGTGGCGCCGCTGCTCGAGGAGCGCCTGCACCAGGCGACGGGGGCCCTCTAGACCGTCGGCCGGGCGCGCTGCTCCCCCACCGCGACGACCTGGCCGCGGCGCAGCTGGGCCCCGCGGCGGGTCTCGGTCCGCCCGTCGACCAGCACCTCGCCGGCCTCGACCAGCTCACGGGCGTGCACACCGTCCTCGGCGAGGCCCGCGAGCTTGAGGAACTGGCCGAGCCGGATCGGCTCGGTGGCGATGGGGACGTCGAGAATGGGCGATCGGGGCATGACCCCATTCTTCTCCGGCGGTTCCGGCTCAGAAGAGCAGGTCCGGCTGCACGGACCTGCTCAGCCGGGTGGCCCGCGGCCCCACGGCGCCCTCCCGCAGCGGTGCGCTGCTTCGCCGACGATCCCGCCGGGTTCGTCCGGGCCGCCACCCGGCACCTACCGTCATCCGACGCTTGACGGGCGGGCGCGACCGGCGCACCGTCGACGTCATGGCTGCACCGGCGCACGCACCCACCACTCCGTCGGCACCCGAGGCTCCGACGGCCGCGACGTCCATGCCCTCCTTCGAACCCACCCAGGAGGGCATCTCCCTGCCGAGGCCGCCCGTCTTCGACACGGTCGAGGAGGAGCGGCTGCACCGCAAGCAGCAGCTCGCCGGCGCCTTCCGGATCTTCGGCCGGCTCGGGTTCGGGGAGGGCATCGCGGGGCACATCACGGTGCGCGACCCGGAGGACCCGGACATGTTCTGGGTGAACCCGTTCGGCATGTCGTTCCGCCACATCCGGGTGTCCGACCTGCTCCTCGTCGACCACACGGGCACGGTCGTCCACGGGAACAAGCCGGTGAACCGGGCCGGCTTCGTGATCCACTCCCAGGTGCACAAGGCCCGGCCGGACGTCGTCGCCGCCGCGCACGCCCACTCCGTGTACGGCAAGGCCTGGTCCTCGCTCGGCCGCCTGCTCGACCCGATCACCCAGGACGCCTGCGCCCTCTACGGCAACCACGCGGTCGTCACCGAGGGCGGCGGCGCGGTCGTGCTCGACGAGCAGGTCGGGCGGCAGCTCGCCGAGGGCCTCGGCGAGAGGAAGAAGATGTGCTTCCACCGCAACCACGGCATCTTCACCGTCGGCAAGACGGTCGCCGAGGCCGCGTGGTGGTTCATCAGCACCGAACGCAACTGCCAGGCCGCGCTCCTCGCCGAGGCGGCCGGCACGCCGCACCTCATCGACGAGGAGGACGCCCTGTTCACCCGGAAGCAGACCGGCAGCTCGTTCACCGGCTGGTTCTCCTTCCAGCCGCTGTGGGACGAGATCGTGCGGACCGATCCCGACCTGTTCGACTGACTCAGGGGCGGACCACGCAGCGGAAACCGATGTGGGACATGCTCGACTCGACCTGCTGCGCCTGGCGGGCGGCCGGGCGGTAGCGCTGGCAGTAGTTCACCGCGCACAGGTGTGAGCCGCCCTTGATCACCCGCCGCGGGATGCCGCCCTCCTCGCTGCCCGCGGCGTCGGTGACCTGCGGGTTCGCCGCGGGTCCGCAACAGCCGCCGAGGGCCGCGTGGTCCGCCCGGTAGAAGTCCGACGTCCATTCCCAGACGTTGCCCGCGACGTCGAAAAGCCCGTAGCCGTTGGCGGGGAAGGTGCGGACCGGTGTCGTCCGCTGTTCCGCCGGCGGTTTGAGGTTCTGCCAGGGGAACTCGCCGATCCAGTAGTTCGCGAGCTGGGCGCCGAACGGGGCGAGCTGCTCGCCCCAGGCGTACCGGGCGCCGTCGAGCCCGCCGCGGGCGGCGAACTCCCACTCCGCCTCGGTGGGCAGGTCCTTGCCGGCCCACTCGGCGAAGGCCGTCACGTCCTCCCAGCACACGTGCGTGACCGGGTGCAGCTCGCGCCCGGTCACGCTCGTCAGCGGCCCGTCGGGATGTGCCCAGCTCGCGCCGGGGACGTAGCGCCACCAGGACTTCCAGTCCGTGAGGTCCACCGGGCCGCGGGTCGGGGTGAAGACCAGCGAGCCCGGCACCAGCAGGGCGGGATCGAGGTCCGGGTAGTCGGCCGGGTCCGGGGCGCGCTCGGCGACGGTCCGGTAGCCCGTCTGCTTGACGAAGCGGCGGAACTGCACGGTGGTCACCGGTGTCTCGTCAATCCAGAAGCCGTCCACCGCGACCTCGCGGACCGGACCCTCCTCCGGGTAGTCGGCGAGATCGGACCCCATCCGGAAGCCGCCCCCCGGGACCCACACCATGTTCCTGGCGGGTGCCGGTCCCGGCTCAGTCGCAGCGCTGACCACCGCCCCACGCTAGACGGCGACGGTTGACACCTCCGCGAGCACCTGGTTACCGTCCAACTGATTAATAAAGTACCCGGGAGGCACTGTGGCTACCAGGAATGATCTCGCCGAAAAATATTCCGGACGGCCGTACACGATCATCTCCTCCGACGGGCACGCGGGAGCCAACCTTCTCGACTACCGCCCCTATCTCGAGTCCCGCTACCACGAGCGGTTCGACGCCTGGGCCGCCTCCTACGTCGACGCCTGGGGCGAGATCTCCCGCACCGTCGACGAGGACAACCCCGAGCAGGACTCGCCGTTCCGCTACGGCGTGTTCTCCTACGACCAGGCGGTCAACTGGGACAGCCGCGCCCGGCTCGAGTTCATGGAGGGCCAGGGGATCGTCGGCGAGGTCCTCTTCCCCAACACCGTGCCGCCGTTCAACCCGTCGGGCGCCCTCACGGCACCCGGGCCGCGCTCGGCCGAGGAGTACGAGCTCCGCTGGGCCGGCCTGCGCGCGCACAACCGGTGGATGGCGGAGTTCTGCGGCGAGGCCCCGGGCCGCCGCGCCGGGATGATCCAGGTGTACCTGGACAACGTCGAGGACACGGTCGAGGAGATCCGCGCCGGCCACGCCGCGGGGCTGGCCGGGGTGCTGCTCCCCGGGGACAACGTGCTGAAGCTGCAGGGCTACTACCGCAAGGCCTACGAGCCCGTCTGGGCCGCCTGCGCCGAGCTCGGCCTGCCCGTGCACACCCACCAGGTGTGGCCCAACGAGGGCATCCAGGAGGGCAGCGGCGCGATGTGGGTCGGCATCATGGAGTCCGAGTGGTTCAGCCAGCGGCCGCTCGCCCACGTCGTCTGCAGCGGCGTCCTCGAACGCCACCCCGACCTGAAGTTCGTGGTCACCGAGGCCAGCGGCGGACGCTGGGTGGGCAAGCAGGCCGCGATGCTCGACTACATGTACGCCGACGCCCTGACCACCGACCGGTACCCGACCTTCACCGCGGCGGTCGCGGGTGAGGCGGCGCGGGCGCTGTCGAAGCGGCCCAGCGAGTACATCGCGTCCAACGTCTACATCGGCAATCCCGTCGACTACGCCGGGGCCCTCCGGGCGGGCACGCAGAACGTCATGTTCGGCGCCGACCTGCCGCACTCCGAGGGCTCGTCGCCCTTCACCCGGGAGGCGCTGCAGGTCACGATGTCGCACCTGCCCGAGGACGAGGTGCGGATCCTGACCGGGATCACCGCCGCCGAGTGCTACGGGCTCGATCTCGATGCGCTGCAGCAGGTCGCGGACCGCGTCGGGCCGACGCCGGCGGAGGTCGCGACCCCGCCCGACTGGTCCACGATGCCCCGCTACCCCGACGACACGCTCTGCGTGTACTTCATGCGGAGCGGCGCCCCGGCCGCCACGCCGGCCATGGGCTGACCCGCTCTCACGGCCCGACTCACCACGGGACCTCGCCGGCGTCGTCGAAGAAGGCGCCGGTGGGGCCGTCGTCGGGCAGGGTCGCGAGCCGGATCGCGATCGCCGCGCCCTCCTCCGGCGTGCGCAGGCCACGGTGGCCGTTGAGGTCGGTCGCGACGTAGCCCGGGCAGCCCATGTTGATCCGGATGTCGGTGTCCCCCAGCTCCTTCACGTACTGGATCATGACGGCGTTGAGGAAGGTCTTGGACGGCGAGTAGGCCGCCGAGATCGGACCCACCTCGCCCCCACCGGTCTGCCGGGCCAGCGAGCCGACCGAGCTCGACATGGCCACGATCCGGGGGTGGGCCGAGCGGCGCAGCAGCGGCAGCATCGCGTTGGTCACCCGGATGACGCCGAGGACGTTGGTGTCGACCACGGTCCGGACCGTCTCGGGGTCGACCAGCGTGGGTTCCTGCGGCGCGCCGCCGGTGATCGCGGCGTTGTTGACCAGCACGTCCAGCCGGTCCAGCTGCGCCGCCGCGGCGTCGACGCTCGCCTGGTCGGTGACGTCGAGGGGCACGCCGAACGCGTCGACGCCGTTCGCCCGCAGCTTCTCGACGGCCGCCTCCCGCCGTCCGTCGTCCCGGGCTCCGACGCCGACGCGCCAGCCCAGCGCCCCCAGCCCCGCCGCGATCTCGAATCCGATGCCCTTGTTCGCGCCGGTGACCAACGCGACCGTCTGCTCGCTCATGCCGTCGATCGTCGGCCCGCCGGCCCCGGCGGGGCCAACACCGTCTCGGTACGCAGCGATACCCGGTGGGTATCGATCTGCGGGTAGCGTGAGCGGCGTGGAGACGCGGGAGCTGCGGTACTTCGTCGCCGTCGCCGAGGAGCTGCACTTCGGACGGGCGGCACTGCGGCTCGGCATGGCCCAGCCGCCGCTCTCGCGCGCGATCGGGCAGTTGGAACGCCGCCTGGGCGTGGCACTGTTCGAGCGCAGCAGCCGTTCGGTCGCGCTGACGGAGGCGGGTGCGGTGCTGCTCCGCGAGGGCCGGGCGGCCCTTGCCGCCGTCGAGGCCGCGGAGCGCCGCACCCGTCGTGCGGCGGAGCCGGGGTTGGTGCTGGTCACCAAGGCCGGCGCCGCCGCCGAGCTGCTCGCCAAGCTGCTCGACGCCTACGCCGCCGAACCCGGCGCCGTCGCGGTCGACGTGCAGCTCTGCGGGCCCGGCGAGCAGGAACGACTGCTCCGCGACGGCCGGGCGGACGTCGGGCTCCTGCACCGGCCGTTCGACTCGGTCGCGGGCCTCGACGTCGAGGAGCTCCACACCGAGGGCCAGGTCCTCGTCCTGCCTTCCGGGCACCCGCTCGGCACGCGGGAGTCGGTGCGGATGTCCGAGGTGGAGGGCATCGATCCGCCCCTGCCCCGCTGGCCCGGCGCCGACGGCGGCTACCCGGACGGCCCGGGCCCGGAGATCCACGACACCACGCAGCTGCTGCAGCTCGTCTCGCTGGGGCGGGCGTGCGCGATCATGCCCGAGGCGGTCCGTGACGCCGTCCGGGGAGGGCTCACGATCGTCCCGATCAGCGACGCTCCCCAGGTCACCACGGTGATCGCCTGGCCCCCGCACAGCCGCTCGCGGGCGGTCGCGGACCTGGTCCGGACGGCGACCCGGCTGTAGCGCCCCACCAGCGGCTATCCCACCCGTGCCGGCGTCGCCGCGAGGTCCCGCCGGACGACGATCCAGACGAGGGGGGCCGCGACCAGCGCCACCAGCAGCGGGACGATCGCGAACCACGCCGCACCGGCGAACGGCAGCAGCCCGAGCAGCGCGATCCCGATGCGGGGGCCGGGCGGCGCGGTCCGCAGCCAGGCGCCGGTGATCATCGCGGCGCCGCCGAGCGCGCCGACGAGCATCGGGAGCGGTGCGGCCCCGGCCGCCATCAGCAGCTGGCAGCAGCCGAGCGCCGAGATCAGCACCCGGAGCCGGTTCGCGGCGACCGCCGCGAGGGCCTCGCGCCGGTCGCGGGCCACGGCGAGGACGGCGGCGCAGGTCAGGAGGGTGGCCGGGACCCAGCTCAGGACCCCGACGGTGGACAGGCTCAGCAAGCCGGACCCCAGGAGCGCGACCGCCCAGGCGAGCCGGACACCGGCCGGATCGGGTCTCCGGAGCCGCAGGGCGGCGAGCAGCGCCAGGGCCGCCAGCCCGACGGTGAGCAGGCCGAGGGCGACGGGGGCGAGCTTGTCGCCGGTCCAGTCGGGGATGACGGCGCCGAGCGTGATCTGGACCAGGCCCGCGAGGAGCAGGAGGACCGCCCCCGCGACACCGGTCCGGGCGGCGACGCGGGTCATCGGGTGACCATCGCGACGGACCGGCGGGGCGTCGGCCGGGCCTCGCGCACGGGATAGCCGACGCGGAAGGTCAGCAGCGGGTGCGCGCCCGGAGGCAGCAGCGCGGCGAACCGGGGCGCGAACGTCGCCCGGGCCCCGGTGCTCGCCTCGCGGTCGATCCGCTCGGTGACCTGGTTCATGTGCTGCAGCGCGATGCCGGCCGCGGTGGCCCGCAGGTGGATGCGCTGCAGCAGCCGCCCCGCCTCGAGCTGGGCGCGGCGGTCGTCCGGGGTGGCTGTCGTGATCACCCCGTAGGCCGCGGCCGTCGCGGTGTGGACGTCGCGGGTGCGGTCGATCCAGAACCGGTCGCCCGCCGTCCGCGAGTACGGCGGCAGGAGCTTCGCGATGCCGAGCTCGAGCGGGCCCAGCCCCTGCCCGTCGAGCACCAGGCCGTCGCGGTGGCGCTGCTCGTCGTCGTTGCCCGCGCGGAACCAGGCGAAGTTGTCGAGGGACTGCTGCTCGTCGGCGCAGAGCGCCTCGGCGGCGTCGACCAGCAGCCTGCCGAGCTCGGCCCGGGGACCGGGATCGGCGATCCACTGCAGGTTGCCGCCCGTCTCGCCCGGTCCGGCGAGGGCGGCGAGCGCGGCGGGTGGGACCGGCACCGGCCGGTAGGGGCCGCGGTTGGTGTGCCGGCGGTCGATGACGTCGTGGAGCGGGTCGGTGCTCGGCGCGGCCGGTGCCAGGCCGACGTGGGCCACCCGGAGCCCGCCCGGGCCGTCGGGAAGCAGGGTGGGTGTGGGTCGCAGGCCCCGGGGGCCACAGCCGAGGACCAGGTTCTCCAGGGCGCAGCCCAGCCCCACGTACCGTTCCCGGTCGAACGGGTCGACCGATCCGGTGCCCCGCGCCGGGTCGGCGTAGAGGTCGATCCCGTCGCCGGTCACGACGAAGTCCCAGGGCTGGGTGTTGTGGGGGCTCGCGGCCAGCACGGCCGCGGCGACGGCGCCCCGGGGTCCGGGGATGTCGCGCCACTCCCGCCACGGCTCGTGCGCGGGACCGCCACCGGGGTCGAGCACCGCCGAGTCGTACACGCGGTAGCTGAGCAGCCCCGTGCCGGCGACCGCGACCGTGGCCCCGCCGAGGGCGAGCCCGCGCAGCGCGCTCCGGCGGCTGATCCCCGGCGAGCGGCTCTCCGGCGGTCCGTCGATCGTCGATGTCATGGGGTCCTCCCCGGGTGTCGGTCGTGTCCGGACGACCGTGGCGGCGACCCGGGTGCCGGCGCACCACCCCCCGGCCGATCTCACCCCGGGTGGTCCGCGCCCACCGACCGCATCTCCAGCAGCTCGTGACCGGTGTCCCACAGCAGCGTCAGCAGCGCGCGCACGGCGGCCTGGTCGAGGTCGTCGACCACGAGCACGGAGCGGTTGCCGCAGGTCGCGGACACGCGGTCGAACCGGCTCCGGATCACCTCGAGGACGTCCTGGGCGAGCGTGCCCCGCACGGTCAGCTCGTAGCGTCGGATGGCCATGCACGCGACGGAACCCGTCCCCCGGGTACCGCCGCAACACCCCGGGTGGAGCTCGCCCGGGGGTGGTGCGGCGACACCCCGCTCCCGCCCAGCCTGGCGGCGGACCCGGACACGACGAGGGAGCGGCTCATGAGCGACACGATCGCGCACGGACGACCGGTGGTGGCCCGGTTCCTCGCCGGGTTCCTGGTGCTCTGGGCGGTCCTCGCCGGCACGAGCGCCCTCGATCCGACCGTGCGCTGGGGCCCGGCGGTGCTGCTCGCGGTGGTCGTCGCCGCGCTTCTCGTCTCCCGGTACGTCTTCCGGCTCACCCCGCGCGAGGCCGTCGACGCACTCGGGCTCGGCAGGCCGGCCCGGCGCGGCCTCGTCGTGTCCGTGGTGGTCTCGGCGCTGGTCCTGCTCGTGTGGCCGACGACCGCCCTGGTCAGCGGCGTGCCGATCCCGCTGCGGGCGGACTGGCCGCTGGTGCTGATCGGTGTGCTCGCCCTGCACGGGCTGGCCGAGGAGGTCATCTGGCGCGGGTACGTGTTCCGCCGGCTCGCGCGGGGCCGCGGGTTCTGGCAGGCGGTGTGGTGGTCGATGCCGCTGATCGCGCTCACCCACGTCCCGATCGTCCTCACCGCCGGGCCCGCGATCGGCCTCGGCGCGATGCTCGTCGCCGCCGTCACCTCGATCCCGCTGAGCAGGCTCTTCGTCCTGGGCGGCGGCACGGTCTGGGCGCCGGCGCTCCTGCACTCCGCGATCGACAGCTTCAAGATCATGGCCATCCCGGCCGCGGCGCAGTCGGTCTATCCCGTCCTGCTCATCGGCTTCAGCCTCGCCGTCCCGCTCCTGGTGATGGCCTTCGGAAAGGACACCTCGCGATGACCCACTCACCGGACCGGACCACGGTGGCGGTGGTCGGCGCCGGGCCGACCGGGCTCCTGCTCGCCGGCGACCTGGCCCACGCCGGCGTCGACGTGACGCTGCTGGAGCGGCGCGGCACGGAGTCCAACCTGACCCGCGCGTTCGGGGTGCACGCCCGCACGCTGGAGCACCTCGACGCGCGGGGGCTGGCCGACGAGGTCGTCGCCGGCGGGATGCGGGTTTCGCGGTTGCGCCTGTTCGACCGCCTGCAGGTCGACCTGTCCGGCCTCCCGACGAGGTTCCCGTACCTGCTGATCACACCCCAGTACGCCGTCGAGAGGGTGCTCGAGAAGCGGGCGACGGCGGCCGGCGTCCGCATCGTGCGGGACGCGCGGGTGACCGGCCTGCGCCAGGACGCCGACGGCGTCGACCTGGCCCTGAACGGCGGCTCCACGGTCCGGGCGGACTACGCGGTGGGCACCGACGGCGTGCACAGCGCGGTCCGCGAGGCACTGGGGCTGCCCTTCCCCGGCCGATCCGTGCTGAGCTCGATCATGCTCGCGGACGTGCGGCTCGCCCACGCCCCCGAGGACGTGCTCGCGGTCAACGGGGTCGGCGACGCGTTCGCGTTCGTCGCCCCGTACGGCGACGGCTGGTACCGGATCTTCGCGTGGGACCGTCGTCACCAGGTCCCGGACACCGCACCGGTCACGGTCGAGGAGCTCCGCGACGTCACCCGGCACGCGCTCGGCACGGACCTCGGCCTGGAGGAGGTCCGGTGGATGTCGCGCTTCCACAGCGACGAACGCCAGGTCCCGCACTACCGGGTGGGGCGGGTGTTCCTGGCCGGCGACGCCGCGCACGTGCACTCCCCCGCGGGCGGGCAGGGCATGAACACCGGCCTGCAGGACGCCGCCAACCTCGGGTGGAGGCTCGCCGCGGCGACCCGGGCCGGGGAACCCGCCGACGAGCTGCTCGACGGCTACGAACGCGAACGGCACCCCGTCGGCCGGCTCGTCCTGCGCAGCAGCGGCGCCATCATCCGGATGGCGATGATCCGGTCGCGCGCCGGGCGCGCGGCCCGCACCCTCCTCGGCGGTGCCGCGCTGCGACTGCCGCCGGTGGCCCGGAAGGTCGCCGGCACCGTGTCCGGCATCGGGATCGACTATCCGCACGCGCCGCGGGCCGGGGACGTCGCGCTCCGGGACTCCGGACGCCTGTACGAGACGCTGCGGGACGGCCGGTTCGTCCTGCTGGCCCCGGGCGCGACCGAGCGCGCGATCCGGGGATGGCAGGACCGGGTGGTCCTGGCCTCGCCCGCCGATCCTGCGGTGCCGTGGACGCTGGTCCGCCCGGACGCCCACGTCGCCTGGCGCGGGGATCCCACGGGGCTGCTCCCCGCGCTGCTGGACGCGGTCCGCCGCTGATCAGATGAGGCCGAGCCGGCGGGCGGTGCGGACGGCGTCCTGCCGGGAGGAGACCCCGAGCTTGCGGTAGAGGCTGCGGTTGTAGGCCTTCACGGTGTTCACCGACAGGAACAGTGCGGCACCGATCTCGCGCTGGGTGGCGCTACCGGCCAGGGTCCGCAGGATCGACATCTCCCGGTCGGTGAGCACCTCGACGAGCTCACCCGACCGCGACGCCGCCGCGACGGCGACGCGGCCGATCCGCGCCTCCGCCTGCCCGAGCCGCTCCACCACGAACGGGACGGTGGGCTCCTCGTCGGCCACCTCGCGGGCCCGGGCCAGGGCCGCGCCGGCGGCGGCCCGGTCGCCGCAGGCGAGCTCGGCGTCGGCGAGGAACACGAGCGCCAGGACCAGCGCCGACGCCCGGCCGCCCACCTCGGACAGGGTCACCGCCCGGGCCAGCAGGTCCCGGGCGCCGGTGGCGTCGCCCTCCCGGTACCGGTGCCGTCCCTCGACGACCCGGACCGTGGCCACCACCGGTGCCGCCGCGGCACCCCAGGCCCGCTCGACCTCGTCGGCCAGCGGCGCGGCCTCCCCCAGCAGGTCGCCCGCTTCGGCGTCCTGCCCCAGCTCCAGCAGGCACAGCCCGAGGCGGCCGGCGAGATCCAGCGACACCCCGGTCGACCACTCGCCGCGGTCACGCTGCCGCCACGAGTCGCGGAGCATGCCGGCCGCCTCGTCG
Source organism: Pseudonocardia ailaonensis (assembly GCF_039531635.1). Lineage (NCBI taxonomy): Bacteria > Bacillati > Actinomycetota > Actinomycetes > Pseudonocardiales > Pseudonocardiaceae > Pseudonocardia > Pseudonocardia ailaonensis. The sequence goes on along the minus strand of NZ_BAAAQK010000005.1, from coordinate 624,725 downwards.
AACCGGGCGTCCCGGGCGAGGGCGCTGCCCAGCGCGGCCAGGCCCGTGCGGTGGCCGGGGTTGCCGACCGCGGCCTCCAGGTCGAGCGCCTCCTGCGCCAGCGCGACCGCGCGGGCCGGCTCGGAGTCCGGGACCCCGAGCGTCGCCCGCATGACCACGGCGGCGGCACGGGCGCTGCGCCAGCCCTTGACCACGGAGTCCGGGGCGATCCGCGCGTCGCCGATGTCGGGCCAGGGGACGACCCGGTCGGGGCGCCCGCCGATCGCGGCCGCGTAGGCCAGCGAGAGGGCCAGCTGCGGGCCGACCAGGGGATCCGGCACCTCCTCGCCGAGCATCAGGTAGGTGGCCGCCGAGCCGTTCGCCCAGAACCAGGCCTCCGACGCCTCCAGCAGCGCGGCGGCGGCCGCGGTGTCGCCCGCGCCGAGGAGGTGACGGACCGCGTCGTCGATCCGGTCGTGCTCGGAGAACCAGGCCGCGGCGCGGCACAGGACCTCCCGGTCCCGCACCGGATCGGGATCGGAGCCCCGCAGCACGTCGCGCAGGAGATGGTGGCAGCGGTACCAGGTGCGCTCGGCGTCCAGCGACACGACGAACAGGTCGGCCCGGTCCAGGGCGTCGAGCACGCCGGCCGAACCGCTCACCCCGAGCGCGGCGTCGCAGAGGGCGCCGGAGAGCCGCTCGAGCGGTGCGGCCCGGCGGAGCAGGTCCCGCTGCTCGGGCGCGAGGGCCGGGAGCACCTCGGCGGTGAAGTAGTCCAGCAGGTGCCGGTCGTCGCCGCGCACCCGCGGCCGCGCGGGATCGGCCCGCAGCGCCAGGCCCGCCAGCTGCAGTCCGGCCGCCCATCCCTCGGTCCGCTCCCACACCCCCGCGGCGCCCTCCCGATCCAGGACGGTCCCCGACACGGCCGAGACCAGGGCGGCCGCCTCGTCGAAGGTGAACCGGAGATCGGCGGCGCGCACCTCGGTCAGCTCACCGCGGGCCCGCATCCGGGCGAGCGGCAACGGCGGATCCGACCGCCCGGCCACGACCACGCGGGCCGACGACGGCAGGTACGACACGAGGAACTCGACGCCCTCGTGGATCCGCGGATCGGTGAGGACGTGGTAGTCGTCGAGCACCAGGACGTACGACGCGGAGGCGCCCGCCAGCTCGTTGAGCAGGATCGGCAGCGCCAGGTCGAGGGGGCCGACCCCGGGCGCGGCCAGGGCGTCCAGCGCGGCGGGGCCGATCTCGTCGCCGGCCCGGCGCAGCGCGGTGAGCACATAGCTCCAGAACCGGGTCGGCTCGTCGTCGCCCGCGTCGAGCGAGACCCACGCGACCCTGGTGTGCTCCGCGGAGTCCGCCGCCCAGGAGCTGAGCAGGCTCGTCTTGCCCCAGCCGGCCGGGGCCACCACCACCGTGAACGGCGTCGGGGACCCCCGGAGCAGGTCCACCAGCCGGTCGCGGGGCACGGCACCCGCGCGGACCGGCGGGATCATCTGCTTCACGGTGAGCAACGGGCTCGCGGGCCGATCCGGGGACATGACCCTCCCGCTCCCGGCGGCGGACGCCGCATCCGCGTACGAAGTCTGCCAGTCGCGGACAGCGGCATCCAGACCCGACATCACGGACACGGCGCGCTCCTGCGGTCGGGTCGGGGACGCCGCGATCTGCTGTGGACACTCCCCCGCGCGGGCAGGGAACGCCGTGATCCCGACGACCGGGAGCGGAGGGTGGCTGCCGCTGCTCGCCTGCCGATCCCCGTCCCGGTGCGGACCGGCCCCTGGGGGCCCGGTCAGCTGATCAGGGGATCGCGTGGCAGGCCGAGGATGCGCTCGCCGATCTGGTTGCGCTTGATCTCCGACGTCCCACCGGCGATGGACATGCCGCGGTGCCACAGTATCTCCAGGAAGGCCAGCCTGGTGTCGTCGTCCAGCAGCGCGACGGAAGGCCCGATCATGGCCTGCTGGAGCTCGGTCGCGGTCCGGGCCAGCTCGGAGTAGACCAGCTTCGACACGAAGCCCTCGGGTCCGGGACCGCCGCCGGCGACCGCACGGTGGGCGCTGCGCAGGTTGAGCAGGACGGCAGCCCGCTGCCGCGCCACGTACTCGCCGATCCGCTGGGCACCACCGGGCAGCTTCCGATCGTGCCGGTCGAAGGAGGCGACGACGTCCTCGCCGGACAGCACCAGCTGGCCACCCTGACCCCCGCCGAGGCTGACGCTCTCGTTGCCCAGGGTCGCCCTGGCGACCTTCCAGCCGTTGTGGACGGCCCCGACCACGTCGGCGTCCGGGACGAACACGTCGTCCAGGAACACCTCGTTGAACTCCGAGCCGCCGTTCATCTGCCGCAGCGGCCGTACATCGACCCCGGGCGCGTGCATGTCGATGACCATCGTGGTGATGCCCTTGTGCTTCGGCACGGTGGGATCGGTGCGCACCGTGGCCAGTCCCCACCCCGCGACGTGGGCGCCGCTCGTCCACACCTTCTGCCCGGTCACGCGCCAGCCGCCCTCGACCCGGACGCCGCGGGTCGTGATCCCCGCCGCGTCCGACCCGGCGCCGGGCTCGCTGAACAGCTGGCACCAGATCACCTCCCCGGTGAGGGCGCTCCGCACCCACCGGTCGACCTGCTCCGGGGTCGCGTGCTGGATCAGCGTGAGGATCACCCACCCGGTGATGCTGAAGGCCGGCCGCTCGATACCCGCTGCCGCGAACTCCTGCTCGATCACCAGTTGCTCGACCGCGCCCGCGTCGCGCCCCCAGGGCCGCGGCCAGTGCGGCACGACGTAGCCGCTGTCGATCAGCGCCTCGCGGAGCGCGCTGCCGTGGGTGCCTTCGACCTGCGTGGCGAAGGCACGCACCTGCTCGCGGAACGTCTCGGCCTCGGGCGGTAGGTCGAGGTCGATCGAGCGCCGCACCCCCGCGCGGGTCAGCTCGGTTGCGTCCGGACCTGCGCCGTCGAGCAGCCCGTGCAGCACGACGGCGCGCCGATAGTAGAGGTGGGCGTCGTGCTCCCAGGTGAAGCCGATCCCGCCGTGCACCTGGATGTCGAGGCCGGCGCACAGGTCTGCCGCCGGTCCGGCGAGGGTGGCCGCAACGGCGGCCGCGAGTGCCCGCTCGTCGACCCCGGCGCGGGTCGCCCGGGCGGCGTCCCAGACCGCGGCGGTCGCCAGCTCCGCGGCGACGATCATGTCGGCGCAGTGATGCTTCACGGCCTGGAAGGTGCCGATGGGCCGGCCGAACTGCTGGCGGACCGTGGCGTAGTCGGCAGCGAGCCGGGTGCACTCGTGGGCGATGCCCACGGCTTCGGCCGACAGGACGATGCGGGTGATGTCGCGCAGCAGTGCGGCCGCACCCGGCAGCACCGTCGCGGAAGCATCGGACAGCACCACCCGCGCGCTGCGACGGGTGGGGTCGAGATTGGGCAGTCTGTCGAGCACGACGCCGTCGGCATCCGTCCTCAGCAGCAGAACGTCCGGCCCCGCCGGCACCAGGAGCAGATCGGCGATGCCGGCACCCAGCGCCGCCTCCACCACGCCCGACGCCCGGCCTTCACGGAGCGTGACCCGCCCGCCGAATCCGATTGCGGCCGTGCGTGAGCCCTCGGCCAGCTCCCTGACGACGGGGACGACGTCCTCGTCGCCCGCGGCCGAGAGCACCGCCCCGGCGATCACGGTCGGGACGAACGGCCCGGGGGCGATGGCACGTCCGAGCTGCTCGACCAGCACCACCAGTTCCTCGATGCCGAAGCCGGATCCGCCGTGCTCCTCGGGGAGATGCAGCCCGAGCCAGCCCAGCCCGGCGAGCTCGTCCCAGAACGGCGGGAGGTGCTCGTCCGGCGCGTCGAGGAGGGCGCGGGCGGCACCGCGGGACTGCCTCCTGGCGAGGAGGTCCGCGGCCGTCTCGGCCAGCAGGCGATGATCATCGGTCAGGGCAAGAGGCATGACGACACCTGGTTTCCGTCGCTGGCGTGAGCGCGCGTCGCTGCGATCGAGGTCGAGGAACGCGGACCCACACGGCATCCCGGCAGAACGAAGTAAGACCGACCGTCAAACTAACTGGTCGTCAAGTTATTGTCGACCGGACAGAGCCCGCTGGTCACGGATCCGGGCACGCACCCAACGCAGAAGGACCCCGGACGAGTCCGGGGGCCTTCTGACCTTTGTAGCGGGGGTAGGATTCGAACCTACGACCTCTGGGTTATGAGCCCAGCGAGCTACCGAGCTGCTCCACCCCGCGCCGTTGTGTTCCGCCCTTCCGGGCTTCGCACTGCTGTGTTGCTGTTGTGATTGGAAGATTACACGCTCGAAAACGGGGCGTGCACGGGGGGTCGGTTCCGGGAATCAGGCCCGTGACCTGCACCGATCCGGCGCCCGCTCGACTTTCGGCCGGTCAGCGCGTCGAGAAACGATCTCGTGGCTCCGCTCACACTCCCCCGGAACGGCCGATGCCCGGCCTCCGCGAGGGAGGCCGGGCATCGGCCGGTGTGTCGCTCAGCCGCCGCCCTGGGCGGGCGGTGCCGCCGGGGTGGTGGTCGCGGGGGCGCTCTGGGCGGCCTGGAACTTCTTCACCGCGCTGTCGAGCGCCGCGAGAGCCTGCCCCTGGGCCCCGAAGTCACCGGACTGCTGGGCCGCCTTCAGCTGCGCCAGCGCCGACGAGATGTCGTTCGCCGCCGCCGCCAGTGCCGGGCTGGTGCCCGCGCCCGGGGTCGTCGTCGGGGTCGTCGGCGGCGGGGATCCCCCGCCGCTCGGGTTCGGTGGGGTCACCCCGGCACCGGCACCCGCACCGAAGACCTGGTCGAGCGCCGTCGCGAGGTTCGCGTCGTAGCCGACCCGGCCGCCGAAGCTCACCAGGACCCTCGCGAGCTGCGGGTACGAGGAGTCCTGCCCGGCTCTCTCGATGTACACGGGTTCGACGTACAGCAGCCCACCGGCCACGGGCAGCGTGAGCAGGTTCCCGTAGTCGATTGTGGTCTGGTTCTGTCTCAGCAGGTTGAGCTCGGAGGACACTTCGGGCGAGCCCAGGAACTGCGCCTGGACCTGTTGCGGCCCGAGTGTCTGCGTGTCCGCGGGTAGCTGCAGGACCGTGATCTTCCCGTAGGAGTCCGGTTCGGAGCTCGCCGTCATGTACGCCGCCATGAACTGACGTCTCAGGCTCACGAGCGCACTCGTCAGCTGGAACGACGCGCCGTTCTGCCCGGGCAGCCCGGTGAGCAGGTAGTAGGGCGGCTGGGCGTCCTGCGACGCGCCCGTGTTGCCCTGCACCGTCGGGTCGGACGGGACGTCCCAGAAGGACACCGTCGAGAAGAACTCGCCGGGGTTGTCCACGTGGTAGCGGGTGAGCAGCTCACGCTGGACCTTGAACTGGTCCTCCGGGTAGCGGAAGTGGTCCCGCAGGGCCGGCGAGATGTCCGACTCCGGCTTGACCGTGCCCGGGAAGGCCTTCTCCCAGGTCTGCAGGACCGGGTCAGTCGGGTCGAACGCGTAGAGCGTGACGGTGCCGTCGTACGCGTCGACGGTCGCCTTCACCGAGTTGCGCAGGTAGCTGATGGTGTCGTTCGGCAGCCGCTGGCCCTGCAGGCCGAGCTGGCTGTCCGCCGTCGTGTCACCGAGCGGGACCTGCTGGGCGTACGGGTAGTTCTTCAGCGTCGTGTAGCCGTCGACGATCCACTGGATCTTGCCGTCGACCACGGCCGGGTACGGGTCGTTGTCCACCGTCAGCCACGGGGCGACCTTCTCCACGCGGTCCCGCGGGTCCCGGTTGTAGATGATCTTGGAGCTGTCGTTGATAGAGCTGTTGAACAGGATGTTCCGCTCGCCGTAGTACAGCGAGTAGACCAGCTTGTTGAACAGGTTCCCCAGCGAGACGCCGCCCTTGCCGGTGTAGGTGTACTGCTGGCTGTCCGTGTCGTACTCGCGGGCCGGGTCGCCCTGCTGGGCGCCGACGATCGAGTAGTCCGTGATCAGCTCGCCGTAGTAGATGCGCGGCTGGGTGACCGGGATGAGGCCCTCCGTCGTGGTGTCGCTGACGGTGAACTTCGGCAGGCCGCCCTGGCCGCCGGTGTCCTCCAGCGCCGCGTTGATCTGGTTGGCCGGCGCGGCGACGAAGCCGTTGCCGTGGGTGTAGACGAGGTGCTTGTTGATCCAGTCCTGCTGGTTGCCGACGAGCGCGCTCGAGTCGAGCTCGCGGGCCGCGACGACGTAGTCCTGCTTCTGCCCGCCCACCGTGTAGCGGTCGATGTCCAGCTTGTCCGGGAAGCCGTAGAAGTTCCGCCGCTGCTGGAGCTGCGTGAAGGTCTTGGTGAGCTTCGCCGGGTCGAGCAGCCGGATGTTCGGGATCGTCGCGGTGTCCCCGCGGACCTGCGCGGACGTGGCCGTGGAGGTGCCGCTGTAGGGCTCGACGGTCACCTTGTCGTCCGTGAGCCCGAAGGCCGCGCGGGTGGCCGCGATGTTGCGCTCGATCGACGGCGCCTCACGCACGTTCGCGTTCGGGGCGACGACGAACTGCTGCAGCACCGCAGGCCAGGCCGCCCCGACCAGGATGGAGGACAGCACCAGCAGGACCACGGCGATGCCGGGCAGCTGCAGGTTGCGCCGGAAGACCGCGGCGAAGAAGGCCGCGGCGCAGATGATGGAGATGACCAGCAGGATCAGCTTCGCGGGCATCACGGCGTTGAGGTCCGTGTACGTGGCGCCGTTGAAGTTCGGGTTGCGGTCGGAGAACAGCAGCTCGTAGCGGTCCAGGTAGTACGCGACCGCCTTGAGCAGCACGAACACCCCGGCGAGGATCGCGAGGTGGGCGCGGGCGGCCGCGGAGACCTGCCCCGAGCGGCCCGAGAGCCGGATGCCGCCGAACAGGTAGTGCGCGACGAGCGCGACCACGAAGCTCACGGCCACCGCGACGAACAGCCAGTCCAGGACCGCGCGGATGAACGGCAGCGTGAAGGCGTAGAAGCCGATGTCGTTGCCGAACTCGGGGTCCGTCTGGCCGAAGGGCGTGCGGTTGAGGAACATCTGGGTCGTCTGCCAGCTGCCCTGCGCCGCCAGGCCCGCGATGATCCCGACGATCACCGGCAGCCCGATGCCGAAGAGCTTCGGCCGCGCGATGATCACCGTGCGGTACCGGGCGATCGGGTCCTCCGGCCCGTTGACCGGCACGAACACCGGCCGGAACCGGTAGGCCAGCCAGAGCGTGAGCCAGATCATGCCGCCGAGCAGGATCGCGCCGGCGACGAACTGGACGATCCGCGTGACGAGGACCGTGCCGAGCACGCCGCGGAAGCCGACCTCCCCGAACCACGCCCAGTCCACGTAGAAGTCGACCAGCCGGGACCCGCCCAGCAGCACGACGACCAGGACCGCGGCCGCGATCAAGAGGATCCGTGTTCGGCGGGACAACGACGGTGCCCCCGCCGGGGGCCGCATGGCCACGTGTACTCCTCCAGGGTCGGGTCTGGTGGGACAACTCTACGGACGGGGTGTGGAGTTCCCGTGTGCACGGTGTGCGCCGGTGATTCGTCCGGATCGCCCGTTGTGGGGGCACCGTACCCGGACGCACCGACAAGTCGGCATCGCAGGTCAGGAGCAGGAGGGCGGGGATCCCCCGGCGTTGAGAGTGTCGAGCGCCGAGACGGCCGACGACAGCGTGGTCACCCGGACGAGGCGCAGGCCGTCCGGCGCGTTCGCCGCGGCCTCGGTGCAGTTGGCGTCCGGCACCAGGAAGGTGACGGCCCCGGCGTCGTGCGCCGCGCGCATCTTGAAGGGGATGCCGCCGATCGGGCCGACGGTCCCGGAGGCGTCGATCGTGCCGGTCCCGGCGACGAACTTCCCGCCGTTGAGCTCACCGGGCGTCAGCTTGTCGACGACGGCGAGCGCGAACATCAGCCCGGCCGACGGCCCGCCGATGTCCCCCAAGCTGATCGTGATGTCGCCCGTGATGGGCTCGACGCCCGGCTGGATGCCGAGCATCCCCTTCTTCTGGTCCTGGCTCGCCCCGAGCACGATCGACACGTCCGCCTGCACACCGGCCCGCCGGTAGGTGACGACGACGGTCTGCCCCGGCGTGGTGCCGTTCAGCGCGTCGGACACCTGCTGCGGGGTGCTGACCGGGGTGCCGCGCACGGCCACGATGTCATCGCCCGCCTGCAGGTGCCCTTCGGCCGCCGAGCCCGGGACGATGTCGGCCACGGTCGCCCGCGTGGGCAGCCTGAGCTGCTGGAGCGCGGCGAGCGCGGCGTTGGTCTCCGACGCGCTGAACTCGGCGGCGTTCTGCTGGTCGACCTGGTCGTTCGACAGCCCCGGCGGGTAGACGGTGTCCCGCGGCACGACCGCGCGGTCCGGCGCGAGCCAGAACCCGAGCGCCTGCAACCCGGTCAGCCCGTCGCTGACCGAGACCGTGGTCATGTTCAGGTGCCCCGAGGTGGGGTAGGTGGGGAGGCCGTCGACGGCGACGACCTGCGTCCCCTTGACGACACCCAGGGTGTCCTCGGTCGGCCCGGGCCCCAGCGCGACGAAGGGCACGCGGACGATCGTCCCGACGCCCACCACCACGATCACCAGGAGCACAGCGGCGACCAGCGTCGACGTCCGGCGGCTCACGGAGAGCGAACCTACGCCGCGGCCCGTTCGGTCCGCGTACCGTGGTCGGTATGAGTGACGTCCCGTTCGGCTTCGGCCCCCAAGACCGTGACCCGGACCGCGACCGGGACCGCGACAAGCCGGGGGGCGAGGGTCCGCAGGACCCCTTCGGCTTCGGCAACCTGCCCGGCGGAGGCCAGTTCCCCGGCATCCCGGGGATGCCCGGCATGCCCGGCGGCGCAGGTGGCCCCGGCGGTTTCGACGTCGGGCAGCTCGGCCAGATGCTCAGCCAGCTCGGCCAGATGCTGTCGAGCGCCGGTCAGGCCGGGCCCGGCGACGGTCCGGTCAACTACGACCTCGCCGCGCAGATGGCGACCCAGCAGCTCGCGCAGAAGACGTCGTCGCTCACCGAGGCGCAGCGCACCGCGGTGGCGGACGCGCTCAAGCTCGCCGAGCTGTGGCTCGACCCGGCGACCGAGTTCCCCTCCGGCGCCACCGAGTACAAGGCCTGGACGCCCACGGACTGGGTGAAGGCCAGCATGCCCACCTGGAAGCGGCTGTGCGACCCGGTCGCGCGGCGCGTGTCCGGGGCGTGGGTGGACGGGCTGCCCGAGGAGGTCCGGAGCGCGGCCGGTCCGATGCTCGCCATGATCGGCCAGATGGGCGGGCTCGCCTTCGGCAGCCAGCTGGGCAGCGGTCTCGGCCAGCTCGCCGCCGAGGTGCTGACGTCGTCGGAGATGGGTTTCCCGGTCGGACCGGACCGCACGGCGGCACTGCTGCCCGAGGCCGTCGAGAAGTTCACCGCGGGCCTGGACCGCCCGGCCAGCGAGGTCATGATCTTCCTCGCCGCCCGCGAGGCCGCCCACCAGCGGCTGTTCGCGCACGTCCCGTGGCTGCGGGAACGGCTGCTCGGCGCGGTCGAGGACTACGCCCGCGGCATCACCGTGGACACCTCGCGGATCGAGGACATGGCCCGCCAGATCGACCCGAGCAACCCGGAGTCGATCCAGGAAGCCATGCAGTCCGGCATGTTCGAGCCGCAGACCACACCCGAGCAGAAGGCGGCGCTGGCCCGGCTGGAGACCCTGCTCGCCCTGATCGAGGGTTGGGTGGACGCGGTCGTGGCCGAGGCCGTCGGCGAACGGCTGCCCGGGGCCGGTGCGCTGCGCGAGACGCTGCGCCGCCGCCGGGCCTCCGGCGGGCCGGCCGAGCAGGCGTTCGCCTCGATCGTCGGGCTGGAGCTGCGGCCCCGCAAGCTGCGCGCCGCCGCCGAGCTGTGGAAGCTGCTCGAGCAGGAGCGCGGGATCGAGGGCCGGGACGCGCTCTGGGCGCACCCGGACCTGCTCCCGCTCAGCGACGACCTCGACGACCCGGCGGGCTTCGTGAACCGGCGCGACCTCGACGACCCGATCGCGGAGCTGGAGAAGCAGTTCGCCGCGGAGGCCGCCGAGGCGGCGGCCGCGGAGAGCACCGAGGCGTCGGACTCCTCCGAGGAGCCCGACGACAAGGGCGACGACAAGGGCGACGAGCCCGGCGACGCCCCCACGGCCTGACGGCCGCTCGCACAACGGTCCGGCGCCCCGCACACCTGTCAGAGCAGGTGTGCGGGGCGCCGTTCTCCTGTGCGACCGACCCTTCGGGGACGCTCCGGCCGCGCCCGCCACTGCCCGAGCAGGCGGGTCAGCCGGCAGCGGCGTCCTCGTCCGGCTCGTCCGTGGAGGAGGGGAGCTCCTCGCCGTCCGTGCCGACCAGGCCCAGCCCGGCCGCGGCGGACAGCCCCTCGAGGTAGCCGATGGCGCGCTCGGTACGCGGATACGCCCGCACCAGCGACCAGAACCGCGCGTCGTGGCCCGGCGCGAGCAGGTGCGCCAGCTCGTGGACCAGCACGTAGTCCACGACCCAGCCCGGTGCCTCGCGGAGCCGCTCGCTGATCCGGATCGTGCGGTCCTCGGGCGTGCACGACGCCCACCGCGTGCGCATCGGCGGCACCCAGCGCACGGAGGCCGGCTCGGCCCGTCCGCCGAGATACTTCGTGGAGAGCTCGATGCAGCGGGCGAGGAGCGCCTCGTTCCCGTGCCTTCCCGGCGAACGCCGTTTCGCCTCGCTCCGTTCCAGCCTGCTGACCATCTCGTCGACCCAGCGCCGTTCCTCGGCCTCGCTCATCCAGCCCGGGATGAACACGATCACCGTGTCACCCTCACGCCGCGCACTGACCATCCGGCGCCGCCGGTCACTCCTTCTGACCTCGACGACCGCGGGGCTCGCCATGGGTCCCACCCTAGGCCCCGGCGGCGTCCGGTGGGACGGGCGGACCGTCCGGGGCCCGACCTGTCCCCAGTTCCAGGCACCTGTGGACAACTTCGGGATGCCTGTGGATGGCCGTTCGCGTGATCGCTCGCGGACCTCCATGCTCGCTCACGTGACCTCGCTCCCCGTCCCGGCCAGGATCGTCCTCGCCCCGCACCGACCGCTGCTCGACCGCGGCGGCACGGCCCGCCAGTTCGGCCTCGCCCCCACCGCCGCGCCGGTGGCCGAGGACCTCCCACCTCCGCTGGTCGGGCTGCTCGAGCGGCTCGTCGCGCCCGCCGTCACGCTCGACTGGATGGCCGAGGCGGTGGCGCGCGGCGCGCCCGTCGCCACGGTGAACTCGTTGCTCGAGGAGCTGGTCGCCGCGGGCGCCCTGGTCGATCCCGGGTGCGCGGAGCGACGTGAGCTCCGCCGCGCCACCGCGCTGGTCGAGGTGCGGGGCGACGGTCCGCTCGCCGCCGGGGTCGCGGTCGCGCTCGCTCGCGCCGGGGTCGGTGCGGTGCACGTCCGCGCCCGGGGCGAGGTGACGGGCGCGGACGTGGGCTGCGGCTATCTCGCGGCGGACGTCGGCCGGCCGCGGGCGGAGGCGGCCGCCGGGGCCGTCGCCCGGATCGGCGCGGACACCCGGGGATCGGTGGCGCCACCCGGCCGCCGGCCGGATCTCGTGGTGCTCACGGACGCCGTGGCTCCCGAGCCGGAGGTGCTCGACGAGCTGCTGGGCGAGGGGATCGACCATCTCAGCGTGATGGTGCGCGAGGGCACCGGGGTCGTCGGGCCGCTGGTCCTGGTGCGCCGGAGCCCGTGCCTGCGCTGCGTGGAGCGGGGCCGCGCGGAGCTGGACGACCGGTGGCCGGTGCTGGCGGCGCAGCTCGCCGGGCGCAGCGGCTCGGCCGATCCCGAGGCCGTCGCCGCCACCGCGGCGCTCGGTGCGGCGCAGGCCCTCCTGGCCCTCGACGGCGGCGAGGCCGGGGGCGAGCCGCCGCCCACGGTGGGCGGCGCGCTGGAGCTGGATCCCTACCGCGGAACGCTCCGCCGCCGCGAGTGGCCGGCGCACCCCGGGTGTCACTGCGGCGTCCACGAGGTGGCCGCCCGTGCGGCCGCGGCGGGGGGATGGCCGGTCGGATCGGCCGGCGGTGCCACCGTGCCCGCGCCCCGATCGGGCACGGCGGACATGCCGGTCGCAGCCCGTCCTCAGGATGCGACGTGCGCCGGGCGGCCGGGGCGGGAGACAATCATGGGGTGACCGACATCCCCCGCCGGACCGCGTCCCGCACGGCCAAGCTGGCCAGCCTGCCGCTCGGTGTCGCCGGACGGGCGGCGGCCGGCTGGGGTCGGCGGCTCGCCGGGGGCGACCGCGACCAGATCTCGGCCCAGATGATGGCCAAGAGCGCGGAGCAGCTGTTCGCCGTCCTGGGCGAGCTCAAGGGCGGCGCCATGAAGTTCGGGCAGGCGCTGAGCGTGTTCGAGGCCGCCGTCCCCGAGGAGCTGGCCGAGCCGTACCGCGAGGCGCTGACCAAGCTGCAGACCGCCGCCCCGCCGATGCCCACGAAGGACGTCGACCGGATGCTGGCCGAGCAGTTCGGCCGCAACTGGCGCGCCCGGTTCCGGGAGTTCGACGAGACGCCGGCCGCCGCGGCGAGCATCGGCCAGGTGCACCACGCCGTGTGGCGGGACGGCCGCGAGGTCGCGGTCAAGGTCCAGTACCCGGGGGCCGAAGAGGCCGTCCTGTCGGACCTGCGCCAGCTCTCCCGGATGAGCAGGCTGCTGCAGCCGCTCGCCCCCGGCATGGACGTGAAACCGCTGATCACCGAGCTGCGCGAGCGGATGGTCGAGGAGCTCGACTACCGCGACGAGGCCGACAACCAGCGCGCCTTCGCCGCCGTCTACGAGGGCGATCCCGAGATCCGGGTACCCAAGGTGGTGGCGTCCGCGCCCCGCGCCATGGTCAGCGAATGGGTCACCGGGCGGCGGCTGTCGGACGTGATCCGCGCGGGCACGCAGGAGGAGCGGGACCGCGCCGGGGTGCTGCTCGCCGGCTTCCACTACTCGGCGCCGTACCGGGTGCACCTGCTGCACTCGGACCCGCACCCGGGCAACTTCCAGATCCTCGACGACGGCCGGATGCTGGTCGTGGACTTCGGGGCGGTCGCCCGGCTGCCCGAGGGCCTGCCGCGGCCGTTGACGATCATGACGAAGTACGCATTGGAGAACCGGCCGGCGGACCTCATGGCGTTGCTGCGGGACGAGGGCTTCCTGCGCCCGGGGACGGATGTGAACGCGGAGGACGCCCTCGCCTACCTCGCGCCGTTCACCGAGCCCCTGCGCACGGAGCGGTTCACGTTCAGCCGGCGCTGGCTGCAGCGCCAGGCCGAGCGCGTCGGGGACCTGCGCAGCCCGGAGTTCGACACCGGTCGGGCGCTCAACCTGCCGCCGCAGTACCTCCTGGTCCACCGTGTGACGCTCGGCACGTTGGGGGTGCTCTGCCAGCTGGAGGCGGACATCCCGCTGCGCGAGATCGTGGGCCGCTGGCAACCGGAGCTGTTCGCGAGCGCCTGAGCGGACCCGTCGGGCCGTCGTCCGTGGATGCCCGGACACGGCGACGCCCGCCCCGGGCGGTAGCTCCCGGGACGGGCGTTCTCGTACCGCGGCGGTGACACGCGGCGGCCCACTGGCGTGGTGGGCCGCGGGGTGTCGAGCGACGCCGCGGGCCGGCGGCACGATCCGGCGGCCCTGCTGCAGGACCGCCGGACCGGCGCCCGGGCCGCGCGACTCGGGTCGCGCGAGGACATCGGACGCGCCGGGCCGGGTCGGGTCAGTCGGTCCCGCGGGCGCGCCGCGCCCTCCGGTCGGCGTAGGCCGCCAGCCGTGACCAGCGCCGTTCCGCGGCGAGGCGGCGCGCCACGCGGTGGTCGCGCGCCACCTCCTCCGCTTCTCGGTGTCGGGATCGGGCGAGTGCTTCGTTCATGAGCAACATGGCGGTCCCCTGCGCGTCGAGCACGGTCGGTCGGCCGGTGCGGATCCGGTCGGTGCTGGTCAGGTCGGTGCGGACCCGGTCGGTGCGGATCTCGAGAGTGGTCATCGGACTTCTCCTGTGGTGGTCTGCGGTTCCCCGGGGGAGGGGACTCGGCGGGTGGAGCGGATCAGGCGCACTCGCGGGCTGCTGCCCGCTGTGCCACCAGTGCCAGGGCCCTCTCCTGGGCGGCGGCCCAGGCCTGGTCCCGGGCGAGGTCGGCCTTGGAGGGTCGGCCCCTCGGCCTCTTGCGCGGGACGACGATCCCTCTCTCGAAGATCTCGCCGCCCCACACGCCCCAGGGCTCCTCCCGCGAGAGGGCGCCCGCCAGGCACTCGATCCGGATGGGGCAGGACTCGCAGAGCGTCTTCGCCCGCTCCAGCTCGGCCGGGGACTCGGCGAACCACAGGTCCGCGTCGTCCGTCCGGCACGGCAGGTCGAGTCCCGCCTCGGGGGTGTTCTGCAACAGTCCGCCGAGCTGCGGGGCGGGTTCGCCGCCCGCGTACTCGGTCGTGATCGTCCCGCCGTCGCACGGGGTGGATCTGACTAGCACCGCACTACCTCCTGGTGTGGTGGGTGGGTTGTCGTAGGGATGGATGGACACAAAAACGGGGGCCGCGGACCCTGGTGTGGGTTCCGCGGCCCCCGTTGGTTCGGGTTGCCTGGCGAGCGGCTATGTCCTGTCTCGACACAGCTGTCGTCCTGGAACGGACACACCTGTCCAGTTGTCATCGACCGTGACCCCGGCCGGCACGTACCGCGCCTGCTTGCCGTGGCCGATCGCGCGCCAACCGCCACGCGGGCGGAGGAGCGCGGACGGGGAACCGAGCACGCCGAAGGCGCGGACATGAACGGATCCGGGCATCCCGGTCGCGATCGTGGTGATCTCCATGTCTGGCGCACCTCCTTCTGGGGCTCAAGTCGGCAGACGGGCTGTTGCTCCGTCCGTGGTGAAGAGACTAGAAGGCCCCCGCGGAGCCGCACAACAGAATTAATCCGTTGATTCGAGAAGGACTTTGGTCTCCGCCCACGCCCGGGCGGTGCGGGGACCGCTCAGTCCCCGCCCTCGGCGACGAGCGCGAGGACCTCGGCGCCGTACCGGTCGAGCTTGCGGGCGCCGATCCCCGGGATGCCGACGAGCGCGGCCGGGTCCGCCGGGCGTTGCTCCGCGATGGCGGCGAGCGTGGCGTCCGTGAAGATCACGTAGGAGGGGACGCCCTGCCGTTTCGCCACTCCACCCCGCCACTCCTCGAGCCGGTCGAGCAGCTCGGGATCGACGTCCGACGGGCAGCCGCCGCAGCGCTGCAGCTTGAGCGCGGTCGTGCCGATCAGCGGCTCCCCGCACACCCGGCAGCGCGGCTTGGGCCCGCCCGGCCGACGCTGCCCGCCCTGCGCCACGCGGGAGGTCGGGTGGTCCTCCGGGATCAGCCCGTAGAGGAACCGGCTGCGCCGCCGCTGCCGGCCCCGACCCGACGACCGCGACAGCGCCCACGACATCCGCAGCACCCGCCGGGCCCGGGTGACCCCGACGTAGAGCAACCGGCGCTCCTCCTCGATCGCCGCCTCGTCCCCCTCGGCGTGCTGGATCGGCAGGGTGCCGTCGACCAGGCCGACGAGGAACACGACGTCCCACTCCAGGCCCTTCGCCGCGTGCAGCGACGCGAGGGTGACGCCCTGCACGGTCGGCGGGTGCGACGCGTCCGCCCTGGTCTCCAGCTCGGCGGAGAAGCGCGCCAGGTCCGCGGCCGGCTCGACCGCCGCGAGCTCCTCCGCGAGCCCGACCAGCGCCAGCAGCGACTCCCACTGCGCGCGCATCACGGCTCCGACCGGGGGCTCGTCCGTGAGCCCGACCGTGGAGAGCAGCTTCCGGACGGCGGTGACCAGGTCCATCCCCGCGGGGACCGGCCGCGCGGTGCGCAGCGCGACCATCGCCCGCCGGATCTCGGGCCGGGTGAAGAAGCGCTCGCCGCCGCGGACCTGGTACGGCACCCCGGCCTCGGTGAGCGCCTGCTCGTAGGACTCCGACTGTGCGTTGATCCGGAACAGGACCGCGATCTCGGCCGGCGGGGTGCCGTCCGCGATCATCCGGCGGATCTTCGCCGCGACGGCCGCGGCCTCGGCCGGCTCGTCGTCGTGCTCGGCGAAGTCCGGGTCCGGCCCCGGCGGCAGCTGCCCGACGAGCCGCAGCCGGCTCCCGGCGACCCGTCCGCGCGCCGCGCCGATCACCGTGTTGGCCGCGGACACGATCTGCGGGGTGGAGCGGTAGTCCCTGGTCAGCCGGACGATCGTGGCCTCGGGGAAGCGGCGCGCGAAGTCCAGGAGGTAGCGCGGGGAGGCGCCGGCGAACGTGTAGATCGTCTGGTTCGCATCCCCGACGACGGTCAGGTCGTCCCGCTCGCCGACCCAGGCGTCGAGCACGCGCTGCTGCAGCGGCGTGACGTCCTGGTACTCGTCGACCACGAAGCAGCGGTACCGCTCCCGGAACTCCTCCGCGACCATCGGGTGCTCCTCGAGCGCGGCGGCGACGTGGAGCAGCAGATCGTCGAAGTCGAGCAGCTCGGCCTCGTTCTTGAGCTGCTCGTAGAGCGCGTAGACCTGCGAGACCTGCTCCGCCGGACCGGGCACGTCGCGGCGCAGGCGAGCGGCCTCGGCCGCGTAGTTCTGGGGGGTGACCAGGCTCGACTTGGCCCATTCGATCTCGGTGGCGAGATCGCGCAGCGCGTCCGAGTCCGTGCCCGCGCGGGCCCGCGCGGCGGCCTGCCCGACGAGCCGCAGCTTGCCCTCGAGCAGCTGCCACCGGCGCTCGCCGACGACCTGCGGCCAGAAGTAGCGCAGCTGCCGCAGGGCGGCGGCGTGGAAGGTGCGGGCCTGGACGCCACCGGCATCGAGCGCCCGCAACCGGGTGCGCAGCTCTCCGGCCGCCCGCGCCGTGAACGTGACGGCGAGGACCTGCCCGGGCGCGACGTGCCCGTTCCCCACGAGGTGCGCGATGCGATGCGTGATCGTGCGCGTCTTCCCCGTGCCGGCGCCCGCCAGCACGCAGACCGGACCGCGCGGCGCGGTGACGGCGGCGCGCTGCTCCTCGTCGAGCAGATCCGGGACGGGTGGGGAGACGGTCACGGCCCCATCCTGACAAACACCACCGACAGAACCCGCGCACCCCGCCCGAGTGAGCCAGCGCACACTGATGGCCGGAACGGCGGACGCGACACGGATGTTGAGGACGACATGGCCGACCTGACGATGTACACCACCACGTGGTGCGGCTTCTGCCGCCGCCTCAAGCTCCAGCTCGACGAGGCGGGCATCTCCTACCGCGAGATCGACATCGAGCGGAACGCGGACGCGGCCCGGTTCGTGGAGGGCGTCAACGGCGGCAACCAGACCGTCCCGACCGTGCTGTTCCCGGACGAGACGACGGCGACCAACCCGAGCTTCGCCGAGGTCAAGCGCAAGATCGCGGCCTGACCGCGGCACCACGCCGGTTCACGGCACCGGACGGCACCACCGCGGAACCACGGCGGGCCCACCGCTGCAGACGCACCGGCGCACTCGCGCCGGTGCGCACCCGGTCAGCCCGCGACGGCCCAGGACTCCAGCATCGACCGGGCGATCGACACCCGGCCCGGGAGCAGCACGGGCCGGCCGCCCGGCTCCGGCGCGGCCGCCCGGTCGCCGCCTTCCATCGCGGCCCTCAGCTCGTCCCGGGTGATCCAGCGGGCCTCCTCGATCTCCCCGTCGGCCGGCCGCAGCGGCTGCTCCGGGTCCGCCAGGGCGTGGAAGCCCAGCATCAGCGAGCGGGGGAAGGGCCACGCCTGGCTGCCCAGGTAGGTGACCTCCGAGACGTCGACGCCGACCTCCTCGTGGATCTCCCGCGCGACGCAGGCCTCGAGGGACTCCCCCGCCTCGACGAAGCCGGCGAGCACCGAGTACCGGCCCGGGGGCCAGATCGGCTGGCGGGCCAGCAGCACGCGGTCCGCCCCGTCGTGGACCAGGCAGATGACGGCCGGGTCCGTGCGCGGGTACTCCTCGTGGCCCGCCGCCTCGCACAGCCGCGCCCAGCCCGCGTTGTGCGGGCGGGTGGGCGAGCCGTCGCGGGCGCAGAACTGCGCCCGCTCGTGCCAGTTCAGGGCCGCGACGGCCCCGGTGAGCAGCCCCGCACCGAGCGCGTCGAGCTCGGCGCCGACCGCGCGCAGGTCCGCCCACTCCGACGGGTCGTCCCCGGCCACCAGGTCCGGCCGGCCGCGCATCGCCCAGTAGGCGACGCCCTCGGCCTCGCCGAGCAGCACGGCCTCCGCGGGCGGGGCGGGCGCGAGCTCGACGGCCGGCCGGGTGCGCAGGGTGGCGCCGGAGCCCGCCGCCGCGTCCCAGCCCGCCGCGTCGCCCTCGCGGAACCGCGCCGCGGGGGCCGCCTCCCACGAGACGGGCGTGCCGCCCTTGTCGTCCACCACCACGACCTGCGCCGAGGACCAGCCCGACTTCTGCCGGTCCGTGTCGAGCCGGAGCGGCTCGTCCCGCAGCACCGTGTTGCGCGACAGGACCGGCGGGTCGACCAGCGAGAACGTCATGCGATTCCTCCCAGCGCCCGCAGCCGCGGACCCACCACCTCGGCGTCCCCGACGATCACGCCGGTGAAGCGCTCGGGCGCGAAGAACTCCAGCGCGGCCTCCGCGACCTCGTCCGGGGTCACGGCCTCGAGCCGGACCGGGCGCTCGCGCAACCAGCCCACGTCCAGGCCCACCGCGTCGAGCGAGGCGAGCGTGGACGCCAGCCCGCCCTGGCTGTCGAGCGAGATCAGCAGCGAGCCGATCGCGTAGCGGCGGGCCGCGTCGATCTCCTCCGGCGTCGGCGGCACCGCGACCATCCGGCCGAGCTCGTAGCGCGTCTCGAGCAGGGCGGCGGCGGTGACGTCGCTGGCCACGTCCGTCTCCACCCCGAGGACGGCACCGCCGGGGACGAACTCCGGGCCGGAGTGCGCACCGTAGGTGTAGCCCTTGTCCTCGCGGACGTTCTCCATCCAGCGCGAGGAGAAGTAGCCGCCGAAGACCAGGTTGGCCAGCTGGAAGGCGGCGTAGCCCGGCTCGTCCCGGCGCAGGGCGGGGGCGGTGAGCCGCAGCTGCGACTGCACCGAACCGGGCCGGTGCACCAGCTCCAGCGGGCCGGCGGAAGGCGTGGGCGGCGCGGCGAGCTCGCGCGCGGTGCCCGCCGAGCTCCAGCCGCCGAGCCGCTCCTGCACCGCGGCCAGCGCGGCCTCGGGATCCAGGTCCCCGACGACGACGAGCGTGGATCCGGTCGGCACCACACCGGCGGTGTGCAGCGCGCGGACCGCGTCCGGCTGGGCCTCGGCGACGGCCTCGCCGGTGGGCATCTCCAGCGCGATCGGATGACTGCCGAACCGCCTGCGCTGCAATGCCTCCCGGGCGACGGTCCGGGGCTGGGCCCGGGCCACCGCGATCCGCTCGACGAGCCGCTCGCGCTCGCGGAGCAGCTCCGCCTCGGGATAGGTGGCGCCGGTGAGCACCTCGCCGAGCAGGCCGAGGACCTCCGGCAGCCCCTCCGCGAGGCCCGAGCCGTGGACCAGCAGCCGTTCCGGGTCGACGCCCGCGCCGACGTCCGCGCCCACGGCGGCCAGCGCGTCGTCGAGGCCGACGCGGTCGTGCCGCGTGGTGCCGGTGAACAGCCCGGACGCCAGCAGCTCGGCGCGGGCAGTGAACGCCGGGTCCCCGACGCCGCCGGGCGCCGCGAACGGGACCCGCAGCCGCAGCTCCACCATCGGCACGCCGGCGCGGCGCACGACGAGCACCCGTAGGCCGCTCGGCAGGGTCTCGGTGACGACCTCGGGCAGCGGGACCTCGCGGGTCTCACCCAGGTCGGGGAGCGCCCGCGGGCCGGCGGGCGTGCGGCCGATCTCCTCGGCACTGCGGTGGGTCACCGGGGCGCTCACGCCTCCGCTCCCGCCGCCGGCTCGACGAGCAGCACGGCGCGGCCCTGGTCCCGCAGCGCGGCGGCCGAGGCGCGGACCTGCTCCGGCGTGATCGCCGCGATCCGCCCGGTGAGCTCCTGCGCGATCTCGGCGCGGCCGTACAGCAGCTCGCGCGCGCCCAACCCCAGCATCCGGTACATCACCCTGTCGTCCTCGTGGTGCAGCGCGGCGGCCCAGCGCGCGGACTGGCGGGCCAGCTCCTCGACGCTCGGACCCTCGGCGGCGAGCTTGTCGAGCTCCTCGTCGATCGCCCCGAGCACCCGGTCCGGGTCGACGCTCCCGGGGTGCACGGCGGTGATCGTGAACGTGTCCGGGTCCCGCGCGTCGAGCGGGCCGCCCATCAGGCCGTTGCTCGCCCCGACGTCCGTGACCAGGCCGTCGACGTGCACGAGCCGGCGCTGCAGGCGGGCCGCCTCGCCGTCGCCCAGCACCGAGGCCAGCAGCGCGTGGCCGAGATAGGCGTCGAGCTCCGTGGTCGGGTCGGGCACCCGGTAGCCGACGGCGAGCGCCGGCATGGGCGCGTGCGCGTCCGGCACCGCCTGGCGCCGCTCGCTCCCCGGGACGGGCTCGGCGAACGACGGCCGCGGCGGCGTGGGCCGCGCGGGGATGTCCCCGAAGTGCTTCTCGACGAGCGCGAGCACCCCGTCCACCCCGTGGGCGCCGAAGTCCCCGTGCACGGTCAGCAGCGCGTTGCCCGGCGCGTAGAAGGTGTCGAAGAACGACGCCGCGTCGTCCAGGGTCGCCTGCTCCAGCTCGGAGAAGTCCCCGTACCCGTTGTGCGCGTTGGGGAACGTGTCGTACAGCACCGGGGGCAACAGGATCCAGGGGAAGCCGCCGTACGGCCGGTTCAGCACGTTGAGGCGGATCTCCTCCTTGACCACGTCGACCTGGTTGCGCAGGTTCTCCTCGGTGAGCAGCGGGGCACGCAGCCGGTCCGCCTCCAGGAACAGCGCGCGCTCGAGCGCGGCACCGGGCAGGACCTCGAAGTAGTCCGTGTAGTCCTGGTGGGTGGAGCCGTTGAAGACCCCGCCGGCACCCTGGACCAGCCGGAAGTGCTCCAGCTTGGGCAGGCTCTCGCTGCCCTGGAACATCAGGTGCTCGAAGAGGTGCGCGAAGCCCGTACGCCCCTCGGGCTCGGACCGGAACCCGACGTCGACGTGGACGGCCACGCCCACGACCGGGGTGGCCGGATCGGGCACGAGGAGCACGCGCAGGCCGTTGGAGAGCGTGGCTCTGTGGAGGGGGATCGCCGACACGGACCGACCCTATCCCCGCGCCCCGCCACCGTGCCGGGTGATCGACGCCGCGGGCCCGAGTTGTCCACAGGCAGGACGCGGTGTGCGGACCGTCACACGGCGGGCAGCACCACGAACTGGCGCAGCGCCAGGTCCGGATAGGTCACCGGGCCCCGGGGGCCGGGGGTGTGGTCGACGTTGATCCCCGTCTCCGGCAGGCCGAGGAGCTTGTAGCCGTCGAGCAGCCGGGTCGGGCTGTTCCAGAACACGCCGGTGCCGGTGTAGGCGTCGATGAAGCGGTGGGCCACCACCTCGTCCGCCGCGCACACGCACGCCGCCAAACCGGACGTCTCGCGGGCCGCGGTGAGGGCCGCGTCGACCGCGCCGTCGACCGGGGCGACCGTGACGTGCGCCTCGTTACCCGAGTCCAGCGCCCACTCGTGGCCGAGCGCGTGGGAGTGCGGCGGCAGGCTGAGCGTGATCCCGCGGTCCCGCAGCACCTTCTCGGCGACGGGCAGCAGGCGGTCGTACACCGGACGGTCGATGAGCAGCAGGTTGAGCCGGTTGCAGACGCCGAGCCGATCGGTGGAGTCGTGCACCAGCCGTTCGACCGTGGCCTCCTCGGCGGAGGAGTCCAGGTAGAGCACGCCGCCGCCGTCGGCATGGGCGAGGACCCGGGTGCCGGCGGCCGCGCCGAGCGCGGAGAGCCGACGGGTGACCTCGCCGCTGCCCCGCACCACGACGAGCGGCACCAGGTCCGGGAGGCCGACGAGCGCGTCCGCGCCGGCGTGCCCCGGCAGCGGGACGAGCTGGACGGCGTCCGCGGGGATGGCGTGCTCGGTGAGCGCGGGCGCGATCACGTGCTCGACCAGGGCGGTCGCGCTGCCGAGGGCCGCCGCCCCGGTCCGCAGCACCGCGGCACTGCGCGCCTTGAGGACCTGGGACGCGACGTCGATCGTCACGTTCGGCCGCGCCTCGAACACCGCGCCGATCACGCCGACCGGGATCCGCCGCTCGAACACGCGCTCGCCGCTCGGCAGGTTCCGGACGAAGCTCTCGACCGCGGGCTCGGGGGTGTCCGCGAGGACCTCGAGCTGGGTGGCCATGTCCGCCAGGCGTTCCGGGGTGATCCGGAGCCGGTCGAGCAGGCCCGCGGCCATGCCGGCGGCGGTGGCCGCCTCGACGTCGGCGGCGTTGGCCGCCAAGAGCTCGGGGGCCTTGTCCCGCAGCAGGCCGGCGGCGGTGCGCAGGGCCGCGTCGACCGCCGGGCCGCCGGCCGCGCGCACACCCGGGGCGGCCGCGGCGGCTCGCTGCGCGGCGGTGCGGACGGCTGCGTACTCGGGCGCTTCGGTCACGCCGTCAACGGTACGACACGCCGTCATCCGGGTTCTGCGTAGACGACGATGTTGTCCTCGTAGGAGCGGGTGGCCGGATCGAAGCGGCCGCCGCAGGTCACCAGCACGAGCCGCGGCGGGCCGGACCGGGCGAAGGTGTCCGCGGGCAGGGCGGACTTGACGAACTCCCGCCGGGCGACGACCCGGTAGGCGACCGGCCGTCCGTCCGCGGCCCGGAGCACGACCGGCTCCCCCACCGTGAGCTGCGGCAGCACGGCGAGCATGCCGACGCCGGCGAGCCGGGAGTCCACGTGCCCGGCGATCACCACGGTCCCGGCTCCGGAGCCGGCGAGCGCCCCCGGTTCCCACCACCCGACGGTCTGCGGCGGATCGGGCACGGCCAGGTCGCCGTCCGCACCCGTGGTCACGGGGACGACCGGGGCCGACGTTCCGCGCGCCGGCAGCTCCAGCCCGACGGGGACGGCCCCCGCGAACGGAACCCGGACCGGGGCGCCGGGGCGGAGATCGCCCGACTCGTGGGGACGGGCGGTGGCCACCGACCCGATCGGCGCGGCGGTGACCGCGGGCTCCCGGGTCGCGACCAGCAGGCCCGCCGTGACCAGGAGCGCGAGGCCGGCGACGGCGAGCAGGACCCACCAGGGCCGGGACGTCGCCGAGGTGCGACTCGGCCTCCCGGCTCCGCCCCTGGCGGGCTCCGCCCGCGCACCGGCTCGGCGGGACGGGAGCGGCTCGTCGACCGACGGGACGTCTCCGGACCCGGGTTCGCCCGTCGTGGATGTGTGTTTCGGCCTACCGAAAGTGCCGACTCGCGGGGGCGCGGGTGGGTCATCGACCGGCGGGACGGGATCCGGCCGGTGATCGGGCGTCACGGATGTGTGTTCCGGGCTCCCGGTTCCACTCATGGCGGGCTCCGCCCGCGGGGGTGTGCGGGCGCGGGCGGGGGCGGCGTCCCGGGTGGGACGCCGCCCCGGCGCGCGGACCAGCACGGGTGGTGCCTAGGCCCGGGTGCGGCGGGCCCGGGCGCCCGCGCCCGCGGCGGCGCCCAGCAGGACCAGGCCGGAGCCGGCGAGGACGATCGGGAGGACGTCGTCGGACGAGGCCGCCTGGCCGCCCGTGCCCGCGTTCACCGATCCGGGGGTCGCGGCGCCCGCCGAGGAGGCGGCCGCGGAGACCTTGCCCGCCAGGGCGTCCAGCTTCGCGAGCAGGTCGCGCGCGGCGGCCTTCGCGTCCGCGGAGGCATTCGGGTCGTTCAGGATCGCGTTCGCGGCGTCCCGGGCCTGCTGCATCGCCGTCTGCGCTGCCTGCAGCCAGGCGGCGTCGAAGGGCTGACCGGAGCGCGCCTGCAGGTCCGCGAGGACGGCCTGCTGCTGGGCGCCGAGCTGGTCCCCGAGGGTGACCCCGGCGGCGGTGGCGGCCTGCTTCACCTGGTCGAGCAGCGCCTGGCCCTGGCTCTTCAGGTCCGGCGCCAGGCCCTTGACCTGGTCGCCGACGCCCTTGTCGTTCCCGATCCCGCCGAGCGCGACGAGCGCGAGCGCGCCCTGGTTGGCCTGTCCGAAGGCCTGGCGCGCCGCATCGGTGGCGCCGGGAGCCGGGGTACCGGTCGCCGGCGGCGCGACGCTGCCGGTCGGCAGGGCCGGCGGCTGGTCCCCGCCCGACGAGCAGGCTGCGGCGCCGGTGAGGGCGAGCGCGGCGAGGACGGTGCCCGCGGCGGCACGGTGGATGCGCGAGTTCATGAGGTTCCCCCGACGAGAAGTGCTGGTCACGCCGCTGGGTATCAGTGGAAGACCAAGGGGCGCAACCGGACGCAGCTCGATCGGGTGGTTCGTCCGGTCGCCGCGCCGGTGACCCGTTTGGCGTAGCGACGGCCTGGGTAGACCGGCCGGATCACGTCCGGTTCGGGAGCTTCGCCGGGGTCGAGGGCGGGGGGACCACCGGGCCGATGTCGCCGTCCGGGGCGTCGTCGAGGTCGACGATCACCGGCGCGTGGTCGCTGGGCCCGGATCCCTTGCGCGCCTTGCGGTCGATCCACGCCGCCTCGACCCGCCCGGCCGGGTCGGCCCCGCAGAGCACCAGGTCGATGCGCATGCCGAGGTCCTTGTGGAAACGCCCGGCGCGGTAGTCCCAGTAGGAGAACACCCGGTCGGTGGGCCAGCGGTCGCGCACGACGTCCTGCAGCCCGGTCGCCTGCAGGGCCGCGAGCGCCTCCCGCTCCGGCGGGGTCACGTGGGTCGAGTCGACGAACACCGCCGGGTCCCACACGTCGGCGTCCGTCGGGGCGATGTTCATGTCGCCGGCGACGACGGTGGTCGCGGCGTCGCCGCCTGTGACCTGGCGGCGCAGCGCCTCGAGCCAGCGCAGCTTGAAGCCGTAGTGCGGGTCGTCCGGGGTGCGACCGTTGGGCACGTAGACCGACGTGACCCGCAGCCCGCCGCAGGTGGCCGTGACCGCGCGGGCGTCGACGGAACCGTCGAACTCGGGCTCGTCCGGCAGCCCGCGCACCACGTCCGTCAGCCCGACGCGGGAGAGCAGCGCGACGCCGTTCCACCGGCCCTGGCCGTGGTGGGCGATCTCGTAGCCGCGCTCGGCGATCGGGCCGTCGAGCTCGGCCGCCCAGTCGGCGTCGGAGAGCTTGGTCTCCTGCAGACAGACGACGTCCGGGGCCCGCTCGTCGAGCCACGGCAGCAGCCGAGGCAGGCGGGACTTCGCGGAGTTCACGTTCCAGGTCGCCAGGCGCACGACCCGCGACCCTACGGGTGCCCCCGGGATCAGTCCTCGTCGGGCGGGGAGGCCTTGCGGACGTAGAGCAGCCGGTCGCCGCGCTCCAGGGCGTCGACCGCGGAGGCGTCGACCCGGTGCAGCTTCTCGTTGCGGACCACGCCCAGCACGATGTCCGCGAGGTGCCGCGGCGAGCCGCCGACCTCGTCCGCCTCCACGGGCCGCTCGCTGATCGCGAACCCCGCATCGGGCGTCAGCAGGTCCTCGACGACCTCGACGACGCTCGGCGTCCGGGTCGCGACACCGAGCAGTCGGCCCGCGGTCTCGGCGGACACGATCACCGAGTCGGCGCCCGACTGGCGGAGCAGGTGCACGTTCTCGGACTCCCGCACCGCCGCGACGATCCGCGTCTTCGGCGCGAGCTCCCGGGCCGTGAGGGTGACCAGGACCGCGGTGTCGTCGCGGTTCGTCGCGATGATGATCGCGGAGGCCTGGTGGGCCCCGGCGATGCGCAGCACCGCGGACCGCGTGGCATTTCCCGTCACCGTGACGAGACCGAGTGCGGACGCGGCGTCGAGCTGCGTGCGGTCCGTGTCGACGACGACGATGCGCTCGGGCTCGACCCCGTCGCCGAGCAGGGTCTCGACCGCCGCGCGGCCCTTCGTGCCGTACCCGACGATGACGGTGTGATCGCGCACGCGTGACCTCCAGCGCTGGATCCGGACCGACTGCCGGGAGCGTTCGGTGAGCAGCTCGACGGTGGTGCCGACGAGCACGATGAGGAACAGCAGCCGCAGCGGCGTGATCACCAGCGTGGTGAGCAGCCGGGCCGTGGCCGTGAACGGGACGATGTCGCCGTAGCCGGTGGTGGAGAGCGAGACCGTGGCGTAGTAGAGGGCGTCGTTGAACGAGATCGGGCCCTCGCCGTTGTTGTCGACGTACCCGTCCCGCCCGATGTACACGATCAGCGCGGCGGCGAAGAGCGCACCGAGGGCGACGGCGAGGCGCTTCAGCAGCGCGACGAGCGGCCCCTCGATCCGATCGGGCATGCGAAGGGCGCCGATCACCTGCGGATCGACGGGAGGGCGACGGGGCCGATCACGCATCGCGCGGGAGACTAGCGCCCGCGAGGTACCGCACGCCCGGCGACGTCCGTCACCTTTTGCCACGATCACCCGATGGATCTCGCACGTCCGCTCGCGGCCCTACGGAGCGTCGCCGCCCTCGGCCGCGCCGCGCGGCCCCGCCGAGGCGGCGCGTGCACGGCATCCCGCTCGTGCTCCGGAAGCTCAGCGTGGCCCGATCCCGGCGGTGGCGGCGCCCTCGACCAGCACGTCCAGCCCGAACGCCGACACCGGATCGAGCGCACCCGTGCCCGTCACCCCGTGCTCCAGGGCCCGGCCGGCACCCCAGGCCAGCAGGTCCGCGGTGATGGCGTAGGGCTCGGGAGCGGTGAGGACCGTGCGGTGCAGCAGCGTGCCGCCCGCGTCGAACGCCTCGCCGACGAAGGTCGACACCGCCCCGGCCAGCGCCTCCGGTGAGGGGTCGCGCGGGATCCGGGAGATCACCGGCGCACTCACCGACCCCAGGACCTTGCCGACGACGGCCGGCGGCGCGGGCAGCCGGCTCCCGGCGTGCACCGCGTGGCTGGCCGGGCCGAACCAGCCGAGGTAGGCGTCGGCCGTGCGCAGGCCGGGGGCGAAGCGCGGCAACGCGAACTGCTCCAGACCCCCGATGGTGACGGCCGGGCGGGGCTTCCCGTCGACGAGGAACGTCCGCAGCCGGGCGGCGGTCGGCTCGTCGCGCAGGGCGCCGTCCCGGAAGCCGTACGCGGGCAGGCCGAGCATGCCGACGACCGAGTCGAGCGTGCCCCGGGAGAAGAGCCGCCCGCGTCCCCTCACGAAGTAGCCGACGTCGACGCGCGCGGCCGCCTCCCCCGCCTCGCGCAGCGCGAGGGCTCCGGCCAGGACGCCGGGGACGTAGTCGTTGCCGAACGCCGGCAGCAGCCGTGCGCCCGCCCGCTCCGCCGCGGGGCCCTGCAACGTGAACACCTCGCGCAGGAAGGGTGCCTCGCCGGTGGAGTCGAGATAGGTGGCGCCGGCGTCGAGCACCGCGGCCAGCGCCGCGCCGCCGAGCCGGGAGAAGGGGCCGACCGTGGTGACCAGCACGTCGTCCGGGCCGACCAGGGCCCGGACCGAGGCGACGTCCGTGACGTCCGCCGCGGCCGTCTCCAGGCCCCCGAGCCTGCCGGCCAGCGCGCCCAGCCGGTCGGGATCACGGCCGGCCAGCACCGGCGCGAGGCCCCGCCCCACCATCGACTCCGCGGCACGCCCGCCGGTGTACCCGGTGGCGCCGAACAGCACGATCCGTCCGCTCACGGGCCCGAGGCTAGCGGTGCCGGCGCCTCTCCGCGGGCGGTTCGCGACCGGTGCGCGGCCGGGCCGTCGCGCCGAGATGAACCTCAGGGCGATTTCGGGGGTCCCGGAATCGCCCTGAGGTTCATCTCGGCCGG